>JAAXWQ010000025.1 GCA_013335115.1 Chlorobiaceae bacterium | reverse complement strand
GATCTCAGCGGGTCGTCCGACTTGTCGATGCCGTTCAGGAATCGGTTGATCGCCCGGATATCCTCGCCGGCAGGGCACTCGGCCGTGCATGGAGGCGTCTGCCGGACGTAGATGGGGCACTTGTGGCTATGGTCCCCGAAGGCGACGATCTTGTCGGTCCCTGTCAGTTCACTGAACCCAGGGAAGACATACTCCGTCGCAAAATCGAGAATCGGATTTGATTCTGCATTCATGAAGTTCTCCTTTGGAGTTCAGCTTAAAAACGAACGTGAGCCGACTGGTTGAACGTGGTCCTGGCGTGACGATAGCTGTCGATCATGTTATCGTCGAAGGTCAGGCCTGTCTCTTCGAAGAAGCGCTTCCAGCCGATTCGGGCGATCCACTCGCCGACTCGCTCCCACGGGCGGCCTCCCTCCTTGTATGCCGTCAGGATCCGGCCGACCACGTCGGTAACCTCCGGCCAGCGCGGCGGATTGTTCGGAAGGTTGTGCGCCACGATGCTCATGGTCGAAGGTTTTGAACGGGCGTTGCTGTTCTTGCCGCCGACCCAGATGGCGAACTTCGAATGCTCGGGATGGTTGATCTCCATTGCAGGGCAGGCTCCGAAGCAGGCGCCGCAGCAGATGCACTTGGCCTCGTCCACCATGAGCGAACGCTTGCCGTTGACCACGGTCGGGCGGATTGCGGCCACCGGGCAGCGTGCTACGGCTTTCGGAAGCTCGCAGATCGTCGAGAGGTGGTCGTGGTTGATGCGTGGAGGACGGGTGTGCTTGACGACGACTGCGATGTCTGCCTGGCCGCCGCAGTTGATCGCGCAGCATGAGGTCGAGAGCCTCACCTTGTTGGGCATCTGCATGTCCCTGAACTCATTATAGAGCGTGTCCATCATGGATTTAACGACACCCGATGCGTCTGTCGCCGGAATGTCGCAGTGCAGCCAGCCCTGGGTATGGGAAACCGAAGAGACGCACATGCCGGTACCGCCGACGGGAAAGCCCATCGATTCGAGCTCCTGGATCATCGGCTCCACGTTCTCCTGGGTCGGAGTGAGGAACTCGACGTTGTTGCGTACGGTAAAGCGAAGGTAGCCGTCGCTGTATTTGTCGGCGACTTCGCACAGGCGGCGCAGCATGTCTACCGTATCCTGTCGAGGCGTGCCGGCCCTGACCGTCCAGATGGCGTCCCCGCTCTGCGCGACGTGCTTCAGCACGCCCGGCCTGGGGATCTCATGGTATTTCCACTTCCCGTAATTCTTCCTGACTACGGGATGCAGTGCCTCCTCGTAGGTGTGGGGTCCGGACTCTATGGTCTTCCAGGTTCTTTCCTGACTGCTCATGCTGTTTCCTGTAGGTTGAGGCGTACCGGCGCCGCCCTTGGCGCCTGCACGGTGGTGAATATTCCGGGAAATCAGGGTTGATCAATTAACGGTCGGGTGTCATCCGAAGATCAGCTCCTCGAAATCAGCCGCGTGTTAATCGATCCTCCCATCAATATTTTGCCTTGAAGTACGGGTTGTCTCGCGGACGCGACACCTGGTTGATGTCGTACTCTATGCCTGCGCCGTCGAGGAACTGTTTCAGGCCGACACGCTCGATGGTCTCGCCGATGCGCTCGTGGTCGAGCCCTGCGTCGTCCCACCAGTCGATGATCTCTTCGATCAGTTCGAGGAACGCTTCAATATCTTCGTCGTCCTCCATCTTCATGAAGGGTACGATAAGGGAGCCCATGTTGACACCGACCTTGAGCGTGTTCTTGCCGCCCATGAGCAGTGATATGCCCCGCTCTTTTCCGGGGGAGAGCGCTTTCGGCATGGCGTTGAGGCAGTGCATGCAGCGGACGCAGTCGCGGGTCTCGATGACCATGTCGCCGTCCCTGAGCGAAATCGCCTTGGTCGGGCAGTGGTTGATCACGTTGTTGACCAGTGCGTCCACCCCGCGCTCCTCGATCCATGCCCTGACCTCGTCGCGGTCGACCTGGATCGCGTCCTTCCATGTGCCGATCACGGCAAGGTCGGAACGCATGATAGCGTTGGTGCAGTCGTTCGGGCATCCTGAGAACTTGAACTTGAGCTTGTAGTTCCATTCGGGACGGTGGACCTGTCCGACAAAATGCTGCAGCGCCTTCAGGTGCATTTTGAGGTTGTCGTAGCAGGCGTTCTCACAGCGCCCCGGACCGATGCAGGAGACCCCTGTTCGCATGCCGGCACCGGCACCGCCGAGATCCCAGCCCGCCTGGTTCAGTTCGTCGAAACACTCCTGGACCTTGTCCTGCTCGATGCCCTGGAGCATGATGTCGCCGGTCTGGCCGTGCAGGGCGATGATGCCGCTGCCGTGCTTTTCCCAGATATCGCAGAGTTCGCGAAGCATCGCGGTATTGTAATGAAGGCCTGGCGCCGGCTGAATCCTCATGGTGTGGAATTCGGCCGCTTCAGGGAACTTGTCCTTGATCATGGAGTAGCGCGTGATGATTCCTGCGCCATATCCATCCACGGTGACCAGCCCGCCCTTCCAGTACCCCATCTTCGTATTGTAGGAGTATTCGAGCTGGTCGAGCACGCCGCGCAACATCGGTTTTTTCGTTCGTTCAGCCATCTCCTTGAATCCGGAGATGAAACTCGGCCATGGGCCGCTCTCCAGCTGGTCGAGCATCGGCGTCGGGTTCAGGAACGCTCCGTTGCCGTCTGATCCGCACCCGTTGCACTGACATGCGCCGTTCGCAGCGCTGTCGTTAGCACCATCCATGTTGCCTCCTTTGGTTCTCGATACATTGGGGGCCGGCTGAAGCCGGCCGGTTCTTAATGGGTAGACTTAAACGCAGCCGGTAGGTTTCGGAAGGCCGGCGATCTTGCATGCCTGAAG
>JAAXWQ010000022.1 GCA_013335115.1 Chlorobiaceae bacterium | reverse complement strand
GTTAAGCCCAGGAGAGCCGATGGTACTGCTTCATTGTGGGAGAGTAGGTCGTCGCCGATTTTTTTATACAGTAAAAGCCCGCAGCAGTTTCGCGGGCTTTTCTGTTTTATGGCATTTTCCAACGACCTTCACGGACTGACACCGACCGTCACCGACTGTCACAGTCCTCCATCTCCATCATTTTCCTCCCTTCTGTCCCTTCTGTCCTTTTCCCCTTCCTTTCCGAGAACTTCACGCTGCCCTTTTCCGTTAATATTGAAAATCCTCCATAAGGTTGTGCCGTTTTCGCAATAACGACTATCCTCGGAGGTGCATGATGAAGCGCGAATCGACTGGTATTCCTGCCGGATTGCTCAAGGCGCACGAATCGCCCTGCATTTCAATCTACATGCCGACCGGCAGGCGACATCCTGAAAACCTCCAGGATGCGCTTCACTTCAAGAACCTGGTGAACGAAGCAAGGCAGAATGGCGTCGCCCTGGTAGGGAAACGGGGCATCCAGCCGCTGCTCGACCGGCTGATACCCATGATCGACGACCATGACTTCTGGATGCACACGCTTGAAGGCCTCGCCGTCTTCGTGTCGCCGGATTATTACCAGGTCCTTCCACTGCAGGAGCCTGTGGCGGAGCAGGTAAGCGTGACGGGCACCGGTAAATTCCATGTGAAACCACTGCTGCGGCTTTTCCAGGGAGGAGACCGTTTCCAGGTGCTTGCCGTCACCAGGACCGATCTGAGGCTCTATGAGGGGAACCGGTTCCGGTTGGATGAGATTCGTCCGGCTGCAGCAGTTCCGAAGAATCTTGTCGACGCGCTCGGGTTCGAGACTACCCCGCCCCACCAGACCATCGCTTCCTTCGGGGTTCCGGGAAGCGGCGGCACCATGCGCCATGGCTACAGCGCGCGCAGGGATGAGGAAGAACTGGACAGCGAACGATTCTACAGGATCGTGGACCGGGAAATCGAGGAGTGGCACTCGAAGCCGACAGGGTTGCCGCTCATCCTGGCAGCGCTTCCCGAGCATCAGGCTGAGTTCCGGTCGGTCAGTCGAAATCCGCATCTTCTGGATGAAGGGCTGGCTATCGATCCCCGGCTTGTCGGAAGCGACGAACTGCGCCAACTGGCCTGGGAGTTGCTTGAACCTCGATGGGAAATGCGGCTTGACGAGTTGCGGGCAAAGTACGAGGAGTACTACTCCAAGCGGCTTGGCGACGACGACCCCTATGTCATCGCCAAAGCGGCACGTGCCGGACGCGTTTCGACCCTGCTGCTCGACAGCGACCGGCGTTACCCGGGTTCGCTCGATCCGGCGACAGGACGCATCGTACCGGGGAAGGATGGCGACAAGTGCGTTGGCGATGTGCTCGAGGACCTTGCCATGCTCGTGCTCGACAACGGAGGCGAGGTGCTGGTGCTGCCGTCCGGGAAGATGCCGTCCCAGACCGGCGTTGCGGCACTGTACCGATACGCCTGAGCCGTCGGGGTGCAGGCATCCGTATTGACGCCCGATGCGCTATATTCATGATTGTGCCATCCGGCTCCGGTTGCCGGTATGCTTGTCGATCAAATCCTATCGGGCGGTATGCGAGAAACGAGGGAGCTTTTCTGGAATGTCGGTCAGGGGTCTGTTCCCTTGATGTACCTGCTTTCCCTGGCGGCGGTTGCCGTGATGGTGCAGGGGTTCCGGAGGCTTTTCGGGGCTTGGCGCCTGGGGCGCCCGCTCGACAGGTTCGACCGCAGCCGCGAACGTATCTCCAGGTTCCTTTCAGAAACCATGACCCAGCGCAGGGTATTGCGCGTGCCCGACGGCGGGCTGTTGCACTCCGGCCTCTTCTGGGGGTTCATCACGATGTTCGTCGGAACCATCCTGGTGATGTTCCAGGCGGACCTGCTCTCCCCCGTGTTCCAGGTCAACATGCTTTCGGGACTGTTCTACCGGATTTTTTCACTGGTGCTCGACCTTGCCGGCATCACGGCGTTGCTCGCTCTGGCGGGGTTGTTCGTCCGGCGTTACTTTATCCGTCCGGACGGCCTTGAGACGACGCAGGAGGACGGGCTCGTCCATGCGCTGTTGCTGTGCATCCTGCTCACCGGGTTCCTGATCGAGGGGAGCCGCATGGCGGTTACCGAGGTGCGCGACAATCCGGCCCTTGCCCTCTGGTCTCCGGCCGGCCTGCTTGCCTCGCGCCTGTTCGCTTCGATGGGTGATGAGGCTGTCGCCGGCCTGCACCGGGGGCTCTGGTGGCTCCATCTCCTGCTCGGCCTCGGTTTCATCGCCCTGATTCCACGGACCAAACTCCGCCACCTCTTCACCACGAGCGGCAACAGTTATTTTGCTCCCCTCGAAGGACAGGGCGAACTCGCCACGATCGACCTCGAGGACGACACCGTCGATAGGTTCGGCGCCACCTTGGCCTCTGACCTCACCTGGAAGGACCTGTTCGACACCGATGCCTGCACTGCCTGCAAGCGATGCCAGGATCGTTGCCCGGCCTGGGTCACCGGCAAACCACTCTCACCGATGAAGGTCATCCGCCAGATCGGCCGGAGCGCCTCCGAATCCCCGTCGAAGAGCCTCATCGATGCCGTGACGAGGGAGGCCCTCTGGGCCTGCACCACCTGCGGAGCTTGCCAGGAGATCTGCCCTGCCGATATCGAGCATGTCGTCAAGATTGTCGAAATGCGCCGCAGCCTCACCCTGATGGAGGGGGAGTTCGCCGGTGAAGAGGTCCGCAAGGCGACGAGTGCCATCGAGGTGACCGGCAACCCCTTTGGAATGGCTCCTGCGTCAAGGGGAGCCTGGGCTGAGGGGCTGCCAGTCAGCGTCATGGCCGACGACAGCAGGGTCGATCTCCTCTACTTCGCCGGCTGCTATGCTTCGTTCGACCCGAGGAACCGCAAGGTTGCCGAAAGCTTCGTTCGAATCTGCGCCGCCGCCGGCATCAGGGTCGGCATCCTCGGCGCCGAGGAGCGGTGCTGCGGGGAGCCGGTCAGGATGATGGGTAACGAATACCTCTACCAGATGACGGCCCGACAGAACATCGCCGCCATCGGGAAGTACGGGGTGACGCGGATCGTAACCGCCTGCCCGCACTGCTTTACGACGTTGGACCGGGGCTGGCGAAACCTCGGTCTCGAGATCCCGGTCGAGCACCATTCGACCTTCATCGCCGGGCTCGTGGGTCGTCGGCAGCTGAAACTGGCACCGGAACCGTTCGGCTTCACCTGGCACGACCCCTGCTACCTTGGCCGCCACAACGGAATCTATACGGAACCCCGGAGCCTGCTGAAGGCGGCCGGCGGGAAGCTCTCCGAGATGGAGGCTTCAGGGCCCGACAGCTTCTGTTGCGGCGCTGGCGGCGGGCGCATCCTTGCCGAGGAGCGAACCGGCAGGAGGATCAACTCCGAGCGGGTGCGGATGGCCCGCAATTCCGGCGCCGGCACCCTGGTGTCGGGCTGCCCGTTCTGCCTCTCGATGTTCGAGGACGGCATGGCTGCCGCCGGATCGGGTTCGGGCATGAAGGCGTTCGACCTGGCCGAAATTGTGGCGGCCCGGATCGGCGGGTAGTTGGCAGCTTCGCTCCGGAAACCTTATCTTGTCGAATACCGGGAAGCGGCCTGCTTTTCGGAATCCCAGGGAGAGCAATACGGTCGGGCACGGGGTGGCAGCCGCCATTGACAGGCATGGACCCTCGCTCCCGCTTTTTCAACGAATCGAACCACTGGAACCCATGCTGACTCGAAACGAATCTCAGCAGCGCATCGCGCGCCTTCAGGAGCGGCTTGTCAAGGAGGGGGTGCATTCGGCCCTGCTGCTCATGCCGATCGATATCTACTATTTTACCGGAACCCGACAGAACTCCGCCCTTTTGGTACCCGCCGGGGGCGAGGCGACGCTGCTCGTGCGCAAAAGCCTCTCGCGGGCAAAGGCCGAGAGCCCGCTCGGGGACATCCGTCCGTTTCCTTCGGGCAAGGAGCTTCCCGGGGTGTTCGGGGATGCGTCGGCAACGATCGGCCTGACCTTCGACGCCGTGCCGATCCAGCAACAGGCGTACTACTCGAAAGTGCTTCCCGGCCGTAGCTTTGTCGATATCTCGATGATTGTCAGGGATATCCGCTCGACGAAGTCTGCCGATGAGATAGGCTATCTCAGGAAAAGCGCCGGGCTGCTCGCCTCGGCCTTCGCCCAGGTCCCGCAGTTCCTGAAGGTGGGCATGCGAGAGCTCGACCTTGCTGCAGAGATGGAGTACCGGCTCCGCAAGGCCGGCCACGAAGGCTTCGTGCGCATGAGGGCCTTCAACCAGGAGCTGTTCGGTGGCCTGGCCGTTTCTGCCGGTGCGGCGACCTACGGATTCTTCGACGGAGCGGTGACCGGCAAGGGACTTTCAGCCGCATCGCCACAGGGAGCTTCGCTCGACCTGATCAAGGCGAACGAGCCGGTGCTGGTCGATTTCGCCGGCGTAGTCAACGGCTACATCGCCGACATGACCCGCATCTTCGTGGTGGGGGCGCTCGACCCCGAGCTCAAGCGGGCGTTCTACCTCTCCCTGGAGATCCAGGAGGCGGTACGCTGCGCCATGCTGCCCGGCGCGATCTGCGAGGAGGTCTACCTGCAGGCGGCGGCAATCGCCGCGCAGGCCGGACTCGGTGGCAATTTCATGGGCATGCCGGGCGAGCAGTCAAGGTTCGTCGGCCACGGTGTCGGCCTTGAACTCGACGAGCTGCCGGTGCTCGCGCAGGGCTTCAAGCTGCCGCTGCAGGCAGGCCAGGTGGTCGCTGTCGAGCCGAAGTTCGTCATTCCCGGCAAAGGCGCCATCGGTATCGAGAACACCTTCGTGGTTACGGAATCGGGCGGTGAACGCCTCTGCGACTTCCCCGACGACATCGTCTTCCTCCAACCATGACCGGAGTGGCCAACAGCGTGGGCAAGGAAGCATGAACATCCTGGTGTGCATCAAGCAGGTTCCCGACATGGAGGCCCGCTTTACGCCGAACGCCACCGGCACCTGGTTCGAAGAATCCGGGCTGGCCTTCCGTATGAACGATTACGACGAGTTCGCCGTCGAGGAGGCCGTCCGGCTCAAGGAGCGCCTTGGTGGTGAGGTTGAGGTGACCGTGCTCTCGATAGGCCCGGACCGTGTCGTCGAGACGATCCGCAAGGCCATGGCCATGGGGTGCGACCACGGGGTGCACGTCAGGGACGATGTCGCGACTGACCGCGACCCCTGGCAGATCGCCACGATGATCGCCGGCTATGCCCGCTCCCGGGGGTTCGGCCTCATCTTCACCGGTATGCAGTCGCTGGACCGTGGCTCGGCGCAGGTCGGCGTTCTCGTGGCAGAGTTGCTCGGCCTCTCCTGCGCGACCACCGTCGTCGGCTTCTCCTGCGACGGCGCCACGGCGACCGTGGAGCGTGAGCTCGAGGGCGGGACCAGGGCCGTCGTCAGGCTGCGGCTCCCTGCGCTGCTCACCTGCCAGCTCGGGCTCAACACCCCGCGCTACCCGACCCTGCCTAACATCCTGAAAGCCAGGAAGAGGGAGCTGCTCGTCCTCTCGCCCGGGGAGGTCGGCGTCGAGGCTCCCTTGGCCGAAGCCTCCGGATTCTCGCGCCACGAGCGCCGTTCGACCTGCACGGTGCTCGAAGGCGAGGCTGGCGAGCTGGCCGGAATGGTTGTTGACCTGCTGAAGGAGCGGACAGCCGTGCTGCGCCGGGGAGGAGGGCGATGAAGGCTCTGCTGGTAGCCGAATGCCGCCAGGGGCGGTTGGTCGCGGATTCCGCCGAACTGCAAGGCTTCGCCCGCGCCCTTGGCGCCGGGGCCTCGATGGTGCTTGTCGGCAACCCCGGGGAGCTGCCCCGTTTCGACGGGCGCCTTTATTTCGCCGATGCCCGCGAGTACGGGGAGTACAACCCCGACGTGCACAAGCGCCTGGTGCTGCAGGCCGTCGAAGCCGAACGGCCGGATTACGTGGTGTTCCTGCACTCATCTTACGGTTGGGACCTCGCGCCGAGGGTCGCCGTGGCCATGAGGTCGGCGCAGGTTTCGGAGGTAGGCGGCATCGTGGCTGGCGGTTTCGTCACGGGTTGTTGCAACGGCAAGATGCGCCGCACCGTCAGGCCGCTGACCCCATGCGCCGTGCTGACCCTCCAGCCGGGGGCGTTTCCGGCAGAACCTTCCGGCGGTGAACCGGAAATCCTCCGGCTCGAAGCCGTGAAGGATGCTTCCGTTGAACTGCTCCGCTACGAGCCTCCTTCGGTCGGGGGGATCGACCTCTCCCGGGCGGAGGTAGTCGTCAGTGCCGGGCGTGGCGTCGGACGGCGTGAGCATGTTGAACTTGTCAGGGCGCTGGCCGATGCCCTCGGCGGCGAGGTGGGGGCCAGCCGGCCCGTGGTCGACGCCGGCTGGCTGGAGCACGAGCGACAGGTTGGCACCACCGGCCAGGCCGTATCGCCCGCACTCTACGTGGCGTGCGGGATTTCGGGAGCCATCCAGCATGTCGCCGGCATGAAGGGGGCCGGCTTCGTGGTTGCGGTCAACACCGACCGCGATGCCCCGATCGGGGAGGTGGCCGACCTGCTGGTCGTGGCCGACCTCGTCCGGTTTCTACCGGCCCTCGTCGCGAAGTTGCAGGCATGACGGCCCTGGTGCGTTTCCGCTTGTCGACGCGGGATGTTATTTTGTTCGCCATGGATGACGGTACCAACTTAAAAACAGGGCAATGAGTCAGGATCGATACGCGTTTTCGTACGAGATGGAGGTGCGCGACTACGAGTGCGACATGCAGGGCATCGTCAACAACAGCGTCTACCAGAACTACCTCGAACATGCCCGGCACCAATACCTGAAGACGGTAGGGATCGATTTCAGGGAGTTCACTGAAAAAGGGATCCATCTGGTGGTGATCCGCGCCGAGCTGGACTACAAGTCGCCCCTGCAGAGCGGAGACCGCTTCACCGTGCGACTGGACATGGTGCGTGAATCGCCCCTGAGGTTCGCCTTCTACCAGGAGGTCGTTCGCCTGCCCGACATGAGGACCGCCGTGAAGGCGAAAATTATCGGTACGGCGCTCAACGGCCGTGGCCGACCAGAGATCCCCGCCGAGCTCGACCGGCTGATGAAAGTCGGGAATCCCTGACGGGTATCGGATTCCGGAGGGCACATTCGTTCACGTTTCACTATGCGTACATGAAACCACTCAGAGAAGTCGCCGAGTCTTACATGGCTCTTTCCGATGCACAGCGCCAGCTGCTTCAAGGCGCTTACGAAGAGGCTGCGGCGAGTTGCCGGAGAGCCATGGAGTCCTCCCGCAGGATGCCTCCCGAAGAGGCGTTCGACCATGCCGGATTCGACGCCTTCTGCCATGCCGGGCTCGCCGAGGCCCTTGCCCGGCTCTGCTCATACGGGGAAGCGCTGGTATCGGCTGACATGGCGCTGAAATATTTCAACCGCCGCGGAGAGCTCAACCAGGATGAAGGCAAGCTCTGGATCATGGCCGTCTTCAGCAGGGCGCTCGCCCTCGAAGGCCTGGGTCGCGGCCGCGATGCCCTCGCCGAGTTCCGCAAGGTTTCCGAGATGCTCGCCGAGCGGAAGGGCGAGACTCCCGGACGGGACACCCTCGTCGCCGAGGCGGCGGAACGCATCGCCGTACTCGAGCGATCGGTGACGCCCGTAAGGCCCTCGGGCTACAAGGCCTGGTGGGAGTTCTGGTCGTGACGGCAGCTGCCGACATCCGGAGCATCCTTATCGTCCGCCTGAGCTCCATCGGGGACATCGTCTTGACGACCCCGGTAGTGCAGGAGCTGCGCAGGGCATTCCCGGGTGCACGCATCGACTTTTGCACGAAAGCCCCCTTCGTCCAGCTTCTGGCCGGAAACCCGGCACTTTCGTCGGTCTGCACTCCCGAGGGGCTCATGGGGATCGCCTACGACCTGGTGGTCGACCTGCAGAACAACCGGCGTTCACGGGCGCTGCTTCGCGGCCTCGACATCGGGACGGTCAGGCGGTACCATAAACGGAACTGGAAGAAGCTGCTCCTGGTGCGCTTCAAGCTGAACCTGTATGGCGACGCCTGCCGCTCGGTCGTGCAGCGTTATGGCGAGGCGCTCCATGACCTGACGGGTGCTGTCACGGCCCCGTGCGCGATATTTCTTTCGCGCGAGGACCGCGATTTCGCGCTGGGCACGCTCAAGGGCTCGGTGCCGGTGCTTGCGGTCTGTTTCGGGGCGAACCACTTCACCAAGCGCTACCCGGAGGAGCGATTTGCCGCGGTGATCGGGCAGGTCGCCGCGCAGGTGCCAGTCAGGATTGTGCTGCTCGGCGGGAAGGATGATATCCCGGGTGGTGAACGGATTATGGCCCTCCTTCCGGCTGCGGTGCGCGGCAGGGTACGTTCCATGGCCGGCCAGGCCACCCTGACGCAGAGCGCGGCACTGCTCGAACGCTCCGACCTGGTACTCTGCAACGACACCGGGCTTATGCACCTGGCCTCGGCATTCGGCCGGAAGGTGCTCGTCCTGTTCGGTTCGTCGGTCAAGGAGTTCGGTTTCCTTCCGTGGGGCGTGCCGTTTGAACTCTTCGAGGTCGAGGGGTTAGCCTGCCGGCCCTGCTCCCACATCGGGCGCAACTCCTGCCCGAAAGGGCACTTCAACTGCATGAACGGCATCGCCCCCGAGCGGGTCGCCTCGCGCGTCGTCGAACACCTCAGGCAGTGCAGCCGGTGACGAGTTGCCAGTGAAGCGTGACGGGTGACACGGAACTCGCATCGCGGCAAGCGGGGCGCGTGATGCGTGACGACATGCCGTTGGAAAAAAGAATAAAAAGTGATATGTTTGAGGTCCTTAAAAGCAGATGGTGTTCACGGGCGACCGTGAAGCCGAGGGCCAGGGATCGCGCAATACCTGTACTCCGCCATGTGCCAGTTTCCTGTCATGTCAGAACCATTGCGCTATGAACAAACTGAAACAGTACGAATGCACCGTCATTATTGACGGCGGCCTTCAGGATGATGCCATCGCCTCGACGATGGAGCTCGTGAAGAGCACGATCGCCGGAAAGGGCGGCGTGATCAACAGTGTCCTGGAAGTCGGAAGAAGGAAGATGGCCTACCTTATCAACAAGTCCTCCATCGGGTACTACGCACACATCGAGTTCGATACCGTGCCTTCGGCCATTGCTGATATCGAGCGTGTGTTCCGTTACGAAGAGAGCATCCTTCGATTCCTCATTATCCAGCTGAGCTCCCCGCTCCTCGAGATGCGCAAGCGCGTCGAGAAGTACAGCGTCATGCTCGGCAGCCCTGAAGACCAGGTCGAAGCCGAACCGGCCAAGAGCTGATGCGAGATGTACGGTTGTGTATGGACGATGAAATGATTCCATTTGTGAACAAAAAGGAGAAGATGTCATGGCGGAATTGAAGATGCCTGAGATCAACAGTGTCATTATTGCCGGCAACCTGACCAAGGATCCGGTGTTCAGACAGACGAATTCAGGCGGCACGCCAGTCGTTAATTTCTCGATCGCATGCAACCGTCGGTTCAGGGACAGCAACCACCAGTGGCAGGAGGACGTCTGCTATGTCGGCGTCGTAGCCTGGAACAAGCTTGCCGAGAGCTGCAGGGACAACCTGAAGAAGAGCTCGGCCGTGCTTGTGGATGGTGAATTGCAGAGCCGCACCTGGAAAGCCCAGGACGGCACATCGAGGACCGTGGTCGAAATCAAGGCCAGGAGGATCCAGTTCCTCAACAAAAGAAAGAAAAATGGAGAGGAGGACGAGGAGGGGTTCATCGAGGACGATACGCATGATATCCATCATGGCGGTATCGACGATGATGGGCACCTGTACGAGTACAAATACCTCTCTTCCGACTGAAAAGAACATAAGCTACCATTACTTTGAAAAGACTCATGAGACAGAAACCATCTTCTGCACAGGGCAGCAAGTCACTGGGCAACGCTCTGGTATCGAAAAAGAAAGTGTCCAAGAACCAGGTGGTCTTTTTCGACTACCGTGACGAGCGTAAGCTGAAGCGCTTTATCAACGACCAGGGGAAGATGATCCCCCGCCGTATTACCGGACTGTCGGCCAAGGAGCAGAGCCTGCTGACCCACTCGATCAAGTGGGCGAGGTTCCTTGCCATCATTCCCTACGTCACCGACGAATACAAGTAAGTGGTTGTGCACAATTTCAATTATTCTGAACGAGGAAACAGGCCGTGAAAATAATTTTAAGAAAAGATGTGGCAACCCTTGGCGACGCGGGCGAAGTCGTCTCCGTCAAGAACGGTTATGCCAACAACTACCTGATCCCGCAGGGGTATGCCATCAGGGCTACCGACGGGACCATCAAGGCTCTCGAAACCGAGAAAAAGCAGCAGGCGAGGAAAATCGAACTGCAGCGCAAGAGTGCCAGGGACCTGGCTGCCAAACTTGAGCAGATGCCCGTCAAGGTGCTTGCCAAGGCAGGGGAATCCGGCAAACTGTTCGGTACCGTGACCGCCGGCGACATCGCTGAGGCCCTCAAGCAGCAGGGTGTCGAGATCGACCGCAGGAAGATCCACATCGAGGCCCCGATCAAGATGCTCGGCAAGTACGAAGCCGATGCGAAGCTGTTCATGGACGTCACTGCCAAGCTCAGCATCGAAGTCGAAGCCGAAGGCGCTGCCGGGTAATTCCGCAGGCGCAGGGTCCGGCCCGTCCGGAACCAATGACATCAAGCCCCGTATCCTGTATGGCTACGGGGCTTTTTTATTACGGTATGTTGGAAAATCTGTACTTCAGGCGTACACTTTAATAGTCGGGTGAATGAGTGTCTCCTTTCGTCACCCCCCATGTCGGCCGTTGCAGTAACCAGTAACCCAAAAGGGAGCGCATCATGAACCAAACGCTTCTTCATGAGAAGTACCCCATCTACATCCTTGAACTCGACAAGAACGAAACGAGTTGCAGGAGCGTGGACGACATCGTCGCCTATTACGTCGACAGGATCGACGCACACCCCGTTGCGACCAGTATCGGCGTCTTTGACCATTACGCGCATACCTCGGGCCTCTCCGAAGGTTGCATCAGCGATGAGATCCATGCCGCCAAGAACATCGTCCTCTGTTTCGGGAAGGATATCATGAACCCGAAGGTGCTGGCCATCCGGCCGAAGTCGATCGGCATCGCCGAGCTCGCCAACAGTTTTGTCATCAGCTTCCTCGAGGCGCCCAACCCGGCCGCCAACGAGGCGATGGAGACCTGGACCCTCGCGCTGAAGGACAGGTAGCCGGCAGATCATAAAGGACAATAAAAAAGACGATACTCCGCAGTATCGTCTTTTTTATTGTCCTTTATGTCCCTTCAGTCCCTTTCTCCTGACTTCGCCACTTTTGGGAAAGTGACCAGTAGGGAAAAAATAAGTTATTGTATTTATGTTAGTTAATATTTTCTGATTCCCGAGTTTTCGCACTAATGGGTATTTTGCACCCATGCGTGGA
>JAAXWQ010000021.1 GCA_013335115.1 Chlorobiaceae bacterium | reverse complement strand
ACGACTTCACCGTACATCGGCTTCTCTTTGCCGGTATCCGGGATGTACAGACCGCCCTTGGTCTTCTCTTCAGCCTGTGCGGCCTTAACAATAACTCGATCTGCTAATGGTTTCAAGTTCATTGTCTCTCTCTCGTTTGAGTTGTTGTTCTATTGTATGTAAATGGTAATAATGCCTGACAGATACCTTCAGGCGCGTTAGCACTCATCGATCGAGAGTGCTAACAACCCAAGCATTATAAAAAAAAGATTTCCGGTCAGCAAATATTTTTTTTATCGTACCGGGTCCCCGAAACCTTTCAACCCACGACCTCGACCATGAAGCCGGAAGACCGGAAGAAAATGACCCCCGCAATGCTTGCCGCCATCGGCAAGGTCGCCCTGGAAAAGTTCGAGAGCATCACATCGAAGATCAGGGACGACGTGGCAACGGAGGCAGATCGGCACAACCACGGGCTCCTGGCCGAAATCGTTGCCCTCGCGTCCAACCGGGTGTCGGTATCGGAGAACGAATCTTCGGTCGACCAGGGCGGCAACGCCTGGACCGAACGCACCTCGAGCTCCCACTTCCCCCACATCCGCCTGCACGGCGGCGCGCTGGAGGATGATCCGCTGAAGATGGATATTTGAGGGAAAAAAGAAAGGGACAGCAGGGACGAAAAGGAAAAGCCGTCCCTGCGGTCCTTTTAGTCCCTTTTCTCCTCTAAATACACGCGCAGGTGCTTGCCGGTGAGCGAGGCTTCGTTGGCTGCAATCTGCTCCGGAGTGCCGACGGCGACCACCTCCCCGCCCCTGACGCCTGCGCCGGGGCCGAGGTCGATGACCCAGTCGGCCTGCTTGATGATGTCCGGGTTGTGCTCGATGATGACCAGGGAGTTGTCTTGCGCGAGCAGTTTGTCGAAGCAGCACACGAGCTTGGAGATGTCGTCGAAGTGGAGCCCGGTGGTCGGCTCGTCGAAAATGAACAGGGTGTTGCTGACGTCGGCCCGTGAGATGAAGTGTGCGAGCTTGAGCCGCTGCGCCTCGCCCCCCGAGAGGGTGCTGGATGACTGGCCGAGCCGGATGTATTCGAGCCCTACCTCCTCGAGCACCTGCAGTTTCTTGCGGATCGACTTCTCGGCGCGAAAGAACTCCAATGCATCACCGACCGTGAGGTCGAGCACCTCGGCTATCGACAGCCCCTTGAATTTCACCTCGAGCGTCGACGGCTTGTAGCGCTTTCCGCCGCAATCCTCGCAGACGGCCTCGATGTCGGCCAGGAACTGCATCTCGATCTTGACGCTCCCCTCGCCGGAGCATGCCTCGCAGCGGCCGCCGGGAATGTTGAACGAGAAGTAGCCGGCCTTCCATCCCCGCTCTTTCGCGTCGCGGGTGGAGGCGAAGAGCTGCCGGATATCGTCGAAAAGCTTCAGGTAGGTGGCCGGGTTGCTACGGCTCGACTTACCGATGGGCGACTGGTCCACGTGCTCGACGGCGTCAATGAGGTCGATACCGATGATGCTCCGGTGGGTGCCGACCTTCTCCCTCGATCCCTCCTTTTCCCTGATGATGCCGAGCTTGAGGATGTCGTTGACCAGCGTGGATTTGCCCGAGCCGCTGACGCCGGTGACGCAGGTCATCACGCCGAGCGGGAAGGTCACGTCGATGTTCCGCAGGTTGTTCTGCATGGCCCCGGTAATCACGATGCTACGAACGAAATCGGGTGTGCGCCTCCTCGACGGCACCGGGATGCTCCTCCTGCCGGTAAGGTAGTCCGCCGTCAGCGATCCGGTCGCGGCAGGCATGGCCGACGGCGGCCCGTGGAACACCACCTCGCCACCGAGGCTTCCCGCCCTGGGCCCGAGGTCGATCACCTCGTCGGCAGCCTCGATGATCTCCCGGTCGTGTTCGACCACCACCACGGTGTTGCCGAGGTCCCGCAAGCGCTTGAGCAGCTCAACGAGCCGTGCAGAGTCGCTCTGGTGCAGGCCGATGCTTGGCTCGTCGAGGATGTAGATCGCGCCGACCAGCGGCGAGCCGAGCGATGTCGACAGGTTGATCCTCTGGAACTCACCGCCGCTGAGGGAGTGGGTCAGCCGGTCGAGGGTCAGGTAGTCGAGCCCGACGTCAAGCAGGTAGCCGAGCCGCTTGATGATCTCCTGGAGCACCGCGTCGGCCACGCTCCGGTCGAAGGGCGAGATGTCGAGGTTCGTGAAAAATGCGTGGGCGTCGGCGATGGTCATGCGACTCACCTCTCCGATGCCCTTCCCGGAGACCCGCACCAGCCGTGCGTCCAGGTTGAGGCGCGACCCTTCGCACTCGGGGCAGGTCGCATAGCCCCGGTAGCGGCTCAGGAAAACGCGAAAATGCACCTTGTAGCCGGCATCCTTCTCGATGTCGGCAAAAAAAGGCCATACCCCCTTGAAGCTCTTTTCCGGGATGCCCTTCCAGATCATCTCCTTCTGCTCGTAACCGAGCTTCTCGTAGGGCACATCGACCGAAATGCCTGCCTCCGGGGCGATACGCAGGAGCTGCTTGCGGTACCACGAATATTTTTCGGAGTTCCAGCAGGTGATGGCCCCTTCGGCGATCGACAGCGATTTGTCGGGCACCACCGCATCCTCGTCGATGCCGGCGATCCTGCCGAAACCCTGGCAGGCAGAACAGGCGCCAATCGGGGAGTTGAAGGCGAACAGCTGCGGCGACGGCTCCTGGTAGAGCATGCCGTTGAGTTCAAGCCGGTCGCTGAACCGGTACTCCTTGCCGCCGGCGAGGCGGATTACGGCATTGCCGCCGGACTCGGCGAAGCAGCTCTCGGCCGCCTGCGCCACCCTTCCGTAAACCTTCTCGTCCTGCTTTGCCACGAACCGGTCGACCAGCACCAGCAACCCTTCGAGCGCCGTCCGACCCATGGCCTCGACCTGGGCCCGCACGGCCGCATCCGAGATGTCGAGCACGGCTTCCTCGCGAAGGAGCCTGAAGAAACCCTTCTGGAGCAGGTTCTTCAACTCGTCGGCAACAGGGCAGTCGTGATGGCTCGTATCGTGGTGGCAGGGAAAGGGGTAGCCGACGTAGAACCGTGTACCGTCGTCGAAAAAGCGCGCCTGCAGGGCCACGTCCTCGGGCGTATGCTTCAGCACCAGCTCGTTCGTGTCACGCGAGTAGATCTTGCCGATCCTCGCATAGAGCAGGCGCAGGTAGTCGTAGATCTCCGAAACCGTTCCAACGGTGGAACGCGGGTTCTTCGGGATGGCTTTCTGCTCGATGGCGATGGCCGGCGCGATCCCTTCGACTGTCTCGATCTCCGGCTTGGGAATCCGTTCAAGGAACTGGCGGACGTAGGCGGAAAGCGATTCGACGTAGCGGCGGTGCCCTTCGGCATAGAGGGTATCGAACGCAAGGCTCGATTTCCCGGAACCGCTCAGGCCCGTCAGGACCACAAACCGGTTACGGGGAATCCGAACGGTGACGTGCTTGAGGTTGTGCGTCGTGACTCCGCCGAGTACGATGTCCGGCAGGGTCCCGGCGCCGGTGCCTTGCTGCTCGCTGTGGATCTGGTCCGTCTTCTGCATGAAAGGCTTCAGGGTTCTTGAGAAACTGTGAGGCAATGTAACGATTTAAGCGGCGTAACCACTCACGGTTTGCCGAATCGTTCGAGCAGCATGGCGATGTTCGTCTCTTCAAGCAGTTCGTGGATCCTCAGCTGGAGGTTGACCATGTACCCCCTGTGGTTGCAGTTGGCCTCGATCTCGCACTGGCACTCCTGCTGCGAACACCGCATCAGGTGCGGTTCACCTTCGATGGCTATGCCGATTTCGGCGACGGTGATCTTCTCCGGCAGCCGGCCGAGCATGTAGCCGCCCTTGACGCCCTGCACCGAACGGGCGATGCCCGCCTTCTTGAGGTTCTGCATGGCCTTGGCCAGGAACACCTGGGAAAAACCGATCTCTTCGGCCATCTCTTTGACCGTCACGACCCGCCCATGCTCCTGCAAGGCGAGGAAGGTCACGGCATGCAGCCCGTATTCGAATTTTCTTGATACCTGTAACATGATTGCAGATGGGTTTATAAACCGGATAAATTTAAGCCTATTTTCAGGAAAATCCCACAAGGATTCTTACAATTATCAGCGACAGGGACTATATTTGGTAAATAAAGGGACCGGACCATCACGAGGCGGCGACCAGAACGACAACACCACTTCCCACTATGAAGAACCCAACCGCTGATCGATGGTTCATCTGGCAGTTCGGCGAAGGGCAGGAAGCCCGGATCCGCTATCAGGAGTACGGCCCGGTCGACTCACCCCTCACGCCAATACTCTTCATCCACGGCTACGGCGGCATGCTGGAGCACTGGAACCTCAACATCCCGGAGTTTGACCGCCGGCACCGGATCTACGCCATGGACCTGATCGGTTTCGGCCAGTCCGAAAAGCCGAACATCCGGTACAACCTCGAACTGTTCGCAGCACAGATCCAGGCCTTCATGCACTTGAAGCAGCTCGACAGGGTCATCCTGGTAGGGCATTCGATGGGTGCGGCGAGTTGCGTGGTGTATGCCCATTACAACCCGTCGAAAGTCGAAGCGCTCATCCTTGCCAACCCTTCAGGGCTGTACGGCGACAGCATGGAGGGGGTTACGAAGGTGTTCTTCGGCCTGGTCGGTTCGCCGTTGATCGGCGAGGTGCTCTTCACCGCATTCGCAAACCCGATCGGCGTCAGCCAGAGCCTCGGACCAACCTACTACAACCAGAAGAAGGTCGACCTCAACCTCGTCAACCAGTTTGCCAAGCCTCTCCAGGACCGGGGAGCGATCTTCTCGTACCTCTCCCCTTCGAAGCGCCCGAACGACTTCACGCTCGACCATCTCAAGCCCTGCAACTACAAGGGGCCCGTCTGGCTGGTCTGGGGCGCCGAAGACACCGCCCTGCCACCCCACAAGATCATCCCGGAGTTCCAGGAGCTCCTGCCCCAGGCCGGCGCGTTCATCATCCCGAAAGCAGCCCACTGCATCCACCACGACGCCCACGAAGCCTTCAACACCCGCCTCGCCATGATCCTCGAAGGACTCGGGTGACGGGTACGGAAGAATAAGAGAAAAGCAAGACGCTTCCTGCATCACGCCCGTGTCGTGACTAACGTTTTCCAGCCCCGTTAGGGGCGTAATGTTGGTAGACCGGGGCGCATCCTCACATCATCGACATCGAAATCCAAATCGCCATCGAACTCCATGGGCGCCGTGGGCGGGAACCATCGATTTCGTAGCCGATGACGATTTCGATTTCGATTTCGATAAATCAATAGGCGGTGCTGGCGTTATAGCGGAGGTCCCTGAGCTGCGCGGGCTTCATGGCGATTTCGAGCTGGTAGCTGCGGTACAGGCCGGAAGGGACCCACTGGAACCTGAACTGGAAATCGTGCAGGTCGCGGTACAAGATCAGCGCGGGGAAGATGAAATCCCGGTTGACCATGTCGTAACCCGTGGTGAAACCGGCCTGCCAGTGCCGCGAAAGGGCGAGCCTGCCGGAGGTATTCAGGAGCGCCGAGCGGGTCGGGGTAAGCGGGTTGGACCGGTCGCTGACCAGGTAGAGCGACGCTCGCAGGGACCACGGAAGCAGCGGGCTGAACTCGATCACTTCACCGGTGGAGTACTGGTCCCTGAAGATCGCCTGCTCGACCTTCGTGCCGTCGCTCCGGAGCACCGACTGGCGACTGTCGCGCTCCACGTCGTACCGGTCACGCAGGGTACCGCTGACGCTCATGCTCATGTTGATGTAGCCGGTGACGAAACGGAGCAGCCCGTTGCCGACATCGCTGTTGAATGTGTTGATCCTGTATCCGTTTTCAGGCTTGCCGTTCACCAGGTCGATAGCATAGAAATCGTAGGTCCCCCCAGCGCTCATCAGGAAGCCTGGCGACAAGGCGTTGCTCGATGCCGTCAGGGTCAGCGGTGCAAGGGGGAACGTTTCGGCTGCGAAGTTGTAGCTGGTCGCTGCCGTCACGGAGAGCAGCTGGAGCGTCTTCTCGCCAGTGGCTGGATCCGCCGTTCCTCCCCTGCTGCGGAACTTGCCGTTGATGAGGTTCTGGATGCTGATGCCGATCGTTCGCTGCTCCTGCAGGACGTTGTTGTAGAGCGACGATCCGAATCGGTTGTAGCGCACCACCGAACCATCGGGCGCCTGGTAGGCGCCATAGTAGTTGTAGCCAGTTCCCTGGTAGTCGGGATTGGCCGTGAAGGTGAGCGTCGGGATGAAGGTATGCCTGATGGCCTTCAGTCCGATCAGGCCCTCGAGCGGCCCCGTGTCCATGGCTCCGTACAGGCGGGTCTGGGCGCTCACTGAAAAAACGGTCGTCGCGTATTCTTCAGGCTGGTTGACCGTGACCAGCGATTGCGTTCCGCTGTCGTATCGTACCGTGCTGTTGACATGGTAGCGCGTGTAGGTGACCGACGGGTTGAGGTTCAGGTACCTGAATAGCGTCGACTGCACCGTGAACGGAAGCTGGATGCTGTTCCCCGATAGCGCGCCCTGCTGCGTGGCCGCCCTGTACTGCCCCTGCAGGTTGATGCCCTGGGTGAAGGTCGCCTTGTAACCCGGTGCGAAGTCCTGCACGTAGTTGACGTTCATACCCGCAGTGCCGGTATAGAGGGCGGTGTTGACGCCAACGACATCGCTGAACTGACCCGAAAACGATGAGCCGGGCTGGATAGAGAGCCTCGACCGCCAGTCGGTCGTCGACGCGTCGAACATCGGGCGGAATGGGTAGATCCTGCTCTGGTAGAGCGATCCGGTCACGTTCTCGGTGATGTTCTCGGAGGTCAGCGACGAAACCCGCTGGTAGCCGAGCGACAGCACCCGGTTCCCCTCATCCCAGGACTTCGAGAAGGAGCCGTACGAGGTCGCCTGCTGGGTAATGATGCTCTCGGGATTGATCGAGTTGATGTCGTAGTACCGGTCGCCGCTGATGTACTGGAGGTTCAGGTCGAGCTTGGCCGTCGGGTCGAACTGCTGGTGATGGATGATGCGCGTATACCGGTTCTTGTACTCGGCATAGTTGGGATCGTCCGGATGGTTCAGGACGTAGTTTTCATTCTGGTTCTCGATCGACCCGCTGAAACTGTTCAGGCTCTTGTAACGGAACCGCTGGGCGAACCGCCAGCTACCGTTGATCGCATAATCGCTCTCAAGGCGGAGATCGACATAGTCGTTGAAGGCAAAGAAATAGCCGAGGCTGGAAAAAACCGTCCCGCGTTTACCATCGCTGCCGATCTTCGGGATCAGGAACCCGGAGGCACGCTGGTTCGAGGTCGGCACCGACATGAAGGGCAGCGGCAGCAGCGGCATCTTCGGCAGCCGCCAATGGAATATCTCGGGATGGATCCACATGACCATCGGGCGCGCGACCAGCCGGTCGTTGGGAATGACCTTCATGTTCTTGCCCGCGAACCAGTAATGGGGCTCTTCGTCGTCGCAGGTCGTGTAGATGCCGTCCCTGATGTACATCACGCCCGAAGGCAGGCGCTTGACCTGGTAGCCGGAATAGATGCCCTCGGCATCCCGCGAAGTGACGTTCGAGGTATATCCCTTCCTGGTCCTGTAATTGTAAGTCATCGACTCGGCCGTGAAGGTCCCGGCCTTGTCAGTGAAGACCGGTCGCTCGACCGGCTTGCCTGAAGAATCGGCCGAGGCCTGCGAATGGACCGTCCTGCTGACATGGTCGACCGTAATCCTTGGGCCGGTGAGCTTCATCTCCTTGTAGTCGACCCTCGCCTTGCCGAACAGGTCGGCGCTGCGCTTGTCGAAATTGTAAATCAGCGAGTCTTTGGCCGTGTAGACGACCGTCGAGTCCAGGTCATCCTTCTTCTTCGTCAAGGAATCGGGCCTCGACGATGCCGGGCCCTTGCCCGGAAGCGGTTTCTGCCCATCCACGGCACGCGCCGGCATGATGCCCTCCGTCAGGTTGACGAAAAGCACCAGGCTCAGGATCTTCAACGACTTGAAAAATCTCACGGGCAGACGCTGCTGGTTGACGGCGGAACCGGAACACCCCTTTCTGTTGCAAAAAAAGAATATATGAAACCTTTCCCGATTTGCCCCGCTGGCGGGAAACGGCCGGCCTGGCGATGAAAAAGCCGGTCAGTAACCGGCTTTGCGCTTCCTGAGGAGTTCGACCCCGCTTGACGTGTAGACAACGGCATGGCCGACCTTGATCCAGTGTTCGCCCCTGACCAGCACCGGCTTGTATTGGTATTTCACATCCCGCCGGCCCAAACGCAGGTAACGCAGCTGCTGACGAGAGTAGCCGGTGGTTTTCATCGTTTCGGATTCACAGAACAGATTGTGCGTCATGTCCATCTCATAACCCGCCACGGAAAGTGAACAAATAAGCCTCATCGTTGATTCGGAACGCCTGTTCGACCCCTGAAGCGCCCATCACGGAGCCAGCAAGTCCCTGCGCCCTGTCCAGAATCTTCCGGTCGAGGCTTGACAGTTGAACCGCCGTGGCGACAATCTCCTGGCGCCGATAAGCCCCTGCCTTGTCCGGCAAGCCATCCATACCTATCCAGATTCCATGCCACTCATAGCCATCGTCCCGGATGATCACCCCGAACGCACTCTTGGTGACCGCCCCATCGATCGTTTGACCACGCCACATCCGGCGCCCGTCGATATCGCACTCGAACAGCCCGGCGCGGCCAAGCTCAATCTGCCCCAGGCCGAAAGCGTTGTCGTCAAGGTCACCATACACCCTGATCGCCTGCTCGATCGTCAAGAGCGACCCGACATGGCCCTCACCCACCATGACATGGGTTCCGCCACGTTCACGAAGCGATTCGAGTTCCGTCACGATGCGCTGGCCCCGGGTCGGGATCAGGAAAGCGCTGAGCACTCCGCACCAGCGGCCATCGTCGACAATCACCCCCTTTTCAGCCAGCACACGAATCTGCTGGAGACAATCCAGCACCTCCCCCGCCTCGTCGACGGTGATTGGCCAACCGAGGAAAACGGCGTGCGCCATAACCTCATCGGCACGCTCCGGAACAGTTTGGAATCGAGCATTGATGATCGACTCAGCTACGGCCAACCGATTGCTTTTCAAGGGGATACTCATGAATCAACTTCTCCGGTCGAGTAAATGATAACCTGAAATTCCAAACGACAAAGATAAAGACAAAGTATATGAAATAACCTGTTTTGTGTGCAATATGCATACAAAATTAATATATACACGTAAACAGTACGCCAGAACAAGCAAGGCCAAACATTTCCGGGCGCGGAAGAGCCGCATCGATCGTGCAGCCGAATCCATGCGCACGAAATGCCTCCCGTGGGCTTTTTCATGTGCATTTGTCCTATATTGCAATCTTGCGGGTGTCGCCGCCCCATCCCGGCGCTCCCGATGCTGAACAGGCGTCAACCATTTTCACCACGACACGCACCTCATGACGAAGGTTGTTTACAACGCACCCGACGCAGCCGGCCACTTCGGCCTCTTCGGCGGCAAATTCATCCCTGAAACCCTCATAAAAAACGCCGCCGACCTTGAGAAGGAGTACCTCAAGGCCAAGGACGATCCCGGGTTCCAGGCAACACTCGACGAACTGCTCCGGAACTATGTCGGGCGTCCGACGCCGCTCTACCACGCCAGGAGGCTGAGCGAAAAACTTGGCGGCGCATCCATCTGGCTGAAGCGTGAGGATTTGTGCCACACGGGAGCCCACAAGATCAACAACGCGCTCGGCCAGGTGCTCCTCGCCAGGCGCATGGGCAAAAAGCGCGTCATCGCCGAAACCGGCGCCGGCCAGCATGGCGTGGCAACCGCGACGGTATGCGCGCTCTTCGACCTTGAGTGCGTCGTCTACATGGGCGAGGAAGACATCAGGCGCCAGGCACCGAACGTCGCCAGGATGAAGCTTCTCGGTGCCACCGTCCGCCCTGTCACCGCCGGCACCCGCACCCTCAAGGATGCAACCAGCGAAGCGATCCGCGACTGGATGAACAATCCGGAAGAGACCTTCTACATTGTCGGTTCGGTCATCGGCATGCACCCCTACCCCATGATGGTCAGGGATTTCCAGGCTGTCATCGGACGCGAAACGCGCCGCCAGTCCATGGAGCAGATAGGTCGCCTGCCGGAGGTAGTCGTCGCCTGCGTCGGCGGCGGCAGCAATGCCATCGGCATGTTCTACGAGTTCATCCCTGACGCGAAATCGGTCGAGCTCATCGGCGTAGAAGCCGCAGGCGAGGGCCTCGACGGCAGGCATGCCGCATCCCTCACCAAGGGCGATATCGGCGTCCTGCACGGCTCCATGATGAAGCTTCTCCAGGACGAATTCGGCCAGGTGCAGGAGGCCCACTCCATCTCCGCCGGCCTCGACTACCCCGGCGTAGGACCGGAGCACTGCTACCTCCAACGCAAAGGAATCGCCACCTACACCTCCGCCACCGACCGCGAAGCCCTCGACGCCCTCGGCACTCTCGCCAGGACCGAAGGCATCATCTGCGCGCTCGAATCCGCGCATGCGATGCACTACGCCATCACCCGCGCCCCCGTGATGGAAAAAGGCACCAACCTCGTCGTCAACCTGTCCGGGCGCGGAGATAAAGACATGGGAACCATCATGCAGGAGCTACAGCCCTGAAGTCGAAAAAGATTTCGAAAAATAACGGGAAGCCTCTTGCACAAAACCGGAATTATCCCTATAATTAGGGCTCTCAAGCGGGAATAGCTCAGCTGGTAGAGCACAACCTTGCCAAGGTTGGGGTCGCGAGTTCGAGTCTCGTTTCCCGCTCAGGATCAACAGGAAAAGCCTCCAAAACGGAGGCTTTTCCTGTTGTACACGGGAGCGCCAAGCTCCAGCTCGGCACTGGCGCCAACGGCGCCAAACTCCTCCCCACCGCCAGAGATATTTCTCGATTTACCAGTTGCACAAAACCGGAATTATCCCTATAATGAGCACTCTCAAGCGGGAATAGCTCAGCTGGTAGAGCACAACCTTGCCAAGGTTGGGGTCGCGAGTTCGAGTCTCGTTTCCCGCTCAGGATCAACAGGAAAAGCCTCCAAAACGGAGGCTTTTCCTGTTGTAATCCAAACCAGGGAGCGCCGTTGGCTCCAGTACGGCACCGGTGCCAAAGGTGCCAACAATTGCGACACTCCGCAGCCTTGGCCCGATTTTGGTATCATGCGTCCATTGCGTATTATGCATGGTGCAAAACGCATAAACCCACGACAATCATATTCAGGAATAACGCCTATGTTGGGACAGATGGAACTGCTGCTTATCGGAGGAGTCGTGATCCTGCTCTTCGGATCCAAGAAATTGCCGGAGTTGATGAAAGGCCTCGGCAGCGGAATGAAAGAGTTCAAGAAAGCACAATCAGACGTCGAGGATGAGGTCAGCAAACCGACCCCCTCCTTCGACAAGAAAAACGAAACAGCCAGCAAATCCTGAAAGACGACCGGCTCAAGGCCTGATGAAGGGATCCTGGCCGATCAGGCGTTTCCCGTCGAAGATGTAGGTCACCGTCTTGCCCTGTCCCCCGCAACAGGTTTCGTTGCTCACCTCCACGTTCACAACGCCCCGTCTCGTCGCCAGTCCGGTCTTGCTGTCGGGAACCATCGCGTTGGAGCACTTCAGGTCCATCACCTCCGTAAACTCCCCGAACTCACGCGACGCCACGTGGCGAGGGCTGCCGTTCACATCCAGGACGACGGCTATTTGCGTCATCCTGCGATCCCCGGCCATATGGTACAGCACGACCGCGGCATCGGTCTTCCCGTCGGAATTCAGGTCTCCCAAAGCAATCTGCCCGGCACGGAGGAACTCGTAATCCTGGTCGACGAACCTTCGCCCTTTTTCATAAACCCCCTGCACCAACCTGATGCTCCGTACCTCCACCTTATCGGAAGAGTTCCTGATGACCGGATGATACGCGATGTTCTTCAACGACTCCACGCCGACCGGCGCACCGGCCATGAGCGGCGAAGAGAGCGGCATCAGGGAAATGACGCCGACAACCGAAAACAACCAATTGATTTTCATGGCGACGACATAACGTTGCGAAAGCAAGGACGAAAGCCCATTTCCGGTAAGATACAGAGTAACAGCCATGAGTGATCATGCAAATCGACATTTCCGGCAACGCCTCGACCCCCAGCCATCCAAAGCCGTCGGCGCCGCCCGCACGACCACAAATATTTTGGGAAAATTCAGCCGACGGGTTTATATTCGATTCCTTCGAAAATCACCGGCGAGATGGACAAGGATTCACCCCGAACTGTTCGTCGAGTCAGTAATCCGAGATAGTAATCCGAAGGATTTTTTACCGGAGCCAAAAACCACCATGTTCCGGCAAAACAAGCACCTGGAGAGGTGGCAGAGTGGTTGAATGTGACGGTCTCGAAAACCGTTGTGCGCGCAAGTGTACCGTGGGTTCGAATCCCACCCTCTCCGCCAGGTAGTCCGTTCTCAGGACGAAACAAACAGATCCCACGCAAGAAGCCCGCACCATGCGGGCTTTCGTGTTCCTGCTGTCGTTTGAGAATCTTTTTCCAGCTGTTTCAGGCCTCACCGAATCCTCCATTCTCAAACGCCTATTCTCAAGGGGATATACGCAGTGATCCCAACGTTCCGCACCAAAATGGTCCTGAAAATCGGGATCACTTACTGACGACGATAACGGAAAGTATCTTTATCGTTTGTTTGTTTCGTCACTTCGCTGTTGCTCCAGAATTCTTCTGTTGTTTTCGTCGCTACGCTGCTGTTCCAGAGTCCTCCTGTTGTTTTCGTCGCTACGCTGCTGCTCCAGAGTCCTCCTGCTGTTCTCGTCGCTACGCTGCTGCTCCAGAGTCCTCCTGCTGTTCTCGTCGCTACGCTGCTGCTCCAGAGTTCTCCTGCTGTTCTCGTCGTTACGCTGCTGTTCGATACGATTACCGTGAGCGCTCCTGTTATACTCGTTGTCCCGGAACTGTCTTATTTCCTCCAGACGATATTTCCTGACCTTGGATGGGAGATGTTTCTCACGGATAAACTCCCATGGTCCACGATAGTTCTTCGACTGGTACCATGACCCATCACGATTGATATAATACCGGTTGTCGTAGAAAACAATATCATAAGGGCTTTCTATAGCAACAGAAAATCCTTGCTTCGGGAGCATGATAAAATTCGGGCGCGACTCAATCCCAATGGTAATGCGCTCATTTCGTGCGTAGAGTTTTCCATTATCTGCTGCATGAGCATCCACAGCTGCCGTGCCAAGAAGCATTCCTGCAACTCCAGCTGCAAAAAAGATCGATTTTTTCATCTTTGTTCTCCGTTATCGTATTATTCAGAAAGATGAGAACACATTTCTGCCGTTCCAGTTCGGCAACAGACCTGGCTCACACCAATTTTTCCGGTTTTTTCCGGTTTTAGCACTACAAACATCTTACATCTGCTTTCTGGCAACTACGCCAGAACGTCATGTCTGGCAGAGGCATAAAGAGATGAATACGTCATAGCCCATGAGACCTTTATTTATTTATGCGTAGCAGGAATAACATGCGTATTGCCTCGATCCCAGGACTTTGATATACTTTTCCCAAATTCAAGTATTGAAGAAAATGGCTGAATCTTGTAGTAAGTACCGATTCCAAAAAGAAGAGATATCATGACTATAACAAGTAACTCCACAGGACTGGCGAGACTTTCCTTTGTTCTTTTTTTCAGATATGATAAAAACGCCTGCCAGTTAATAAGAAACAAATGAAACAGCACGAGCAATGAAAGAGCAAATCCAAAAATAACATGCTGGTTTTGCCATTCCGGTTTCGTCAGACCAAGCATGTGCCAAACAAGCGTGGATGGAGCTCTGCCTGACGGACCTATATACAGAATCACTCCTGACACAAGGAGCATGCAGAAAGAGATGAAAAGACCGAAGCTTATGAAAATCCGCCATGTGAAAGACCTGTTCATAATGCACCCTTTTGATTGATTATCGTATTAACATCAGACATCGCTTACGGCGACAATTCTTCTCTCTATGTACCCATACCAGCCCCCATTCAGGCACGATCACAACTGAATATCCCATAATGACTTCCCGCTGATATCAAACAACTCCCTGTTCCGATATATCAATAACGTACAGTCTCAAAATCGACCAGAATCAGACTGATCAACTACGGGAATAATCATCAGTCTACTGCAGACGTAAATATCTTCTCGAACTACGCCTGAAAAGAATACACATTACCTCTACATTACCAACAGCGTGTAATGCGGCTTACGGATAAGGAAATAACAAACAGGGGAATGATGGTATCAAATGTAAAACATTCAACACATTGCCGTGGAGGTCACAGCACCAACAAGAGAAACGTTGCAGGCGGGGAGTCACTGCAGGTCTTACGATATTCTTTTCTCTATTATTTAAAGCAATAAGAATCCATAAACGTTCCCTCGCCTTATTCGCCGCTACATAAGGGGACCCCTAAAAAGTCCGATAAGCAATAAGTTATTGTGATAAAGGAATATAGCGCTTAGATAAGAGCTGGATATTCCGTATTTTAGGGCAGTTGCCATTCCATCATTCCTACTGCCATGAAGAACATCAATCCACTGGGCTTTTTCGACGATCATTTTCTCCTGGAACGCCTGACCAAGCTCAAGGATCCG
>JAAXWQ010000024.1 GCA_013335115.1 Chlorobiaceae bacterium | reverse complement strand
CGGCATTATCATTTCCAAGCATGCCCCCGACATTTTCGGCCGCTATGTGGCCATCGGCATCACGATCGCCATCACGCTGTTCGCCTTCATCAACATCGCCGTCGCGAGCCATCTGCTGCCGACTACCGGCGTGGCGCTGCCGTTCATCAGTTACGGCGGTACGGCGCTCCTGTTCAACTCCCTCGGTGTCGGCATCCTGGTGAGCATATCGCGCTTCAAGAAAAAGGCCGAGGTCCAGGCCAGGGCGCAGGCGCTCCTCGAATCGAAGGCGGGTGCGCAATGAACGTGCTTTTCGCAGGAGGAGGTACCGGGGGGCACCTGTACCCCGGCGTAGCCATGGCGGCGGAGCTGCTCAAAGCCGTACCGGATATCAAGCTCTCCTTTGCCGGGACGGCCAGCGGCATCGAGGCCACCGAGGTTCCCCGGCTCGGCTACCGCCTGCACCTCCTTCCGGCCAGGGGGCTGAAGCGCGGCCGCTCGGTTCGGGACTTCATCACCAATGCCGGGGTACTCGCCGATTTCGCGTTGGCCATCAGCCGGTCGAGCGCGATCATCCGGCGGGAGGATCCCGATGTGGTCGTCGGTACCGGCGGTTATGTCAGCGCCCCGGTGCTGCTGGCCGCACAGCTTATGGGCAGAAAAACCCTGATCCAGGAGCAGAACGCATTTCCCGGAGTGACAACCAGGCTGCTGTCGCGCATGGCGACCGAGGTTCATCTCTCGTTTGCCGAGAGCCTGCGTTTTTTCAGGGGGAGGTCGTCGTTGTTCGTGACCGGAAACCCCGCGAGGGAGTTTCCTCCGGAGGAGCAGCGCGACTGCCGCAGCCGTTTCGGGCTCGAAAGGGAGCTTCCCACCCTGCTGGTGTTTGGCGGAAGCCTTGGGGCGCGCTCTATCAACAACGCCATGCTCCGGTTTTTCGAGCCCCTTGCCGGCAAGGTCAACCTGATCTGGCAAACCGGCAAACTGGATTTCGACCGGGTCCGGGCTGAGGTTTCCCCGTCCGCTACGATCTGGATCGCCCCCTATATCCAGCAGATGGGAGCCGCCTACGCGGCCGCCGATCTTGTGGTATGCAGGGCCGGGGCCTCCACGCTGGCGGAGCTGACCAACCTTGGCAAGCCATCGGTACTGGTTCCATATCCCCATGCTGCGGCAGACCATCAGCGGCACAACGGCCTCGCCATGGTAAAGGCCGGGGCGTCTATCATGATCGAGGACGACCGGTTCGCCGCCGACGAGTCGCTGGCGACCATCCTTGCCCTTCTCGAAAACCGGGACACGCTTGCACGCATGGGTGAGTCGGGCAGGAGCCAGGGACATCCCGGAGCCGCAGCCGAACTGGCGGCAAGAATCATCGCACTATCAAAAAAGTAAGGAGTGCCTTTTAACATGGAACTGGGAAGAACAAGAAACGTCCATATAGTCGGCATCGGCGGTGCCGGCATGAGCGCCATAGCCGAATTGCTCCTGAAATACGGGTTTTCGGTCAGCGGCTCTGACCTTGCCTCGGGTGAGGTTATCGAAAAGCTCAGGGAGCTCGGGGCCATTATCCACCAGGGGCACCAGGCAGAGCATGTCGGCACGAGCGATGTGGTCGTCTACTCCTCGGCGGTGCGCCCTGACAGCAACGTGGAGATCCTTGCCGCAGAAAAGCTCGGGATTCCGGTGATCAAGCGGGACGAGATGCTCGGGGAGCTGATGCGCTACAAATACGGGGTCTGCGTTTCGGGTACCCATGGCAAGACGACCACCACGGCCATGATCGCCACCATGCTGCTCGATGCTGGAGAGTCGCCTACCGTAATGATCGGCGGGGTTTCGGATTTCCTGAAAGGCAGTACAGTGGTCGGCGAGGGAAAGTACATGGTGATCGAGGCCGACGAGTACGACCGGGCCTTCCTGAAGCTGACCCCGACCGTGGCCGTGGTCAACAGCCTTGAGTCGGAGCACATGGATACCTACGGCACCATGGATAACCTGCGCGACAGCTTTGCGCAGTTCGCCAACAAGGTGCCCTTTTACGGCCGCGTCATCTGCTGCGTCGACTGGCCTGAAATCAGGAGGCTCATTCCCCGGCTGAACCGCAGGTATACCACCTTCGGCATCGAAGAGCCGGCGGACGTCATGGTGTGCGACATCGAACTCAATGAGGCTGGCTCCCTCTTCACGGTCAGGGCGTTCGGCGAGGTATACGGCGGGGTGCGGCTCGGCGTGCCCGGCAGGCACAACGTGCTCAACGCGCTGGCCGCGTTTTCGACCGGCCTCGAGCTCGGCCTGCCGCCCGAACGCATCATTGCCGGCCTTGGTCGCTACAGCGGCATGCGCCGGCGATTCCAGGTCAAGTATGCGGGACCCGGCGGCCTGCTTGTCATCGACGACTACGCACACCATCCGTCGGAGGTCAAGGCTACGGTCAGGGCTGCAAGGGAGGGGTGGAAGGAGCACCGGATTGTCGCCGTTTTCCAGCCGCACCTGTTTTCGCGCACGGCGGAATTCGCCGATGAGTTCGGCTGGGCGCTCTCCCGGGCCGATACGGTTTATGTTGCCGGGATCTACCCCTCCAGGGAGCAGGCCTCCGATTATCCGGGAGTCACTGGAGAGCTGGTCGCCGAGGCGGCAAGGCGTGCCGGCGCGAAAAACGTCGTTTTCGCTGATGAACGGGAGAGCCTTCTGACGGCCCTCCAGCCGGAAGCTGCCGCCGGGACGCTGATCCTGTTCATGGGGGCTGGAGACATCACCCAGACCGCAACGCAGTTCGCCGGCCATTGCCTCGAGGCTTTCGGCAACCCAAACGGGGACCTGCCATGATATCGACCCAGGAGCTTATTCGCCTGGTCAGGGGACCCGTGGCCATAGCAGAGCCTCTGGCGCCCTATACCGGCATCAGGATCGGAGGGACGGCGGATTTTCTCGTCAAACCGCGCGACCGTTCGGACATGGCCAGCGCATTCGGATATTTCAAGGCGCTCGGGTTCCCGTTTTTCATCCTGGGCAGGGGGCGCTCCCTCCTGGTGAACGACAAGGGGTTTCGCGGCGCGGTCATCGCGACCCATTTCCTTGACCGAATCGCCATCGACGGAGAGATCGTCGAGGCCGATGCGGGGGTTTCTGTCCCGATGCTCCTTGCGCGCTCACAACAGGCGTCGCTGGGGGGAATGGAACAGCTCGAAAGCGTCTCCGGGACTGTCGGCGGGGCCTTGCGCAGGAACGCGGGCATCGTCGGGCGGCGAATCCTCGACCATGCCGAATGGATCGATATACTGAGAAACGGCCGTGTCCGGCGCCTGAAGAAAAAAGAGTTGACCTCTTCAGCCTGCCCGCCCATGGTTGAGAACGATGTGATACTTGGCGCGGCGTTCAGGATGAAGAAGCTCTCCCCGAAAGAAAAAATGGCTGCCAGGAGGGCGTTTGACGCCACCGGCATTGAGCGTTCATCGGTAACGCCCCAGCAGGAAGCCTCGACAGGAAGCGTGTTCAGGATTCCCCGCGATGCATCGGCCCTGCACGGCTCATCGGCCGGAGAGCTGATCGATGCCTGCGGTTTGAGGGGCAAATGTATCGGTGGCGCTTCGATCTCTTTGTCCAATGCCAATTCGATCGTCAATGACGGCGGCGCCACATCGGGCGATGTACTCGACCTGGCAAGATTTGCCAGGCAGGAGGTGAGTTCGCGTTTCGGGGTGACTCTG
>JAAXWQ010000009.1 GCA_013335115.1 Chlorobiaceae bacterium | reverse complement strand
CTAGCACAAACTCCAGGGTTTGTGCTAGCAGTCATCTACGTCCCCTCTTTTTGTTTTCGGTCAGAGGCTTTTCAGGTGGGCGAGGAGGAGGCGGTTGAACAGGTCCGGCTGGTCGAGGTTCGAGAGGTGCCCGGCATCGGGCAGGAGCTCGAGCTTCGAACCGGGAATGCTGGCGTGCATGTCGGAAGCCGTAATCACCGGGGTGACGATGTCCGATTCCCCGTTGATGCAGAGTACCGGGCAGGTTATCGCGGGTAGCAGGCTGATCGAGTCCGGGCGTTCGGCGATTGCCCGCATCGCTTCGCTGATGTCCGCTGCCGGTTGCCGCAGGATCATGTCGCTGACCCGCGAAACCAGTTCTGGTTGCGAACCGTAGGTCCTGGGGGCGAAGAAGTTCGGCACCATCCTGGCGGCGGCTTCTGCAGGACCGTTCTTTTCCACGACCTTGCGGAACTCCTGCCTCTGCACGAGCGCCTCCGGACCGTCGGCATTGGCCCTGGTGTCACACAGGACGATCGATGCCGTCCTTTCAGCCAGGAGCCTCCAGAATGCGAAGGCCTGGTAGCCTCCCATCGACAGCCCGACGACCGTCACCTTGCCGCAGCCGAGCGAATCGAGCAGGGCGCAGAGGTCCTGCGCATACTCTTCCATGCTCCATCCGGGCCTGGATGGAGAGCCGTCGAACCCGTAGACATGGGGTGCGACGACCCCGTAACCTGCGGCCTGGAGTGCGCTGACCTGCGGCTCCCACATGGCGGCGGAGAGGGGAAAGGCGTGCAACAGCAAGACGGTACCGGCTTCGCCTCCGGCATCACCGAGGTATTTCAGCATGCGTCAGTTCTCGAGGCTCTTCGTTCCGCGGATGTCGCGGATGATGGTGTTGGCTTCGTCGAGGATTTTGCGGGCTTCGTCGCGAGCGCTGTCGATGATCTCCTGCGAGCGGTGCTTGGCCTCGTTGCTGTAGGGTTCCTCCTGCCCGGCGCTTTCATAGTATTCGGCGGCCTTGTCGAGGGCGTGCTTCACTTTGCCCGAAATGATCATCTGGGTGTCCGTGCCTTTGCGGGGGGCGAACAGCAGGCCCATTACGGTGCCGGCGGTCGCGCCGAGTATCGCCCCGAAGAAGAGTCCCTTGTAGTAGTTGTCCTGGTGTTCCATGGGCGGTATTGTTTGGGCTGCGTTTGTTCGATAATAACCTTTTAACAAAATAAGTCAACTCAGAAGAATTTCCATGACCTCCTCTTCGAGGGCGGCGAGTCGTTCGGTGAGGTCGTGCCGGCAGAGCAGGCGGAACTTCTTGGTGCAGTGCTCGAATGAAAGGATGAAGCCCGAGCCGAACACCGACTCCCTGAAGTCGTCGAACCGGACATAGCCTCCGGCCGTCTCTTCCTGCACGGGATGCCGGTGCTCATGCCGGGATGGGTAAATGCGCAGTTCGCGGAAATCGGCGTAATCGAACACGTCCCTGGTCGCCGGCGCGTCGATCAGGACCTCGTGCCCCTGGAGCGGCAGGTTGTGCTTTCGTGCCAACAGGGCGCAGATCTCCTGCTCCCTGTTCTTGCGCCTCCGGTGGTCCGAGCTGTAGCCGAACCATGCGGGATCGGCCTCCATCAGCGCTTCACGGTAGGGGACGATCGTCATGGCCCGCTTGTAGACGTGCCGGTTCAGGATGTCGTCGAGCAGTTCGTGCGCCGGCAGTCCGATGCCGCGGATGGAGCGGTCCAGTTCGAAGAGTACCCGGTCGTCGGAACTGAAGTAGAACAGTTCCCTGAGTTTGTCGGCAGGTACGGCATTGGCATCGACCACGTCCTGCAGCAGGCGCCGGAGCATGGCCGAGAGCGTGCGGCTGGTATGGTGCCAGTAGACGTTGCGCATCATCATGTATTTGGCGAAGATCAGGCTCTCGAGCGGTGCGATTCCCTTTTCGGTGATGGCGAAGCGTTGCCTCGCGGGATCTGGAACGAAGGATTCGACCAGCCGTTCGATGTCGATGCTGCCGTAGGGGATGTTGCAGTGGTGCGCGTCGCGCATCAGGTAGTCCATCTTGTCCGGGTCGAGGGTGCCGCTGACGAGCTTGCCCAGGCGGTGCGACGATTTGCCGGCGATGATGTCGACCACCGTTCCGGGATCAACTTTCCAGTCGTCGTGGAGAATCGCCGCTATCGGCGGTATGCCGGGATGCTCCTGGTTCACGAACATGCCGGTCAGGGCCTCATGGTGCGCGAAGACACTGTCGTTGGCGCCTGGCGGGGCGATCTCCTCGAGCACATGTGCGTGCGGGTAGTGGCCGATATCGTGCAGGAGGCAGGTCGAGAGCAGCGTCCGGCACGTCTCGTCGTCGAACCGCAGCCGTTCGTCCTGGAGCTCCACGGCGAGCGGGTTGGTCACCATGCGCTGCAGGATCAGCTTCATCAGGTGGTAGACGCCGATCGAGTGCTCGAAACGGGTATGCGTCGCGCCGGGGTAGACCTGCTGCGCGAACGAGAGCTGGCGGATGCCTTTCAGCCGGAGGAAGGCGGGGTGCGCCAGGATTTTCCGGAGCGGGTCGCTCAGGGGGATGTGGCCCCAGACGGGGATGCGGATGAAACCGCCTTCGGAGCGGAAGAGGAACGATTCGGCGATCATGGGAGTGTGTTTGATGTCACGTACATCTCAAGATACGCAGGAGGAGTCCCGGTGGAGAAACGGGTGGGCAAAAAAAAACTGCAGTCTTTCGACCGCAGTTTTCTTGCCTGTATAAGACGGTGCTCAGTACCTGGAGCGGGAAACGGGGCGATCCTCTTTCGGTTTCGCTTCGTTGACCCTGATCTTCCTGCCGTTGAGATCGCTCTCGTTCAGGTTCGAGATGGCTTCGTTTGCTTCTGCGTCATTAGGCATTTCAACGAATCCGAACCCTTTGGAACGGCCGGTGAACTTGTCAATGATGACGTTGGACTTGGAGACGGTTCCGAATTCACCAAATGCCTTGCTGAGTTCTGCTTCGGTGACGTCGTAATCGAGATTGCCGATGTAAATGTTCATGCTTTTCCATGTGAAATGTGCTTTGATCGAGAAGAGAGTAGCTGCCAGGTAACCAAAAGCACAAATCACTTGAAAGCATCCCAGGCCAACCTTTGACCCGAACAAACAGATTACAGTTTCTTTAGCTAAGAAACAAATTAATTATCTGGTCAATTTTTCCTTCCCAGGCTGGCGTCAATAACGCTCAAGGGTGAACTTCTCGCCGAGGTAGAGCTTCCTTGCTTCCGGGTTTTCGGCGATCTGCTCGGGCGAGCCGTGCATGAAGATGCTGCCGTCGAACAGCAGGTATGCCCGGTCGGTGATCGACAGGGTCTCGTGCACGTTGTGGTCGGTGATCAGGACGCCGATGTTGCGCTTGACCAGACCCTCGACGATCTGCTGGATGTCCTCCACGGCGATCGGGTCGACGCCGGCGAAAGGCTCGTCGAGCAGGATGAATTTCGGGTCGAGCGCCAGGGCCCGCGCGATCTCCGTGCGGCGACGTTCGCCGCCGGAAAGCGCATATCCCATGCTCTTCCGGATGTTCGTGATGTTCAGCTCCTCCAGCATCAGGTCGGTCTTCTCCCTGCGCTCTGATTTCGACATCCCGGTAAACTCGAGTACGCCGAGGATGTTCTCCTCAACCGTCAGTTTCCTGAATACCGACGCCTCCTGGGGCAGGTAGCCAATGCCCTTCCGGGCACGCCGGTACATGGGCAGGGCCGTGATCTTCTCCTGGTCGAGGAACACTTCGCCCGCGTCCGGCCGGACCAGGCCGACGATCATGTAGAAGGTGGTGGTCTTGCCCGCGCCGTTCGGCCCGAGCAGGCCGACGATCTGTCCCTGTTTCACCTCGAGGGTCGAACTCTTGACGACCTCCCGTTTGTTGTAGACCTTCTTCAGGTTCTTGCAGCTCAGGATCGAACTCATGGGATTGCGGTCATCCGGTTATCAGCGCTCATGGTGAATGTTGGGCATGGTGACGATCAGCAGTTGCCGTATTTCCGGTTGAACTCCGCATCGCTCATGACCAGGAGGAGGATGCCCTCGATGAGGCTGACGATGCTCGGGATGAAGGTCCAGCAGAACAGGATGTAGACTACGCCCCAGCCGATCTTGCCGAGGTAGAATTTGTGCACGCCGATGCTGCCCAGGAAAAAGGCGAACAGTGCCGCCGCCAGTTTGCTCTTGCCGTTCGGCGCTATGGCTTCGAGGCAGTTGGTGGACGGGGGCGGGGTCTGCCGGACGCCGCATTTCGGGCAGATCTCTGCCTTGGCGTTGATGATGGCACCGCATTCCGAGCAGAACTTTTCGTTTGGTGCTTTGGACATGGTTTCGGTCATGGACGACTGGTACTCAATTAATGTTCCCGGGAATCTTCGATTCTTGCGTTTGCACAATATAGCGATTGCCCAGCTTTTTTTCCGCCATGCCGTGAGGCCCGGGCGCTTCGCTTCGGCTGGGTTTTCCCCGATTTCGCATTCCACCGTTTTCATCTCGGTCAAAAAAACGCTAACGTGAGGAATTGAAATCCTGCATTTGAACAAACCCATCCTGTAATTATGAGAAAGGTGATGTCATACCGGGGAATGCACCCGGAACTCCACGATACCGTATTCCTTGCCGACGGCGCCCGGGTGATCGGCGACGTGAAGATCGGTGCGCATTCGAACGTCTGGTTCAATGCGGTCGTCCGCGGCGATGTCTGCCCGATCTCGATCGGCGAAAAAACCAGCGTGCAGGACAACGTGACCCTGCATGTCACCCACGACACCGGTCCGCTGGAGATCGGCAGCAACGTCACGATCGGCCACGGTGCAGTGTTGCATGCCTGCACGGTCGAGGACAACGTACTGATCGGCATGGGCGCGATCCTGCTGGACCACTGCGTCATCGAGCCCTGGTCGGTGGTGGCGGCAGGTTCGCTCGTCAAGCAGGGATTCCGGGTCCCCTCGGGCATGCTGGTCGCCGGGGTGCCGGCAAAGGTGGTCCGCCCGATTACCGAAGATGAACGGCAGAATATCGCCGAGTCGCCGGAGAACTACGTCCGCTACGTCGCCCACTACCGCGAGGACGGCTACGAGGGGCGCTGACTTCTGCCGTGGTGTTTTTGTTCCATTGAAATTGCTACATTAGAGGTCAATTTTACAAGGCGTGCCGCAGGGTAAGGGCGGCCATCATCATCCGAAACCAGTTACTTCCCATGGCGCAACAAGACGTGGTCATTATCGGCGGAGGCATCAGCGGGCTCAGCCTGGCTTTCTATTGCTCGCAGGCCGGCATGAAAACCACCCTGATCGAAAAGGACAAGGCTGTCGGCGGTTCGTTCGCCTCGCACCACTACTCGAGCAATGGCGACAGCTTCTGGCTTGAGCTTGGCGCGCACACCTGCTACAGCTCATACCAGAACCTGCTCGGCATCGTGGATGCTTGCGGTATCTTCGATACGATCATTCCCCGTGAGAAGGTTCCCTTCACCCTGCTGCGGGACGGCGAGGTGAAGTCCTTCATGTCCGGCCTGGGCATTCCCGAGCTGCTCGTTTCGGCGCCCAACCTGTTCCGCCTGAAGAAGGACAACATGACCGTGAAGGAGTACTACTCGAAGATCGTCGGTGCCAATAACTACAGCAACACGGTGAGCCACTTCTTCAACGCCGTGCCGTCGCAGGTGACCGACGATTTTCCGGCCGACATGATGTTCAAGAGCCGCCCCAAGCGCAAGGACGTCCTCAAGAACTACACCTTCAGGGATGGCCTGCAGAGTGTCGCCCACGCCATCGCCGCCCGCAAGGGGATCGATGTCCGCACGGGTTCGGCGGCAGAGTCGGTGACGATTTCCGGCGGGAACTACGTGGTCAGGACCGAAGACGGCCAGGAGTATACGGCCGGGTCGCTCGCCCTCGCCCTTCCCTCCGCTGCCGCATCCAGGTTGTTGCAGAACGTCAACCAGGCCGTGGCGCACCACCTCTCGCTGCTCAAGTATGCCGATGTCGATTCGGTCGGCGTCGTGGTCAGGAAGGAGAACGTTTCGCTCAAGCCGGTCGCGGCGATCATCTCTCCCAACGACACCTTCTTCTCGGTGGTTTCGAGGGACACCGTCAAGGACGACAACTTCCGTGGTTTTGCCTTCCATTTCCGTCCAGGTCTCGATGACAACGCCAAATTCAAGCGCATCAGCGATGTGCTGGGCATCGGCCTGCCCAAGATCGAACACACGTTCACAAAGATGAACATCGTGCCGTCGCTGCGCAAGGGTCACCGCGAATGGGCCCGCAAGGCCGACGACCTGCTTGCCGGAGCCAGGAAACTCTACCTGAGCGGCAACTACTTCGGTGGCATGGCCATCGAGGACTGCGTCTCGCGCTCGCACGACGAGTTCGACCGTATGGCAGGGGGGAAGTGACGAGTCGGGAGTGCGGTGTGATTGTCCTTTTTGCGTCGTACATTCCCTGAAAGCCCTGCCGTCATCCAACCTTTGACCCGATGTCGATGAACGGACCATACACCCCCGATTCCTGGATGATGCCTGCGGTCGTGGCCGCGATCGCTTTCCTCCTCTACCTGGTTGCCAACTCCCTGCTCAAGAGCCTCCTCTCGAAGATCCGCAGCTCGCTGCGCGACACGGGCCTGCCCTTCGGGATGCTGCTGCTGCCCCTCAGGCTGCTTTTCCTGCTCATCGGCGTCACCGGGGTGGTGCACTATGCGAAGATCCCCGCCGAGGCCAAGGAACTCGCCATCCACGCATTGACCATCGGCTCGATCGTCGGGGTCTCCTGGCTCATGCTCAGGGGTTTCGCGTTCGCTGAATCGCTGATCCAGATGCGCTACAGGGAGGCGGTCAAGGGTGACATCGAAGCACGGCGCGTGGCCACCAACGTGAGCCTCATCCGGAAGATCCTGAACGTACTGATCATCATCCTTGCCGTCTCGGGCGTCCTGATGACCTTCGACACGGTCCGGCAGATCGGCCTCAGCATCCTTGCCTCAGCAGGCCTTGCCGGCGTCGTGATGGGCTTCGCCGCCCAGCGCAGCCTGCAGACCCTCATCGCCGGTATCCAGATCGCCATTGCCCAACCCGTGCGCCTCGACGACGTCGTGGTCGTCGAGAACGAGACCGGCCGGGTCGAGGAGATCACCCTCACCTACGTCGTCGTCCGCCTCTGGGACCAGCGCCGCATCATCGTGCCCATCACCTGGTTTATCGACAAGCCCTTCCAGAACTGGACCCGCAGCTCCACCGAACTTACCGGCGCGGTGAGCCTGCACGTCGGGTACGGCATGCCGGTCGGGGAGCTTCGTTCGGAGCTTGAGCGCATCGTGGCGGCCCATCCACTTTGGGACAGCCGGGTGGTGAAGCTTGAGGTGACCAACGCCGTCCGCGAGTACATCGAGCTTCGGGCCCTGGTCAGCGCCGCGAACTCGGCCGACCTCTGGACCCTCCGTTGCGACGTCCGTGAACGGTTGATCGACTTCATGCGCCAGATCGGCTCCGAGCCACCGCTTGACGACGCCGGCGACTCCGGCCCTGACGAATTTTCGGTGCGTTGAGGGGGCGGGGGCGCGGCAATGCCGAAAAGATTGCTATCTTGCCGGCGAATTTCTTGGGCGGATGATCGTGGATGCCAGTCGTGAAAACTGCCGGGGAAATGATCGGATGCACATCACAATGAACAAGGAGAACGACTTATGGCACAGGTAAAACAAGGCGATACGGTCCGGGTCCACTACACCGGCACTTTTGATGATGGAATGGTTTTCGATACCTCGGCTGAGCGCGAGCCCCTGCAGTTCACCATCGGCAGCGGCCAGGTGATCCCCGGATTCGACAACGCCGTCCTCAACATGGCCATTGGCGAGAAAAAGCAGGTCAACATCCCTGCCGAAGAGGCCTACGGCCCGCGTAGCGAAGAGCTCGTCGCCGAAATCGGCCGCGACAAGCTTCCCGCCGATCTCGAAGTCGAAATTGGCCAGCAGCTCCAGGTCGGCCTCGCCGACGGCGGCCAGACCGTGGTGCTTATCGTCGACCTCAACGACGAGACCGTCACCCTCGACGCCAACCACCCGATGGCCGGCATGGACCTCAACTTCGAGCTCGAACTCATCGAGATCCTCTGATTCCACACCCGCCAGCCGGATGGATCAGACCTTGGGCCAGGCCTTGCAAAACCTGCTTTCGACGCAAGTTTTGCAAGGCCTGGCCCCTTTTTTTGTTTGCCTATTCGTCTCGATATTTGTAATATGTAAACATGCTTGAACACGTTAAAATGAGTGGGCAGGTCCGTGCATCGATCCTCGACCTGTTGAACGCCCTGAACGATCCTACACGGCAGGAGATCGTCTTCCTGTTCCAGAAACAGCCCGAGTTCTGCGTGAACGACATCGCCCGGCAATTCAGCCTCAGCCGGCCAGCCATCTCGCACCACTTGAACCTCATGAAACGCGCCAAGATCCTCAATGCGCGCAAAGAGGGCAAGGAGGTCTACTACTCATTCAACAAGGAGCACGTCCTGGGTACCCTCGACCTGCTCACGAACTATTTCAAGGGGTGCTGCTGACTTTTTTTTGTTTGATATGACCAAGTGTTTAAACGCATAAACGCAAGGAGGGCAAGATGAACGGCAAGGTTTCGGAACAGGAGAACGATGCCAGGATACCTCAAAGCAGGATTGCCGGCGTCTACGACCTGAATGCCCCGGTCTATGACATCTGGGGTACGCTCACCGAAAGCAATGCCCGACGAAGGGCCATCGAGCTTGCCGGCATTACCGACCGGCTCGACATCCTCGAGGTTGCGGTGGGGACGGGCCTGGCATTTTTCGAGATCGTGAAAAGGAACCCGAACGGATCGAATACCGGCATCGACCTTTCCGAAGGCATGCTCGCACGGGCCCGGAAGCGCCTGCAAGGGGCAGGCAGGGCGAACTGGAGCCTCGCCTGGGGTTCGGCCCTCGAACTGCCCATGGCCAGCGGCACGATTGACATCCTGTTCAACAATTACCTGTTCGACCTCATGACGCTCGACAACATCGACCGGTCGCTCGAAGAGTTCAAGAGGGTGCTCAAGCCGGGCGGCCGCCTTGTGCTTGTCAACATGACCAGGGGTGAAAAAAAGGGGAGTTGCCTCTACGAAAGGATCTATCGGGCGTTCCCGGCCCTGATGGGCGGTTGCCGGGGCGTGATGCTCTCCCATCGGGTGGAGAGCCACGGGTTCAAGGTCGCCACGCGCGAATACCACCAGCAGATGCTCTTCCCCTCCGAGGTCATCCTGGCGACCAGACCGATGTGACGTCGCGTCCCCTTTACTCAGCGCTCATGCACGATGTTGTGCTTGTGCATGGTCGAGGTGCGGCAGATGCGGGGAAGGTTGGCGACGGTCGCTTCGAGTTTGTCGTACGGAAAGGCGAGGAGCAGTTCGTCGGGGGCGAGGGCGAGGCCGGCATTTCCTCCGGTGTCGCCGAGCGTGAAGGTCGGCTTCCCGCTTTTGACGACATGGCTTGAGACCATTTCGCAGGTCGACCCGCCGGCGATGCCGTGGATCAGTTCGCCGGTATCGAAGCCGTAGGCCCGCATGATGTGCTGGCCCTGGAATGGTTTGCAGACGATCAGGACCACGTCCGGCCGCAGCGCCTCGTCATTCATGGCCGCAAGGGGCCCGACGACTTGGGCCGAGAACTCCCCGTCTTCGAACGGCATGGTGCCTTCCATGGAGTTTCGGAGGGCATCCATCGTCCCGAACAGCTTCCCGTCACCGATCATGAACTTCTCCGCGACTTCGATGGGCAGCAGGCTGCCGAAGCCCGCTGCTATGGCGCCGCCGCCACAAAGCTGGTGCTCCCTTGTCGTGTAGAACGGGCCGGCACCCCTGAGGCAATCGCCCCACATGGCGCAGAGGAACGACTTGGGGGAGCCTTCCCCGGAAGATGCCCCGAACCGTTTCAGCCCTTCCGGCAAGTCGTCGGGCGAGGAGACGAATTTGATCGCTATCGGCGCGTAGGCCAGCCCTTCGCTTTCGACGAGTGCCAGGGAGAGTTGTTCCGGAGTCATGGAAAAGATTGGTGGTTGCCAGATGTCCCGAATACGTCTGCTGAGGCAGTCAGGCGATATTGATATCTGGTGCTTTCTCGTAAAATACCTTGCCGAAGTGCCTTATATGCTCCAGCACATCCTGGTCGGTGATGGAGTGCAAGAGCGAGATATCGAACGTATATGGCAGAAGCAGCTCATCGATATCGTTCATGATATGGTACAGTACGCCCAGGTCGAGGTCATGGCCTCCGAGGAGTGTGAGGTCTATATCCGATCCTGTTTTGTGATTTCCCCTGGCCCTGGAACCATACAGAATGGCCTTCTCAACCTGCCGGTAGGGGACCAGGACAGCGTGGATTCGCGCAATGGTCGATTCATCGAGTCCGTATTTCATGCCGACGGCTCCCTGGTGAGCGGTTCAAGCGCATCAATGAGTTTCCGGAATGCATGGTGATAGCTTCCGGTGATAGCTCGGGCAATTTCCCCGGCGATTTCCTGGTTGTAGGTGTGCGATGTCAGGTTCCGGCTTTTGATCATCTCCATCCAGACCTCGCCGTCGGCAATCAAGCCTCGTTTAAAGGCCTCCCTGGTGGTGTCTTTTGATCCGTACAGTGGTTGGATTCCCTGATGCTCAAGAAAATCCTTCAGGGTGTTCCAGGCAAGCTCATGGGTGTACTCAAACGACTGGATCAGGCCCTGTTGCTCAAGCTCGCTCAGCGAACGCTGTTGCGCCAGAAAGACAGCCCGGTCGAGCTGGCTGTAGGCAAGTTCGAAATGTTTTTTCCGCTGAATCCAGCGGATATCCTGGCTGCACATGGCGAATTTCAGTAACGTGATCGGAGAACGGCAATTGATTACCGTACATGCAAAAAGTACAGAATATTTCGATCAGATGAAGATCCGGAATCCTTGTCGCCTTTTGCAAGCTTCCATGCACTAATGCACTGAGCAGGAGATGCAGGGGTCGTAGGACCTTACCAGCATGACGCAGAGTTTTTCGGCCTCCTGTTCGGTCCTTCCCTCTTGCAGCGCCTGCTCGACGAGGGCGTGCAGGTCATGGTGGATGTTGGCGTTGTTCTGCGTTGTCGGGATGATGCAGTCGGCTTTGACCACCTTTCCCGCTTCGTCGGTCTCCAGATGGTGATAGAGGATGCCCCTCGGGGCTTCGACGGCTCCGGTGGCCTTGCCGGCCTTTGGCTTGTAGGGCGTGCGGATGTCGCGAAGGTCGGCATCGAGCAGGCGGTCGACGAGCATCGCGGCGTCCTCCATGATGTGGTGGCACTCGACGAGCTGGGCGATGTTGTTCATGAAGGGGTTGTGGCAGGCCGGTTCGAGGCCGAAGGCGGCCGCGGCGGCTTTCGCCCTGGGGTGCAGGAGGTCGAAGTTGTTGTTGAAGCGGGCGAGGGCTCCCGCGGCCGATGACTGGCGGCTGAGTTTCGTGAACTTCGATGTGGAGAACTCCACAAGGTACTCGTTGGTCATCTGCAGGTACTCGTCCTCTTCGCGCACCACGCCGTCGGTCGAGACGAGCTGGCCGCCGATCGAGGGGTAGGTCGAGCCGTTACGCAGCGAGATGAATTCGGTTTCGCGCACGAAATCGGGCATGCTGAGCGTGCCAAAGAACTCCGAGGCCTCTTCGAGGGCGGGGAGCCGTTCGGCGATCATGGACTGCAACCTGAGCAATTGCTCTTTCGAGGGAGCCTTGCTGATGCCGCCGAGGACCAGGCTGACGGGGTGGGTTGCGCGGCCGGTGGTCGTGATGCTGATTTCGTTGCCGAGCTCCTTGAGCAGCAGGCCGGCCCGGACGATGTCGGGGTGCGACTGCATGATCGGCAGGACGCTGGGCGCGTCGAGGAAATCGGGCGCTGCCAGGAAGAAGAGGTGCAGGGCGTGGCTCTGCAGGGTCTCGCCGTGCATGGCCAGCAGCCGGATCAGCCGCGCATCTTCGGGCGGTTCGATCTCCATGGCCCGTTCCAGCGCGCGGATGCTGGTCAGGAAGTGGCTGATGGAGCAGATGCCGCAGATCCTCGAGGTGAGGAACGGCACCCGTTCGGCGCTCATGCCCTTCACGATCGCTTCGAAAAATCGAGGGGTCTCGACCACCGCCCATGTCGCTTCGGCAAGTCGCCCATCCCTGACGGAGATGTGGATGTTGCCGTGCCCTTCGACCCTCGCCAGATGGTGCAGGTCGATGTCGAAATCAATTTTCCTGGTCAAGGTAGCCTCCGAAACCGTTGTAGAGTGAGAGCTTTTCCCGCATATCCGCCGCGCTCAGCTCCTTGTCTTTGACGAGTTGCACGAACGATGGGTAGTTGATGTCTTCGGCCGGTCCTCGGCAGCCGAGGCAGGCGGTCTTGCCGGTGGGGCAGACCGCGTCGCAACCGGCCCTCGTGATGGGGCCCAGGCAGATTTCGCCGAGGTCGAACAGGCAGGTGTTGAGCTGTTGCTTGCATTCGACGCAGACGGGATATTTCGGCAGGGTGGCCGCCGAGCGCGTGACGAGGCCGACCATGATCCTCTCTACCTCGTCCTTGGAGACCGGGCAGCCCGGAATGGAGAGGTCGACCTGGACGATATCCCCTATCCTCATCGACGGCATCGTCTCGATCACCTTGCCGTCGTAGACCTCCCGGACGAGCTCCTCCTGCGGTATGCGGTTCTTGAGGCTGTTCACTCCTCCAAAGCAAGCGCAGGTGCCGAAAGCGACGAGCACCTTGGCGCGGGCGCGGATGGCTTTGAGCCGCTCGATCTCGTCGCTCCGGGTGATGCTCCCCTCGACCAGCGCGATGTCATAATCGTCAAGCCGTTCGGAACTGATCTCCCTGAAGTTGCGGATGTCGACAAGTGCGAGGAATTCCGGAAGGGTGGCCTCCTTGTTAGCCAGCTGCAACTGGCACCCTTCGCAGCAGGTGAAGTCGAACGAGCCGATCAACACCCGCGTCAATTCGAATCCGAGGTGGTTCATGGTTGCTCCCTAGATGGCTTCCTTGAGGTTCATGACCGACCAGTAGTCGAACACTGGGCCGTCGAGGCAGGTGAAGGTGGATCCGACCATGCAGCGGCAGCACTTGCCCATGCCGCAGTGCATGCGGCGCTCCAGCGATACGAACATCCGGTTCATTGGGATGCCCTTCCCGTCAAGGTAGTTGCAGACGAACTTGAACATGACCGGCGGGCCGCAGACGATGGCCCAGGTCTCTTCGGGGTCGAAAGTGAATCCATCGAACAGCTCCGTGATCATTCCTACCCTGCCTTGCCAGGCGTCGTCAGGTTTTTCGACGATGGTGTGCAGTGTGACGTTGCCCACTTTCTGCCACTCTTCGAACTGGTAATTGAAAATCAGTTGCGATGGCTCCCTGGCGCCGTAGAGAAGCCGGACATCCTTGTACCAGTCGCGGTGGTTCCCGATCCAGAAAAGGGGGGCGCGCATGGGGGCGATGCCGAGTCCTCCGGCCACCATGAGCACGTTACGGCCCTTCATCTGTTCCATCGGGAAGGTCGTCCCGAAAGGACCCCTGATAGAGACGATGGCGCCCTGCCTCGCTTCGAAGAGCGCCGAGGTCACGTGGCCGGCCCTGCGGATGCACACCTCGATGAATTCGTGGTTGCTCGATGAGCTTGAAATCGAGATCGGCGCCTCGCCGTAGCCCGGCACTTCGAGCATGAGGAACTGCCCGGGCCTGAAGTTGAACAGCTCCCGTTCCAGGGGATCGACGATGCGGAGCAGGAACAGACGCTCCTGCCCGGAGAGCGGCACGATGTTGGTGATCCGGCACTTGTAGCCACGGTCGGTGATCATGACCTCGCACTTTTTCTGGAAGTCAGGGGCCCTGAGCGCGAAGGGTTCGAGGTTCAGGTCTTGTCCGGGGATGTTGAAACGCAGGTCATGCATGATTCCCGCTCCAGTCTGAGGTCGTTGATGACGTCTTTCGGGTTGATGTCGGCCAGGCAGGCGCGTCCGCATCGGTTGCAGCCGACGCAGATCTGCTGGTTGTCGTTGGCCGCGAACCCGCGGTAGTGATGGTAGTAGCGATACTTGAGGCGGTCGCCGTTCTTCGGCCTGAAGTTGTGCCCGCCGGCCACCTGGGCGAAATCGACCAGGTTGCACGAGTAGAGGTGGTTCTGCCGGGTCGAACCCTTGAGGTCGATGTCGAACCGCTCTTCCACGCTGTAGCAGTAGCAGGTGGGGCAGACCATGGCGCAGGTGCCGCAGCTGAGGCACTTGTCGCCCCACTTCTCCCATATCGGGGAGTTGAATTCGATGTCGAGGAAGACCGGAAGGCCGGTCACCTCGATATTGGTCGTGAAGCTGTGCTTGATCTTCTTGCGGCGTTCGATCAGGTTGCAGTTGTCTTCGTAGGACGGCTCCTCGAGCTTGAACTCCTTGAGGAAGCTGAAGGCGTTCGCGGAGTTGATCGACAGGTAGTACCGGTCGCCGATATCGGAACAGAAGAGGTTGAAGCCGTGGTTGACGGTGTGCCGGTTCATCGACTTGCAGAAGCAGTCCGGCAGGGGCAGGTGGTCCATGCCGATGATGAAGGTGTTCTTTCGGCGCGCGAGGTAGTAGGGCGACGGATAGGGGCCGTGGAGCATCACGTCGTCGAGGATGTTGACGGCATTGATGTCGCAGGGCCTGAGCCCGATGAGCACGATGGGCGGCGCGTCGTAGCGCACCTCCTGCTCCCAGTTGCCGTCGGTGAAGCTGAATTTCGAGAGTTCGTCCCGGAATGGCAGGAAGAGGTGCTTGGCCGAGGAGTGGGTGGCCGTGTAGTCAAAGGCGATCTCGTCGGCCGCATGCACCGGCATGAACTGGTAGACCGGCTCGCCTTTGCAGCCGGTGTCGACCTGCTTTGGACCGTAAGCCGTGTTGGCCTTGACGATCGCATCGATGAAAGACTTGAACTCGGGTTTCGAAATGACCTTGTAAATCATCTGAATACCTCCGGTTTCACGGATATGTCGAGAGGGGAGGACTTTTGCCCATATATGGAATGTAGGGAAAAGCCCGGTGAATAAAGAGGGAAATACAGGGGCGGCCGGGTTGTTACCCCTCTGTTTTTTTCTCCAGCACGTAAACCTTGTCGTTCTTCCTGACCCGGTCGCATCGGACCGTGAAACTCTCACCCTGGGCAACATGGGCTGCTGGTGTGTCGTCGAGATGGAGTTCGGCGCCGGTGACGGTGACCAGCCCGGTGGCCGGGCCCTGGATGGAGAGTGTGGCGCCGGCTGCGATACCCCGGGAGTGGACGAGGATTTCGGCGACCCCTGCTTTCGGGAAATACTTTTTCACGATACCGACGTACGCCTTCGTCTCCGTGGCGACCGAACCGTGGTGGCGCGCCCAGTCCGAGGCTGGCCGGCCGAAGTAGAAGCCGTTCGAGAAGCCCCGGTTGTAGACTCTTGCCAGATCAGCTTCGAGCTCCGTCGAGAGCGCCCGCCAGGCTTCGTGGAACCCTTCTTCGTCGTGGTGGGCGGCGATGAAGTCGATTGCCCGGCGGTAGGATGCGGTCGAGGTCGACACATACTCCGGGCTGCGGTTCCGTCCCTCGATCTTGAAGGCGCCGATGCCCGCGTCGAAGAGACGGTCGAGGAAGGTGATGGTGCAGAGGTCCTTCGGGCTCATCACGTAGTCGGCGCCGAGTTCAAGCCCAAAACCCTCCTCGGTGTCGGTGACGCTGTAGGATCGCCGGCACGGTTGCACGCATTCGCCGCGATTGGCAGACCGGCCGAAGAGCTCCTGAGAGATGAAGCAGCGCCCCGAGACGGCGACGCACATGGCGCCGTGCACGAAGCACTCGACGGTGACCGGCAGCTGCTCTTCTGCGATACGCGAGGCGATGGCGGCGGCCTGGTCGAGGTCGAGCTCCCTTGCCAGTACGATCATGCGGGCGCCGAGCGAGGCATAGAACCTGACGGCTTCGAAGTTGCTCACCGAGGCCTGGGTGGAGAGGTGCAACGGGATGCCGTGGCGCCTGCACGATTCGATGACTGCCATGTCCCAGCAGATGACCGCGTCGAGCCCGGCCTTCCGGGCGGCGGCGACCACGTCGTCGACTGCCTCCAGTTCGGTGTCGTACACCACGGAGTTCAGGGCGAGGTAGGCTTTCGCCCCGTGGCTCCGGCAGAGCCTTGCGATCCCGCCGAAGTCGCCCGGCCCGAATCCCTTGCTGGCTGCCCGCATGTTGAAGCCTTCGGCGCCGAAATAGACGGCATCAGCCCCGGCGTCGAGCGCGGCGCGCAGGGAGGTCCACTCCCCGGCGGGGGCGATGAGTTCAGGCTTCATGGTTCGTCGGTGCAGGGCTGAAAGGCGAAATGCCGATTATTCGTTATACTACGACAAAAATAATCAGCCATTCGAGAATACCATGAACGAACGCCTGGCCGCCGGGCTGCTTGCCGGCCTCTCCGCTGCCCTGATCGTCGCTGAAACCGCTACGGCGGTCCTTCGCGGCTTCGAACCGGGCCCTCTCCTTTTCTGGCTGGCCCTTTATGCCGGGGCCGCAGGCCTGCTTTTTTCCCTGAAGACGCTTTCCGACGGGGGGAGCGGCAGGATCGAGAGCGTTTCGGAGCGTCGGGCAAGGGCGAAGGGCAGCGAGGGGGCAGCGGGCATCCTCAAGGGTTACGATGTCGACGAGGAGTTCCTCGGTAGCGGGCGGCGGACGAGCAAGCCGGCTGCGTCGGCAGGCCCGACGGTCGACGATGGGGATCTCAAAGCCGCCATCACCTCGTATGCTGCCATGGCCGGCGGGCTCGCCCGGCTCCGCGAGGCCCTCGAATCGATGGACGAAGCGGCGTTCGGCGCCATGGTCCGAAAGATCGGGGTAGCCGGCGTGTCGAAGGATCGTGCGTTGGCCGTCGTTGCGGAAATGGTTGCTGCGGAGTCGGGGGCTGGTGGGGGCGAAGAGCTTCCGTCGCTGCGGATCTCGCTCGACCGCGAAACCTTCGACGACTACATCCGCCGCTGCATGACCGACCGGGACACCAGTATCGACGATAGTGAAGGTGCGGGCGACGGGTACTCGATCGGGCTCGATGCGGATGGCCTCTCCCGCCTTCCGGGAGAGCCGCCGACCTCATTCTCCCACTCGCCGGAAGCGGTGAAGGCGAAACGTCCGGGAGGCAAGAGGCCATGAGTCACGCCGTCCAACCGCTGAGCAAAGCCATGCTTTCACGCCTCGCCAGGCTCGCCCAGAAGAAGTACCGCGACCAGGAGGGGCTGTTCCTGGCCGAAGGGCTTCGCACGGTCCGCGAACTGCTGGAGGGGCTACCGGAACCGGGCATGCTCGAAGCGCTGGTTGTCGATGAGCGGCTCGTCGACGATCTGGACTGGCTCGGCCCGTTCAGGAGGAAGCTGTGGCTCGCGGATCGCGATGCCTGTGCGCGCCTTGCCCAGACGACCACCCCGCAGGGGGTGTTCGGCGTGTTCAGGAAGCAGCCGGCCGACGGTTTCATGCCGGGGGCACACTCGCTGGTCGTGGCGCTCGACGACCTCCAGGATCCCGGCAATGTCGGCACCATCATCCGCACGGCCGCCTGGTTCGGCGCGGAGGCGGTCATCTGCGGAGAAGGTACGGCCGACCCCTACAACGCCAAGGCGGTCCGATCCAGCGCCGGCAGCATCTACGCGGTGCGCCACTACGCGGTGAAGGATCTCGCCGGGGAACTTGCTTTACGGCAGCGCGAAGGCTTCACGGTGGCCGCGGCGTCGCTCGACGGCCTCGATTATCGGGGCTTCGGCGAGTGGCCCGACCGGAGGGTGCTGGTCATCGGCAACGAGGCTAACGGCATCAGCGCCGCGGTGCTCGCCCTTGCCGACCGCAGGGTCAGGATTCCCCACGCGGGCAGCGGTAAGCCCAATGTCGAGTCGCTCAATGCCTCCGTTTCGGCGGCCATCCTGATGGCCGGCCTGTCGTTCGTGTGAGCTGCCCTTACCGCACCACCAGCACGGGATAGTCGATGTCGTCGACCAGGTCGTGGAGGGTTTTTTCGGGCAGCTCCATCCGGTCGCTCAACACGAGCAGGCCTGCATCTATCATTCTTATGTAGCGCGAGAGCTGTTTGCCGTCGGCAAGCGGCAGGTGGTGGTATTCGACAGCGAGCCCCGTGCCTCCTGTCAGCGCGTCGGCCTCCTGCCGGCAACGCGCTTCGGCTTCAGGATCGAGGTCGACGATGATGAGGTGGATCGTGCTTTCCGGACCGGCGAGGGCCAAGGCGGTAACCAGCGCAGTCCTCGAACCCCCGGACCCGTCGTAGAGCACCAGCAGCGGCCCTGATGCCCCGGTGAAGCCCGGACGCATCAACAGGACGGTACCCTTGCCTTCGTACAGGGCGGTGCGGGCTGTCGAGCCCAGCCCCTTTCTGCATGATGGCGATCGACCGCTCCTGCCGAGAACCAGGATGTCGGCTTCGGGCGCAGCGGACATGACCTTTTCGGGCACCATGCCCCGGAGCACCCTGAAGGTGTGGCGGAGGGTTTTGGCATCGGCGGCTTGCTGCAGCAGCTCACGGGCTTCGCGGGCCTGGTGCCTGAGCAATCGTTCAAGTTGCGCTTCGTCGAGTTTGCCGGTCGATGAGCTGTAGCGCCGGATCTCCTCGGCGAAGGGCAGCCCCGCAATCCTGAGCAGGTTGATGTCCTCGACGAAGATGCCGACCAGATCCGCCTGCAGCCTTTCGGCCATCTCGGCAGCGGCCTCGAGCGAGGCTTTGCTGTGGGGGGAGCAGTCGATGGCCACGGCAATCGTGCGGACCAGCCCGGTGCTCATGGATCGATCCATAGCCGGTACTCCTTCCGTTTATCGCTTGGATTCCTTTTCATCTTCATGGTCCGATGCGAACTCCTGCTGTTTTTTTGCCATCGCGCCGAGCCGATCGACGATCATGGCGTTGATGCTTCCCGGAGGCCAGGAGCCGTCAGGGGCCTGTTCCCCTGCCGGGACCCCGGTCAGGAGCTCGAGGCCCTGGTCGATGTGTGCGACGGGCCAGACCGAGAACATCCCCTCTTCGACAGCCCTGACGATGTCATCCCGGAGCATCAGGTTCTGCACGTTGGTGGCGGGGATCAGCACGCCATGCCTCCCGTCGAGGCCCCGCTCCCTGCAAAGATCGAAAAAACCTTCGATTTTTTCATTCACCCCGCCGATCGCCTGCACTTCACCGAACTGGTTGACCGATCCGGTTACGGCCAGCCACTGCCGGATCGGTACGCCGGAGATGGCCGAGAGCAGGGCGTAGAGTTCGGCCGATGAGGCGCTGTCTCCCTCCACGCCGCCGTAAGACTGTTCGAAGACCAGCGTGGCCGAGAGCGAGAGGGGGATTTCCGGGGCATACCGCGCGCCGAGGAACCCCGACAGGATCAGCACCCCTTTCGAGTGGATGGGGCCGCCCATCTCCACCTCGCGCTCGATGTCGATCACCTCGCCCTTTCCCATCCGTACCCTGGCGGTGATCCGGCTCGGACGTCCGAAGTTCCGGTCGCCGAGTGAGTAGACGGCCAGGCCGTTGACCTGGCCGGTCCGTTCGGAAGCCGTGTCGATCAGGATGGTACCGCGCATCATGGCCTCCCTGACGCGCTCCTGGATGCGGGTTGCCCGATGCACCTGGGCCTCGACGGCCGCCTGGACGTCGACGGCCGTCACCCGGTTCCGTCCCGCCTCGGATGCGTGGTAGTCCGCTTCGTGTACCAGGTCGCAGATGCCCTGCAGGTGGGTGGTGAGTTTCGTGGCGTCGCCGGCCAGCCGGGAGCCGTGCTCGACGACCCGTGCCACGGCGCTTCGGTCGAAGTGGTGCAGCTTCTCGCGAACGGCGATCGAGCCGATCATGCGCGCATAGGCGAGATGGTTGTCGTGGTTACGCTCCATCTCGTCCTCGAAATCGGCCGCCACCTTGAACAGCTCGGCGAAATCAGGGTCGTAGGTGCTGAGCAGGTAGTAGAGCATCCGTTCGCCGAGCAGGATGACCTTGACCTGCAGCGGGATCGGCTCCGGTTCGAGCGAGACGGTGCTGACCATGCTGAAGAGCTGGCCGAGCGATTCGATCCGGATCTGGCGGGTGCGGATGGCCTTCTTGAGCGCTTCCCAGGCGAATGGCTCGAACAGCAGCCGCCGGGCATCGAGCACCAGGTAGCCACCGTTGGCCCGGTGCAGGGCTCCCGGCTTGATGAGGGTGAAATCGGTGACCAGCGTGCCCATCTGCGATGTGTGCTCGATGTCTCCCACGAGGTTCTGGCAGGAGGGCTTGTCCTCCAGGACGACGGGGGCGCCTTTCGAATGACCGTTGTCGATCATGACGTTGACCCGGTACCTGACGAAGAACCGTCCCCTGGCACCCGGCGTCGATGTGGCCCCGCCCATGAAGAGCTCCTGCGGGGAAGACTCCTTCTCGAGGAACTGGTCGAAGTTTCCGATGGTGTCGTTTTCGATCGCATCGAGATGGCTGAGCACCCCGGGCAGGGTTTCGTACTTCGACCTGAGCTCGGTGACGAGTGGTTTGAGTGCGAAGCCGGCAACGTCGCGGTTCAGCTCCTTGAGCTTTTCGATGCGCTCCCGCTGCAATTTCGGGATCTGCGCCATGATCGACTGGAGGGCGTCCTTCAACCGCACCATCTCCGCCTCTATCCGGTCGCGCTCCTCCTGCTTGAGGTGCATGAAGTCGTCAGGCTTGATCACCTCTCCTTTCTTGACCGGGGCGAAAGCGAAACCACCGGGTGTCCTGATCAGGGCGATATCACGCTTCCGTGCATCCTCTTCGAGCTCTTCGATGACCGTATCCTGCCGCTCCTGGAAGGATTCGTTGATCTCCTTCTCCCTCGACTGGTACTCCTCGCTGCTGAATGCGGCAGGCATGACGCTGAAGAGCGCCTCGACCAGGTGCTCCATGTCGCTGACCAGTTCGCAGGCGCGGCCCGGCGGAAGCCTGAGCGCACGAGGGTGCCGGGGCTTCTCGAAGTTGTAGACGTAACACCAGTCGTCGGGGCAGGGCGCTCCGGGTGCCAGCCCGCTGAGGCTGTGGAGCACGGCGGATTGCTTGCCCGTACCCGAGGGGCCGAGGGCGAAGAGGTTGAAGCCGTCATGCCGGATGCCCATGCCGAACCTTATGGCATCGAGCGCCCGTTTCTGTCCTGCGATTTCGGTCGTGCCGTCGAGTTCGGCTGTCGTTTCGAACACGAACTGGCCGTGGTCGCAGTGGTTGTAAAGCTGCCCCGGTGCAAGTTTCTCAGGCCTCGGCATGTGTGATGCTCCTTTTTCCGGGCAGAAAGGATGCGGCAGGGGGACATGGCGTTCCCGGGATCAGCGCCACCGGCCGGATACAGCAATATCAACGCGCAGGGGTGCCGAAATGGTTCCGTTGGCGGCTTACGGGGCCTCGCCCTCCTCGATGGCCTTGTGCAGATGGACCGGTTCCGCATCTTTCCTGCGCAGCCGCAGGTTGAGCATCTCGACGCATACCGAGAAGGCCATGGCGAAATAGATGTAGCCTTTCGGGAATTCGAACCCGGCCCCCTCGGCGATGAGGGTGACGCCGACGAGGATCAGGAAGCTCAGTGCCAGCATCTTGACGGTCGGGTGACGGTCGACGAAGTCGCCGATCGATTTCGAGGAGACCATCATGATTCCCACGGCGATCATGATCGAGAGGATCATCACCGGGATGTCGTTGGCCAGGCCTACGGCCGTGATGACCGAGTCGAGCGAGAAGACGATGTCGATGATGGCGATCTGGATGAGGGTCGAGACGAAGCCCGATGCGGCGCCGTTCTTCTCGTCGAGCTCACCGCCTTCGAGGCTTTCATGGATCTCGCCGGTGCTTTTGGCGAGCAGGAAGAGCCCTCCGCCGAGCAGGATGAGGTCGCGGCCCGAGACGGGGTGCCGGAGCACCGTGAAGAGGTCGGCCGTCAGCCCCATGACCCAGGTGATGGAGAGCAGGAGCATGATCCGGGTGAGCATGGCCAGCCCGAGCCCGAGGATGCGCCCCTTTCCCCGCTGCGATTCCGGCAGGCGCCCCACGATGATCGAAATGAAGATGATGTTGTCGATGCCCAGGACGATTTCGAGGGCCGTCAGCGTCAATAGCGCAATCCATGCTTCGGGACTGGAGATCCATTCCATACGTGGTAAGGGTCAGGGGGTTGATGGTTCGCACGTGTACATGCCCTAAGGAGTGAATGTACGGCAGAAAGTCGATATGGACAACATTCGGAAAGTTGGAGGTGAATGCCCTACATTAGGTTATGTAGTGCTTGTCAACCGTATCTTTCGGTGGAGCCATGAGCTTTCAGTATGACGACCGGGCGCATGCAGGGTTGAAAGGCTGTTTCGACAGCGGCAGGACCCGGCCCCTTGCCTGGAGGCTCGCCCAGCTCCGAGGGCTCGAATCGTTTCTTCGGGAGTGCGAGGCCCCGATCGCCAGGGCCCTGCAAGCCGACTTCCGCAAGTCCGAAGCCGAAACCTGGCTGACCGAGACCGGCTGGCTGCTCTCGGAGACCAGGTATGTCCGGAGGCGCCTCAGGGGGTGGATGAAGCCACGGCGGGTGCCGGTGCCGCTGCATTACCAGCCCGGCCGGGCCTGGTTCACCAGGGAGCCGCTCGGTGTCGTCCTCGTTATCGGGGCCTGGAACTACCCGCTCCAGCTCAGCCTCGCCCCGCTCGTCGGCGCACTCGCCGGCGGTAACTGCTTGCTCGTCAAGCCTTCGGAGCTGGCTCCCGAAACCTCCCGGTTGCTTTCGACGGAACTTCCCCGCTTCGTCGACGGCGACGCGATACGCATCGTCGAGGGCGGGCCCGATCTGACCCGTGAGCTGCTTCGCCACCGGTTCGACCACTTTTTCTTCACCGGCAGCCGCAATAAGGGGCGCGAGGTGATGACAGCCGCGGCGAAGCACCTTTCGCCGGTCACGCTCGAACTGGGGGGGAAGTGCCCCTGCATCGTGACCGAGACAGCCGACCTCCGCATCGCAGCACGCCGGATCGCCTGGGCAAAGTTCCTGAATGCCGGCCAGACCTGCATCTCGCCGGACTACCTGCTGGTCCACGAGTCGGTCGAGGCCCCGCTGCTCGGATTGATCCGTGAGGCGCTGAAGCACTTCTACGGCGAAGACCCGCAGACGAGTCCCGATTACGCCCGCATGCCCGACAGGCGGAGCTTCAACAGGCTTGCCGCCTGCCTCGCTGAGGGGGAGGTTGTCGTCGGCGGCCGCGTGGACGCTGCGGACAGGTACATCGAGCCGACGCTCATGCGTGGCGTGCGACCGGATTCGCAGCTCATGCAGGAGGAGGTTTTCGGCCCGGTGCTGCCGGTGCTCAGGGTATCAGCGCTCGCCGAGGCCACCGATATCGTCCGCTCTGGCAGCGAACCGCTGGCCATCTACCTTTTTTCAGGCCGTTCCGATGACCTCCGGGAGGTCGAAGGACGCACCCTGAGCGGGGGTATCTGCTGCAACGACCTGCTGTTCCACGCATCTATCCATGGGCTGCCGTTCGGCGGTCGGGGCATGAGCGGCATGGGCGCCTACCACGGCAGGACTGGTTTCGAAACCTTCACTGCTCCGCGGAGCGTGCTGGCCAGGTCGCCCTTCCCGGACCCGGACCTTCGATATCCGCCCTATGGGGAGCACAAACTGCGCCTTCTCAGGTGGATCGTCGACCGGTTTTCCTGATATGGAACCAATCATGAGCCGTGCCCTGCAGCCAGTGGGGCTTCCGGAAAAAAGGCCGGCCTCGCCCTCGGCAGGGGAGCGTTGCCGGGCGTGAACCGGTGGATGGCAGGGATATTTGCTCCTGATCACCGGTTTTCGTAACATGTAGTTATTCCCCCCGTCATCAGGCAAGCTCGCCGACCCTGTTTGTGTCCGCCTGAAGCCGCCCCCATTACCGGTACTTTTTCCCCAATCGACTTTTTGCCTTTTCCGGTACCTGACGTGCCGCCCCCTTGCCGCCGGCTTTTACAGCGTCCGTTTCAACCGTCCGCGGCACCGGACGGCCTGCATAACTGAAAAAAGGAGGCGATCATGCCGATACGAAGGTTACGGGATTACCTGGACAGCCACCAGGTCAGATATTTTGTCATCAGTCATTCGCCTGCCTACACGGCACAGGAGATCGCGGCTTCGGCCCATGTTTCCGGTAAGTCGTTCGCCAAGACGGTCATGGTCTCGGTCGACGGCAGGATGGCCATGGCGGTCCTGCCGGCATCGAGGCAGCTCGATTTCGAACTGCTACGGGCACTTTGCGGCACACGGGACGTTGCGCTGGCCGGCGAACAGGAGTTCGGCGGGTTGTTCCCTGAATGCGAGATCGGCGCCATGCCTCCCTTCGGGAACCTCTACGGGATGGAGGTGTATGCGGACGACGAGCTTGATGAGTCCGAAGAGATCACGTTCAACGCCGGGGCCCACACGGAGCTGCTCAGGATGTCGTGGCCCGATTATCGCCGCCTGGTCAATCCGCTGTTGGCGAGGCTCTCCCTGAAGTTGTGAACGGGGGCCGGTGTTTGTGGCTTTTTTTATCGGGAAATGTTACCTTTGACAGTGTCTGGTCACTGTTGGAAAAGAACAGAACGGCGGATTTGCAATGGGTGAGGAAATGATGGTTACGTTGTCAGGTTTTGTCAGAGCGATATGAAGATAGCTATCTATTCGGGATCGTATGTCAAGGACAAGGATGGCGCCGTACGCTCGATCTACCAGCTGGTTTCATCGATGAAGAAGGCCGGGCACGAGGTGGCCGTCTGGTCGCCAGATACCCCCTTGCCTGATGGTGGTTCGCAGGATGTCCATCGGGTGCCGTCGATTCCGGTACCGGTCTATCCCGACTACCGGTTGGGTTTTTGCAGCGGCCGCACCGAAAGGGAGCTCGACGGTTTTTCCCCGGACATCATCCATATATCGACGCCCGACATCGTCGGCCACAGGTTCCTCCGCTATGCGAGGAAGCGGGGGCTTCCTGTCGCCTCCGCGTTCCATACCGATTTCCCCTCCTATTTCAGCTATTACCACCTCGGATTTGCCGAAAAATATGCCTGGGACTACCTGGTGAAGTTCTACAACTCGTGCGACGTCGTGCTGGCTCCGAACGATGTCATCCGGGCCAAGCTCATCGCGAAGGGGATCGGCAAGGTCGAACTTTGGTCCCGGGGTGTCGATAAGGCTCTTTTCGACCCGTCGCGACGATCGGATGCCCTGCGGCGAACGTGGGGGGCGGAGGAGAAGACGGTTTTCGTCTACGCCGGCAGGTTCGTACTCTACAAGGATGTCGAGACGGTGATCGGGATTTACCGGCGTTTCATGGACGAAGGGCTGGGCGACCGCGTGAAATTCGTCATGATCGGTTCGGGACCTGCTGAGGCGCAGATGCGGAGCCGGATGCCCGAAGCGGTGTTTACCGGCTACCTCACCGGCCCGGCCCTGCCCGAGGCGTATGCGAGCGGTGACGTTTTCCTGTTTCCGTCGACGACCGAAGCTTTCTGTAACGTCGTTCTCGAGGCGCTTGCCTCCGGACTGCCGTCGGTGGTCTCGGATGTCGGGGGATGCATGGACCTGGTCCGCAGGTCGGGAGCGGGGTTCGTCGCCAATGCCGGCGATATCGACGGGTACCATGATGCCTGCCTGCAGCTCATGCAGGATCGTGCAGTCTACGATTCGATGCGCGCCCTCGGGCTCGAGTTCGCAGACGGCATGTCATGGTCCACGGTCAACGGGGCACTGATCGAACGATATTGCCGGATGGCGTCTGCCTCGTCCTCCCGGAACGGAATCCAGTCCGCACGACCTGGTTTGTAATATCCAAACCACCGCCTTCTGATAGCGGCGCTACCGTACATCCACCCACTCCTTACGGCAATGTCTACCGAATACCTTTTGCACGAAGAGTTCCCGTCCGGGTCAGCCGGGGCCCAACCGGCCCGATTGTCGAATCACGGCATTCCGATGTTTTCGGGGAGTCCGGACGCGGGGGCGCTGTTGGCCTCCATCATGGCGAACACCCCCGACACGATCGTGGCGATAGACCGCCGGGAGCGGATCGTCTACATGAACCGCACCCTGCATGGCCAGGCGGTTGTCGAACCTGTCGGTAAAAGCCTTTTCGAGTTGTTTTCCGGTGAGAGCCACGCAAAGCTGCGCTCGTCGGTCAGGTCCGTCTTCGAAACGGGTTGTCCGGTGCAGTATGAAGAGCGCTTTTTTTCGGAGGACGGCGCCGAATCCTGGATCGAGTCACGGCTGAGCCTTGGCGTCGTGGACGGGATGGAGCTGTTGGTGATGATGGTGACCGATATTACCGACCGGAAGCTGATGGAGGCTTCTGCCCGCTTTTCCATCCATGAGCTTGAGCGTTTCAACAGCCTTATGGTGGGCCGCGAAAAGAGGATCATCGAATTGAAGGCCGAGGTCAACCGCCTTTGCGCGGAGCTCGACAGGACTCCGGCCTACCGGATACCCGAGGACGATGCCCGTGAGTGGGAGCGCCTGCTCAACATCCAGGCAGCCGGACCGGCTGGAACGGAGGCGCCGGAACCGCCTGTGGAGACCGGTTCCGGGGCTTATGGCGGCAAAGCCCAGCGTGAAGCACTCTTGAACCTTGTCGAGGATGCAAGCTATGCACGTAACGCGCTTGCCGAAATGAACCTGCAGCTGGAGCAGTCCATTTCCGTCGCCAGGCGCATGGCCAAGAAGGCCGAGGCCGCCAGCGCGGCAAAGAGCGAATTCCTGGCCAACGTCAGCCACGAGATCCGGACTCCGATGAACGGGGTTATCGGCATGTCGGACCTGCTGCTCGAAACGCCACTCAACCCCGAGCAGCAGAAATACGTCGAAACGATCGTCTCCAGTGGAAGGAGCCTGATCCGGATCATCAACGACCTCCTCGACTTCTCGAAGATCGAGGCCAATCGGCTCGAGCTGGATACGATTGATTTCAACCTGCTTTCCCTGCTCGAGGATGTCTCCGGGATGTTCGGCCTCGAGGCGGACGAGAAGGGGCTCGACCTTACCCTCTACCCGGATCCCGGGCTTCCCTGCCTGGTTACCGGGGATCCCTCCCGGATCAGGCAGGTGCTGATCAACCTGATCGGCAATGCGCTCAAGTTCACCTCGTCGGGAGGAATCGTCGTTCGTGCGGAGGTCGAGGAGGATGGCTCCGACTCCCTTGGCCTGCGGGTTTCGATCATCGATACGGGGATCGGCATTCCCGCAGACCGCATTGAATCGATCTTTGCCCCCTTTACCCAGGGTGACGGATCGACGATCAGGAAGTATGGGGGCACAGGGCTCGGATTGTCCATCTCGGCCCAGCTCGCCAAAAAGTTGGGAGGGGATGTAACGGTAAGCAGCGTGCCTGGTGAGGGTTCCACCTTCGTTTTCCGGTTCCGGCTCTCGAGGCGGCAGCAGGCCGTCGACGGTGCTGTCGGAGAATCCCCGGACCTGAAGGGGCGTGACGTGCTCCTGGTCGACGGCAACCCGCTCAGGCGGCAGATGCTCGCTGAACTCCTCGGTTACTACGGTTGTTGCTGCCATGCCGCGTCCGACGGCGACGAGGCGCTCGCGTTGGTCGATGCTTCCGTAAACTCGGGGTTTGCGCCGGATTTCGCCCTGATCGACGACACGATTGAAGGCATGCCGCTCTTCGAGCTGTGTCCAAGGCTCCGGTCCGGCGCAGGCGTTCAGGACATGAAGATTATCGTGATGCGCGCGTTCGGGAGGCGAAGCATGGTGCCAGCTTCGTTCGAGCGCATTTCGGACCGTTGCATCAGCAAGCCGTTGCGCCAGAAAGAACTTTTCGATGCACTTGCCGAACCGCCGACGCGCTCGTCGGCCGCAGCTACGGAGCGTCCTGCCGATGGCTTGCCGGATGAGCCACGGATTTCTGCCGCCAGGATACTGGTCGTCGAAGATAGCGTCGTCAACCAGCAGGTCGCCGTCTCGATGCTCCGGAAGGCAGGGTATGATCCGGTGGTGGCCGAAACCGGCATCGAGGCGCTCACGATACTCGGCAAGGAGGGTTTCGACCTGTTGTTCATGGATTGCCAGATGCCTGATCTCGACGGTTTCGCGACGACACGTCTCATCAGGGCCGGCCGGGCTGGAGAGGCCAACGTGTCGCTGCCTATCGTTGCCATGACGGCCAATGCCATGGTGGGTGACCGGAAGCGCTGTATCGACGCGGGCATGGACGATTACATCGCCAAGCCTGTCCACAAGACGGATTTCCTGCGGATGATCGAAAAGTACCTGAGGCTCCCGAATCCGCATAACCTGCCACAGGATGAGCTCGAAGCGGTGGCCGGGGCAATCTTTGACGAGGAGGACGTCCTCCGGCGGCTGGACCATGATGAGTTCATCATCAGGGAGGTCATCGCCCGGTTCATCGAGGATGCTCCATTGCAGATCGCCGGATTCGGTGCAGCCCTGGGTGGCGGTGATGCGGAACGGATACGGCTGCTGGCGCACTCTATGAAGGGATCGGCGGCAACAATCGGCGCCATCAGGTTGAGCCAGCTGGCGCACGAGGTGGAAAAGGCCGTCAAGTCAGGCGGGCCCGTCGCTGCCAAAGCGCTACTGCCTTTGCTCGAACAGCAGGTCGAGCTCCTCAGGATCGAACTGGCCAGGAGGGGATGGCTCGGCAAACAACCAAAATCATAAAGGAAGAGGGGTCATGGAGATCGGATTCATTGGGCTCGGGAAAATGGGGTTCGCCATGGTTGAGCACCTCCTCGAGTGCGGCCACCGGGTCGTGGTGTACGACCTGTCCGCGGATGCGGTCGGGACGCTTGCCGGACGAGGAGCGGTCCCTGCCGGCTCGTTGCATCACCTCGTCGATGAACTTCGGAGTCCGAGGGTCGTCTGGATGATGGTCCCTGCCGGCCGGGCGGTCGATACGGTCCTCGACGGGCTGGCACCCTCCCTGCGGAGCGGCGACATTGTCATCGACGGCGGGAATTCCCATTACACCGATACGGTCTCCCGCGCTGCGAAGCTTGCCGGGGACGGGGTCCATCTGCTCGACGCCGGCACCAGCGGCGGGCTCGAAGGGGCACGGAATGGAGCCTGCATCATGGTCGGCGGTCCGCGGGAGGCTTACGATGCGGTCGAGCCCCTGCTCAGGGACCTCTGCGTCGGGGAGGGCTACGGCTACATGGGCGCGTCGGGATCGGGGCATTTCGTCAAGATGGTGCACAACGGCATCGAGTACGGCATGATGCAGGCGATCGGCGAAGGGTTCGACCTCCTCGAATCGAGCGGCTACGGCATCGACCACGAAACGGTGGCGAGGGTCTGGTCGAACGGCTCGGTCATCAGGGGTTGGCTGATGGAGCTTGCCGGGAAGGCCTTTGCGAAGGACGCCCGCCTCTCCTACCTCGGAGGGGCGATTGCCGATTCGGGCGAAGGGCGCTGGACGGTCCAGGCCGCGCTTGAGCGCGGGGTATCCATCCCGGTGATTGCCGGATCGGTGTTCCGGCGCTTCAGTTCCCGTTCGAAGGACAATTTTTCCGATCGGGTGGTCGCGGCGCTTCGCCATGAGTTCGGCGGACACGGCTATTCGCCGGCGGAGGGGGGGGAGGCATCGTCATGAGCAGGCGCCTGGACAACTTTACGGTCGTCATCTTCGGCGCCGGCAGCGACCTGGCGTCGAGGAAGCTCTTTCCGTCGATCTACCAGCTTTTCCGGTGGGGCCACCTGCCCGAGTCGTGGCGGCTGATCGGTGTCGGCAGGGCGGGCTACAGCCATGAGGGGTTCCGCCGCTTCGTGTTCGACCGGGTCATGGAGCTGTCGCCTGATTCCGTTGACGACCGTCCGCACTTCGAGCTGTTCTGTGAGCGGTTGTTCTACGTCAATGCCGAGCTTGACCAGCCTGAGGGCTATGTCGCCCTGTACGACGAAATCATCAGCACCCACGTCGGGGATGGGGCCTGCAATAACCTGCTCTTCTACCTCTCGACGCCGCCCAGCCTCGCCCCGGCGATCGTGGGGAACCTTGTCCGGGTGGGCCTTGGAGGACGCGGGGCCACCTGCCCCGGGTGGCGCAAGATCGTTGTCGAAAAGCCGTTCGGCCATGACCTGCAGAGTGCCCGTGCGTTGAACGTCATGCTCGAGGATGCGTTCGACGAACACCAGATCTACCGGATTGACCACTACCTCGGCAAGGAGCCGGTGCAGAACATCATGGTCTTCCGCTTTTCGAACGGCATGTTCGAACCGCTCTGGAACCGGCAGTACATCGCGCAGGTGCAGATCACCATCGCCGAGGAGTTTGGCATCCGCGGACGTGGCGCCTACTACGAGGAGGCCGGCCTGCTGCGCGACATCGTGCAGAATCATGGCCTGCAGCTGCTGGCTGCCGTTGCCATGGAGCCGCCCGTCGAGCTTTGCGCGGATGCCATACGGGACGAGAAGGCCAAGGTGCTCCGCTCGATCAGGCTCTTCGAACAGGAAACCGTACACCCTTCGGTGGTGCTCGGGCAGTATGACGGGTACCGGGAAGAGAAGGGGGTGGGGCCGGACTCGACCGTCGAGACCTTCGCCTCGCTGAAGTTCATGGTCGACAACTGGCGCTGGTCGGGCGTCCCCTTCTTCATGAAGGCTGGTAAAGCGCTCGGCCGCACGGTCACCGAAATCGTGATCACCTTCAGGTGCCCGCCGCAGAACTTCTACGGGGAGTTCGGTGCGGCTGCCTGCACGCCGAACCAGGTCATCCTCGGTATCCAGCCAGAAGAGACCGTGGCCATAAGGTTCGGTACGAAACGGCCCGGTGAGGAGATGGTCACCGACCCGGTCTTCATGAAGTTCGATTACCGGGATTTGTTCGCGGAGAAAGGGCTGACACCCTACCACCGGTTGCTGCTCGACGCGATCGAAGGCAACCAGATGAACTTCATCCGGCGAGACAGCGTGGAACGCTCCTGGAAAATCGTCGACAGCCTCAGGGCCGCGCTGGCAGGGATTGTCCCGGATCCCTATCCGGTCCACTCCTGGGGACCGGAGTCGGCCGGCAGGATCTACGAACCCTCCCCGGGGCAATAGCAAGGTTCATATCAATGGAGGCTTATGATTTCCCCTGCTGAACCACCGGATGCCCGTCGCCCGGGTATCCTGTTTACCGCATTGGTCCTGCTTGGCGTGCTGGTGCTCTATCCGCTTGCCGGTGCGCTACTGACGCTGCTGGCGACCGGGTGGCGCGGGATCGACCCGGAGCTCAGGTCGCTCGATCCGGAGGTGATGTCGCGGCTGAAAATCGCCCAGGTTGCCGGGCAGGTGCTTGCACTGGGGGTTCCGGCGCTCCTCCTGGCCTGGCGCCACTCTGCCACCCGGTCGCCTTTCGATAAGGGGAACCTCTCATGGCTGGGCATCGGGCCCAGGCCCGGGTTCCGCTCCATCGTGGCAGCATCGGTCGGGATGCTGCTCCTCCAGCCGCTGATGTATTCGGTCACCGAGGTGCAGAACCTCGGGCTGCCGTACCTCGGTGAGGCCGGCCGGGCAATGCTTCGCGACCAGGTGCGGCTGGAGCTGTTCATCAGGAAGATCGCGGCGGGCGACTCCTTCGCCGGGTTGCTCGGCGTGGCCGTCGTGCTGGTCGTGACGCCCGCCATCTGCGAGGAGCTGTTCTTCCGCGGTTACGTCCAGAAAAGCTTTTCGGTGAGCCTTTCGCCGGCCAGGGGGGTGCTGGTGACGGGGTTGGTGTTCGCCCTGTTCCATATGGCGCCGTCGAATATCGTCCCGCTTACTTTGCTTGGCTGGTATATTGGCTATATTTACCAGAAATCGGGCAACCTTGCCGTTCCTGCCATCGCCCACGGGACGAACAATCTCGCGGCACTGCTCTTCCTCAAGGGGGAGGCGTGGGCTTACGGCATCTCTTTTGCCGGAGAGCGCCAGGGCATCATCTCGACGTGGCAGTGGTGGGCGCTCGTGCTGGTTTGCCTTGCACTCTTTTTCGTGCTGATCCGTCGTTTTCATGAACCAGCGGCATCCGTAACATCCGATATCAACGTCTGACCGGCATACCTCCATGTCATCATTAGTGCACAACAACCTGTTCCAGCGGGTGGCCGTGGCCCTGGTGGGCATCCCGCTTCTGCTCTGGATCAATATGAAGGGGGGGCTCTTCTTCCTCGGGTTGGTGCTCGTGCTCAGCCTCATGGCGACCTACGAGTTCCGGAGCCTGGCAGCCCATCGCGCGCATCCCCCGACGCTGCTGCTGCTCCTGCCGATGACTGCCTTCCTCCAGGTGAATTTCTATTTCCGCTTCATTGATTACTGGGAAGCCATGCTCGCCGTGGTGATGCTGCTCTATGTGGTCGAATTGTGGCGGCAGCAGGGGTCCCAGTTCCTGAACATCGGCTCGACGCTCGTGGGGCTGGTTTACGTCAACCTCTCGTTCGGCGCCCTGCTCAGGCTACGCCTTACGGGGGCCGTTCCCGGCAGCCCCGGGTTTGCCGTTGGCGCCTCTTTGGTCCTGCTGCTTTTCGTTTGCGTCTGGGGGGCGGACATCTTTGCCTATTTCGGAGGGAGCCGGTTCGGCGGGAAGTTCATCGGCAGGAAGCTTTTCCCGAGGCTGAGCCCCAAGAAGAGCTGGGAGGGCTATTTCTTCGGCATTATCGGCAGTTTTGCGGTCGCATGGCTCTGTTCGCGCTACGTCCCGGGGTTCCCGGACGGCCAGGCGCCGCTGATCGGCCTCCTGGTGGGCGTGGTCAGCCCGGCCGGGGACCTGATGGAGTCGATGTTCAAGCGGGACGCCGGCGTCAAGGACTCTTCGGGCGTGATTCCCGGGCATGGCGGCGTGCTCGACCGCTTCGATACGGTCATGTTCATCGCTCCGCTGCTGTACTTCTTTTTCAGGTGACACGGGGTTCGTGACGCGTTACGGTTTTTCTTATATTACGACCACGTTTTTCGAAGTTCCTCAATTCGCGGCCTCGCGGCAAGTTTATTACCGCCATGAAACTCGAAGCCCTTCTTTCGGAAAAGTATGTCGCCCTGGACCTTGAGGCGGAGACCAAAAGCCAGGTGATCGAGCGGATGCTCGCCCTGGTTGCGGGCAGTGCGCTGGTGACCGACCCGGCGAGGCTCAGCGAGGATGTCTGGAAGCGGGAGCGGGAGATGTCGACCGGCATCGGCAAGAACATCGGCCTTCCTCATGCCAAGACCGCGGCGGTCACCAGCCCTGTGGTCGCGATGGCTACCTTGCGGGATGAGATCGAGTTCGATTCGATCGACGGCCAGCCGGTGCGGCTCGTGTTCCTGCTCGCAACCCCGGACTCCATGCTGGCCGAACACCTGAAGCTGCTGGGCCGCATCACGCGGATTGCCGGCAGGGATGAGGTTCGGCAGAAGATCCTGCAGGCCTCGACGACGCTCGAGGTCCTTGAGCTGATGCGGGATGAGGAGAAGGATTTGCCCCAAATATAAATACCAGTAAGGTCGAGGCAGAACTATGGCGCAATTCCAGGCAGTCAAGGGCGCGAAGGACATTTTTCCCGAAGAGATCGTCAGGTGGCATTACATCGAGGCTGCCGTCCGCTCGGTGACGGAACTGTACGGTTTCAGCGAGGTCCGCACACCCGTGTTCGAGTACACCGAACTTTTCCAGAGGGGCATCGGTTCGACGACCGATATCGTGGGCAAGGAGATGTTCTCCTTCCTGCCTGATCCATCGGGGCGTTCCATCACCCTCAGGCCCGAGATGACGGCCGGCGTGATGCGTGCGTTCCTGCAGAAGTATCCGGGCGGCGGGGTGCCGGTGCACAAGCTTTACTATATAGCCGACCTGTTCCGCAAGGAGCGACCACAGGCGGGCCGCCAGCGTCAGTTTACCCAGTTCGGCGCCGAGCTGCTCGGGGTCTCGTCACCGGCGGCGGTCGTGGAGGCGATTTCGCTCATGATGCAGGTGTTCGATACGCTCGGGTTGCGAGGCCTGAAGCTGCGCATCAACTCGCTCGGCGACCTCGAGGATCGGGACTGGTACCGTGAGGAGCTGCGACGTTACCTCGAACCGTATCGCGGCGAGCTCGACGAGGCTTCACGGGAGAGGTTCGAAAAGAACCCCCTGCGCATCCTCGATTCGAAGAACCCCGCAGTCCGGGAGATCGTCGCCGGCGCGCCGAAGCTGTTGGACTGCATCAAGCCCGAAGGGCGTGCGGAGTTCGACCGGATACTCGGCTACCTGGCCGACCGCGATATTGCCTACGAGGTCGACCACCTGCTCGTCAGGGGGCTCGACTATTACGGCCACACGGCGTTCGAGGTGGTCAGTTCCGAACTTGGCGCCCAGGACGCTCTCGGAGGAGGTGGCCGCTACGACGCCCTTTCCAGGGAGCTTGGTGGCGGCATGGAGGTTCCCGCGGTCGGCTTCGCCGTCGGCATGGAGCGCCTGATCATCGCCATGGAGAAGCAGGGGCTTTTTGCGGCGCTCTCGCCCCGTGGCCCGCAGGTGTTCGTCGTGCTGCAGGATGCAGCCCTCGAGGAGCATGCCCTGCGCATCGCCGACCGATTCCGCCGGGCAGGCGTCACGACCGAGGTCGACCTGGCCGGGCGCAGCATGAAGGCCCAGATGCGCGAGGCCAACCGGCTGCTCGCCGGGTTCGCCCTGTTCGTCGGCCAGGAAGAGGTCGCTTCGGGGAACTTCACGCTCAAGAACCTCCGGACCTCCGAACAGGTCACGTTGGCGCTCGACGCGATCCCTGGGGTGCTGCTCGAATCCTCGAAAATCTGACGGGAGCGGGCTATGCGCAGACTGACGCTTTACGGCGCGCCGCAATGCTGCCTGTGCGGTGATGCCAAGGAGGTTCTCGACAGGGTCCGCAAGACCGTCGACTTCGAACTCGAAATGGTCGACATCTCCGGGGATCCCGTACTGGTCGAGCGCTACGGCACCGAGATTCCGGTGCTCTGCATTGACGGGGTCAAGGCTTTCAGGTACAAAATCCACGAAAAGAAGCTCCTGCAGCTCCTCTCGAAAAGCTGAAGCTCCCCGGGAACGATAGCCTCCAGGGTTTCGTTGTTTCATGCACGCAGGCCGACCAACCGGCCTGGAATTCCACTTCTTGAACATGATCTTCATCCGGTTTTTTCTTCTCATCCTGATCGTGTACCTCGTCGTGAGGACGGCCGCGAGGCTGATCCTCAGGGTGTCCGGAATCCGGTGGTTCATCTCCCCGGCCGGCCGGCGTCCTTCGCCGCCGGTGAGGCAGGACTCCCCGGGAGCCGTGGACGCCGAGTACGAGGTAATCGAAAGCCATATCAGGGACGACGCCCGCGGGTCATGAATCCTTTTGGCTTGTGTGCGGTTTTTTTGTACATTAACCGCAGACCGGAGCTCTGAACTTGTTTTTGACGGTTTTCTGAAAGTGGGGACTCCCCGCTTTTTTTTGTTTTTGGCAACATGACAGCGACGTGCAGGAATGGACGAGAAGATAAGAATGGTGATCGATGAGGTGATTGCCGAGGTGTCGGTCTTGAAAGGCCAGGACATCTACCTGGTCGAGGCTGCGATACGGGGCGGCGGCAGGAAGATCGAGCTGACGGTCGATACCGACCGTGGAGTCAGTATCGATATCTGCGCGAAGCTGAGCCGGAACATCCGCGAGCGTCTCGAGAACGAAGAGGAGTTCGCGCCGCTGGCCGACGGGGAATTCGACCTGACGGTCTCTTCGCCTGGACTCGGCGAGCCGGTCAGGGTCGACAGGCAGTACCTGCGGCATGTCGGCAGGCTGCTCAGGGTCGTGTACCTTGACGCCGAGGAGGAGAAGCAGGAGCTGACCGGCAGGCTGGTCGGTGCCTCGATCGATGCGGATGATCCGTCCATCGTGATCGAACCGCTGGTGTCGGCAAAGAAAAAGAAGGTGGCGGCGGTTCCGCCGGTTACCCTGCGCCTTGCTGATGTCGTCAAGGCGATGGTGGAGATAGAATTTTAACTACGGTTTCGTGGATTCAGCCATACCGGCTCAAGACTATTTTTATAAAACCAGGATCACACAGCGATGCCAAGAAAGCAAGTGAAAGGCGAAACTCATGATCAGAAAGCGGCGATTGCCAGTGCTTTCGGAGAGATCGAGCAGTCGAAGATTTTTCTGGACAAGCGTTCCGAGAGCGCGGCGGTGAAGATGGATATCGCTGACCTGCTCAAGGAGATCATCCAGAAACAGCTTCGGAAGGATTACGATCCCGAGGTGGAGGCGAACATCTTCATCAACCCCGAGCGCGGGGACTTCGAGGTCTACCTCCTGAAGAAGATCGTGGCGGAGGTCGACCTTCCGACCATCGAGATAAGCATCGACGAAGTCCGCAAGATCGACGATTCACTTGAAATTGGCGACTATTACGAAGAGGGGCCGATCAAGCTGGACGACTTCCTGACCAGGAAATCGATCCAGATCATCAAGCAGTCGGTGCAGAAGAAGGTGCGCGACCTCGAGCGGCTCGTGGTGTACGAAGACTGCCTTGAGAAGGTTGGCGAAGTGGTCGCCGGTGAGGTCTACCAGGTCCGCCCGAACGAGGTGATCTTCACCTACAACACCTCGAAGGACCATCGCGTCGAGCTGGTGCTGCCGAAGGCCGAGATGATGAAGAAGGACAACCCGCGCCGCACGCCGAGGATGAAGCTCTATGTCAAGCGCATCGAGCGGGAGAAGGTCAAGGTCCGCAACGACGACGGCTCCGTACTCGAGCGTGAGAAGCCGGACGGCGGCATGAAGGTCATCGTCTCCCGTGTCGACGACCGCTTCCTCTACAAGCTGTTCGAAAGCGAAGTCCCCGAAATCCTGGACGGCCTGATCGTTATCAAGGGTATCGCCCGCGTCCCGGGCGAGCGCGCCAAGGTGGCCGTGGAGTCGACCAGTTCGAGGATCGACCCGGTCGGCGCCACCGTCGGTTACCGCGGCAAGCGCATCCAGAGCATCGTCAAGGAGCTGAACAACGAGAATATCGACGTCATCTCCTACACCGACGAGCCGGCGATCTTCATTGCCCGCGCGCTGCAGCCGGCCAAGATCGACCCGCTGACGGTCCATGCGGACATGAAGACCCGCAAGGCTCGGGTCATGCTGAAGCCCGACCAGATCAAGTACGCGATCGGCAAGAACGGCAACAACATCCATCTCGCCGAAAAGCTGACCGGTTACGAGATCGACGTGTACCGCGACGTGATCGACAAGTCGCTCGAGGACCCGAACGACATCGACATCATCGAGTTCCGTGAGGAGTTCGGCGACGACATGATCTACCAGTTGCTCGACGGCGGACTCGATACGGCCAAGAAGATCCTGACGGCAGGCATCGAGGAAATCGAGGAGGCGCTGGTGGGAACGCAGAAGACCGAAGAGCTCTTCGTGTTCAACTCGGGACCGGGCCGCAAGCCGATGAAGCCGAAAGAGCGCAGGGTTTCCGACGAGGAGAAGCGCTACTGGAAGAAGATCGCCGAGACGATCTACAGGACCGTCCGCGAGCAGTTCAACGACGAGGACCTCGCAGCCCTGCTTTCGGGTGAGGGGCTGTTCTCGACGGACGTCAGGGACGAAGAATCAAACTGAATTACAGGATACAACCATCCAGGGAGAAGGTAATGGCCATAGAGGAAAAGCAGATTAGGTTCCGGATCAGTGATATAGCCAGGGAGCTGCAGGTCAGCCCTCAGGAAGTCCTGCATTTCGTCAAGCAGGAAGGGGGTAAGGTAGCTTCCACCTCCTCCATGGTGGAAGAAGATGTACGCGACCAGATTTTTGGTCATTTCAGCCAGGAGAAGAAACAGGTCGACGAGACCCGGAAGATCAGGGCGGAAAAACAGAAGCGCCTGACCAGGCTCGAAGAGCAGTCGAGGAAGGCGTATGAGAAGGAGCAGCATCTCCAGGAGACACTGAGCAGCAGCGTCGTGGTACCCCATGCTGCCGAAGCCAAGCGGGAGGCTCCCGTCGAGGTGTTCAGGCCTGTTGTTCCTGAGCCGGTCTTCGTGGAAGCGGAGCCTGCTCCCGTGTTCCCGGAACCGGCTCCCGTCCTGCTCGAGGTTGTACAGCCTGAGCCTGAAGTGGTTGCCGCCGAACCCGTACCTGTCAAGGTCGAGGCTGAGGCCGTGCCCAGCATCGAGCCCGAGACTTCTGGCCCCCTGGTGCAGACCCTGCCCGATTCGATGAATACCTACGCTGCTCCGCAGAAGATCGGCGGCCTGACGGTGCTCGGCACCATCGACGTCCTCAGCGAGGCCGACCGCAAGAAGAAGGCCCGCAAGAAGAACTTCAGGGAGAAGGCCGACGAACTCAAGGACGAGTTCGAAGGCAAAGGCGCCGCCCCGACTACCGAAGAGGGTGAAGAGGCAAAGAAGCGCGCGCCGAAGCCGGCAGGCACCGGCGAGACGACGACGACTACCGAAGACCTGTCGGGCAAGAAGAAGAAGGGCAAGAAGAAGAAAAAGCCAGAGGTCGACGACAAGGTGATCTCGCAGAACATCAAGAATACCATCAGCGGCATGGACGACAGCGGCAGCTCGACTTCGCGCCAGAAGTTCCGCAAGATGCGCCGCATGGAGCGTGAGCGCGAGTACGAGGAGGCCGAGGCGATCCGCGAGGCCGATCGTTCGATCGTCCGCGTGACCGAATACGCGTCGCCCCACGAGCTAGCCGAACTGATGAGCGTCACGGCCAAGGAGATCATCCAGAAGTGCTTCTCCCTCGGCAAGTTCGTCACGATCAACCAGAGGCTTGACAAGGAGACCATCGAGCTGATCACGCTCGAGTTCGGTTTCGAGGCCGAGTTCATCTCGGAAATCGAGGCCACTTCGGTCGTGGAGCTGGTCGACAACCCCGAGGACCTGCAGATCCGTCCCCCGGTCGTGACCATCATGGGCCACGTCGACCATGGCAAGACCTCGCTGCTCGACTATATCAGGCGAAGCAACGTCGTCGCTGGCGAATCGGGCGGTATCACCCAGCATATCGGTGCCTACGAGGTGAACGTTGACGGCGACCGCCACATCACCTTCCTCGATACTCCAGGCCACGAGGCCTTTACGGCCATGCGTGCCCGCGGCGCCCAGGTGACCGATATCGTCATCCTTGTGGTTGCAGCCGACGACAGCGTCATGCCCCAGACCATCGAGGCGATCAACCATGCCAAGGCGGCCGGTGTGCCGATCGTCGTGGCGCTGAACAAGATCGACAAGCCCGAGGCCAACCCCGAGAAGATCAAGACGCAGCTTTCCGAAGCAGGCGTACTGGTCGAGGATTGGGGTGGCGAGTACCAGTGCCAGGAGATCTCGGCCAAGAAGGGGCTGAACATCAAGGAGTTGATGGACAAGGTGCTGACCGAGGCTGAAATCCGCGAGCTCAAGGGCAACTTCTCCAGGGATGTCCCGGCAAGCGGCATCATCGTGGAATCCGAGCTCGACAAGGGCAAGGGTGTCGTGTCGACCGTGCTGGTGCAGCGTGGCTTCCTGAAGGTTGGCGACCCGTTCGTGGCCGGCAACACGATGGGCAAGGTCAGGGCACTCATGGACGAGCGCGGCAAGAGGATTCCCGAGGCCGGTCCGTCGCGCCCGGTCAGGGTGCTCGGTTTCGAGGACCTGCCGCAGTCCGGTGACGCGCTGACGGTGATGGCCACTGATCGCGAGGCCCGCGACGTCGCGCAGAAGCGTCAGGTGATCAGGCGTGAGCACGAGTTCCGCCGCAGCACCCGCGTCAAGCTCGACAGCATTGCCCGCCAGATCAAGGAGGGGCTCAAGAAGGAGCTCGACGTCATCATTAAGGCTGATACCGACGGTTCCATCCAGGCGCTTGCCGACGGCCTCATGAAGATCCAGAACGAAGAGGTGAAGGTGCAGATCATCCACCAGGGCGTGGGCCAGATCACCGAGACCGACGTGCTGCTCGCCGCGGCTTCGGACGCCATCATCATCGGCTTCAGGGTCAGGCCGAACGTCAACGCCAAGAAGCTGGCCGAGAAGGAGGACCTCGATGTCCGCTTCTACAGCGTCATCTACCATGTGCTCGAGGATGTCGAGAAGGCCCTCGAGGGCATGCTCTCGCCCGAGCTGCACGAGGAGAGCCTCGGTTCGATCGAGATCCGCCAGGTCTTCAGGGTGCCGAAGGTCGGTAACGTCGGTGGCTGCTACGTGCTCGACGGCAAGGTCTTCCGTGACTCGAAGATCCGCCTGCTGCGAGACGGCGTGCAGATCTTTGACGGCCAGCTCGATTCGCTCAAACGTTTCAGGGACGACGTCAAGGAGGTTGATGCCGGCTACGAGTGCGGCTTGAGCATCAGGGGATATGACGACATCAAGGTCGGCGATATCGTCGAGGCCTACAAGATCGTCGAGAAAAAACGTAAACTTTGAGCAGGAAGGGGTGAGTCATGTCGATCAGGACAGATAAAGTCGCTTCGCTCCTCCAACGGGAGCTGGGCGACATCCTGCAGAAGGAGTTGCCGCGCAGCGGCCCGTTGGCCACGGTCGTCGAGGTGAGGATTACCCCTGACCTCGGTATCGCGCGCGCCTACATCTCGGTCATAGGCCCGGACAAGGAGCGCGAGGCCCTCATGGAGCACCTCAGGGAGGAGACCAAGACCTTCCGCAAGCTGCTCTCGGCGAGGATTCGACACCAGTTCCGGCGCATCCCGGAGCTGGAGTTCTACGAAGACCGCCTCTTCGAGCAGGCCAGCAGGATCGAGGAGCTGCTCCGCTCCGTCAGGCCCTCTCCGACCGGGGGGAAGCCCGAAGGGGAATAACCCTTGTTCCCTCCCGGAGTCGGTACCATGGAATTTTCAGGCGACATGCACAGGCACGTGCTCAGCGAAGAGGGGGATTTCCTCCTCGTCGACAAGCCGCTCGACTGGACCTCGTTCGACGTGGTCGCCAGGATACGCGGTGCGTACAAGCGCAACGGAGCGCCGAGGAAGGTCGGCCATTGCGGTACGCTCGACCCGAAGGCCACCGGTTTGCTGATCCTTGCCACCGGCCGCAAGACCAAATCCATCGCCTCGCTCGAGGTGCTGGACAAGCAGTACGACGGCGTGATCCGCCTCGGAGCCTGTACGGCAAGCCACGACACCGAATCACCCGAATACGGCCACTGCGACGTTTCCCGCCTGACGGAGGGGGATATCCACGCGGCTGCGGCCTCCTTCCCGGGATTGCGCATGCAGCAGCCACCCATGCACTCTGCCGTCTGGCACAATGGCAAGCGCCTCTACGAACTGGCGCGCCAGGGCCAGGAGGTCAAAGAGCGCAAGGCCCGGCAGATCGAGGTTTTCTCGTTCGAGGTCACTGCCGTGTCCCTGCCGGATGTGCACTTTACCCTGCGGGTTTCCAAGGGGGCTTACGTCCGGGTGATTGCGCATGAGCTCGGGGAGGTGCTGGGTGTCGGGGGATACCTCGCGTCGCTGCGCAGGACCGCCATCGGCCAATACAGCCTTGACCGGGCGATGAGCGTCGGGGGGATCGTCGCCGAGATCGGCCGCGCGGCCGCAACAGAAGGGTAAAACAGCACAGGTATGCGTATTCTTGCATTGCACGGCCAGACGGTCCGCGATTACCGATCCGGCAGGGAGGAGGCGTTGCCTGTCGTCCCCTCGGCCGTTACGGTCGGATCGTACGACGGCCTGCATGTCGGCCACCGGAAGATCATCGGTGCCATGGTCGGACGGGCCCGCGAGCAGGGGCTGCGGAGCGTCGTGGTTACCTTCAGGCCACATCCGAGGCTGGTGCTCGACACGAGCTCACCCTGCCCTGTCCGGCTGTTGACTACCCTTGAGGAGAAGATTGCCCATCTCGAATCGACGGGTATAGACCTACTGCTGGTCGTCCGCTTCGACCAGGAGTTCGCCCGTCGCAGCTCCGAATCCTTCATCCGCGAGGTGCTGGTGGGGCTGCTCGGCGCACGGCGGGTCGTCGTCGGCTACGACCACGGTTTCGGCCACGACCGGAGCGGCAGCGGGGCTACCCTGCAGTCGCTCGGAGCCGAGTGCGGCTTTGGGGTCGACGTGGTCGGCAAGGTATTGGTCGGTGGCGAGCCGGTTTCGAGCACCCGCATCAGGAATCTGCTCCTTGAGGCGAAGGTCGGGGAGGCGAATGCCTGCCTCGGCGCCCCCTACCCGGTCAGCGGTACGGTCGTGGAAGGCCGGAAGCTCGGCCACCGGATCGGCTTCCCGACGGTCAACCTGATGCCGTCCAATCCATGCAAGCTCCTGCCGGCCAAGGGCGTGTACCTGGCCAGGACCTCGATTGACGGCCGAGAGTGGCGGGCCATGATGAACATCGGCACCCGTCCCACGGTTTCGGACGATGAGCTGGTGACGGTGGAGGCGCATATCCTCGGCTGGTCGGGCGACCTCTACGGCAGGGAGCTTCACTTCAGTCTTCTCGCGTTCCTCCGGGAGGAGCGACGGTTCGACTCCCTCGCCGACCTGCAGTCGCAGCTTGCGGTGGACAAAAAAAGGGTGGAGTTATATCCGGAATAATATTATATTACAGGTCAGATTGTTTCTTACGTATTTTTAACGTCATCTAATTACAACCATGGGTCTGGCAAAAGAACACAAAACCGAGATTATTGCGAAGTTTGGTGATTCTGCGGCGGATACCGGAAAAGCGGAAGTCCAGGTTGCCCTGTTCAGCCGCAGGATCACAGATCTTACCGGTCATCTTCAGCAGCATCCGAAGGACAAGCACTCCCGCCGCGGGCTGCTCATGCTGGTCGGCAAGCGTAAACGCGTCCTGAACTACCTCAAGAACGTCGATATCGAGCGCTACCGCAAGGTGCTTGCCGACCTCGACCTTCGCAAGTAAGCGGTAAGGCGGCATTGGTGCTTTTGGGCCGGCGGGGGTCATGCCCCGCGGCCGACTTTTTGAATGAATGTAACCGGGACGAGAGAGTATGTTGGAAAGCATGACCGGCTATGGTAGCGCGGAATGTATCGATAGTGGCATCAGGGTGCTTGTCGAATTACGATCCGTCAACAACCGCTTTGCCGAGATCAGCGTCAAACTGCCCAGGCAGCTGCTTACCTTCGAACTGGAGGTGCGCGAACTCATCCGCACCAGCTTCCAGCGGGGAAAGATCTCCGCATTCGTCCAACTTCAGCTTGAAGAGGCCGAACAGCTCCCGCTGACGGTCAATACCTCGAAGGTTGGTGGTTATAAGGACCTTCTCGAAGCGGTCCGGAAGGCGGCCGGTATCGAGGCACCCGTAGCGCTTGACCACCTGCTTCGTTTCTCGGAGATTTTCGAAACTGACCACTCCATCCTCGAACGGCCCGACGAAATCTGGCCCATCGCGCGCCAGACCATGCTCGAGGCTATCGAAAGCCTCAAGGATATGCGCCGCAAGGAGGGAGAGGAGTTGGCCGGTGATTTCACGGCGAGGATCGCCGAAATCGAGCAGACCCTCAAGGTCATCAGGGAGATCGCATCGGACAACCTCGATACCATCCGCAAGCGCCTCTCCTCCAAGATCGCGGCCATTGCGGGGCGCGATATCGAATACAGCAAGGACCGGCTCGAGATGGAACTTGTCATGGCGGCCGAGCGCCTTGACATCACTGAAGAGTGCATCAGGTTCAACAGCCACAACAAGTTTTTCATCGAGGAGCTGAACAACAGCGCGAGCGGTTCCGGCCGGAAGCTCAACTTCCTTTTGCAGGAGCAGTTGCGCGAGGCCAATACCATCGCCTCCAAGTCCCAGAACGCCGACATCTCCCAGAAGGTGGTCCATATCAAGGAGGAACTCGAGAAGGTCAGGGAACAGCTGCAAAATATCGAGTAGCCCTATGGCGGCAGGCATGGCGACGAAACAAGGGAAGCTGGTCGTTTTTTCCGCTCCCTCCGGCACCGGCAAGTCGACGGTGGCGAGGATGGTCAGGGAGCGCATTGGTGAACTCGGCTTTTCGGTGTCGGCGACGACTCGCTCCATGAGGCCCGGTGAACAGGACGGAGTCGATTACCATTTCCTGAGTCCTGAGGCCTTCGATGCGAAGGTCAGCCAGGGCGGGTTTATCGAGCACGAGTTCTTCTTCGGCAACTCCTACGGGACGCTGCTCGACAAGACGATTGATGCGGTCGATGCGGGAAAGCACCTGCTCTTCGACCTGGACGTGAAGGGGGCGCTCAACCTCAAGAAGATCTTCGGTGACCGGGCGTTGCTGGTATTTCTCAAACCCCCGAGCATGGAGGTTCTCGCCGAGCGGCTGGAAGGTCGTTGCAGCGAGGGACCCGAGGCTCTCAAGATCCGCCTGGAGCGGGCTTCCATGGAACTCTCCCAGGCCGACCGGTTCGACTTCGTCGTGGTTAACGACGACCTTGAAGGTACGGTCGACGTCGTGACGAAAAGGATCAGTCAATTTATCTCACAATCATAAGCAAAGTTGAACATGTCGGTGAAACCTGTCGATCTGAACAAGCTGAGAAGCACGCATGCCAACCTTTACGAGACGGTCGTGGCGATCTCCAAGAAAGCTCGTGAGATCCACGACGAGGAGCGTTCCGAACTTGAGGATCGGCTCCTGCCCTACAAGGAGATGATCCGGAACCCTACCTCGGAGTCCGAGTCTGAAAAGGTGTTCCCCGAGCAGATTGCCATCAGCGTCGAGTTCGAGTGCCGCCCAAAACCTGCATTACAGGCCGTCGCACAGTATTTCGACGAGAAATACGATTATATTCTGGAAAAGGGGACCGAAACCAAGGCAGCGGAATCTGAAGAAGATGATGAAACTGACGGGGATTAACCAGATAACCCTTCGGGTCAACGACGTTCGTCTTGCCGAAGAGTTCTACGCAGGCCTCCTGGGGTTCCGGATCGACCACCGGGCCGGGGCCAACATATCGTACCTGCGCCTCAATTCCGACCTTCTCGTGCTGGTGAAAGCCGAAACCCCCGGTTCGGCCGATGCGCGAGACATCAGGGTCGACCACTTCGGCTTCAGGCTCGCTTCGGATGCCGAAGTCGATGAAGCTGCTGCCTACCTCGGCGATCGTGGTGTGCACCTCGTGACGCGCCCGGCGCACCGGCGCGAAGGCCGCGCCTTCTTCGTCATGGATCCCGACGGCAACCTCATCGAGTTTTATTCGATGCGCGCCGAGGGGCTGCAGGCTCCCCCGGAAAGCCTCGATAACCGGACCACCAGCCAGATTACGTCCGACTCCCGCAAAGAGGACGCGGATGCCGAGGAGCCAAAAAAGACGAGACGTTCCCGCAAGTAACCGCATTTTCCAACGTTCGAAGGAACCAGTCCATGAATATCGGCGTGCTGACAGGCGGGGGCGATGCGCCCGGCATCAACGCATGCATCAAGGCCATCGTGACGATTGGGGCGGAAGAGTCCTGCACGGTCACGGGCATCCGCCGAGGCTGGAACGGCCTGTTGGCATTCAATCCCGATGATCCTGGAAGCAGGGAAGAGCATGTCCTCGACCTTGGCGTCGAACTTGTGCGGAGGATCGACCGTACCGGCGGCACCCTGCTGCATACCAGCCGCATCCACCCCGGAAACCTCAGGAAGAACGAAATCCCGCCATTCCTTCGCAACTCTTCGGTCGTGAAGCGGGCAGGGCTCCACCAGTCCGGGAATTACGATCTTACGGCCCAGGTTATCCGGAGCATCGAGAGCCTTGGCATCGACGTGATCATCGTGATCGGCGGCGACGATACCATCAGCTATGCCCACCACCTCTCGGAGTGCGGCGTCAAGGTGATCGCCATCCCGAAAACAATGGACAACGATGTCTTCGGCTCCGACTACTGCATCGGATTCGGCACGGCGGTCACCAGGAGCGTCCAGTACATCCACCAGCTCCGCACCAGCTCGGGATCCCACGAAAGAATCACCATTGTCGAGCTTTTCGGACGGAGCACCGGTGAGACCTGCCTGATCAGCTCCTACCTTGCCGGCGTCGACCGGGCGCTCATCCCGGAAGTGCCGTTCGACCCTGAAACGCTTGCCGAGTACCTCACCAAGGACAAGAAGTCGAACGCGAGCAGTTACGCCATGGTCGCCATCAGCGAAGGCGCCAGGATGATCGGCAGCAAGATGATCGAATACTGCGGCCACCGTTACGACGAAAATGGGTCCCAGCCGGCAGGCATCGGCCAGCTCACCCGGGAGACCATAGCCATGCTGACCGGCCAGGATGTGATCTGCCAGCCGCTCGGCTACCTGATGCGGTCAGGCATCCCTGACGCCCTGGACCTGATGGTTGGCTTCAATTTTGCCCAGCTCTCGGTCGAACTGATAAAGAAGGGGGTGTTCGGGGTGATGGTTGCCCTCCAGGATGGCGTCTACTCCTACCTGCCGCTCAAGGATGTCTCAGCCAACAGCAAGCAGGTCGACATCAACGAGCTCTATGATATCCGGCACTACCGGTCGAAGATGAGGAGCGTGCTGGGCAAGCCGATGTTTTTGTACTGAAGAAAGGGAGATTTGGGACAGCAAGGACAGCAAGGACAGCAAGGACATCAGGGTAAAGACTCTTCACATTGTTGTCCCTGCTGAAGACGTTGCTTCGAGACTCGCTCTTCTTCTTCGTCCCTGATGTCCTTTGAGTCCCTTATGTCCTTTTCTTAAGAAGCGTACTGCTCGGTCTGCAGGAGCAGTTCGGCTTCACGGAGCTGTTCAGGGGTGTTGATGCCCCGGATCTCGTTGGGGTCGCCGACTTTGAAGGCGCACACTTTAAGGCCTTTGCCGAAGCAGATGCCGAAAACGTCGGTAAGGTAGTACTCCTGCTGGGCGTTGGTGTTGGTGATGGACTTGAGGGCGGCGAAGAGCTCGCGTGCATTGAAGACGTAGACTCCTGAATTTATCTCGGTGACGGCCTTCTCTTCGTCGGAGGCGTCCTTCTGCTCGACGATCCTGAGTACCTCCTCTCCTCCCTGGTTCCTGATGACCCTGCCGTAGCCGGTCGGGTCGTCCATGTTGGCGGTCAGTACGGTGGCCACCGCGTTCCTGGAACGGTGGAAATCGACGAGTGCGCGGAGGGTCGTGGTGGTGAAGAGGGGGGCGTCGCCGGAGAGGATGATCACCTCGCCATCGAACTGATTCAGTGCCGGTTCGGTCTGCATGACGGCATGCCCGGTGCCGAGCTGCGGTTGCTGGAGCGCATAGGAGACGGGGAGGTGCGATGTGGCCTGGCGCACCAGCTCGGCCTGGTGCCCGACGACCAGCACGATCGATTCGGGTTCAAGCGACAGCGATTTCCGGATGACATACTCGACTACCGGATGGCCGTTGGCCGGATGGAGGACCTTGGGAAGGTCCGATTTCATCCGGGTCCCTTTCCCGGCGGCCATGATGACGACGGCGAGGCTCATGGTTGGCGGTTTAGCGTTGTTTTGGCTCCTCAGCTGAGGTATTCATTTTCGTCGCCGAAGCGGTAGCGGCGTTTCGGGTTGTTCATCCGGTCGACGATCAGCACCATCGGCTTCCACTCCTTCGCCTCTTCACGCTCCATCTCGGCGAAGGTCATGATGATGATTTCGTCGCCCGGCAGCGCGCAGCGGGCTGCTGCGCCGTTGAGCTGGATCTCCCGCAGCCCGTGGGTACCTTCGATGATGTAGGTCTCGAAGCGCTCCCCGTTGTTGTTGTTGACGACCAGCACTTTTTCATTGGCGATCATGTCCGCCATGTCGAGCAGTTCCTTGTCGATGGTGATGCTGCCCTCGTATTCGAGGTCACCGCTTGTTACAATGGCGTTGTGGATCTTCGATTTGAGCATGTGCAGTTGCATACTGATACAGATGATAGCGTTGTTATTTCGAAACGGCCTGGCCGCTGGCCTTGAATATTTTATAGCGTTTCATGGCATCGTCGCTTTCGAACCCGTAGCCACGGATGGTTTGGGACGGTTTGGTGATGGTGACGAACTTCTCCGACCGCAGCATCTGGTCGCTGCTGGTCCGCACGATATGCCCGGTGCGGATGGTGGTGCCGTCGCCCGAGTGGATGACGACCTGGTCGAATGCTTCGATATCCTGATTGTCGTGCACCAGGCCGCGTCCTGCGGTCATGAGGGTGGGGGCTCCGCCGTTCCGGCCATGGATGGTGACGGTTATGCCGCCGTCGATGACGAGCTCCTTTTTTTCGCCTTCATGGTATTCCGCGACATGCCCTGCCCTGATCAGGGCCGTCTGCCTTCCCGAGTCAGAAACCGCGACGGTAACCCCCCTGCTCTCCTGGGCCGGTAGCCGTAGTGCGGAAATGCCGGCTGCCGGCGAAGGACGCCCCTTGTCAGGAGCGCCGCAGCCGGCAGTACATGAAAGTATGGCCAGGAGGAGGCAGTTCTTCAGGTGAGGCAAGGCCGGTTCCGAAGGGGCATTACTTGATGTTGAGCTGGTCCATGACCTTGAAGGTGATGTCGTATTCGGCATCGCCGTAAACCCTTACGCCTTTGTCGAAGATCATGTTGTAACCCTCTTTCTTGGCGATCGACTCGACGGCGGCATCGATCTTCTGCCTGATCGGTGCGACCAGTTCCTGCTCCTTCCTGGCAAGGGCGCCCTGCTTGTCGGCGACGGCTTTCCTGAAGTTCTCGTCCTGGGCCCTCAGCTCCTGCTCCTTCTTGGCGTTCTGCTTGCCGCCTTTCTGGTAAGCCTGGACAGCGTTCTGCAGTGCGGCCTGGAGCTTGGAGAGTTCGTTGTTGGTCTGGGTGCGGGCAGCCAGGAGGCTCTGGTCGGCAGTCTTGGTTTCGGGCATCTGCTGGAAGATCTTGCCGTAATCGATCACGCCGATCTTCTGGGATCCGGAAGCGGCGAAAGCGCCGGGAGCGGCAACCAGCATGCAGAAGGCAATGGCAGGAACGAAGCGGCGGGAAAGGGTCTCTAATTTTTTCAGGTAGGTCATGGTGTCTCTGTTATGGTGTTGATGGCAAGCATGATGACGGTATCACCATGCGATCGAACGTAATACCCACAAAGGTAATAATTCCACGATAAAATAACTATGGCGCCGTAAAATTGCCTTCGTCCCCCTGGTCCCCTGCAACACTCGTCATGGAGAGGGACGTCGTGTCCTGAAGAGTTGGCCGGATTCCTGCACGATGGCTCGCTTCATCTCGAGTTCGAAGAGGTGCACGAGCAGGGCGGCGACCGGCATGCCGGTTGCTTCGGCGATAGTGTCGATGTGCACCGCCTCCTCCCCAAGGAGGTCGAGGATCACGGACTCCTCCCTGGAAAGCTCGATCGGGCGCGCATCTTCGCTGTGCCGTGTGCTGCGCAGGAGTGGGGTGGCTGCTGTCGGACCGAGCTCTGCGACGATGTCACGGGCGTCGAGCACCGGCTTGGCATGGCAGCGCTGGATCAGGATGTTGGTGCCGCGCGAGTTACTCGAGAAGATGCTGCCGGGAACGGCGAAAACCTCGCGGTTCTGCTCAATGGCGCAGGATGCCGTGATCATCGATCCGCCGGTGATGTCTGATTCGACGACCAGCGTTCCTGCCGAGATGCCGCTGATCAGGCGGTTCCGCCTCGGGAAGTTGCCCGGTGCCGGGCCGGTGCCGATCCACTCTTCCGAGATGATCGCGCCGCGTTCAAGCATTTTTGGCCAGAGCCTTCCCGCCGGATCGGTGTAGATGGTGTCGATGCCGCAGCCGAGGACGGCGCAGGTCGTGCCGCCGCTGTCGATGGCCGCCCGGTGTGCCGTCATGTCGATGCCGTAGGCGAGTCCGCTGACTACCGCGTAACCGTCGAGCACCAGGTCGCGGCTGAACTGCTCGGCGACCTGCCTTCCGTAGGCCGAGGCCTTCCTGGTGCCCACGATGGCGACGGATGGGAGGGCGAGGGCAGAGGGGTTGCCCCTGACGAAGAGCAGCGGCGGCGGGTCGTAGATCTCCTTGAGCAGCTCAGGATACCGTGGATCAAGGATGGAGAGGATGGTGGCGCCGAGACCGGCCGCCAGCTCGAGTTGCCGGTTGGCGGCGTCGAGGGCGCGTGCCATCCACGACTTGCTCGCGAACGACGCCACGATGTCGGCAGCGAGGCGGGCACCGATGCCGGGTGTTTCAGCGAAGATCGGGGCGTCGGCATCGAGCATGGCCGGGTCAGGCCCGAAACGGGCGATGATGGCATTGGTCCTTGCCGGGCCGATGCCCGGAATCTGCGAAAGGATGAGCAGCAGGAGTTCCCTGCCGCGTTCCGGGGGAAGAACGCTCATGGGCACCTCGTTGGGGGATGAGGTTTGATGGTCCGGAAGGATAAATCTCAGAAATCGCGTTTCATGAGGATGCAGGCGAACCCTTTCAGGTACTCCCTGCCCTCACCCGGAAGGGGCTCAAGTGCCGACAGCGCCGCTTCGGTATCGCTGTTGATGCGCTGCCGGGTCTCTTCCAGTACGCCGCAGCGCTCGAAGATCGACCTCACGACCGGGACCTGGTCGGCGCTCGTGCCTTTGTTGTCGATGATCGACTGCAGGAGCCTGCGGTCTTCACTCGTGGCGAGCTCGAGGGATCGGAGCAGCAGGAAGGTCTTCTTGCCGTTGATGACGTCGCCGCCGGCCACCTTGCCCGACTTGCCGTCGTCGGCCATGATGTCGAGGTAGTCGTCCTGGATCTGGAATGCGCGGCCGATCTTTTCGCCGAAGGTAACCAGGGCCGAGATCTGCCCTGCGGTGCCGTCGCCGGCGACGCCGCCCGCTTCGAGGGCTGCCGAGATGAGCCGCCCGGTCTTCTTGGAGATCATGTCGAGGTAGTCGGCGATCGAAACCTCCTTGCGCTTTTCGAGCTCCATGTCGAGGGCCTGGCCTTCGCAGATGGTGATGTTGGCGTCGTTGAAGATGTGGATCAGCTCCTTGTGCCGTCCGCAGGCTGCCTGCATGGCGAGTTCATAGGCGTAGGCGATCATCATGTCGCCGGAGAGGATGGCCGAGTTGACGTCCCACTGCTTGTGCACCGTGGGGCGACCGTGACGCAGGTCGGCCTGGTCCATGATGTCGTCGTGCATCAGGGTGAAGTTGTGCAGCACCTCGATGCCGAGGGCCACGCTGAGGGCTTTGTCGGCAGTACTTCCGACGGCTTCGGAGGCCAGGAGCGCCAGGAACGGGCGGATCCTCTTGCCCTTGCCTTCAAGGATGTAGCGGGCAGGGGCGTAGAGCGTCACAGGGCTCTCCTTGGGAAAGCAGGCGGCGAGGGCCTCGTTGATGCGTGCGTGGTACTGGCGGTACCTCGATTCGACCTGTTCTTGGGTAATCTGTAGCGTCATGTCGCCGAAGCTCAATGTTTTTTGTGGATAGGTGCTTGTTTCAACTCTTCGATGGTGGCCGAACCGGTCAGGAACATTGCCGCCCTGAGGTCGTTCATCCAGGTTTCGATGGTCTTTTCGAGCGTGCCCGCGTGCAGGGCCTTCAGCAGCTGCTGGGCGGATGCGGCAAGGTCAGCCCCGAGGGCGATCGATTTGGCGATGTCGATGCCGTTGCTGATGCCGCCCGAAGCTACGACGCCGAGCGGTGCGTAGGCCGGATGTTCATATTTCAGCTGGCGAATGGCTGCCAGGCAATCGGCGGTCGGGATGCCCCAGTTGAGCAGTTCGTCGAGCGCCGACGGGCTGAAGCGGTCTTCATGGGCGAACTGCGAGAGGTATCGGCACTCTTCGACCTTCTGCCAGCTGATGCCGCCGGATCCCGCGACGTCGATGGCGCTGACGCCTGCGTCGGCCAGCCTGCGGGCCACCCGTGCCGAGATGCCGGAGCCGACTTCTTTGGCGATGACCGGAACCTGGATGCTCGCCGTGATCGCCTGCAGCCGGTCGAGGAATCCCCGGAAGGCCGTGTTGCCTTCGGGCTGGAAGAGCTCCTGGGCAGGGTTAAGGTGCACGATCAGCGCGTCGGCGCCGATCATGCCGATCATGGTCGCAATCTGGTCCCGGGTGAGGCCCGAAGCCACTTCAGGAGCCCCGATGTTGGCGTAGACGGGAGCCGTCGGGGCAGCCTGCCGGACGATGGCGAAGCTGTCGCGGTGCGAGGTTCCTTCGAGGGCCTGGCGCATGCTGCCGACGCCGAGCGGGATCGAGTATTTCTCGGCGGCCCCGGCAAGGATGCGGTTCAGTTCGAGGGCCTGGCCGTAACCGCCGGTCATCGACGAGATCATGAGCGGCAGACCGATCCTCCTGCCGAGGAAGGTCGTCGAGAGGTCGATCTCCTCGAGGTTGATCTCCGGCGCGGCGTTGTGCTCGAACGCATACGCCTCGAGGCCGGTAGCTGCTCCATCGAAGCGCACCTCCCGGTGGAGGCATATCTCGACATGGCTGTGTTTGCGTTCAGCCGTTATGGAGGCGCTGCTTTGTTGCATGGCGACGGGAAAAGAGGCGGTGAAGATTTGCCGGACTGTTAGGTAAAAGTATAACTTATACGAAAGATACCATAATTTTTTCAGGCTTGCGGCCACCCGGGAATGTTCAGAACCCTCATCGATATCGCCATCAGGCATATTCTCGGCCGCAAGCGGCAGACCCTGACGACCATGACGGGCGTCGCGGTCAGCACGATGGTGCTCATCACCACCATTTCGCTGACCAGGGGGCTGCTCGACTCCTTCTCCGAGACCATCGTCGACGTCGCCCCGCACATCACCGTGAAGGGGGAGAAGCTCGACCCCATACCGGTCGACCTGATTGCCGGCTCAAGGCCAGGGCAGCGTTCCTTCGTCGAGGACCATATCGGGAAGGACGACCGGGAGCAGGTGCGCAATTTCGGGCAGATCCTCGACATCCTCGCCACGCCGGAGTTCCGCGGCCAGGTGCTTGCCGCCTCGCCGTATGTCGAGTCGCAGGTCATGGCGGTGAAGGGCAGCCGGAACCAGCCGCTGCTGGTCAAGGGGGTGCTGGTCGAAAGGGAGGAGGCGATCACCCATATCGGCCGGAGCCTGCTTTCGGGTGACCTTACCCTGTTCAGGAAGAGCCCCGATGCGATCCTGGTGGGGAGGACCGTTTCGAGGGACCTCGAAATCGGGCTGAACGACGCGGTGACGGTGATTTCGACGGATGGCAAGAGCCACCAGTGCAAGGTAGCCGGGGTGTTCTTCACCGGGGTGAACGCGGCTGACAACAGCGTGGTCTCGTCGCTCAAGTTCGCCCAGATCCTCGAGGGCTTCCCGGCCAACAAGGTGACAGGCATCGCCCTGAAGGTGCGCGATCCGCTCGCCAACGCCCCCCTTGCCGCGAGCCTCCAGAGGATGACCGGCTATAACTGCGTGACCTGGCAGAAGGAGAACGAGAGCGTGCTGATGCTGTTCGCCAGGATCGGCTACATCGTCTTTTCCCTCGTGGCCTTCGTCGGCGTCGTGTCGGGGTTCGGTGTGGCCAACATCCTTGTGACCACGGTGTTCGAGAAGAGCCGCGACATTGCCATTATGAAGTCTTTCGGCTTCTCGTCGGTGCAAATGGTCGGGCTGTTCGTCTTCGAAGGGTTCCTGGTCGGGCTCGGAGGGGCGCTGCTGGGCGGGCTGTTGTCGATAGGCTCGATCAGCCTCCTTGCCAACCTGCCCATCGAAAGCTCCCAGGGGCCGCTCACCAAGACCGGCTTTGCCATGTCGTGGAACCCGTGGTACTTCTTCCTGGTGATCGCCGTCACCGTAGCCATCAGCACCATTGCTGCCGCATTACCCTCGGCCAGGGCCGCCAGGCTGGAGCCGGTCAAGGTGCTGCGGGAGGCGAATGTTTGAAGAAAAGAATTGAAAGGACAGCAGGGACAGCAGGGACAGCAGGGACAGCAGGGACAGCAGGGACAGCAGGGACAGCAGGGACAGTAGGGACAGTAGGGACAGTAGGGACATCAGGGAAGAGGGGAAGGTTTTCTTAACCCTGTAGTCCTTGCTGTCCTTTTCGTCCTTTCAGTCCTTTTTTCTTTCTTAAGCCCCCTCGGTCCTGCTCCTCTCCGGGTGCTGGAGGAGGTAGAGTTTATGGTAGAGTCCGCGGCGGGCGAGGAGTTCCTGGTGGGTGCCGGTTTCACGGATGGTGCCTTTGTGCAGTACGATGATCAGGTCGGCATGCTGCACGGTCGAGAGGCGATGGGCGATGATGATCGAGGTGCGGTGCTTCATGAGCCGGTCGGTGGCTTGTTCGATGAGCGATTCGGTCTCCGTGTCGACCGAACTGGTCGCCTCGTCGAGCACGAGGATGTCGGGGTTGTAGAGCAGGGCCCTGACGAAGGCGATGAGCTGCTTCTGGCCGACCGAAAGCCCCGAACCGTTTTCCCTGATCCGGTAGTCGTAGCCTCCGGGCAGCTTTTCGATGAAGCGGTCCGCGCCGACGATACGCGAGGCCTCCCTGATGCGATCATCCGGGATCGACGGGTCGCCGAAGCGGAGGTTTTCACGCACGGTCCCCGAGAAGAGCACGACCTCCTGCATGACCACACCGATGAGGCGGCGGAGCGCAGGGCCCGGGATATCCTCGAGGTCGATACCGTCGATGGTGACCCGCCCGTTGCGTATCGGGTAGAACCTCGAGAGGATGTTGATGAGGGTCGTCTTGCCGCTGCCGGTAGCGCCGACGATGGCCACGGTCTGGCCGGCCAGGATTTCGAAGGAGATGTCGCGGAGCACGAGGTTGTCGCCGTCGTAGGCGAAGGAGACGTCGTCGAAGAGGATTCGGTCGGTGAATTTCGCGATGCTTTTGGATGCGCTCCCGGTGGGTTCGGGTTCCACCGGTTCCTCGAGCAGACGGAAGATGCGGTCGGAGCTGGTCACGGCGGTCTGGAGGATGTTGAAGCGGTCCGACAGGTGCTGTAGCGGCCTGAAGAAGAGCCAGATGTATTGCACGAACGAGACCACCACCCCGAGGGTGAGGTCGGCCTTCAGGATCCTTGTCGCGCTGTACCAGACGACGAGCCCGGCGGTGACCGAGCTCAGGAACTCGATCAGGGGGTAGTAGATGGAGAAGTAGAAGACGGTCCGGATATTGGCGTCCCGGTGTTCGGCGTTGATTTCCGCGTGGAGCCGGAACTCGTGCTCCTCCCTGCCGAAGAGCTGGACGACCTTCATGCCGGTGATGTGCTCCTGGAAAAAGGAGTTGAGCCGCGCCAGTTGCGTCCTGACGTCGAGGAATGCTTGCCGGACGCGGTTCTTGAAGGCGATGGTTGACCAGATCATCAGCGGCAGGACGCTCAGGACGACGAGGGTGAGGCGCCAGTCGCTCGCGAACATCATGACGACGATGAAGAGTAGCTGCAGGATGTCGCCGACAATGGTGATCAGGCCGCTGGAGAGCATCTCGTCGAGCGCTTCGACGTCGTTGGTCGTTCGGGTGATGAGCCTGCCTGCCGGGTTGCGGTCGAAGTAGCGTATGGGGAGGCGCTGCAGGTGCCTGAAGATGTCCATGCGCAGGTTGAACACCGCTTTCTGGCCGATCAGCCCGGTCAGCCAGGTAGCCTGGTACTGCTTGAGGCCATCGAGGATGACCACGGCGAGCATGGCGAGGCTGATGATCGCCAGGCCGTTGCGGTCTCCCCGCCTGATGTAGTCGTCGATCGCGATCCTCGTGAGCCATGGCCTGAGGGGGCCCAGGATCGCACCGCCGGCAGTCAGGAGCACCGCTCCCGTGACAAGCCCCTTGAATGGCGTGATGTACCCGAGCAACCGCTTGACGATGTAGAAGTCGAGCGAGCCCTTCTGCTTTCCGCTGAGCGTCTCGTCCTGCTGCGTACGGAATCCGGCCGACGGCTTTGCGGTTGTTCCCATGCCCTCAGGCCTGCCCTTTCCCGGATGCGTCGAGCGCTTCGGAGGCGCTCACGATCCCGGCGATGAAGCGGTCGGCCAGCGACTCGGCAAGCTCTTTCGAGCCGGCTTCGGTGTAGATGCGGATGATCGGCTCGGTGTTCGAGGCGCGCATGTGCACCCACCCTTCCGGGAAATCCAGCTTCAGTCCGTCGATCCTGGTCGGCGAGGCCTCGGGATGGTTCGCGGCGACGGACGAGAAAATGGCTTCGATGCGCTCTTTCGACATACGGTCGAGCACGACCTTCCTCTTCGACATGAAATAGTTCGGGAAGGTTCGGCGGAACTCCGAAAGCGTTCCTCCGCCGTTCGTGGTTTTCCATTCGGCGAACGCCTGCACGAAAAGTGCGGTGCCCACAAGGGCGTTGCGGCCGTAGTGCAGCTCGGGGAGGATGACGCCGCCGTTGCCTTCACCGCCTATGGTGGCCCCTTTTTCCTTCATGACTTCGCACACGTTGGCCTCCCCGACTTTTGCGCTGAAGCATTCGACGCCATGCTTCCTGGCGATATCCGACAGCGCGCGGCTGCTTGAGAGGTTGTTGACGACCGGTCCCGGGCGATGGCGGAGGTAGAAGTCGGCGCAGGCGACCAGGGTATACTCCTCCCCGAAAAGGGTGCCGTCCTGGCAGACAAGGGCCAGTCGGTCGACGTCGGGGTCGACGATGATCCCGAAGTCGCAACTCTCGCGGCGAAGGATCTCCATGGTCTCCCTCAGGTTCTCCTCGACGGGTTCCGGGTTGCGCGGGAAAATGCCGGTGCCCTGGCAGGCGATGGTCTTGACCTCGGCGATGCCGAGTCGGCGGCAGAGCTCGGGGAGCACGAACGAACCGGCCCCTTCGACTCCGTCGACCAGGACGCGGAAACCCATACCTGCGATGAGGTTACGGTCGATGCAGGGGAGCTTGAGTATGCTTTCGATGTGCCTCGGGTCGTAGGATATGTTCGAGGCTATGCTGCCGATCCTTTCCCACCCGGCAGGCTCGAAGGCGCGGTCACGGGCGATCTCGAGCAGCAGTTCGACATCGGCGGCGAGCAGGAATTCGCCCTTTTCATCGAGCATCTTCAGCGCGTTCCATTCGACCGGGTTGTGGGATGCCGTGACGATCAGACCTCCGTCGGCCTGTTCTCCCACCGTGGCGAGTTCCACGGTCGGGGTGGTCGCCATGCCGAGGTCGACGACATCGCATCCGCAGAGCGCGAGGGTGCTCGAGACCAGCTCGGTGATGAGCGCGCCGGTGGGGCGGGTGTCCCTACCGATGACGATCCTGGGTTTATCGAGGGCATCCTCCCCGCCGCGGGCCCGCTTCCGGCGGGATGTCCAGGCGGCGAACGCCATGGTGAATGCCGTCAGGTTTTCCGGGGTCAGGCTTTTGCCGACGACTCCCCGGATGCCGGAAACGCTGATCATCAGACTCATGCTTGCGAGGGTTTGCTGTTGATGGTAGGGGAATTATTCATGATGGGGGGTAATATAATAAGTTGACAATGGATAATGGATAATGGATAATGGATAATGGATAATGGATAATTGGGCGGGGGCTGCGGGGGTGGTTATCTGCATGCATGATTTCCTGCGTGTGCTGCTCAAGATTTCCGATTCTCCTTTTTTCTTTTCGAAGCTTTGTCGTATATTACATGCCTTTTGTTGCGGAAACCGCACAAGCACCAGTTTACCAGACTTCGCAAGACATTAACAGCACTAGGTTATGCCTTTACACAAATCAGCCGAAAAAAGACTCAGACAGGCTTCGCGCAGGAATGAAAGAAACAGGGCGAGGAAAAAGGAGCTCAAGGCCCTCCTGAAGGATATGCAGAAGCTCATCGCCGCCAACGCCGTGAAGAGCGAGGTTGAGGCTGCATACCGGACGGCCGTGCAGAAGCTGGACCGCCTTGGCGTCAAGCGCTACATCCACGCCAACAAGGCTTCCCGCAAGAAGGCGCAGTTGACCAAAATCCTGAACAGCTACGAGCCGAAGGCCAACTGATCCCTCCAGGCCGTAGTCCCGCAACTAGCGGGAACATCTTCTTATACCGTATCGCCGGCCTTCACGCGTTACCCGTCCAGGGCGGGATCGCGATCGAAGGCCGGGTACATTCCATCCAGTCCCATGTTCGCATTCATCAGGGGTGAGTTGATAACGGCTTCGCTGGACGAGGCGGTTGTCGAGGTGTCCGGTATCGGCTACCGGCTCCACATCTCTGCCGGCACCAGCAGGCGACTGCCGGCTCCGGGCGGGCAGGTCTGCCTCCACACCCATTACCAGGTCCGCGAGGACGCCCACCAGCTGTTTGGCTTCCTCGACCACGAGGAGCTCCAGCTCTTCAGGCTGCTGCTCTCCATTTCGGGAGTGGGGCCCAAGCTTGCCATCGCGGTGCTTTCGGGTTTGAGTGTCGGGGAGATCCAGGAGGCGATCGTCTCCAACAGGCCGGAGCTTCTCTACGGGGTCAGCGGCGTCGGCAAGAAGACGGCCGCCCGCATCATCCTCGAACTGAGGGACAAGATCCTCAGGATCCAGCCTGCAATCCCCGATGATGTCCGGCCCGCCGGCCGCGACCGGCAGTCGACCGACGACGCTGTGGCGGCGCTCATGACCCTCGGGTTCCCGAAGCCCCTCGCGCAGAAGGCGGTTTCCGGCGTGCTTGAATCCTCTCCGGGCCTCCCGGTCGAGGAGGTGGTGAAATCCTCCCTTGCCGCAATCCGCAACAACCCTTGAGCTGCCAGTGGATTACCAGGACTCCATCGATTTTCTTTATCCGCTCCATCGCTTTGGTATCCGGCCGGGGCTCGACCGGGTAGCCGAGCTGCTACGGGAGCTCGGCAGTCCCGAACAACGCCTGGGCAGGGTGGTGCATATCGCCGGGACCAACGGAAAGGGGACCGTCGCGGCATGCATGGCCTCGATTTTCACGGCTTCGGGCAGGAAAGTCGGCCTCTTCACCTCACCGCACCTGGTGGATTTCACCGAAAGGATCCGCATCGACGGACGTCAGATACCCAGGGAGAAAATCGCCGGATACTGCTCTCGCCTGAAGGAGTTGGCTGCGGCGAACGGGGCGACCTTTTTCGAGGTGACCACCGCAATGGCGCTGGCATGGTTCGCTGAAGAGGGTGTCGAGGTTTCGGTGATCGAGACCGGGATGGGCGGACGGCTCGATGCGACCAATGCCGTCGCCGGTGATATCGTCGTCATCCCCTCCATCGGGCTCGACCATACGACCTGGCTCGGCGATACCGTCAGGCTGATCGCCGCCGAGAAGGCTGCCATCATCAAGCCCGGGGCAAAGGTCTATACGGCCGTCGACGACCCGGAGGCGTTCGACGAGATCGGAAGTGCGGCTGCCCGGTGCGAGGCTCAGGTCCATGTTGTCGGCCGCGACGCATCGTTCAGCGTCTCCAGCGTGCAGCCCGGCCGCCTCGGCCTCGCGGTCTCGCTTCCTTCTGGCGGGAGCCGCAACCTGACGGTGCCGCTCACCGGTTCGTTCCATGCCTCGAACGTGACCCTTGCGGTCATGGCTGCAAGGGGAGAAGGGGTCGAATGGAGCGATATCGAAACCGGGCTGTCCCGGCTGGCGGATTCGGGATACCAGGCCAGGCTCGAGCAGGTTTCATGCCGGCCGATCGTGATGCTCGATGTCTCCCACAATCCCGACGGGATGGAGCGGAGTTTCCAGGCACTTCGCGAGATACGCGGCGCGTTCCGCGACCTGTACGTCCTCATCGGTGTGGCTGCCGACAAGGATGCTGCCGGAATCGCCAGGCCGGTCGGGGAGATGGCCCGAATGGTCGCGGCCGTCGAACTGCCGACCGAGCGCAGCCTTTCGCCTGAGACCCTGGCGAGGCTTTGCCTGGATGCCGGGGTCGCCGAGGTGCAGGTGTGCGGAACGGCTGTCGAAGGGTTCGAGCTGCTCCGTTCGAAGGCGGGGCCCGACGACATGATCCTGGTGACCGGTTCGTTCTTCCTCGTCGGGGCGGTGATAGCGTCAGGGCAGGGGGGCGGCGAAGTTTCGGGACCCGGAACGTGATGATTCGTACTTTTTGTCTGAAAATTTTATATCTTACTCCACTTCTCTGAAATTCTCCATAATTCATTGTCAGAGCCGATCAAGGTTACTGTTCTGTCGATCCCGGTCAATACACCGACTTCCTCATTCAGCATACTTATCAGGCTTGCGCATCGTTTTTCGAACCATGCAGGTTTTACCCTTCATATCCGTCGTTCTTCTGCAATGAACTTGCCGTTTCCCCCCTGTTTCACGTATCTCCCGGCAGAGTTTTTCCTGCATACCTAACCATTAGTCGAAAGAATCCATAATGTCGAATACTCCGGTTGCAAAGGGCCTGGACATCAACATGCTCCAGAAGAAGAAGGTCCATGAACTCAACGCGATGGCCAAGGAACTCGGTGTTGCCGTGGCCGGTTTCCGCAAGGAGGAGCTGATCTACAAGATCATCGAGGCCCAGTCCCAGAAGAATGCCGATTCCGAGAACGGGCAGGTGATGGTCAATACCGGTGTGCTGCAGGTCATCCCTGAAGGCTACGGGTTCCTTCGCTCCTCGAACTACAACTACCTCTCCTCCCCTGACGACATCTACGTTTCACCCTCGCAGATCAAGCGTTTCAACATGCGTACCGGAGATACCGTTTCGGGTCAGGTCCGGGCACCGAAGGAGGGTGAGCGGTTCTTTGCGCTGCTCAAGATCAATACGATCAACGACAGGGACCCGGAAGTCACCAGGGACCGGCCGTACTTCGAGAACCTGACGCCGCTGTTCCCGCACGATCGCCTCAAGCTCGAAACGAGGCAGAACGAGTATTCCGGCCGCATCATGGACATCTTCACGCCGATCGGCAAGGGCCAGCGCGGCCTTATCGTCGCGCAGCCGAAGACCGGCAAGACCATCCTGCTGCAGATGATCGCCAACGCCATCATCAAGAACCATCCGGAGGCCTACCTGATCGTCCTCCTGATCGACGAACGCCCGGAAGAGGTGACCGACATGGCCCGCAGTGTTGATGCCGAGGTGGTGAGTTCGACCTTCGACGAGGATCCTGAGCGCCACGTGCAGGTCGCCGACATGGTGCTCGAGAAGGCCAAGCGCATGGTCGAGGTCGGCCGCGACGTCGTGATCCTGCTCGACTCGATCACCCGCCTGGCCCGCGCGCACAACACGATCATCCCGCATTCAGGCAAGATCCTTTCCGGCGGTATCGACGCCAACGCGCTGACCAAGCCGAAGCGCTTCTTCGGTGCTGCCCGAAACATCGAGGAGGGTGGCAGCCTGACCATCATCGCCACGGCGCTGGTGGATACCGGCTCGCGCATGGATGACGTTATCTTCGAAGAGTTCAAGGGGACCGGCAACATGGAGCTTGCCCTCGACAGGCGACTTTCAGAGCGCCGTATCTTCCCGGCTATCGACATCCTGCGCTCGGGAACCCGCAAGGAGGAGCTGCTCTTCACCAGGGAGGAGCTCTCTCGCACCTGGCTACTGCGAAAGTACCTCGGCGACAAGAACCCGATCGAGTGCATGGAGTTCATGCGGGAGAAGATCGTCGAGACGAAGGATAACAAAGAGTTCTTTAAGTACATGAACGCTTAAGGTCGCCCGGTAATCTGTTGCGCGATTCGATGACTGCGTTGGTCGGTGCTCGCAATCCTCATGTACCAGTTGTACATTCCGGTTGCTGCGCTCCGTCCGCCTTGTCCTCGAGCCGCTCACGACGGTTACCGGACGACCTTGGGTGCCCGGGATAAGTGTACCGGGATCATGCATCGGACCCATTCGACCTATAATTCACAAACCCGGCGGCGGTTGATGAGGAAAAAGAGCTGCCGGCAATTTTTTGCTTGGTAGTATGGGGTAAAGGCTCTATATTACCTGCCTTTAAAAAACACAGGAAAGAAAATTCATGCCCTGCGGAAAAAAGAGAAAACGCCATAAAATGGCCGTGCACAAACGCAAGAAGATGCGCCGTAAGAACAGGCACAAGAAGCGTTTGAGGTACCAGAACAAGTAAGCCTTTACTGAGGCTGTAAGCTTGGTTGAGAATATAGCTCAGTTGGTTAGAGCATCTGCCTTTTAAGCAGAGGGTCGAAGGTTCGAGTCCTTCTATTCTCACGAGACTGGACTTTTGTTCTCCGACTTGTACATATCGATGCCCGAGTGGTGGAATTGGTAGACACACCATCTTGAGGGGGTGGCGCCGTTAGGTGTAGGAGTTCGAATCTCCTCTCGGGCACATCGAAACAAAAAAGCCGCATCTGCGGCTTTTTTGCTTATTGGATCCTGCACCGCCGACCCGGTTGGAGCAGCCTTTTTTTGAACTCGAAATGTTTAGCGATACTTTGAGGTTGATAGTCACGGGATCCCTGTGGGCCCGCTGCAACGACTAATGTTTCCTAACCATGAATAAACTCCAGGTAGACATTCTTGGCCTTTCGACCAGCCCCCATACCAACGGGGCCTACGCCCTCATCCTCTATGAGGTCGAAGGTAAACGCAAACTGCCGATCATCATCGGTGGGTTCGAGGCTCAGGCCATCGCTCTGAAGCTTGAGAACATCAAGCCTCCGCGCCCATTTACCCACGACCTTTTCAAGCAGATCGCCGATGCCTTCTCCCTCCAGGTGAACGAGGTCTATATCGACGAGCTGCATAACGAAACCTTTTACGCCAAGGTCATCTGTGAAATGAACGGGACAGTGCATGAGATCGATGCCCGCCCGAGCGATGCCATCGCCATCGCCGTGAGGTTCAGTGCACCGATTTTCGTTTCCGAGGAGATCATGGACGAGGCGGGAATCGTCGAGGAACAGCCAAAGGAGGAAGAAGCGCCGGTGGAGGAGGAGGACGAGCTGCCTGAAAAACCGGAGCCGGAACCCACGGGCGACGAGACCCGTATCGATGAGTTGCACCGGAAGCTCGAAGAGGCGATCAACAGTGAGGATTACGAAGAGGCGGCGCGCCTGAGGGACGAAATCTCACGGATCAAGGGGCGCACAGGAGGCGAGGGATAGCTTCTTGGTCCGCTGGTCGAACAAAAAACCGGAAAAGGAGGCAACTGCCCCCTTTTCCGGTTTTGCTTTTTCATGCCGAATCAGAAATTCATCCTCAGGCCGACGAGCAGTCCGTTGCTGCTGACGTGCGTGCTGGCCGGAGATCCCAGTGCTGCCGCAGTGAAATTCGTTGTGGAGAAATAGCGGTACCTGGCGTCGACGTTCAGGTGCCTGCCGACCGGGATGGCCAGCCCGGCGCCAAGCTGGTAGGCCAGGGTCGTATCGTGTTCGGAGCTGACGTCGACGTTGCCTGATTCCTTCACATTGTTGAATCCGACCTGGGCCAGGCCGACACCGCCCATGAGGAAGGGCTTGACCGATCCTGCGTCAAAATCATAGTAACCGTTAGCCATCAGCGAGTAGACCGTAATGTTGCCATCGTAGTTTCTTCCGGCGTAGCTCTTGATGTAGTTGTCCTGGTAGCCCGCTTCGGCTTCCATTCGGTAATTCTCATAGTTGCACCCTACGGCTCCGTTGAAGGTGGTTCCGGTCTTCATCTCGGCCTTCGAACCGCTTCCGGTCACGTCGTTCATCCAGTTTATGCCTACATTTCCGCTCACGTAATGCCCGGCGGCGAATGCCGGTGCTGAAAGTGTGCCTGCTGCAAGGAGTGCCGCCAGCAGGGAGTGTCGTTTCTTCATGGTGTTCTCCGGATTGTTGTTCGTATCCTATCTGTAATGATATTAGCAATACATATAAATCAACTATAAAAATAGCCCTGCAAAAGGGATAATGCAAGGGGGTTTCAATATTTTCCAGGAAACGCAAAAAGCCCGGGAATCAGCTTCCCGGGCTTTTCGCGTTCATGGCCGACGTGATCAGTCGAGTGACTGGCCGAACGAGAAGAGGAAGTTCCATCCCTGCTTGTTGCCGGTCTTGTCCGAAGGGACCGAGTCGAAGCCGTAGCCGTAATCGATGCCGATCTGGCCGATGATGGGGAGGTAGAGCCTGAGGCCAATGCCGGCAGCTTTTTTCAGGTCCGAATATTTTATCGACGAAGTGCTGCCCCAGAGCCCGCCGGCTTCGGCGAAAGTCAGCGCGTAGATGCTGGCCGAAGAGCTCAGCGTCAGCGGGTAGCGGATTTCGGTCGTGAATTTCGAGTAGACCTTGCCGCCGTACAGGTCTGATTCCTTGGGGAACAGCGGACCGATGCTCCGATCGGGGTAACCTCGAAGCGGTATGGTTGGAAGTGTCGACATGCCGCTTCCACCCATGTAGAAGTAATCCGTGTAAGGAATGTAATCGCTATCGTTGAAAGACGAGAGGACGCCGTGCTGGGTCGACAGGTTGAGGACCAGGTTCTTCTTCAGCGGGAAGAACCAGCTCGAACTTCCGGTGAACTTGTAGAAGTTGATCGATCCGGGAAGCGGGCCGCCGGCGAGTTGGGCCGTCAGGACGTTCTTGCTGCCGTTGCGCGGATAGATCGGGTTGTCGATGCTGTTCCTCGCGATCGTCTGGGTAATCGAGTACTCGTCGGCCTCATCGGGAGCTCCGGATTCCGTGATGAAGCTCACGAAGCCGCCTTTGCTGTGCAGGTACTGGACTTTCCAGCCGATCGAGAAGTAGTCGTCGGGCCAGGTGAGCCGGCGCCCGACGCTCAAGGTTGCGCCGTACTGGTCGATCTGACGGGGGTCATCTTGATTGTTATTCGTGTAATCGTAGCTGCTGTGGGTCTTGAACGCCGTGACGCCGACCGAGGTCGGGGTGCCGAACGCCCATGGATCGCTGAACGAGACCGACAGGGTCCGGTAGTTGTAGCTTCCGAACTGCCACTGAAATCCGAGCTTCTGCCCGTCGCCATGCGGCAGGGGCTTGTAGGCGTCGCCCTTGAAGATGTCGCCGAGCGAAAAGTTGTTGAAGGTCAGGCCGAGGGCGCCGGTCATGCCGGTCGAGCCGCTGTAGCCGACCGAGGCGTTGAAGGTGTCGGTCTGTTTTTCGGTGACGTTGTAGGCCAGGTCGACCGTGTTGGTCTGCGGATCGGGCTGGATGTCGGGCGAGATGGTCTCCGGGTCGAAGTAGTTCAGCATCGACAGCTCCCTGATGCTGCGAACGACGTTTTTCCGGCTGAAGGTCTCTCCGGGCAGGGTGTAGAGCTCGCGCCTGATGACGTGGTCCTTCGTCTTGGTGTTGCCCTTGATGCTGATGGTGTTGAGCGTGTAGGGTTCGCCTTCGGTCAGGGAGATGATGAGGTCCACCTGGTTCGGCTGCACGACCTGCTCTTCGAGCTTGGCCCTGAAGGAGAGGTAGCCCCGGTCGAGGTAGATCGAGCTGACATCGGTGTGCTCCGACGAGAAGTTCAGGCGCTCGTTGATCTTTTTGGCACTGTAAAGGTCGCCCTTGCTGATCGCGAAGGTGGTGTTGAGTGCTTCAGTCGTGGCGAACTCCTTGGTGTTGCCGAGCCAGATGACGTTCCTGATGGTGTATTTCGGGCCTTCGTCCACGTAGACGTCAAGGTACAGTCCCTTCTTGTCGGGCGTGTAGGAGATTTCGTCGCGCAGGACCCTGGCGTCACGATAGCCGTTGTCGCGGTAGAATTCGACCAGGAGGCTCTTGTCTTCGGCATACTTTTCGGCGTTGAGCTTCGGCTGTCCGAAGATCTTGCGCCACCAGGAGTTCTGGGATGTCTCCTTGAACTGGCTTCGCAGCCTGTTCTCCGAGAATGCCGTGTTGCCGTGGAACCGGATCTTCTCGATGACGACCCTGGGGCCTTCATGGATGGTGATCAGGGCCTTGACCTTGTTGTCGGCCAGCTCGAGCAGCTTGTACTCCGCGCCGGCGGAGATGAACCCTTTTTCGGCATACTGCTTTTCGATCCTGGTCATGGCGCTCAGCAGGTCCTGTCCCGATACCCGGCGGCCTGTTTTCAGGGCGGCGGTTTTCCGCAGCTCCTTGGCATCGAATTTCCGGTTTTCCTCAAAGTCTACCTCATCGAGCACCGGAAGCTCGGTGACGATGAATTTCAGCGTGACGGCGCCTCCGCCAATCTCGGTTTTTTCAACCTTGATGTCGCTGAAATATTGAAGGTTCCAGAGATACTGCAGGGTTGATGGCAGTTCCGGTCCCGGTATGGCGAGGCTGTCTCCCGCCTTGACCGGGAGGCTTTTGAGCAGATCCGCGGCATTGAGGGTCTTCAGGCCCGAAAAGGAGATTTCGCGTACGGTCAACGTCTGGCCATCCTTTACGGGCGCCTTGGCGACGGGGGTGCTGGTGCTGCTGCTGCCGGCGATCGAGGCCTTGGGGATAGTGCCCCGTTTCGCACCATGCTTCGTCGCAGCTCCTGCCGGCAAGACGTTGAGCAGGACAAGGATTGCAAGAAGCCCGGTTGTTTTTCTTAGAGGGGTATGCGGTGTATTCGTCATGAAGCGTCTGCGTGAATCTTGGGATTTAAGCCTGTCTTTTGAATGATTTGGGGTCGACCTGTTCGCTCGTCTGACCGAAGCGCCGCTCCCGGTTCTGGAACTCCCTGAGCGCCTCGTACAGCTGCGTACGGCGGAAGTCGGGCCAGTAGGTGTTGGTAAAATAGATCTCCGAGTAGGCGCTCTGCCAGAGCATGAAGTTGCTGATGCGGAACTCGCCGCTGGTCCTGATGAGGAGTTCGGGGTCGGGGAATATTGAGGTGGAAAGGTGGGCGTCGATCATGTTTTCGTCGATCGATTCGGGGTCGATAGCTCCTGATGCGGCATGTTCGGCAATACGCCGGCAAGCCTGGACCAGGTCCCATTTCCCGCTGTAGCTCAGGGCGATGTTCAGGGTCATGGCGCTGTTGTTCTTGGTCAGCTCCATGGTGTCCATGAGAATCTTTCGCACCTCGTCGGTGAGCATTTTCATCTCCCCGATGACATGCAGGCGGATGTTGTTGTCGTGCAGTTGCCGGGTTTCCCGTTTCAATACCCTGATGAGCAGGCGCATCAAGGCGGAAATTTCGTTCTCCGGCCGTTTCCAGTTCTCGATCGAGAAGGTGAAGAGGGTCAGGCAGGAGATGCCCAGCTGCCGGCTCGCTTCCACGATATCGCGGACCGATTCGACGCCGGCGACGTGCCCTTCGACGCGTGATTTGCCCTTGAGCCGCGCCCATCGGCCGTTTCCGTCCATGATGATGCCGATATGCCGGGGGAGTTCACAGGAGGATTTCAGCTCTTCCTGGACCTGTATATCGTCCGGAGTCTGCCTGGATTTGAACCAGTAGGGCATGAAAGAAAAGGAGTGGTCCATGGGTTGTGCTTTGTCGCTGCAATCGTTCCCGTTCGTTATCATCATCCGGCGGCAGGCGCGGCAGGCAGGTGATCCTGTTTTCGCGTAAATTGAATTATAGAGAGTATTTTAGTATTATACAAGCCTCATGACGGACGGTTGCAGGAGCCTTGTGCCTGCAGGCGAATCAACTCATAACATCCATCGATTAAAGACGTGCATTTCCGTGGTTATCAGGACCTTCGGTCCAGGCTTGTCTCGCGTGAGTTTACCTGCGAACAGGTGATCGGGGCCTATCTGCAGCGCATCGAGTCCCATCGCGACGATAATATCTTCACCGCAGTGTTCCGCGACGCTGCACTTCAGCGGGCCCGGGAACTCGACGCGAAGCTGGAGCACGGCGGAAGCCCCGGGAAGCTTTTCGGCATGCCCGTCGCTGTCAAGGACAATATCTCCATAGCCGGCACGCCGCTGTCCTGCGCCTCGAAAATCCTCGATGGGTACGAATGCCTCTATGACGCCACGGCCATCACCCGCCTGGCTGCCGAGGACGCGGTCTTTGTCGGCCGCACCAACATGGACGAGTTCGCCATGGGCAGTTCGAACGAGAATTCGGCGTACGGCCCCGTTCCCAACCCCTTCGACAGGACCCGGGTGCCCGGAGGCAGTTCCGGCGGTTCGGCCGCTGCGGTCGCCAACGACCTTGCCATGGTCGCCCTCGGTTCCGATACCGGTGGATCGGTCCGGCAGCCGGCAGGATTCTGCAATATCGTCGGCCTGAAGCCGACCTACGGCCGCATTTCCCGTTACGGGCTCGTGGCGTTCGCCTCGTCGTTCGACCAGATCGGGATCCTTTCGGCCAACTGTGACGACGCGGCACTCGTGCTGCAGGTGATGGCCGGCAAGGATGATCGCGATGCCACCTCCTCACGCCATGAGGTCGACGACTACCAGGAGGTGATGGGGCAGCTTTCACTGAAGGGGCTGCGTATCGGCGTTCCCTCGGCCTTTTTCCCGAAGGACCTGAACCCGGATGTGTCTTCCCTGGTCCGTGCCGGCCTCAAGAAGCTGGAGGATGCCGGCGCCGAACTGGTCGAGATTGAGCTTCCCGAGAGCGATTACGCCATTGCCGCCTATTACATCCTTGTCACAGCCGAGGCATCTTCGAACCTCGCTCGCTTCGACGGCGCCCGCTACGGTTACCGCTCGCCCTCTTCGGAGGATCTTTCGAGCATGTACGTGAACTCCAGGACCGAAGGATTCGGCGCGGAGGTCAAGCGACGCATCATGCTTGGCACCTACGTGCTTTCGGCAGGTTATTACGATACCTACTACAAGAAGGCCCAGCAGGTCCGCCGCGTGTTTCAGGACCGCTATCGCGAGGCCCTTGAAAAGGTCGACGTGATCGCCGGCCCCACCTCGCCGTTCCCGCCCTTCGGCATCGGCGACAAGATGGACAACCCGCTTGAGATGTACCTTGCCGATGTGTTCACCGTTCCGGCAAGCATCGTCGGAATGCCGGCCGTCAGCGTGCCGGTCGGCTTCGACAGCCTCGGGCTTCCCGTCGGCATCCACCTGATCTGCAATTTCTTCGAGGAGGGCAAGATGCTCGGCATCGCGCGCCAGCTCCAGTCTTACGGTAAGTCTCCGTCGAATTGACGTTTTTTTTCCATTCATCAAACAGGATAACGGATTATGAGCGTACTGGTCAATAAGGATACCCGCCTGGTCGTCCAGGGAATCACCGGCAGCGAGGGAACCTTCCATACTTCCCAGATCCTCGAATACGGCACCAATGTGGTGGCGGGCGTCACCCCCGGAAAGGGTGGTGTGCTCTACACCGGCAACGAGAAGGATACCTTCTGTCGCCCGGTACCGGTGTTCAATACCGTCAGGGAGGCTGTCGAGAAGGCAGAGGCGAACACCTCCGTCATTTTCGTTCCCGCACCGTTCGCCGCCGACGCCATCATGGAGGCTGCCGATGCCGGGCTCAAGGTGATCATCTGCATCACCGAAGGCATCCCGGTCAACGACATGATGAGAGCATTCTGCTTCGTCAAGGAGAAGGGTGCCGTGCTCATCGGCCCCAACTGCCCCGGCGTCATTACTCCCGGCGAGGCCAAGATCGGCATCATGCCCGGCTTCATCCACAAGAAAGGCACCATCGGCGTCGTATCGCGTAGCGGCACCCTCACCTACGAGGCGGTGCACCAGCTGACCAATGTCGGCCTCGGCCAGTCGACCTGCATCGGCATCGGCGGCGACCCGATCATCGGTACCCGCTTCATCGACGCCGTCAAGCTGTTCGCCAAGGACGACGAGACCGAGGGGCTGATCATGATCGGCGAGATCGGCGGCAACGCCGAGGAAGAGGCGGCCGAGTATATCAAAAAATATTTCAAGAAGCCGGTCGTCGGCTTCATCGCCGGCCGCACCGCGCCTCCCGGCAGGCGGATGGGCCATGCGGGCGCCATCGTTTCCGGTGGCAAGGGGACGGCCGAAGAGAAGATCAAGGCCATGGAGGCTGCAGGCATCCTGATGGTCCAGAACCCGGCGGATATGGGCACCACCATGCTCAAGGCCCTGGGAAGGGGATAACCTTGAACGACTGATAAAATGCAAAAAGAGCGCCATCGGGCGCTCTTTTTGCTTTCAGGAAAAGGACTTAAAAGACGGCTGGGACTTAAGGGACAGCAGGGTGAAGACGTTGGAAGCAGGACTCCTTACCCTAATGTCCTTGCGGTCCCTTCAGTCCCTTATGTCCTTTTCTTACATTCCCAGGCTCACCAGGTCGTGGATATGCACCAGGCCGACGGGCCGGCGATCTTCGTCGCACACCATGAGCTGGGTGATCCGGTAGGTTTCGAGGATTTCGAGGCAGTGCTTGGCAAGCAGGTCCGGGAGGACGGTCTTCGGATCGGGCGTCATCACCTCACGGGCCATCCTGCCCAGGAAATCGCCGCCTTGCTGCACCAGTCGCCTCAGGTCACCGTCGGTGAAGATGCCGGTGAGGCGGCCGTTACGGTCGACTACACCGCTTACGCCAAAACGCTTCGAAGTCATTTCGAGGATCAGGTCGGCGATCGATGCCTCCTCGCCAACCAGAGGGAGTGCCTCCTCGCGGGCCATGAGATCCGCAACCCTCATGGTCAGCTGCCGGCCGAGGGAGCCTTTGGGGTGGGTAAGCGCGAACTCGAGGTCGGTAAAGTTCTTGCGTTTCATCAGGCACATGGCCAGGGCGTCACCCATGGCGAGCATGGCCGTGGTCGAAGTCGTCGGGGCGAGGTCGTAGGGGCAAGCCTCCTGCTCGACCCCGACATCAAGCACGACGTCAGCGTTGCGGGCAAGGTAGGAACGCAGGTTACCGGTGAAGGCGATGATCGGAACCTCGAGCTGCCGGAGCGCGGGTATGATGAAGTTGAGCTCCTCGGTCATGCCGCTTTTCGACAGGCAGATGACTACGTCGTTCCTGGCGACGACGCCGAGGTCCCCGTGCGCGGCGTCGGCCGGGTGGAGGGAGATGGCGGTGGTGCCGGTGGAGGAGAGGGTCGCTGCGATCTTCTGGCCGACGATGCCCGACTTGCCCATGCCGGCGATGATGAGCTTGCCCTTGCAGGCGAGCAGGAGTTCAACGGCTTCGGCGAAGCTGACGTCGAGCCGCTCAGCCATTCTGCGGATCGCATCGGCTTCCTGCGTCAGGATGTCCCGGCCCTCCGATACGGTCGAGGTTTGTTCTTCCTTCATGAATCCCTTACTGCGTTGTGAAAAAAGAAAGAATAGGTTTTTTCATCCAATATCCGGTAAAATCATAAAAAATCCCGTTATTTTCCTTGACGTGGCGATGCTGCAACTCGGAATTCATCAACGGTTCCTGCCAATACCAACAAGGGCACTATGAGCTGGATTTATATTCTCGCATTCGGATTGTCGGTCTTTTTCCTCCTCATGTTTTTCTTGTCCAGGTTCGTCAACCACATGAAAGTCGAGGGCAACCTGCAGATCGAGTCGCTGAAGGAGACCCTGATCGACAAGGACAACCCGGTCGGACTGGCCGGCGAAGAGCTGCAGAAGCTGAAGCAGCAGCAGGCGGAGGCGCAGCAGCATCTGCGCGAAGTCATTTCGAAGATCCCGGTCGTCCAGAAGGACGGCAAGTTCCAGATCGATTACGAGGCCGTCAGGAAGCAGAAGGAGGCGGACGCCACCCAACTGCCGAACGGCTTGCCCTCTCCGAAGGGCAACAGCTAACCCTATCGACGGGACACGGCGCCGGATGTTGTCAAAGCTCAAGCTTCTTGCCAAGGATACCGTTATCTACGGGGCAAGCACGATGCTCGCCCGAAGCATCAACTACGTCCTCGTCCCCCTTTACGCCAACAAGCTCTCGACGTTCGATAACGGTATCCAGGCGGTTGTCTACGCCAACATTGCGCTGGCGAACGTCATCTTCTCCTATGGACTGGAGACTTCGTACCTGAAGGTCGCTTCCGATGCCATCAAGCGGAACGGGGACGAACGTCCCTATTTCTCGACGGCCTTCATCAGCCTCCTGGCGACCTCGACCATCTTCGCCCTCCTGATGGTGCTGTCGGCTCCTGCGCTGGCCGTCGCCATCGGCCTTGAGCCCGAATCCGGCACCTTCATCCGGTTTGCTGCCATGATCCTCTGGCTCGATACGATGCTGGTCGTGCCGTTCGCCGAACTCCGGTTGAAGCGCAAGGCCGTCCCCTTCGCGGTGGCCAAGGTCATGGGGGTGGTCGGCGGGGTGGTCAGCACCTTCCTGCTGATCCTGGTCTTCAATGCCGGCCTGTCCGGCGTGTTTATCGGCGAGGCGTTCGGTTCACTGGTCAGCGTGCTCTTCATCCTGCCGGTGCTGAAGAACCTGAAGCCCTTCTTCTCGGCCGGCATGTACAAGGATCTCCTGCGTATCGGTATTCCCTACGTTCCGACCGGGATCGCCGGCCTCCTGATCCACCTGATCGACCGGAACCTGCTTATCCGCATACCCCAGCAGGATGTGGAACGCCTCTACGGGGCAGGGTTCCAGGCATCGGACATTACCGGCATCTACGGCCGCGTCGCCGCGTTCGGCATCGCCCTACAGATGTTCATCCAGATCTTCAGGTTCGCCTGGCAGCCCTTCTTCCTGCAGCATGCCGACGATCCAGAGTCCAAGCCGCTTTTCAGGCAGGTGATGAACCTCTCGGGCATTGCGGTCATCGTCCTGGCTGTGGCGTGCACCTTTTTCGTGCCTGACCTCGTCCGGTACCACTGGGGAGGTCGCCTCTACCTGCTGCCCCCCAAGTACTGGATCGGCATGTCCATCCTGCCGTGGATCTTCTTCAGCTACGTGTTCGACATGATTTCGACCAACCTGTCGGCCGGCCTGCTGATCACGGGCAACACCCGCTACCTGCCGGTCGTGACCTTTGCCGGGGCCGTCGTGACAACGCTCTGCTGCTGGATCCTCATTCCTATCGGCGGCATGGACGGGGCGGCCGTCTCCATCCTTGCCGGCACGGCCGTCATGTGCCTGAGCATGGGGTATTTCGCTCTGCGGGTCTTTCCGATCCGCTACGACTGGGGACGGCTTTCGCTGCTGCTTGGCGCCGGGCTGGCGTTTGCGGCCTGGCACGGGAGCCTGTTGCGTTTCCTCGAAGGATACGGGGTCACGGGGGGCTTGGTGCTGCTCGTGAAACTGCTGGTCGTGCTGCTCTACCTCGGTTTCGGGACGGCTATCTTCCGGAGCGAGGCCGCTGCGGTGATGCGCCTGGTTTCCGTCAAGCTCCGTGGGGGCTCCGGCACACCATGATCCGTATCGCCGTCGCCCGGATCTGTACGGCCGGCTGACCGGTCGATAGCCGGGTCCTGCCAGCCGCCGGAGGGATCCCTCAGGGCATTGGAGGTCCGTGCGGCCTTCCCGGGCCGGGCCCGTCGGCAGGACGCACCTCGCGTATCCATCGTGAACCGTGTTCGTACCTCCGGGTGTAGATCTTGCCGAGGAATGCCTTCAGCGAGTCCCGCTGTGCCGGGGTGCAGAGGGTCGAGAGCTCGTGGAAATGCATCGCGAGGTTCCGGTCCAGCAATGTCTGCTGTTTGCCTATCCTGTCCGCTATATCGGCGATTCTTGCCGAGTCGGGGTTGGTTTTGACCGCTTCGTCGATCAGCTCCTGCTTCATGGCGACGATTTTCCTGATCTCGGGCATGCTTTTCCGGAAATGATCACGACGCAGCTCCCTGAACCGGGCACGCTGTGCCGGGCTGAAGGGTTCGTCAGGGTTCGGCGAGACGCTCCTGGAGTAGTACTCCCTGACCTCGACGGAACGGAAGTTCCGCGAGAAGATGTTCTGCCAGAAGAGCACGCCCAGTAGCATGACGTTAAGGATGGCGAGGACGACCAGCGCCGTCGTCACGAAACGTTTTGATGTAAGGAAATCCATGGTATGCCTAGAGGTTGATCATCATGAGAAGCGTTTTCCGTAACACGGTCGTCCGGTTTACTGGCAGCTGGGGTCCTGGCCGGCAGGCTGGTTCCCTGTGCCGGTGTCATGAATGCCGTACTTCTGCTTTTCTTCGGCGCCCATGTTTCCGACCCGTTGCTGCCACTCTTTCGTGAATGCCTCGCGGGTCTCGATACTCTCGTTCTGTAGTTTTCCCCTGAGGGTGGCCAGATCTTCGGTTTTCATCTCGCGGAAATCGGTCGCAGCTGACGCGACAAGGTTGCCGCTCATGAGGATGGCCGCGGTCATGGCCAGGGATATGAACTTTTTCATGGTAGGTGGTTGGTTGTTTTCCGTTCGTTTACCTGTCGGCGGTTTCCCCATCCTGCTGGTCGTAATAGGAGAGCGCCGGGCTGCCGTACTCCTCGTTGGCCGCTTCGGCCGTGTCGCCGCTATGCGCCGTCGTCGTCGAGCCGTCCTGCCGGGTGAACATGAGGACGCCCATGCCGACGTTCACGGTCAGCAACAGCCCGAAGAAGGCCAGCCTGGGGTTGAACCCACCCGTAACGACCCTGCTTCGCTTTTCCGTATCGATGCGTTCCAGCAGCCTGGCCCTGAAGAGATGGTGTGGCTCCACCCTCTGCATGTTGTCCAGGATGCGCATGGTCTTCATGACCTGGGCATCGACCTCTTCCTTGCGTCTGTTCATTTCCGTATCCGGTTGCTTTTCTAGTTTGACGTCGGTGTCCGGTGAAACTTGTGGTGCCTTTGAGTCGAGCATCTTCATCCTTCGCTTTCGTAATACCGCTGCAGCCGTGACTGAAGGTTTTTCTTCGCCCGGTGGATCAGTGATTCGACGGCAGGGACCGACGTCTGGAGGATGTCGGCAATCTCCTGATTGCCGTAGCCATCCTGCTTGCTCAGCAAGAATGCGGCTTTCTGGCTATCCGGCAGGGATTCGAGCGCTTCGCGTAGCACGGCCACCCGCTCCTTGTCCGCAAGCGCGTCGGCCGGGTTGTCGCGCTCTGGCGCGGCAATCGAGGCTGCCGGGTCGTCATCCGCCCCGATGAGGCGCTTGAGCGAGCTGAATCGTTTTTTTCGTTTCAGGCGCCGAAGGTGGTCGAGCGATTTGGTGACCGCGATACGGTAGATCCATGTCGAGAGCTTCGACTCTTCCCGGAAGCGGTCGAGGGAGCGGTGCACCTCGATGAATACCTCCTGGGCGAGATCCTCGGCATCCTCACGGTTGAAGACGAACCGGTAGCAGGTGTTGACGACCATATCCTGGTGCTCGGCGACGAGCCCGCTGAAGAAAAAGTCGCGTGATGTAATGTCCTGCTGCTCCAATGACGGTCATTTAACATGGAAAGGCCTGCGCCCGGGCCCGCGTCTTTACACGTGATGCCCCCTATGACGATGGCCGTCGCCGAATCATGCGGCGACGGGAAAAAAATACCCTATCAGGTCAGTTTCGAGGCGAAATCGAGCACCTTGTCTACCTTTTCGCGGCTGTCGGCTTCGCAGTAGATCCTCAGGACCGGTTCGGTGCCCGAGGGCCTGATGAGCAGCCATCCGCCGTCGAAGTGGTACTTGAACCCGTCGAGGTCGCTGAAGCTTTTCACGGCGAATCCCGCGATCGAAGCGAGCCTGGCGCCGGAAGCCGCAGCGATGATCGCCTGCTTCCGCTCGTCCGATACGTGCAGGTCGATGCGGTTGTAGCAGAAGAAACCATACTCTTCGAACAGGTCCCCGACCAGTTCCGAGAGCATCTTCTTCTTGCGTGCCATGATTTCGAGGACGAGTAGGCCGATGTAGACGCCGTCGCGTTCAGGCAGGAACGAGGTGATGCCGATGCCGCCCGACTCTTCGCCTCCGATAAGGATGTCGTTGGTGGTCATCAGGCGGCTGACGTACTTGAATCCGACCGGCAGCAGGTGCATCTTCAGGCTGTGCTTGCTGCAGATCCTGTCGATGACATCGGTCAGCGCGAAGGTCTTGGCGACTTCGCCCCGCAGCCCCTTCTCCTCGACGAGGTATTTCAGGAGTATGGCGAAGAGCTTGTGGGAGTCGACAAATTCGCCCTTCTCGTCGAGCATGCCGATGCGGTCGGCATCGCCGTCGTTGATGATGCCCACGTCGGGCCTGACTTCGTTGAAGAAGTCGACGAAGTCGCCGATGTACTGCGGGATCGGTTCCGGGTTGATCCCGTCGAAGCCGGGGTTGACAGAGCAGTGGTAGCAGCTGACCATCGATTCGTCGAGCAGGCGGGTAATGAGGTCCTGGCCGGCGCCGAACATGGCGTTGTGGGCGATCTTCAGGCTCGAATCCCGGATCAGGGCCAGGTCGAGCTTCGATTTGAGGTAGTCGACGTAGTAGGACTTGACATCGGTCATCTCGACGAGGGCGGGGTTCGGCTGCCCGGCCGCATCAGGATCGACCGCGAGCAGGTTCTGTTCAATCTCTTCGATGACCTCCGGATGGGCAGGCCCGCCGTAGGAGGCCTTCACCTTGAAGCCGTTGTATGCCGGAGGGTTGTGCGATGCCGTAATCATCACGCCGCCGGCGAGTTTGTGGTCGCGCGTGAAAAGCGAGACGGCAGGGGTCGAGACGAAGCTGTCGGAGAGGAAGACTTTGAGCCCCATGGATGAAAGTACTTCTGCGGTGAACCGGGCGAACTCCTTCGACATGAACCGGGTGTCGTAGCCGACGCAGACTCCGTTCTGCCGGTCGGGATGCTCAAGGAAATATTTCCCCGACGCGAGCGAGGCCAGTTTGAGGTTGTCGTAAGTATATTCTTTGGCTATGATTGCCCTCCAGCCATCCGTGCCGAATTTGACTTGCATTCTTGCGTACATTTAATATAATGGTGTTGAAAAAAGGGGAGTGTCCGTCTTTTCGTCGGCGACGACCTGCCGAAACAGTCCCTAAAATACAGTTTCCTTCCTGATGATGCAATTACAGCCGAAACCTTCGGGAAAGCTCTTCGTGCTGGCCGGAGAGGTCTCCGGCGACCTTCATGCCGCCGGAGTCGTCCGCACGCTCCTTGAGGCCCGTCCCGACGTGAAGGTGTTCGGTGTTGGCGGCCCCCGGCTCCGGGAGCTCGGCGCCGACCTGCTCTATTCGACCGACCAGATGAGCATCATGGGCTTCGTCGAGGTCCTTCGCCATGCCGCGTTCCTCAGGAAGGCGATTGCCGACCTCAAGCAGTCGGTGTTGAGGGAAAAGCCCGATGTGGCCCTCCTGATCGACTATCCCGGCATGAACCTGCATCTTGCGGCCTTTTTTCGCAGTCACGGCATCCCCGTGGTTTACTACATCTCCCCCCAGGTCTGGGCATGGAAGGAGGGGCGTGTGGAGAAGATCCGCCGCTTTGTGGACCGCCTGCTCGTGATCTTCGATTTCGAAGTGGGGTTCTTCCGGGGACATGGCATCGATGCCGAGTTCGTCGGTAACCCGGTAGTCGAGGAACTCGCAGACCTCCGCTTCCCGACTCGGGAAGCTTTCCTCGCGGATGCGGGCATCGAACCCGGGGTGAAGGTGGTCGGCCTCCTGCCCGGCAGCAGGAAGCAGGAGATCGAAAAGATATTCCCCGAGATGCTCGGTGCGGCAAAGCGCCTTGGGGAGGGTCGCAAGGTCGCCTTCCTGCTTGGCAAGGCTCCGCACATCGACTGGTCGCTCTACGAACGCCACATCCGGCAGGCGGGCCTCGAACCGTTGGTGCGTCCCGCTTATGAGGTGATGCACTTCAGCGACCTGGTGCTGGTGACCTCCGGGACGGCGACCCTCGAGTCTCTCTGCTTCGGGGTGCCGATGGTGGTGCTCTACCGGACCGGGCGGCTCAACTACCTGATCGGCAAGCGGTTGGTCAAGCTGAAGAACATCGCCCTGGCCAACATCGTGGCCGGTGGCCTGCATGCCGGGCGGCAGGTCGTGCCCGAACTGCTGCAGGGCCGGGCGAATGCCAGGGAGATCAGCCTGGTTGCCGGAAAGCTCCTCGACGATCCGGTGGCCGCCGCCGCGATGCGGCAGGAGCTGTGCGACGCCCGCTCAAGGTTGTCGGCTGACTCCCCGTCCCGTCACGTCTCCTCGGTGCTCCAGGAATACCTCTAACTTCCGAACCATGAAACAGCTTATCGATACGCTTGTCGGCAATCCGCTCCTGAGTTCGCCATTTAGTGCGAAAACTCGGAGCCACCAATCTTGTCAAGTAGGCTTTCCGTCAGTTCGCCTGTGTCCATCTGGATCACGTGCAGCTCACCGGTCCTCAGGTCAAGGATCTGCGC
>JAAXWQ010000008.1 GCA_013335115.1 Chlorobiaceae bacterium | reverse complement strand
ATGTTACAAATCCGTGCGGCGGGGGTGGCACACTTTACTCCAGAATTCCTGGCACACTTTGCTCCAGAACCGGTGGCCTACTTTACTCCAGAACAAGTGGCACAGTTTAGTCCAGTGTACTCAATTCGGCACGAACCAATTATGTAGACTACTTGAATACTCAGCTGCCACTCGGCAAACAGGATTCGCTCACTGGAGGGGGATTGATCCGTTCAGCAGGAGGATGGTCTCAGGTACTGTCAATGAGACAAAGAGGAGAGCAGCCGTTCAGTGACGCACGAATCCTGGGGAGCACTGATTTCGTCAAAAAACTGGTTGATGCTTCCGGCTCGACATCGAAAACCTATCTACCCGACACCTCAAGGGTGGAAAAGGCCGCAAAGGAACTTGAACAGCGCTGCCAGAAAGAACAGCTCTCGCTTCACTCATTGCAGTCGGGATGTCGACAACAACAATACACCTCGGTACGGCAGGAGCTAGCCTGCCGGTTTGTAGGTGAACTGGGGCTCTCATTTACGGAAGCCGCCCGGATGCTGGGAGTTTCGGCATCAGCCGTAAACCAGATCATCAGAAGGAAGCGCGCAAGGTGAAGTGGCACTTGTGCCAGGAGTCATCAACGTCCCCCTAAATGTCGACACCCATGAGCAACATCGAAGACTATCGCAGCGGCCGAATCCTCACCGGCATCAAAATGGCGCTGGAGATGATTGGCAATAACAGGACCGGCCTTACGGAAACGCCGGACGCCTTACGGATAAAGGAGAAAATCTGCGAATTCGAACCGGTCGTAGTTTCGCTGGAAGAGGCGGTGGCCGCCGTGCGCGATGCAGGAACGATCGCCATCGGTGAACGGGTCTGCCGTCCGCTACATCCCAGCTCGGAATTTACCGAATCGGTATTCCTCGATGAACTGGCCGATGCGATGATCGAAGCCGGGCATGCGCACCTGGCGAACAACGAAGTGGCTGCAAGAGTTTTGGCTGCACATCGGGGGCATCCACTGGTGATGTCGAAAGTGTCGGGAAAATATCTGGAAATATGCGCATCGTCCAGAGAGAGTTGTGTATTCTGGAAGGCTGAGCGGAAGGGTATCCGCTGCTTGTTACGCAAGGAGGCGTGAGTTTGTGCTAGAAGTCATCAACGTCCCCTGATTTCTCGGCAACAAAAAAGACCGCACAACATGGCGCGGCCTTTTTTATGGTGGTGGGGACAGGACTTGAACCTGCAACCTTCGGGTTATGAGCCCGACGAGCTACCAATTGCTCCACCCCACGATGTTAGGATTCCAATGTACGACAATTTCCATAAAGAACAAGCGATTATTGCACCGAATTCCCGATAATTTCATCTCCCTGCGGCTCGACGACGTAAAGCCTGCCATCATTGCCCTCGACAGCCAGGATCATGCCCTGCGAAAGCTCTCCCCTGATGGTTCGCTCTGCGAGGTTGGCGACCAGCACGACGTTCCGGCCGACCATCTCTTCCGGCTTGTAGTGCCCGGCGATACCCGAGAGCACCTGCCGCTCTTCAGAACCGACCTGGAGCTTCATCTTCAGGAGCTTGCTGGCCTTCTTGACCGGTTCGCATTCGAGCACCCGGGCCACGCGCAGGTCGACCTTCTGGAAATCATCGAAGCTGATCACGGGCTTGAAGGCCATCTTCTGCTGCTGGGCTCCCGACTCGCGTCGTTCGGCTTCGGCAAGCAGGCGGGCGATCTTCTCGAGCTCTGGCTCCAGGTCCTTCTGTTCGATCTTCGTGAACAGGATTTCGGACGAGCCTTTCAGGCGATGCCCCTGCTTCATGCCGGGTAGCGCGGCACCGTCCCAGACAGGGCGGCCGGGCGCGGCAAGGCTGCCGACCGAGCCTTCCAGGCCGAGCATGTCGCGGATGCGGTCGCAGGTCCCGGGGATGATCGGGTAGAAGAGCAGCGAGAGCGCATGGCAGAGGTTCAGTGAGACGGCCATGGTCCGCGCTGCGGCTTCGGGATCGACCTTGATGACTTTCCATGGTTCGGCTTCGGTGAGGAACCGGTTGGCGAACCTGGCGACATCCATGGTCAGCGTGGCGGCCTCGCGGAAATGGAACCCGTCGTAGGCTTCGCCGATCTTCCTGAGGCTCTCCTGCCAGTCGATACCGAGGGAGTTCCACTCCTCCGGGGTGGTCCCGCACGGCACCTCTCCGCCGAAACGCGTGTTGGTGAAGTCGACCGAGCGCTTGATGAAGTTGCCGAGGGTGTCGGCGAGTTCCCCGTTGGTGCGGTTCTGGAAGTCGGTCCAGCTGAAGTCGGTATCCTTGTTCTCCGGATAGTTCATCGCGATGCTGTAGCGCAGCGTGTCGGCAGGAAATCGATCGAGGAACTCGCCAAGGTAGATGGCATAATTCCTGGACTTGGAGAACTTGCGCCCCTCGAAGTTCATGAACTCGGAGGCCGGCACGTTGTCGGCAAGCTCGTAACATCCTTCGCTGCGCCCTTCGTTCCATGCCATGAGGATTGCCGGGAACATGAGGGTATGGAACACCACATTGTCCTTGCCGATAAAGTTCACGATGCGGCTGTCGGGGTCCTGCCAGTAGCGCTTCCAGCGTTCGGCGTCGCCCTGCAGCTCCGCCCACTCCTTCGTGAATGAGATGTAACCGAGCACCGCGTCGAACCAGACGTAGAGCACCTTGCCTTTGGCATCCTCCTCGTCAAGCGGGAGGGAGATGCCCCAGGAGAGGTCGCGGGTAATAGCGCGGTCGGCCAGGCCCTGGTTGAGCCAGGTGCGGGAGTAGTTGACCACGTTCTGCCGCCACGACTCGCCGTGTCCCTCGACATAGGCTTCGAGCTGCTTCTGGAACCTGCCGAGCGGGAAGTACCAGTGCAGGGTCTCGCGAAGCTCGGGGGTTGCGTCGGAGAGCTTGCTCTTCGGGTCTATCAGTTCAAGCGGGCTGAGATGGGTGCCGCACTGCTCGCACTGGTCGCCGTTCGCGTCAGGGCTGCCGCATATCGGGCAGGTACCGGTGACGTAGCGGTCGGAAAGGAAGCGGCCTGCCTTGGCGTCGAAGAAGAGCTTCTCGGCCTTGCGGACAAAAATCCCCTTCTTCTCGATGTCGAGGAAGAACTCCCTGGCCGTTTCATGGTGGCGTGGCGAACTGGTCCTGCCATAATAGTCGAACGAGATGCCGCAGCGCGTGAAGGCTTCGACGTTCATGGCATGGTAGCGGTCCACCACATCCTGCGGGGTAATCCCCTCCTTGTCCGCCGTGATGGTTATCGGGACGCCGTGCTCGTCTGATCCGCCGATATGGACGACGTCGTGCCCGCAAAGGCGCTGGTAGCGGACGTAGATATCCGCCGGAAGGTAGACCCCGGCAAGGTGCCCGAGGTGGACCGGGCCGTTGGCGTAAGGAAGGGCGGTGGTGACGAGGGTCCTCTTGAAGCTTTTCGACATGGCGTCAGGCAAATCTGTTGGGTGATGATCGTTACTTCCCGGCGTTCATTTCCTGCCGATGAGGGCGTTGTACTGGTCAAGCGAAAGCCTCCGCTTCTGGCCATTTTCGAAGCGGACCCAGATGCTCTTCTTCTGGATGTCGACCCCCTCGACCACGGCGTCACCGTCCCTGGCCTTGACCGTGGCACCTGGCTCCGGCCAGTCCTGGTGGCGGCATGCATGCCCGTTCTTTTCGCCTTTGGAAAAGTTCAGGCAGCACTTGGGCCTGCTGCACAGGCCGATGGTGTTGAACGAGTGGTTGTCGGCCCCCATGCCCTCCTGTGTCAACGGCTTTTCAGCGAAGGGGTTGGCGTGGATCTTCTGCAGCCAGCTCGAACAGCAGAGCACGCAGCCGCATGGCCCCTGGGTGTTCGCCCTCCGGGCCTCCTCACGGGTGGTGATCTGGATCATCTGGATCCTTGCCCTGAACTCGCCGGCAAGGTCGCGCACCAGACCGCGAAAATCCACACGGTGCGATGCGGTATAGTAAACCGACAGCTTCTGCTGGTCGAGCCGGAGGTCAATGTCGACCAGCTTCATGTCGAGGTGGTGGCGCTCGATCCTTTTATGGCAGGCATCCCTGATTTCGGGTTCGCGATGCCTGATCTCGGTGAACTCCTGAACATCCTTTTCCGACGCGGCCCTGAGGATGGGCAAAAGCTGTTCGCCGGCCCCCTTGAGGGAGAGCTTCTTGCGGGCGATGCGCCCGACAGAATACACGACGCCAAAATCGTACCCCCCGTCAGCCTCGAGGATGACCGGCTGGCCGATCGGGAACTGTTCCCCGGTGGGATTGGCAAAGAACTCGCGCCGGCACCCCTTCATCTCAACCTCGCAGACGGGTATGGAATCCGCCTCCGTGTCGCCTCCGTAAAGGTCGCCAGCCTGCTCGTGCAGGATCTTCGAAAGTTTCAACCTTACCTTGGCGTTGTCGCCAAGGAGGCAGCTGCATGTGACCGTGCTCATAGATTCAATTTCCTTTGCATGCCCCGGCGGCGGATACCGCTCGACGGGAGTGACGTTATTTTCCATTCAGCCATCATCGCCGGTCCGTGGACCCGACGGGCTTTCATTCTGCTTGCAGGGCCGAAACATGCCCCGAATGTTTTCAACACGCCGGTTGATCGATTCAGCGCCCCTCACGACGGTCTCGAAACCATCGAGCCGCCGTTCCACCACCTGCCGCTTCACGTCGTCCAGGTGCGATTCCGTGGATTCCTGCAGGTGACCGGTAAGGGCGTCGAGGCCATCCCACTGGTCGCGGGAGATGAGGCGTGCCGGACGGAACGAGAGGAAAAGTTCCGGTTTCTGGTCCTCAAGATATTCAATGCGGCTGACAACTGAAACAAGGTAAAGCTTCCCCGTGCTTTTCAAAACGCGATCGGCTATGCCGGCCGTTCCCCTGAAAAAAAGAAGCGGCCGCTTGTCGACGTGCTCGATCAGCCCTTGCGGAAAGATCCAGAGCGCATTCTGGCGCGGCGAGGAAGAGAGAAGGCACGAAGCTGCGTAATCGAGCGTGCGCACCGCGCTGCGGGCATTGGAGCGGTCGATGGAAAAAGCCCCGATACGGGTGAAGAACCGGTGCTTCTCGAGTTGGGGCTGCTCAATGATGATGAACAGGTTCTGGTGGAAATATAACTCGGTGCATAACTGGGACCAGAAGCCGTCCCACCAGTAGGCGTGATTGCAATAGAAAATGACCGGTATGCCCGGCTCCATCTTCGGCAGCCCGGGCGGCATCGCCACCCTCAGGGAGTGGAAATGGCGCCTGAACTGCCGGCGGGAGTACCATCCGAACCAGCGGGTATATGCCCGGCTACGGCGGACTTCGAGCATGTGCAGGTTTACTGGAAAGCCTTGCGGATGCGGTTGACCGCTTCGGCCAGCTCCTCGATGGACGCCGCGTAGGAGAGGCGAAGGTTCTCGGGTGCGCCGAACGCGTCACCCGGCACCGTGGCTACATAGTGATCCTTGAGCAGGTACTCGGCGATGTCCGCAGAGTCTTTCATGACCTTGCCGCCGAAGTTCTTGCCGAGCAGCCCCTTGATCGACGGGAAGAGGTAGAAGGCGCCATCGGGAAGGGTGCAGGCGATGCCGGGAATGCTGTTCAGCTCCCTGAACATGAAGTCGCGGCGCTTCTCGAACTCCACGCGGCGCTCTTCGACGATTGTCTGGTCGCCGTCCAGTGCCGCTACGGCAGCTTTCTGCGCAATCGAATTGGCGTTCGAGGTGGTTTGCGACTGGATCTTGTCGCAGGCGTCGATGATCCACTTCGGGGCGGCAAGGAAGCCGATCCTCCAGCCGGTCATCGAATAGCTTTTCGAAGTTCCGTTGCTCACGATCACCCAGGGCTTCATCTCGGGAATTCGTGCCGGCGAGAAGGGGCGGACGCCGCCATAGCAGATCATATCGTACATCTCGTCCGAAACCACGAAGATCTCCCGGCCTTCGACCACCTTCATCAGGGAACGGACCTCCGCCTCGTTGTAGACGGCGCCGGTGGGGTTCGACGGAGAGTTGAGCACCAGGATCCTGGTCTTCGGGGTGATGGCCGCCTCAAGCTGCGATGGGGTGAGTTTGTAGCCCGACTCGATCGTCGTGTCGACGATGACCGGGGTTGCGCCGGCAAGCCTGACCATTTCGGGAAAGCTGACCCAGTAGGGAGCGGGGATGATCACCTCGTCACCATCCTGGCAAAGCGCCAGGAATGTGTTGGCGAGCGTCTGCTTGCCGCCGTTGCTGACAATGATCTCGCTCTCCGAGAACTCGAGGCCGTTGTCGCGGGAAAGCTTCCTGATGATGGCCTTCTTCAGTTCGGGGATGCCGCCGTTGGCCGTATAGCGCGTAAATCCGGACTTTATCGCGTCAATGCCCGCCTGACAGACATTCTCCGGGGTCGGGAAATCGGGTTCGCCGGCAGAAAGGCTGACGATATCCTTTCCTTCAGCCTGCATTTTCTTGGCCAGGCCGGTGATCTTCATCGTCTGGGACTCCTGCATGCTCAGGACCCGCTTGGTCAGATATTTTTCAGGACTTTCAATACTCATCTTCTCTGGTATGTGGTTTGTTTTGTTGTATTCGAATGCCGGTTCAGGGCTTCCCCTTGCGTTCAACCCGCTTCCTCAAGAGCATCTCAAGCACGTACGGGTGGACAAATTTGCTCACGTCGCCGCCGAGCAAGGCCACTTCACGGATGATCGACGATGCGACATAGGTGTACTTGACGTTGGGCATCAGGAACACGGTGGTCACCTCCGGATAGAGGTGGCGGTTGAGCAGCGACATCTGGAGTTCGTACTCGAAATCCTTCACCTGCCGCACTCCACGCACGATCGCCTTCGCCCCGACCGTGCGGGCATAGTCGGCAAGGAGCCCGTCGTGCAGCACGTCGACGCCCACGTTCGGAAACACAGAAACGACCTCCCTGATCATATCAAGGCGCTCCTCGACCGAAAAGAGGCTCTGCTTCCGGCTGTTCTCGGCCATGACGACATCGACACGATCGAACAGGTTCACCGCGCGCTCGAGCACGTCGAGGTGCCCGTTGGTGAACGGGTCGAATGTTCCGGGATAGATGGCCGTGCTACTCATGGGTCTGTGGCTCTGGTGAAGAAGGATACCCTTGTCGTCCCGTAATCCTTGTGGAAAAGGTAGCCGGGGAACGACGAAAAATCATGGCTCGCATGGTGCTCTATCAGGAGCAGGCCCTCGTCGGCGAGTAACCCTGTACCAACGATCGCCTGCACGAGGAAATCGTAATCCTCCCAGCGGTAGGGCGGGTCGCAGAACACCAGGTCGTAGGCGCCCCCCACTTCCCGTTTCAGGAACGAGGTGACGTCGGCCATGACGAACCTGCACATGGGCGTCACGCCGAGATCGGCCGCCGTGCCCTTCATGACCTCGAGCGCCTTGCGATTCTGCTCCACGAAGCAAGCACTGCGGGCGCCACGGCTCAGCGCCTCGAAGCCGAGGTTGCCGAACCCCGCGAACAGGTCGAGCACCTCCGCCTCATCGAAATCCATCCTCGCGCCAATCGTATCGAACAGCGACTTCTTTACCCTGCTGCTGCAGGGCCGGATATCGTTCGAGGGAATGTTCCTTATCTTCCTGCCCCGGTATTTGCCCGCCTGGACCTGCACCTCTCCTTTGGCTCTCAGAAATCCCCGTAGACCGTCTCGCCGAGGATCGCAAGGGCTTTGTCGCCGTCATCCTTCGACGGCGGCTTGCCGTGCCAGTTGGACTTATCGGGCATCGTGCCTTCGAAAAATGGCACGCCCTTGCCCATGATGGTCGTAGCAAGCACCACGGCAGGGCTCTTGCGGGACTTGTCCTTCCTGAGCGCTTCGAGGGTATCAATGAAGTGTTCGATATCATTGCCGTCGCAGGCAAGCACCTCCCAACCGAACGCGCGCCATTTGTCGGCGAAGGGCTCGACACCCATGACGTCGCAGATTTCGCCGTCGATCTGCTGGTTATTGCAGTCGACGATGCCGATCAGGTTGCCGAGGCCGTAGTGTGAGGCGCTCATGGCTGCCTCCCAGATCTGGCCCTCCTGGCACTCGCCGTCGCCCATCAGGCAGAAGACATCGCTCTTCTTTCCGTCCATACGCATACCGAGCGCCGCGCCGACCGCAGCCGAAAGGCCCTGTCCAAGCGAGCCCGATGCGATCCTGACGCCCGGAAGCCCGGACTCGCAGGTCGGATGCCCCTGCAGGTATGAGTCGACCTGGCGCAGGCAGTTCAGTTCATCAAGGGAGAAGAAGCCGGAACGGGCAAGGACGCTGTACCAGACCGGCGCAATGTGGCCGTTGGACAGGAACAGCATGTCGTGGTCGCGATCCTCATGGAACTGGTGCGGATGGTGCTGCAGCACCTTGAAGTACAATGCCGTGAAGATATCGGCCATGCCAAGCGAACCACCGGTATGGCCGGAGTTCGACTTCACCAGCATACGGACGATGTCGCGGCGGACCTGCCGTGCCATCTCCTTGAGTTCATCGATGGTCGAAAGCTGGAGGTACTCCCCTTTTTTCTCCGGCGGATAGGGCTTCAGGTGTTTTGCCATGATGATTTCGGCGAATCTCTTGTGGGTTGGGTGATGGTTTGAAACGCTCTAAGTTACACGCGCATGCCCTAAATACCAAGCACGCAGTTCATGCATCATGTTTTCTTTTCCGGATGTAGCGGACGACCGACCAGAGCAGGTAGGCGAGGAATATCAGCGTCACCGGAACGCTGTACAGGACAAGGTATTTGCCGATGCCCTGCCAGTTCCTGCCGAGGAGCAGGCCGCCGTAGAGGAGCGCGATGTTCCAGAGCGTCGCGCTGATGGCCGAGCAGAGCAGCACGAGGGATATTCGCAGGTGCAGCAGGCCTGAAACGATCGAGATGAGTGCCCTCGAACCAAAAAGGAAGCGGTTGGCGACCACGGCCGCGTACCCGTGCCTCGAAAATTTCAGCCGCACATCCTCCATCTCCGACGGAGGGAACAACGTGTGCACCCAAATGGCGAAACGGTGGCGGACATCGGTCTGGCCGCTTGCATAGAGCTTCAACCCGAGGGTCCGGCTGAGCATGAAGACCGTCATGAAGCCGCCGACGGAACCAGCTGTCGACCAGAACAGGGCAAGAATGAAAGAGAGGTTGCCGAAAGCAAGCAGGTAACCGGCAAACGCGATAGGAACATCCCCGGGAATCGGAGGAATGATGTTTTCAATGAAAGCGAACAGAAAAAGGATAAGGTAAACCGATGCCGGATCGGCATGCTGCAGCCACTGGATCACGGCATCGATCATACGTATTGTTCCTTACAGGACAGGTTCAAAGTTCGAGTACGCGCCGCTTCACCTCGGAATAGGCATCCTCCACACCGCCGAGGTCGAGGCGGAAGCGATCCTTGTCGAGCTTTTCGCCGGTCTCGGCATCCCAGAAACGGCAGGTGTCCGGGCTGATCTCGTCGCCCAGCAGGATCTGGCCCTTGTGACGCCCGAACTCCAGCTTGAAGTCGACCAGGCGCAGCTTCCTTTCAGCGAACCAGGGTTTCAAAATGGCGTTGATCCTTCCGGCCAGTTCCTTCAGCACGGTGAGCTCATCGTAGTTGGCAATACCAAGCGCCACGGCATGATCCTCGTTCATGAGCGGATCGTCCAGGTCGTCGTTCTTCAGGTAGAGCTCGATGATCGGCTTTTCCAGTACGGTGCCCTCGGCAAAGCCATAGCGGCGCACCAGCGAACCGGCGGCGATGTTCCGGGTGACCACCTCGACCTTGATGATGTCGAGGCTCTTGCAGAGCATGTCGCGGTCGTTCAGCTGCTCGACCAGATGGGTCGGGATGCCCAACTCTCCAAGCATGGTGAACAGGCGGCACGAAATCGCGTTGTTCGTCACGCCCTTGTCGGCTATCGAGCCCTTCTTCTTGTTGTTGAACGCGGTAGCATCGTCCTTGAACTCCTGTATGATCAGGTCAGGCTCTTCGGTCTGCCATACTTTCTTTGCCTTGCCCTCATGCAGCAGTGTCGTCTTCTTCATTGGTTACCCCGGTTATGGTGAATAAATATAATACCTTTTCTACCCCTGCCGTTGCAAAAAAAGAGAGGGCACGATACCGTCGGGCATCGGCCCCTGCAACTCCGGGCATCACCCGAAAAGTGCGTTGAAACTTGTTTAAGCCCGGTAATTCAGCCCGGGACGGCAAAGCGCATCCCGCCGATTCCGGCGTTCATGTCCCCTGATGGTCGGCCGCCTGCTGTACCGCACCGGTCAGCACGATATCGATCTGTTCCTCCGACAGCCCCTTCTCCTTCAGGAACCACATGAACCTGAAAACGCCGAGATCCGAAAGCATCGCCTTCGGCTGGTCAGCTTCGTCCAACCCCCTCGCCATGCTATGATCCACGGCGGTACGGAGCCAATCCTCGATGAAGTCGGCAGGCCGCCCGTCGCCACGAAAATAATCCTTCACGATACGCACAGCGTCGTCGAAAGTCGGATGAGGGTTTTCGTGGAAAATAAGCTGCATCTGTTCGGAAATCCTGTTCAAAAGGAGCACGGCCTCCATATCGAGGGCCTCCTCCAGGATGCCCCTGGCTTTCTCCTTTACATCGAACTTTTTGGTCATACTTCTGAAGAGTGCCGGATGTCCAGATTAGGGTTGTAGGAACTTCCCGAATAAGTTACATATCGCTCGCTTAAAGCTAAAGAAATATTTTCACCTCCCCCTAAAGTATCAAGGTGCGGATATTCCCACAACGGACACTTGGCCCCATAGCAGCGCCGCCGCGACAATGGCAGGTCCAAATGGCCATTCGGCCTGGCCGTCAAGGCCTTTGCAACGGCGCCACGCCACATTCCAGGCCACGGTAACCAAACTCGACCACAATACCACGTACAGCACGCCGACAAGGCCGAACCAGGCGGCAAGTGCGGCCAGGAGCTTGAGGTCGCCACCACCGATGCCTCGAGCGCCCGTGATTCGCCGGAACACCCAGGCAAGCCCACCCAGCAGGACCAGCACCACGGCGGAGGATGCCGCGCTGGCGGGCAGGCCGTTCGGAGTACATCCCGCATAGCTGCTCAAAAGGCCTGCCACCCCCAGCGGCAAGACCACCCGATCCGGCAACATGGTGGTGTCCCAGTCGATGAGGGCGAGCAATACCAGGGTGCTGGCCAAACCGGCCCCCGGCAGCACGGCCCAGAATGCCGGATGGATGGCGGTGTCAGCCGCATGGGCCCACAGGATGGCGTTGAGCACCGGCACCCAGATGCGGCGGGCCGGCGGAACGGGCCGTCCCAGGCCGCCACCCGGTCCCTGCCATTCGTGCAGCGGGGCCTGGGCGCGGCACAACACCTTGCGCGGAATGATGCGGACCAGGGGTACCAGCCACGAGCCCACCAATGCACCGGCCAACAACCATGGCCAGTGCGCCCACAGGATACGCAACATGTAGCTGATGATCATGGCAAGGGCTTATTTGGAGAAGACTCGAATCACCTGGATGATTGCCGGTCCCAGCAGCACCAGCATGAGCGTCGGGAAAATAAACAAGATGAGCGGCAACAGCATTTTGACGGGAATTTTGGCGGCAAGCTCCTCAGCTCGCTGGATACGCCGTGAGCGCATCATGTCTGACTGCACGCGCAACGATTCGGCCAGGCTGGTACCAAACTTGTCGGCCTGGACGAGCACGGAAACGAGGTCTTCCAAAGCCTCGAGGCTTGAGCGCAGTGCCAGGTTGCGCAAAGCTTCGATGCGGGTGGCTCCGGCACGCATTTCGAGGGCTGAGAGGTAAAACTCCTGGGCAAGGTCGGGATTGGTGTGGGCCATTTCGTGCGATATGCGGGCAATGGCGGCGTCGATGCCCATCCCCGACTCGGTGCAGATGACCATGAGGTCGATCATGTCGGGCAGGCTGTTGCGCATGCGTTCGATACGTTGCCGGGTGATGAAGCGCAGCAACAGTTCGGGCAGGTAGTAGCCTGCTGCGGCGGTGAGCAGCACCAGGAGCAGGACCCGGGCAAAGGGAACGTTGTGGGGCTGGGTGAAATACAGGAACAAAGCCAGTACCACCGGCAGCACCATGGTGAGCAGGGTTTTAATGGCGAAGTAGTAGCGAGGTGCGTTTTTGTTGCGAATGCCGGCCTGCAAAAACCTGATCTGGACGCTGGAGCTTTGCCACCCCTCTTCCGGGAGCGAGAGTCGCGAGAGGATGTTGATGACGGTGGACACTTTGCGGAGGTTCGACGTCCTGGACGAAGAGGTTCCGGTCGGAGCAAAGCCTTGGCGAACGATTCGGGTGAGGCGTTTATTGAGGGCGTTGTCGATCACCCAATTGTACGACGCGAGCGCTACTGAGGCGACAGCGGCCCCCGTGAGCACAATGGCCAGGATCTGGAGGATGGTTTGCATGGTGGGCGTAGCCAGGGTTAAACCTTGATCTGGACGATGCTGTGGAGCAAAAAGAAGCCGACAACCATGAGCCCCCCACCGATGAGAACGAGGTTCTGGCCCTGGGGAGTGGTCCAAAGCACCGAGATGTAGCCGGGATTGATGAGCATGAGGATACCGGAGAGCACGAATGGCATACTGCCCAGTATCCAGGCCGATGCGCGCCCTTCGGATGAGAGTGTGCGGATCTTGCCGCGCAGTTTGACGCGTTCGCGCATGGTTTTGGCCAGCCCGTCGAGCAGTTCGGTGAGGTTGCCGCCGGTTTCGTGCTGGATCATGAGCGAGATGACAAAGAAATTGAGGTCGTTGCTTTGCACGCGATCGGCGAGTTGGTTGAGGGCGTCTTTGAATGGGATGCCGAAGCCGACCTCATCAAAGACCGTTTTGAATTCATGGCCTACGGGGTCGGGGAACTCCTTGCCAAGCATGCCGATGGCCGAGGTGAGGCTGTGGCCGGCGCGCAGTGCCCGCGAGATGTAGTCGAGCGCTTCCGGGAGCTTGTCTCCGAAGGCCTGGCGGCGTTTGTTGGCCTGTCGGGTCAGCCACAGGACCGGCGTACTGGCGATGGCGACGGCCAGCACCAGCATGAGCAAGGGGTTTGCATGGCGCAGAAGGCCAAACGCCAAAACCACGGTAAACAAGGCGAGCATGAGGCCCATCAAGCGCCAGGCCGGGAGCTGGCTGTGGGCGAGTCGGACCAGGTTTTCGAATTGCCCCAATATGGTGGAATGTGAGCGAATCCAGGTTTCGAATGCACTTTCCTGCCGGGTGGATTGCACACTGTCGAGGCTTTGCCCACCTAGGTGAACGACGTTGTGGATGGCCTGCAAGCGCTGTCGTTTGGCTTGGCTGCGGCGGTCAAAAAAATGGACCCACACCCCGTAGACCAGCAGCATGACCAGCATGACGGCCACAAAAGCAAAGAATGGGAGTAAAATCTTGTCCATGATGGGCTCGAGGGTTAATCGTTGGTGCCGGGATCGAACATGCCCTCGCTCAGGCGGATGCCGTAGGTGCTTATTTTTTCAGACACCCTGGGACGCACTCCCGTGGCGCTGAACATTCCCTGCACGGATCCGTCCGGGTTGGTGCCGGTGCGCCTGTAGCAATAGATTTCCTGGGTGGTGATGATGTCGCCCTCCATGCCGATGATTTCCTGGATGCTGGTAATCTTGCGGCTGCCGTCATTGAGCCGTGTGGCTTGGACGACGACATGAACCGTAGAGGAAATGTATTGACGCAAGGTTTTGCCAGGCAGGCTGAGGCCGCCCATGCCCACCAGGTTTTCGAGCCGGCTCAGCGCATCCCGCGGGGTGTTGGCATGAATGGTGGTGAGCGAACCATCGTGCCCGGTATTCATGGCCTGAAGCATGTCGATCACCTCGGCGCTGCGGACCTCGCCCAACACGATACGGTCGGGCCGCATGCGTAACGAGTTTTTCACCAGTGCGCGCATGGTGATTTCGCCTTTGCCTTCGATGTTCGGCGGGCGTGTTTCCAGGCGGATGACGTGATCCTGCTGAAGCTGCATTTCGGCAGTGTCTTCGATGGTGACGATGCGTTCAGTGGTGGGGATGAAACCCGAAAGGATGTTGAGCAGCGTGGTCTTACCCGAACCGGTCCCTCCGGAAATGATGATGTTGCACTTGACTTTAACCAGGGCCGAGAGCAGTTCGGCCATGGCGGGCGTGAGTGCGTTTTTTTCAATGAGGTCGTGTATTTGCAGCGGAACCACCGAAAAGCGCCGAATGGTGAGGACCGGGCCGTCGAGGGCCAAGGGCGGAATGATCGCGTTGACGCGCGACCCGTCGGGCAGGCGGGCATCGGCCATGGGGCTGGATTCATCGATGCGCCGCCCCACACGGGAGACGATCTTGTCGATGATTTTCATGAGGTGTGCATCGTCGTTAAAGCGGATGTCGGTGAGCTGAATGCGCCCGGCTTTTTCGACATAGACGTTTTGGTAGCCGTTGACCATGATTTCAGAAATGGCGACGTCGGCAAGCAAGGGCTCCAAAGGGCCCAGGCCCATGATCTCGTTTTTGAGGTCGGCCACCAGCCTGGCGCGCTCCTGGTCATTGAGGGGGATGGCGTCCTCTTCGATGAGCTCGACCAGCAAGGCTCCAAGCTGGTTGCGCAGCTGCTCGGGGGTCAGGCTTTCGATGGAGTTGAGATCGATGCGGGTGAGCAGTTGCAGATGCAACTTCCTCTTGGTCACGTAATAGTCAACCCCGGGTGATGCCTTGGCTTTTATAGCCGGCGATGGTGCAGGCGAATCCTGAACTTCAACTTCATGAGGTTGAGCCAGCGCCTCAATGGTTGCCGGCACCGATGTCGGGGGAACCGAAACCCACCTGGTGGAGCGGTTCCAGCGAGCTATTTGATTTTTAAGCGTTCCCATATCGAGCGTTTACAATGACGAGGACTGCCGCCCGTGAGGTGCGCGGCCCAGTCGACGATGGTTTTGGAAAGCTTGGATTTTGGTGCCACCAGCAAGAGTGGCCGCCCAATCAAGAGGGATTGCTGCACGGCTTCGGCGTCGGAAGGGAGGCGTTTGTCAATGGGCCGGCCAATGACTTTTTCGATTTCGGTACTGGAGATGGAGACATGTGGGTCATCACGGTTGAGGATGATTTCGATGCGCGACAGGGGTTTTTCAAATTCTTTCCAGAGCTTGAGTTGCTGGCCCGACCTGCGGAGCGATGGCAGCGATGGGGTGGTTACGATGCAGAGTTGGTCAAGGCGCTCGAGGACCCAGACGCAGACCTGATCGAGAGACGAGCCGAAATCAACCAGGATGAAGTCGTAAAAATTTGTAGCAATGCGAATGAGTTCGCATACGCGCTCGGGTTCGATACGAACGATTTTATCAAACGTCGTAGGCGAGGGGACGAGGTCGAACGTGGGGCTGAGGTGCTGCACCATGCTGTCAAGGAGCGACTGGTCAAGCCTGTCGGTTTGGCTGGAGATGTCGGCCAGGTCTTGAGGATGGTGGTCTCCGGTGAGGTACATGTCGAGGTCGCCAAAGGGTAAAGAGACATCGATGGCCAGCACGCGGGTTTCGGGCACTTGTGCGAGCGCATAGGCCAGGTTGGCCGCAATGCAAGAACTGCCATCACCCCCTTTGGAAGAAACAAATCCAAAAACCCGTCCCCGGCTGATGCTGGCGCCATTGGCACGAAGGCGGGCGCGTTCGATAACCTGTTGCAGGGTTTCCGGGGTACTGTCGACAATGACTTCACGCACACCTGCACGCATGAGCGACATTAACAGTTCAGGTTGTGCTTGTGGATGCAGGGCCACGATGGCCGCATGCGGCAGAGCGAGGCAGAGCTTCCCTACCTCTTGAATGTAATGGGGCTCGGCGGGGTCAAAGCCCACCAGAAAAACGAGATCGGGGGCTTGCGCGTTGAGTTGGCGCACCAAGCCCACAAACTCCCCCACCAGGCGTGCCAGTTGGTGTTGACCCAGCTCAAGTTGGGTGTCGGGAACCTCCCAGGGCCGGGGAGAGCAGGCAACAATGTTCATGGGTGTTTATTCGACCAGTATGGGTGGACTGTAGGCGCCGAGTGGCTGCCCGTTGCCGATTCCCGGGTTGGTGGTGCCGAAAGTCGCGTTGTCGATGAAATGACCGGTGATATAGCTTTTGTTTCCTTGCTTTGTAGAAGATTCAATATGAAAGCCGGCAATCGCAACGACAGGTTGCCAGCTACCGGCGCTCACGTTTTGAACAACGGGTACGGCGACATCTTTTCCTATGGGTAAGTTATTATCGCCATACAAGTTGGCCATGACGCCCGATGCGATATATATATCCATGCCGATGGATACGTCGACGTTTATGCCTCCATCGATAAGATTCCTCATATAAGAGTCGGCATTGCTTTGTGTCGTAAGGCTGCTCCAGGTGCCTGCGCCACCTTTTGGGTAAACAGAGTCAAGATTGATGATCAGGGAATAGGGCTGGGCCGTGTTGGGATCCAGCCTGGGTTTGCGAGTGGTCGTGTCCCAGAAATGATCGAAAATGCCGAAGCCGATGGCAAAGGGGAACATGCCCGTACCGCCGCCAGCCGCGGGCAGCACGGCAATGGCACTGGCACGGACGTCGCTTTCGGCAATACCCAGGATGGGGGCGAAAAACAACTTCAAGGGCCCGTTGTTTTGGGTGGCGGAGATCGTGACCGTCGTGCGGATGGCGGGGACATCCCCGGTAACGGGTACGCCGGGTGTGCCGGGGTCACGCAGGCCGAGCGAGGGGTCCTGGAGGTTCCAGTAACCCATTTCAATGAGCGCATCCTGAATACGGGCGGAATTGGCGGAGTTGCGTCGTGCCACATCCAGCGCCGTGGCCGTGGCCTCAGTCCAGTTGTAAGGGTTGCCCCCGGTGTCGCTGAGTGAACGGGCGCCGGCAAGGGCAGCCGCATCGGCCGCATTTTGCAGTTCGACCCTGGTCAGGTTGATGCGGGCCAGGTCAATCGCCAAAGCTGCAAAGCCCAGCAACACCGGCATGCACAGGGCGAACCAGATGGATGCACTGCCATGCTGGCCATGCAACCGTTTGATGATGTGGGATGAGGGTGCCATGGTTATTCGAGCCTCATGCTGGATTGGGCCGAAATCAAAAAGTCCGAAACAATGAAGACACCGGTGTAATTGAGATTGGCCGTAACGGTAAGGATGTTGTCATGAACGGTGCACGTAAGCGTAGGGGCGTTGTTCGTCCCAAACGAGATGAGGTTGTTTTGACAGGCCTGCAGGGCGGCAGCGGTAGCGTTGCTTACCATGATGGCGCTGGTCCGGTTTGCAACGAACTTGGCTCCGGCACGCGCGCCCTCCCTGGTGGCCATGGTAAGCACGGTTTTGTCGTACAGGGCTATGGAAAAAGAGACCACCCCAAAGAGGAGAAGCAGGAACAAGGGCAGGATAAGCGCAAACTCGACTAGCACACTCCCCTTTTGGAAGCGAACTTGCTCCGTTACCGGGGCCTGAAGCCTGGCGGTATTCGTGCGCATGGGTGTCATTTTACCCGTGAGCCCTGAAGCTTTCCGTCAATGAAAAGCTCTTTGCGTGTAGGCGAGGCAACCCGGTCAGTGGGAAGCTCCGGTGCGGAGGCACTGGCTTTGACCAGGACGGGGCGAATGATAACCATGAGCTCGGTAGTTTCAGAACTCATCTCGGTGCGCCGGAACAGCGCGCCAAGGATGGGGATGTCACCCAGCAAAGGCACCGCCCGTATAACGTTGTTGAGATTGTCGCGCAACAGGCCGCCAATCACCAGGTTCTCCCCCTCGTTCATCTGGACCGTGGTGGAGGCGTAACTGGTTTTAAATGCGGGCAGCAACGTGCCGGTGGTCGTTCCCGAAAAAACGGCATCCTTGAGGGGCTCGGAGACCTCGGGGGCAACCCTCAGCGAAATACGGCCGGCGTCCAGCACGGTGGGCGTAAATCGCAAACCCACGCCATAGGTACGCTCGACGTAGTCGACGGCACCATTGGTGCTGACGGTGGGCGTATAAACCTTACCGCCAACCAGGAAGTACCCTTCCTGACCACTCATGGCGACTATGGTAGGTTCGGCCAGGATTTTAAACAAACTGGTCTTACGCTCGGCTTCCACCTGGAGACGGTTGCCTACAGTGGTCTTGGTAATGGGGTCGTACGTAGCCTGCAGCAGGAGGTCAAGCGTTGCGTTGCTGACAAAACCGGTCATGAGGCTGCCCCGGGTAGTGCCCAAGCCTTGCTGCCAGCCGAGGCCCAAGCTTTCGATGTAGGACCTGGAAACTTCGGCAATGCGGACTTCGAGCCGGACCTGCTGCGGATCGCGGACCTTGAGGAGGTTGACCAGGCCGGGTATGCCGGCAGATGTCGAAGAGGTACTGGTTGTTGCACCATGCATGCTGGCGGATGACGCAGAGCCAGAGCCGCCAGAGCTCCCGCCAGACAAGCTGGTTGGCGTCGCATAGGCAGGGGCGGAAGCGCTGTTGGCCAGGGTGGATTCGGGGTTGACACCCGGAACCGTACCGCCCAGGTACGCTTTTACCAGACGGGTGACGGTCTCGGCAGCCATGGCGTCAGACACGGAGCCTTCCAGTACCACCGCAGGTCCCAGGGCATAGATCCGGACATCGTTCTCTTTCGGCAAGACGACTTTCAACAAGGCCTTGATGGGACTCATGTTGCGGCTGACCTGCAACGGCGTGGAGGTGAAGTTTCCTTGTCGGTCCCAGACGACAAGATTGGTCGCCCCTGGTTTCTTGCCAAGCAGATAGAGCTCGGAAGAGTTGAGCATAAGGTAGTCGGCCACCTCGGGGTTGCCCACGGCAACACGTTTAACGGGGCGCTCGAGCCGATAGACCCGGGATTCGCCCACCGGCACCAGGTATGCCGAGGGAAAGGCCAGTGCGGCCACAGGTACAGTGCACGCAAGTGCCACAAGGACACCCATCCTGCAGGCCAAACGCTTTAAGCAAGTAAAACTCATGAGCATGTTGACTAGGGTGTGGCAACAGGCTGGCGGCTGGTACCCCGGATTTCTTCGGGACCACGGCTTTGGCGCGAAGGAGCTGCGTGCGAAGCCGGCAAAGAGATGGTTGCACGAGTGGGCTGTGGATAGACAATATCGGGCAGGCGGACACCCGCGGAGTTTATTTCGCTGGTGTCCAGTTCGTTACGCAAGACCAGGGAAAGCACCCCGATGTTGCGTGCCAGGTCGAGCTTTTCGGATTCGTGCGGCGTCAGCTCAAGGGTTACGGCATTGACCACTTTTGGTTTATCGGGGTCTGCCGTGGTTTCCTGTGCCACGGCCAATACTTTGATGCGCGACAGCACGGTTCGCGAAAAAGGCTGGTTATTGGCGTCTTTGCCGCTCATTAAAACATCCACATAGCTACCTGGCAGGGCAAATCCGGCCACCGCAATCACTTCGTTCACTCGAACGGTAATGGCACGCTTGCCCTCCGGGATAATCGACGATAAACCTCCAGTCGCCGTTTTGGGGGCCAATTTGCCAGGCAAGACCGGCTCGCCCGGAATCATGGGCACGCGGGCAATCCGACCCACAACGTCGGTGATGCGAGTGGATGCATCATGCGGAACGGCCGAACCTGGCCAACCGATGCACTTGATTTGATCAGCGGTAATAGCTTTGCCAGCTTCAATGGGCTGCACAACGATGACGACCTGCGCTCCTGAAGCTTGAGCTCCAGTTTGGGCAACGCTCATCCAGCGGGCAGCCATAAAAGCTGCCATCGCCCCCAGCGTGAGTGCGATGGCAACGAAGACTGATCGTTTCACTGCTTAGGCTGTAAAATGGTTTTTACGGAGTGGCCGAACCGCCAGCACCACTCAGGGCAGTTGAGATACTGGTAAAAATGGTGGTCAAATTCCCTCCAAGAGTAGTAAGAGCTGCAATCACAACAACAGCAACCAAAGCAGCAATCAAGGCGTACTCGATCATGGTGACGCCTTTTTGTGATTTGATGGAGAAGAAACTGTTTAGCATTTGCTTTACCTCCAATGGAATTAGTTAATCGTTACTCCCACCTAAACCCCCGCCTGGTGAGTGTCGCCATACATCATATCCACTTATCGGGCAGAGAACCTGTCGAACTCCTCCTGTGGGAATCAGGAGAGTATCAGGACAGCATGTTCAAGTGTTGATCAGCTCAGATCAACGAATCCGGTCAGTTTGCTCACCGCATTGCCAGCGATCAGAATGTTCTTGAATGAGGTCGCGCTGTTATCGTCGGCAACAAGGCACGTATGGCGTGACTTCACAAATCGGGGCAAAACCCAAGCCAGGGATCCTTGGCTGTAAGGGAATGACGAAACATCTCGAGCGGGAACTGATCGGGGATGTAGCATCGGTTCGGACTAAACATTGGAAAATCACGCAACTGCATGCCTTGTTAAATGGATACATCTTACGTGAATACAGTTTACAGATACATTATAACGAAATCAAACGCCGTACACAACACTATAGTATATTTTTTTAACTCTATGTTACTTTTATAATTTACTATAGTAATACGCGACGTACTCTTTTCCAGATACCATGCACAACAGGCTGCCCAAAAACAGGCAAAGCGACCGATCTCCCGGACTCGATTCGAGGGCGGAATCGGCGAATATCATTGCTCGAATCGTCGGGATAGGCACCATACGGCATGAACGCCAAAGGGGATGCGGACAACAACCTGTCGGCAGAACAAAATCAAGCGCGACGGCACTTAGCGGTTATGGTTGGGGAATTAATACTTTGAAATTTGAGTTATTAAGCGTATCAATCACATGCTGATTTTTTCTTTTTTTTTGATGCGAACACTTTGATAACAAGGTTGAAGGAGCAGGATGACAAATTCAACCAGTAACGGCAGTAATCGAAGATTGCAGTAAAAACAGGGTCCACAGAGTCCACCCCATAGGATAAAAAGGATTATTTTAGACTTATTTTGCAATCCAGGACAGGTAAAGTGACACTCACGTGCAAGCAAGTTTGAACGGGGCCACCAAGAACCCGGCAGAACAACTAGGGCTGAATATTCGTTTGGCGAGAGTCAAGGCCGGCTATTCCCAGGAAACCCTCTCGGAACTCAGCGGAATGTCGATGACCTACATAGGCATTGTCGAGCGAGGCCTGAAAAATATCACCATCCTCAACTGCCAGAAGTTGGCAGAGGCACTGAACACCAGCATCTGCGAATTGCTTGATGGAGTGTTTGAGCCCAAAGCAAAATCCACACGTCAATGCGTGCAGGAAGAAGCGGATAAATGAAGCGTCAGGCGGACCTTTCAGCATGGCGTTGATTGGCCGCGATGCATGTTCATTTATCAACTCATGGTGATCCATCATCGTCATCCTGCCCAACGAGTTACTGAACTTTCGCCTTGCCTTCCTGGTCCACCAGTTCGATGACCTCCCCCCCCCAGAACACGCCAAAGGTTTCAAAATAGCTTCAGCATGACCGCATTTGGTTACAGCGCCAAGCCGGACAGTCATCTCGAGTTACCCAAACCGGAATGCTCATATCACCGCTAAAGCACGGTAATCAATAAAGTCAGTATTCACCGTTCAACTGCATTGAAGATTCGGCCTTGACAAAGGATAAATAAGGGGCAGGAGACCTGGCTGGATACTCGCAAATATTACAAATCCTATTGTCCGACATGTAAGATTTATCGTAAATTATACCATAGGTAACCAGTGTGGTAGGGGGTACGCATACCGACCGATAAGCAACAACCATAACACAGACAACCATGGCAAACGAAATACCGACGAAGCCTACAACTCCGTTTACGACTCAAACTCCGGTTCAGGTTCAGGGGCAAGATGCCATTCAAAACCTTGCGGATGCGATAAGCAAACTAGGACAGGTGCAGCTCGAACTGGTTACTCAGGGAATCAAGTCATCCATAGCAGTTTTTGAGCCATTGAGCAAAGCCTCTATTGAGCTTACGGCCAATGCGCTGACTTCGTTTAACCAGATCTTGCAGAACTTCTCTGCATCAATTTCCCCCAAGCAGTAGGAAAGACAGTTTTGAAAGGAAAGCACTTCATGCCTCGGCGTGCGGTGCTTTCCTTTTTCGTCATTCAACTCAAGATAAACCATGCCTGAAACCAATTCAGTCCCTGTCAAAGCCCCGATTCCTGAAGGTTCAAAGGGGCTGGTGATGTTGGCTCCTGTGATTGGGTTGCCAGTTTTACTTCATGCCGTCACCGGCGCAGTGGTTGGAGGAGTTGGTGCCGCGGTAATGTCAATGGTATTGGGTCCTGTCGCAAAGCAAGTGCTGCCTGAAGGCTTTAACCTGGCAGATTTACCATCGCTGTTCAAGCCTGAAGTCAAACCAGTCGCCGCGGTTTGCATGACGACAGAACCTGCTGTTGCAAATAAATCTGATGTGAACGAGTAAATAAGGACGTTGGTAAACGGGCACGCATCTGGTAAAGGGGGACGTTGGTGAACAAGGGAAGTTATCCCGCAAACAGACCAGCAGTCGGAATTTGGCACAACGGAATGTGCCGCAGAGCTATAACCGGTATTGCGTGGGATGGAGAGACAGGAACATCCCATCGAGATCCGTATATTTCTCCATCAGACACTTGAACCCCCATGATCCCGTAGCCCAAAATAAAGGAGACGGCCATGCACCTCCCCAGTGCACTGGTTTTTGCCCTGCTGCTGGCGCTCCCCTGCCGGGACGGTGCAGGGCGTGAGCAACATGACGCGCTCACCCTGATGTGGTGGAATGTGAATCAATAACGCCAAACTATTTACAGATAATACGATAAAGCGACAGCAAACCGCCGCCAACAGCAAGAGAGCAGCAAAACCCATCAGAAACCCCCGAATCCGGCCACAAAAAAAGCCGGCTGTTACCCCGGCCCTCTGGCAAAAAAAATCCCGGAAATCGCCTGCCGCGCATCCTGTGCCGTAAAGGAGAAAACGAACAGAAAGGGGCCTGTAATCGACGATCTCCGGAAAAACGTGTAATGGTCGTGCTGGGTAGTTATCGCGACCCTGTAGCCGCCTCTGCCTGTTCCTCGGCGGTTTCGTGCGGTGTGCCGTCCCCGCCTCTCGCCAGCTCGCTCAATCCCTCGTAGACAATCGCCCGTGCCTCGGCCTCGATCCCCGCCGCATCTCGCCCGGCGCATGTTCCCGCCAGCCTCGAAGGAAGGGCCAGCAGCCTTGCCCGTGCTGCCGCTACTATCTCGCTCCAGGTTTGCCGGACCTCCTCGGCTGCAATCATTTCCCCGCGCTTCCTCTGCTCGTCCATCGCGGCGGCGTTCGCCTGGTGGTGGGTGAGCCTCGCCCGTTCCGTGTCGTAGTCGTAGGCGTTGCCGTCGTCGGCAAAGCCCAGGCCCCGCCGCCAGTCGGCCCGCATCCAGTCGCCGAATTGCTTGCAGGGGTATAACTTGGCTTCGTTCCGTGGCGGCCCGTCGCCTTCTTCATCTCGTTGCCGCAGCCGGCGGGGTGTCACGCCCATAATCGCGGCGGCTTGTAGCTGTGTGATCGTCTCCATGTCGGTTTCTGTTTGTGTTGAAGGGAAGGAAGCCAGGGGGCCGTTGACGCTGGGCCGTTTTCGCGCGTCAACGGCCGCGCAGTGAGATCCCGCCGTAGGGTCCCCCGGCATCCGGGAGGGGTGGCGGCTGCCGATCCCCTCCCGCCGTCGCCGGTCATGCTGCCTTCGTTATCCACTCCTCGAACAGTCGTGCCGCCTCCTCGTCGGTAAGCCCAGCCTCCAGCCTTCTTTCTATCTGGTCCCGTGGTGCAACCTTCTCCGGGTTGCCTATGGTCTGCCGAAGGTATTTCCGCAGGATGAACAGGAACAGGCTGATTTCGGGAACGGTCTGCATCAGCTCACGGGCCGCTGCTTGATAGGGTAGTCTCGGCATGTGAACGGGAATCCTTTCGGCTTCCTCCTCCAGCTTGTCGATAATCGGGGTAAGGGTCCTTTGCGCTACTGAAAGCCGGGCCTCGGCTGCCGTCTGCTTTTCCATCGCGGCTTTCAGCGTTTCATAATCCTTGCCCTTGAGGGTTTCGGCGTAAACTCTCTGTGCCGCTTCCAGCTCGGCCTTTGCCGTTGTCACGGCTTTTTGAAGGTTGCCGATTTCCGCCTCGTGCTCTCGGGCCTTCGCCTGCTTCGCGTATTTCTGCTTTTGCGTTTCGGCGGCCTGGTCCTCTTCCCGCCGGTAATCCCTCATTGCTTCCTGAAATTCCGTCATCTCTTCACTTCTCCTTTTTCGTTTGAAAGTTTTCTCGCCGCCTCTGTCGTCATTCCCTCGGCTGGGGTTAAAAGCAGTGCCGTCTTGCAGGTGCATTCCCCTCCGGTCAGGTACGGGCATCCCTCGTCATGCAAGGTGATTATCGGGGTGCAGGTGCAGGGGCCGCCGGCAAGGAAAGGACACTTGGCGTCATGCTCAACGTGAACGTGGTAAAGCCCGCCAGGTGGGAGCAATTCTGCCAGTGTCTCGATTTGTTCCAGGTAGGGCATTATTCGGCACTCCTATCCCACTTCCCGGCTTTCAGTCGTTTTTCCAGCTCCTCGATGTCCGCCTGGTGCCAGGCTGAGGAACGCTCCGAAAGCTTGACCGGTTTGGGGTAACGCCCCTTCTGGATTCCCAGATACCAGGCGGATTTGCTCATTGGGATAACCCCAACAACTTCCTTCTTTCGGTCTCCAATAATCTCTTCCAGTCGGTAAAATTTCATCTCACGGCCTCCAATGGTTGCGTTAAAAAGCTATCGGAGGTCATAATACCTCTTCGGAATCTGGTGTGCCTGTGTGGTTATTTTTGGTCAGCTTGAGGGCAAAAAAAAAGGCCGGGGTGTCGATCCCCAGCCCTTCAATTCGTTGCGGCGTTGCTGTCCGGTCAAGTCCCGGCGGCCTCTCTGAACGGTATAACCTTCCCGCCGGCTTTCAGGCGGTCCATGTAGTCCGCCCAATCCTGCATCATCCGGCGGCCTTCCCTGCTGCCAGCCTCGCATTGTAATCGGCCAATGCTTCGGGGTAACTCATAAAGAGTTTTTCCGCCGTATGGGTTGTTGTTGTGTTCTTCATTTCGGGTTCCGGTGTTTTGTGGTTTTCGATCCCGTTTTCATGCCCTGTGCTCGGTGTCACTCTCGCGGGTCTCGCCGGGTCTCGCCGAACCCTCGCGGCGAGGCTCAAGGGAAGAAGGTGTAAAGAGACGGCGCGGTGTGTCGCCGCCGTCTTTTTCCCTTAGGGCGGCGAGGGTTTCCGGCGACACCCAAAATTCACTCAGATTCATCGACTGCAACCTCGTTTTTTTTGTGGGTCTCGCCGTCGTCATCGGCGAGGGTTAAAGGCTGGTAATGAGAACCGGATTTGCCCAAAATTTCATGGTAAACAATGCGCCCCCCTGCCTTCAACCGTACCAATGCGCCCCGTATCCCGCCGCGTGTCATCCGTAAATCATCCTTCATGCTTTCGATGTCCTTCTGTGAATACTGACGACCTGCCGCATACTCATCACGAAGGAACATCAAGATGGTTTCATCGGCCTGGCGGTGTTGTTGTTCAGGTGTGCGGTCAACTGGCTCGACGGCTGCGAAGTGATATCCATTTCGGCGAATATAGACGGGTTCCTGAGGCTTTGCGTAACTCAGTTTTGGCAGCGCAAGCACGATGCCGGTCTCATCGTCACCAAGAGGAGTTCCGGTCATCTTCACCCACTCATGAGCTTCAAGCGGCTGCATAACAGCCACCATTCGACAACCGTCGGAAAGTGCGCTCCCGCCTCGTCCCGAGTATTGATCCAGCGATTTATCCCTCGCGTTCGCCTTCCCGGTGTGGTGGATGCCTTCGACGCAGCAATCAAGCTCATTGCGAATGATCCTGAACGCCTCAATAAGGCCCTGCTCCGCATCGTTTACGCGGCTCTCCCCGACGCCAAAAGAAACAAGCGGATCGAAAATCACCCAATCAGGACGCCAGTCTCTCAAGTGTGATATCAGGGTCTCAAGGTTTGCTCCATGGGGGTACACAACATCCCCGACAACCTCCGAAAGCCTGAAGGCGGCGCCGGACAAATCAACAATCCTGATTGCTGCCAACACGTGGTCCTCTTCTCTTGGTGAAAGCCGCATCGCCCGCATAATCTCCCGTAACCTGGCTAAAAGGATGCCCCGCCCGTCTTCCCTTGTAACGATAGCTGTCCGGCATGGGTATTCCGGCCTCTTCCCCCAGATATCCCGGCCAAGTGCAAGTATTGCTGCTTCATAGAGTGCTGCCGTCGTCTTCCCTGTGCCGCCAGCAGAAATCCTTGTTCTCACGTCGGCGTACAGAAGCCCCGGAACAATCACTCGCGGCGTTAGTTTTGCGCTCAGCATCTCCTCTCTTGTAAGCTGAGCCATTGCCCGCCCAATAATTGAATCGATAGTCTCGCCGGTCTCGCGGATGCCCGCGACGCTCTGTGCGAGGGTTATTTGCCGCCTTACCTCTTCCAGCCCGGCGGCTTGGTGTAGGTCGTTCCAATCCTTCCCGTCGATCCCGTCGGGCATGGTCGGCGTTGCCACTCGGCAACCGGCTGCCGCTGCCGCCTGTTCCGCATCCTTCTGCCCGTCCCCAAGGTCAGACAAGATAACGATGTCCGCCGCCGGGTAATGCTTCCGCATGTCAAGCGCAACGGCTTTGAGGTTGCCTTTTCCGAAGGCGGCCACTCCATAACTGCCGGGTATCGCAGCCGCCCCAGAAATAGCGGTTGCGGCGCCCTCGGCAATTAGGATAACAACCCCCTTCCCGTCGCCGTCCGGCAACTCTCGATCATGCCAGAACATGCCGCTTCGCTTGCCGCCTGTCAGGGCTGTTTTCCGTCCCTCGCCGTCAATCATCTCGATTGAGGAAATACCTTCCTTGTTGCCAACGGGAAGAACAAGGATAGTGCCCACCAGTTTCCACCCCTTTGATTTTGGCTGATAGCCCAGAACCTTCGCCAGATCGCCGGCATCGATCTCTCCCATTGCAGGGTTCGGGGCTATGCCCTTCCGCGTCAAATAGGGGTTGCGGGTACTTGCAGGCAGTGAGCTGGAAATAACCTCGACGGCCTTTGCCGCCGCGTCCCTGTACCGCGCCTCGCGGTGTTCTGCGGCCTTTGCGGCCTCCTCAACGTTTCGGGCCTTCCGCGCTGCCAGCTCGACGGGGGAAAGAGTGCTGTCAGGCCGCGCCCAAAAGAGTCTCTTTTCGCCGGTAACATGGTTCTCAATCAAACCGCCTTCGCCATCTAAAAACAGCTTGAGCGTTCCGTCGCCATTTCGAGCGGCTTTCCCGGCGACATCCAACCGGTGGAACTCGCCATCCTGTGGAACGTGGCGGAATTGCAGGCCGATCTCTTCGCAAGCCGCAACAGCCGCGCCTTCCAGGTCCATCTCAACATCAAGCTTTTCGTTCTGGAGCAACGCCTTGTTGAAGTCGATCCCTTTGAGTATACTGGTATTTGTCCCATCTTGCTTCTGGCCGGCCCCCCATTCGCCCGAGGGGCCGGCTATTTTTTCTGGCATCATCCCATCCTCCCCAACGCCACATAATTAGCCGCCGCACCCTCGATATCTTCAGACGTCGCCTTCCGACCCCGCATCATCCAGCCTTCAAGCTCTTCGCGGTTGAAGTATATCGCCTTTCCTGTCGGCTTGAAGCAGGGGATCCCCCCCGTGCTGGTCAGCTTGTAGAGGTGCGAAATCGAAAGCCCTGTAAGAATCGCCGCCTCTCGCATGTTCAGGACGCTCTTGTTGGCAACAAGAAGCCCCTCAATCCGCTGCAAGCGGTCATTGATCTGTTCAAGTTCTGGAAGTCCCATAGCTCATTTTCTTTGATTGAGAAAACCGGCTTACGCCGTGTTGCTATGGGAAAGGTCGGAAGGAATAGCAGGGGTAACTAATCAGGTTATAACCCCATGTTACCCCGATTTATTGCCCCTGCGCATCATAGAATTTCCGCTTAATTGTGGAACCCGAAACGTCGTACTGCGCCCCGATTTCACGGCAACGCGCAATTAGCCCCTCGTTCTTTCCGCCCCAAGGGAACTCCTTATCAAGCCCCGGGAAAATCTCGCTCATAAAAACATCATCAGGGAGTTTGGTTTTCCCTCCCCGCTTCGCTCTCTCCAGCCCTTCGGCCTGGTCTCTTGGAGCACCATCACCTATTGCTGCCGAAGTGTTCGCGGCTGCAAGCTCCGCCAAAATCCCCTCAATCTCCTGTATTGCATACACCCGTTCAAAAAGGATTCTGATATTCACAGGCTGAAGCTCATCGAGAAACCGGCAAGATTTTACCGAACAATCCTCATCCTTCCCGCTCCAAACTGGAACCTCTTCGGCCATCAGAACCCTTTTGTCCTGGAATCGGTCCAGCAGGTAAGTCTCCCATTCATTCGTCGGTGCGATATCCAGCAAATAGGACACGCAAGCCGACCAATACCGCCTCAAAATCCTGCTGAACGCCCAGCGGCACTCTCCATTGGTACCGTTTATCTCTATCATGATCTCATCGGCTGTCATGTGACGCCAGTAACTGATCCCGGAAAACTCTCGCTCACATATATCAAGCCATCTGTTATCTGGTGAGTCATCCGTCATAAACTGCCCGTAATACCGCCACTCCTCGCGGCTACCACTTACGTCCGTTGCTGCCTTGTAGGCCTCACACCAATCGACACCCCGCGCTTTCAACAAAACGGTCTTCAGGTCTCGATTGTCTGCCATGTATAAAGCCCATCCGTTTTTCATAACCACCCCCTGCCAAGTTTTCAGTTCTTGCCGCCTCGACCCGTCTGGCGCAACTCCGCCGCTACCGACAACGCCCCCGTCGTGATTGCCTGTTCAAGCTCGATCCTCGCGGCATCACTGCCGGAAATGGCTTGGAGACGCAACACAGCCACCAGCCGGAAGTACTCCCGGTCCTTTCCGGTAAACAGCCGCGCCGAATGAATGTCGCTCAACACGGCGAAGAACTCAGCATCCCGCACTGCGCATCAGACCAATACTCGGCATCTGTCGGCTCTCCGTCGTCGTCCCCATAATTCCATTCAATGCCGGATTTCAAACCCTTCACGGCCTCGGCAGCCGCCTCAAACGAACCCGCCTCAATGAACTCGATAACCTGCTCCATGATTCTCCCTTGTTGTGTCTTGATCTCAGCCGTTACAGCCTCAGACCGGCAATTTCTGGAATCCGCTGCGTCATCGCCTCGCGCCTCGTCTTATCCAAGATATCGGCGTAAATGGCTGTTACCTCGATCTCTCTATGCCCCATCAGCCGGCTCAGGGTGTAAATGTCCGTTCCGTTCTCAAGCTGCAACACGGCGAACGTATGGCGACCTGAGTGGAACGTCAGGTGCTTTGAGATTCCAGCCTTCAAAGCCCATTCCCTGAGAACGATACTGAGGTATGAAGAGTACTCGCTTATGGCGAAGAACACCCGATCGCCAGATGCGCCCTGTTCGCCCATCAGCTCCCGCGCCTGCCGTGAAATGTCGTGATACTGCAAGCCTTTCGTTTTCTGCTGGTGAAACACGATCCGCCACCCGTCACCATACCGCTGCACCTCTCCCCAGGTCAGTTTGTGACAATCCGAGAAACGCAATCCAGTAAGGCATGAGAACAAGAACATCCGCTTCAAGGAGGGATTCCGGCACTCGGTCTTTGCCATTGCTTGAAGCTCATCGAAGGTCAGATATTCCCGCTTGTGGGAAACGATCTTAGGCCGCTGCACGCCCTTTGCTGGATCGAGAGAGAGAACCCCATCATTGACTGCCTTGTTGAGGCAGGCCCTGAACTTCCCGTAGTACGCACCCTGAGAAGCTGATGCCAGTGGCTTCCCCGTTCTCGTCTTTGCATCTTCCCGCAGATAGTCCTTGAAGCCCTCGCAGAACGTCTTATCAATCTGGCTGAACGTGATTCTTGGAGAATACCGCTTCTTGACAAAGCCGGCCAGGTGCTTCAGCGTACTGGCCCAATTCCCAGTATCGTCCGGTTTGGCTTTCTTCTCTGCCTCAGCCTTGAAATACTCAAGGAAGAGGGATTTAGCTTTCACTCCGGCATCAAAGCCATATTCACCGTTCTTGATTTCCAATTCCCGTTTCGCCTTGATCGAATTGGCAAGCTCAAGTATCTTCTTGTTGTGCTCGCGCTCGGCCGCCGTTCTCGGCTTGTCATCCAGGTAGAGGTTCAGGTACTCGTAATCCCTGAGCGCCTTCAGCTTCCCATCAGGCCCCGGAACAGAACCCTTGTAGTACACAAGGTACAGGCTTATCCGACCGCTCTTCCCCTGCTTCCGCTTCCCCAACTTAACCGATACAGTTTCCATGCTCATACGCTCCCTGAAAGCTCTTTGTTTGCTGCTAATTTGCTGTTGCCTTCCTCATAGTAGCAAATTAGCAGCAAATGAACAGCAAATAACAGCAATAAATCAGAAAAAAAGCCCTCCAGCAAAAAGCCCAAGTAACAGTAAAAGAAACAGTTACACAAACAACGGAAAAGAGCTGATGATTCTGTGGTGGAATGTCGAGAACCTCTTTGATACAAGGAACGATCCAAACACTGCAGACGATGAGTTCACGCCCCAGGGCAGGCTACAATGGACGGAAAAGAAACTGCTGCTGAAACGGGTCAGGATCGCGGCCGTGATCAGGGGTGTCAGTAGCGATCCCCGTTTCAGGCGCGGTCCCGATATCATCGCCTTCGCTGAATCGGAAAACCGCCAGGTCTTCGCCGGTACGATTGCGGCTGCCGGGCTCGGGAACTGGCTTGTTGCCTACCATGAAAGCCGCGATCCGAGGGGCATCGACATCGGCCTTGCCTGGAACCCGGGGACAGTATCGTTCAACGGAGCGAAGCACTATCGGGTCTCCCTTCCCAATGGCCACCTGACGCGTGACGTTATCGTGGCGGGGTTTACGGTTTCGAACCACGCATTCAGCGTCGTGCTCAACCACTGGCCTTCGCGTTCGTTCGACACCGCATGGAGCGAGCCAAACCGGATTGCCGCCGCAAAGGTGGCGAGGCATCTCGTCGACAGCCTCCGGACCCGCAATAAAAAAGCCTGCATCGTCGTTATGGGGGACTTCAACGACCATCCGGAAAACCGCTCGCTGCAAGAAGTGCTCGGGTCGTCGTTCGACCGGAATAATGTCCTGGCGCACGGCGATCGCCTGCTCTATAACTGCTGGAACGACGTCCTTGCGGGTGGCAGCTATGCCTACCGGGGGCACTGGGAGAGGATAGATCAGGCCCTTGTCTCAGCGGGCCTTTTGGGTAACCGGGGCCTCAGGCTGGGACGGAAAGCTTTCGGTACCTTTTTCTTTCCGCATATGATGGAGGGGGATGGAAAGAAGCTGTACCCGACGTACGAAAAGGGAAAATACCGTGGCGGTTACTCCGACCACCTGCCGCTGCTACTGAAGCTCGACGTGGCCGATTGAGCTGGCTCGTTGAAATTCCGGCCGCGCGGGCCAAATACAAAGGGCCGCAGATGCGGCCCTTTGTGCTCAACAATGAGAATTGCTTTTGCCCTCTCAGTGCTTGTCCACGGCGATCCTCATGGAGAAGAAGGAGCGGTGTACGAAGACGAGCGAAAGCAGGAAGAAGACCACGGCAAGGCCGATGGCGACCTGCGGAGCCAACTTGATGGCCATTTCGATAGCCAGCAGGCCGAACAGCGTGGTGAACTTGATGATCGGGTTGAGGGCGACCGACGAGGTGTCCTTGAAGGGATCGCCGACGGTATCACCGACTATCGATGCATCATGCAGCTCGGTGCCTTTGGCGTTCAGCTCGGTTTCAACCACCTTCTTCGCGTTATCCCATGCGCCGCCGGCATTGGCCATGTAGATGGCCTGGTAGAGACCGAACAGAGCGATGGAGATCAGGTAGCCGATGAAGAAGAACGAATCGAGGCAGGCAAAGGCCAACGTGCTGAAGAAAACGGTCAGGAAGAGGTTGATCATGCCCTTCTGTGCAAACTTGGTGCAGATCTCGACCACCTTCTTGCTGTCCTCGGTGGAAGCTTTCTCCACTCCGTCGAGCTTGATGTTCTTCTTGATGAATTCAACTGCGTAGTAGGCGCCGGTGGTCACGGCATTCATTGAAGCGCCGGTGAACCAGTAGATCACCGCACCACCCATCAGCATGCCGAGCAGGAACGGCGGAGAGAGAATGGAGAGCTTGGCGATGGCGTCTGTATTGGTAAGGCCACCGGTCAGAATCATGATGATCGAGAAGATCATCGTCGTCGAACCGACCACGGCCGTACCGATCAGCACCGGTTTGGCGGTCGCCTTGAAGGTGTTGCCAGCGCCATCATTGGCTTCGAGGTAACGCTTGGCGTTGTCGAAATCGGGCTGGAAACCGAACTCGCTCTGGATCTTCTGCTTGATGTTCGGAATGGTCTCGATCAGCGAAAGCTCGTAGACCGACTGGGCGTTGTCCGTGACCGGACCGTAGGAGTCGACCGCGATAGTGACCGGGCCCATGCTGAGGAAGCCGAAGGCAACAAGACCGAAAGCGAACACCGAAGGAGCGAGCATCATCACGTCGAAGCCCATCAGGCTGAAGCCATAAGCCGCACCCATGAGGGCGGTGATGGCCAGGCCCATCCAATAGGCGCTGAAGTTACCGGCAACCAGACCGGCCAGGATGTTCAGCGGAGCGCCGCCCTCTTTGGAGCACTGCACCACGTTGCGCACATGGGCGCACTCGGTCGAGGTGAAGCGGTTGACCAGTTCGGGAATGAGCGCACCGGCGATTGTGCCGCAGGTGATGATGGAGGCGAGCTTCCACCACATGGTACCGTCACCCAGGTTGGCGATCAGCAGGTAAGAGGCGATATAAGTCAAGACGATCGAGACGATCGAAGTCAGCCAGACCAGGGTGATCAGCGGTTTTTCGAAGTTCATCTCGGCGGCTTTGCTGTACCTGGCTTTGGCGATAAAATCGTTGGTCCAGTAGGAAAGGGCGCTGGCGAGGATCATCACCAGGCGCATGGCGAAAATCCAGACGAGCAGCATGACCTGTATCGCCGGATCCTTGATTGCCAGAAGGATGAAGGAAATCAGTGCCACGCCGGTCACGCCGTAGGTCTCGAAACCGTCGGCCGTCGGGCCCACCGAGTCGCCTGCGTTGTCGCCTGCGCAGTCGGCGATGACGCCAGGGTTGCGGGCGTCGTCCTCCTTGATCTTGAAGACGATCTTCATGAGGTCGGAACCGATATCGGCGATCTTGGTAAAGATACCGCCGGCAATACGAAGCACCGATGCACCGAGGGATTCACCGATGGCGAAGCCGATGAAGCATGGGCCTGCATAGTCTACCGGGACGAAAAGCAGGATGCAGAGCATGACGAAGAGCTCGATGCTGATCAGGAGCATGCCGATGCTCATACCGGCACGAAGAGGGATGGCGTAGGTCGGGAAGGGTTTGCCTCCGAGGCTGGCGAATGCGGTCCTCGAGTTGGCGAAGGTGTTGATCCTCATGCCGAACCAGGCGACGATGTAGCTGCCGGCGATACCGAGCAGGCTGCAGGCGAGGATGAAGGCGACCTTTGTTGTCTCAAGTCCGCTGAGGACACTGAAATAGTAGACAATAATGGCACCAACGAGCGCCCAGAGGACGAGAATGAACTTACCCTGGGTAATGAGATAGGTCTTGCAGGTTTCGTAGATCAGTTCGCTGATCTCCTTCATGGCGCCGTGCACCGGAAGGTTTTGAATCGCTTTGTACTGAATCAGACCGAAAGCCATACCGAAAAGGCATACCACAAGGCCATACATCAACAACGTGTGTCCCGGGATTCCACCCAGGAAGGCCACTGAGCTTAAATCCGGCAATACCAGATCAGCCTCGCTCGCATACGCTTGTGACGAATGCAGCAAGACCCCCAGACCCGCCAGCGCCGATCCGGCCCTGACGAACCACTTTACATTGCTTGGTTGTTTCATTGCTCTCATTTTCTCTGTGTTACTTGATTACAGAAGGACCACTATCAGCAGGAGCATTAGGTGACTGAGAAAGAACTGCCCTGCTGAAAAACAGGATTTTCCAAGGTAGCAACTTTTTCCCGTAACTCATCAAGAAAACATGAAAAAGGGCTCTTTGCCATGCAACGGGAATGAAACTTTTTCATCGCTTCCATTGCCTTTTCATGCCCTCGCACTGCTATATTCACCTGCTGACTCAACGAAGAACTGACACTACCCCATGAAACTCATCGTCGGCCTCGGCAACCCCGAAGCGAAGTACGCAGGAACCAGGCACAACATCGGCTTCGAGGTCATCGACCACCTCGCAAAGATGCACGGAGGATCGTTTTCCTCGGGACGGGGCAACTACCGGTTCGCGAAAATCACCTGCCCGGGCGGCCCCCTCCTGCTGGTCAAGCCGATGACCTACATGAACCTCTCCGGGCAGGCCGTCGTGGCGGCCATGAACTTCTACAAGTTCAGCCGGGAGCAGTTGCTCGTGGTCTGTGACGACGTCAACATCCCGCTGGGCTCGGTCCGCATGAGGGCAAAAGGTTCGGCCGGAGGTCAGAACGGGCTGAAGAACATCATCCTGAGCCTCGGCAGCGAGGAGTTTGCCCGCCTGAGGGTCGGTGTGGGACAGGAGCAGATGCCGGCTTCGCTCTCCTCATTCGTGCTCTCGAAATTCGTGGAGGATGAGAAACCGACGGTCGATCGGGTTGTGGCGGTCTGTCACGAGGCGGTCCTGGCCTTCGCGTCGATGGGTGTCGAGTACGCCATGACGAACTTCAACCGGGCGGGGATTTAGAAGAGAATGGATAATTGATAATGGACAATGGATAATGAAGAGCGATGCGTTACCACAGCCTCAGCTCTTAACCCATATGAACCATTGAACTTATCAGACCTATTCTTTCGGATTACGCGTTACGTGTAACGACGTTCACGCTGCGACGGGTGCCAGTTCCTTGAGGAACCGGATCGCCCTGGCGTTGAACTCGCGGGGCTGGTCGATGTTGCAGACGTGGCCGGAGTTGCCGATCACCTGGAGGTAGGAGTTGGTGTGGCGGGTCACGATGTACTCCACGGCGGGCAGGAACATGTAGTCCTCTTCGCCCATCAGGTACAGGGTCGGGATGCCGGTATCCTTCTCCTCGAAATATTTCAGTAGCGGGTTGATCTCGTAAGTGAGCTTGAACCATCGCATGAACTCCTTCTGCGCAACCTTCTTTGCCTCATTCACGAAGAGCAGGCGCGACTGTCGGTGGCGTGCCCGCGGCATGATGATCCAGGCAAAGAAGCTGTAGAGCCACATGTAAGGAATCATCCTCTTGAACATGTTGCCGACCGTGACGAGCACCTTGGCCCTCACGTTCAGCCTGATGATTGCCCCACCCAGGATCATGGATTCGACGCGCTCCGGAGCAAGCTCGCTCAGGTTCCTGATCAGGATCGTGCCGAGGGAGATGCCGATAAAATGTGCCTTGTCGATGCGAAGTTCATCCATCACCTCGAGGATGTCCCTGGTAATGTCCTCGAAATTGTAGTGATGCTCCTCCTTGGCGGCGAGAATCTGCTTCGATTTGCCATGGCCGCGAAGATCGACGAGGAGGATGTTGAAGTGCTTCACAAACTCCTTGATCTGCATGAACCAGATCGAGGAGCTGCCCCCTGCACCATGCACAAAGACCACCCAGGGGGCGTCTTCCGAAACTTGATGTTTCCTGTAATGAAGCATGGCACTACGTTTATTCGTCGAGGAGAAGGAACACAATATACAATATAAACCGGATAAGACGCGCAAAGTTCACTCACCCGACCGAAATGCCTTGACGCACTCGAACATGGCGATGCCGGCCGCGACGGCGACATTCAACGAGTGCTTGGTGCCGTACTGCGGGATTTCAAGCACTTCATCGCACAGGGAGAGGAGCTCGTCACCGATCCCCTCAACTTCGTTGCCGACGATGATTGCCGCGGGAAAATCACCGGAAGCCAGTCCGTCGTAAGGTAGGCTGTTCTCGGCGATCTCAAGGCCAAACACCCGGCGCCCGGCGCGCTTCAGCCTCCCGACCGCTTCGAAAGGGTCCACGCAATGCTCCCAGGGGACCGTCTCCTGCGCGCCGAGCGCAACCTTGTCGATCTCCTTCCTTGGCGGGGTTGCCGTGTAGCCCGTGATGACGATTTTCTCAATCCCGGCGGCATCGGCGCTCCGGAACATCGCCCCGACATTCCACATGCTCCGGATGTTATGCAATACCAGCGTCACCGGGTGCCTTGGGCCGCCGGCATACGACCCGGGGCTCAACCGCCCCATCTCGTCGCCTGCGAGCTGGCGGAAGCGGGCCATGCTCAGAGCTTGCGCAACAGTTCAAGGAGGCGGTCGTTCTCTTCCCTGAGCCCGACATTGAAACGGAGGCAGTTCTCCATGAGCGGATAGCCGGAAACGTTCCTGACGAGTACGCCGGAGTCCTTGAGACCCGAAAACACCTTGAAGGCGTCGTCGACCCTGATGATAAGGAAGTTCGTATCGCTCTCGAACGCCTTGACGCCGTCGATGGCCGCAAGCGCCACCTGCAGCCTCCGGCGTTCACCGAGGATGTAGTCCACGGCATCGGTGACCAGCGAATAATTCTCCAGCACGTTAACCAGGGTGATCTCGGCCAGGCGCCCTGAAGCAAAGGGTATCTTCGGCTTGGTGATCTCCGCCATGAGCGCCGGGTTCGAGATGGCGAAGCCGATGCGCATGCCGGCCAGGGCAAGCGCCTTGGACATGGTGCGCAGCACGATGAGGTTCGGATAGCGTCCGATCAGCCCGAGGGCCGACTCCTCCCTTGAAAACTCGATGTAGGCCTCGTCCACCAGCACGATGGCGTCCACGGCCTGGAGGAGGCGTTCGATTTCGGCATATGACAGCGACTTGCCGGTAGGATTGTTCGGCGTGGAAAGCACGACGAAATCGACCTTCTCCCTCGTGGCGGCATCAATCACCGCATCGACGTCGAAGTCGAGTTCGGGCAGCATCGGCACCTCGACCACCTGCGCCTGGAGCAAGAGGGCGATCTTTTCGTAGAGCGAAAACGACGGCTCGGGAATGAGCACCTTGCGGCCGGCACCGAGGCAGGCGAGGAAGATGGTGTAGAGCATCTCGTTCGAGCCGTTGCTCATGACGACCGAATCGGGAGTGAGGCCGAGGAAAGCGGCATAGGCCTCCATGCCCCGGTACGGCAGGATGTCCGGGTAACGGTTCCATGGTTCGTCCCTGAACTCCCCGAGGATCTTCTCCTTGAGCCACAGGGGAAGGTCGAACGGGCTTTCGTTCTGGTTCAGCTTGACCTCGGCCTCCTGGCCCCCCTCGACCTTGTACACGCCGATCTGCTGCAGGGCCGGATTGAGAAGTTCTCGGTAATCTCTCTTCATGGTGCTGGGACCTCAGGTTTGACAATGTTGCATATCGGATGGCTGGCAGGGCCGACAAGGGAAGAAGTAAGAAACATTTTTTCAAAGATTCATAAAAAAAAACTGGACATGTCCCCTTTTTTTACCTACATTTAAACAGGACAAAAATTATCCAATTTCAGGAGGCGATCATGATTCAGATCAAGAAAACACCGATGGATCTCATCGACGACATATACAGCCTGGCTTACTGGATGACCGGCAGTGAGAAGGCCTCGGAAGAGCTGGTGAGCTGCACCTACCTCAATACAAATCTCGAAGCACCGGAAACCGAGGTCATCAGGACCTTCCGGGAGTGCTACATGGATACTTACGGACAGCAGACGCAACTCAGCATCGATGATCCAAACGGCAGTACGCGAGGAGTGTTCGATTCGTTCAAGGCCTGGGCCGCAGACATCAAGCTCTCGGTGCTCCTGTCGGAACTTACGGGACTCAAGCACAACCAGATCGCGGAAGTGATCGGCAAGCCGGTCGACACCGTACGTCTTTGGCTCTTCTGGGGCAGGAAGTTCCTCTTGAACGACCATCTCCTGAAAGCCTCAGCCTGAATTTCGCCTCATCTCTCCTCATGTTACGGAAGGCCGGTGCTGTATGGACCGGCCTTTTGTTTTTCCTCCGCCCCCGGTGTATATTTTTCCCTGTCCGCAACCTAGAACCAGTATTCATGATCATCATTACCGGTGGGGCCGGGTTCATCGGGAGCGCCATGCTCTGGGAACTGAACCGCCACGGCATCGAAAATGCGCTCGTTGTCGATGACCTTGGCCAGGCATCGGAAGGTAAATGGCTCAACCTCAGGGGCCTCCGTTTCGCCGATTTCATCCACAAGGACGACCTGCCAGCCCTCCTCGCCCACGACCGGATCCCCGGCGTCAAGGCCGTGATCCACATGGGGGCCATCAGCGCCACGACCGAGCAGGATGCCAACCTCCTCATCAGGAACAATTACGAATACTCGAAAATGCTCGCATCCTGGTGCGCCGGCAAGTCGATCCGTTTCATTTACGCATCGAGTGCCGCGACCTTCGGGGACGGTTCGAACGGGTACTCCGACGGCGCAGATGCGGTCGACCGGCTGAGGCCGTTGAACATGTACGGATACTCCAAGCAGCTCTTCGACCAGTGGGCCCTCCGCCACGGCATCCTCGAGCAAGCGGCCGGGCTCAAGTTCTACAACGTCTACGGGCCAAACGAGTACCACAAGGAGGACATGACCAGCGTGGTGTTCAAGTCGTTCAACCAGATCCGCCAGGGCGGCACCGTGAAGCTGTTCCGGTCACACCGCCCCGAATACCGGGATGGCGAACAGCTGCGCGACTTCGTCTATGTGAAGGACTGCACCCGGATCATGAAGTGGCTGCTCGACACCCCGACCGCGACCGGCCTGTTCAATATCGGAACCGGCCGATCGAGGAGCTTCAGGGACCTCGTCGGTGCCACCTTCGCAGCCATGGAGCTACCCGAATCGATCACCTACATCCCGATGCCCGAGGCCATCAGGGACAAATACCAGTACTACACCTGCGCTGACTGCGACCACCTGCGCAAAGCCGGCTACACCGAGCCGATGACCGGGCTGGAGGAGGGTGTGCTCGACTACGTGCGCCATCACCTCGCAACGGAGACGCCGCATCTGGACAGCACCGGCCTGCCCAGGCAAACCATTAACCGGGAGCAAGCCTGGTGACCGAAAAAACGATCGAGTTCGAAGGCGTGGAGCCCGTCATCATCTTCGGGCCTTTTGACAGCCATGTCAGGAAACTCCGCGATGCGTTCCCCGAAATCCATATCAATGCCCGAGGCACGAGAATCACCCTGAAGGGGGACGAGCCGGACATCACGGCCGTGGAAAAAATTTTCAGGGAGATGATCTTCCAGGCCGATCAGCACGGAGAAGTGCTTGAGAACGACGTGAACGCACTGGTCAGCCTGGCGCTCTCCCCCGCTTCGCGCCCGTCGTCTGCCCTTTCCGGCGACAAAGATGTGATCGTCGCATCGAAGGATTATGTCGTCAAGGCCAAAACCGACGGCCAGCGAAGGATGGTTGCCGAAGCGAAAAACAACGACATCGTCTTTTCCATAGGTCCCGCCGGCACCGGCAAGACCTACACGGCGGTAGCCATCGCGGTTGCGGCATGGAAAGCGAAAACCGTCAAGCGCATCGTGCTGGCCCGTCCCGCGGTCGAAGCCGGCGAAAGCCTGGGCTTCCTCCCGGGAGACCTCGCACAAAAGATCGACCCCTACCTTCGACCGCTCTACGACGCGTTGCAGGACATGCTCACCGCCGAAAAGCTCAAGTTCCTGACCGAACGCCGCGTCATCGAGATCGTGCCTCTGGCCTACATGCGCGGCAGGACGCTGAACAACTCCTTCATCATCCTCGACGAAGCGCAGAACGCCTCCAGCAAACAGATGATGATGTGCCTCACCAGGCTTGGAGTCAACTCGAAGGCCATCATCACCGGCGACGTCACCCAGGTCGACCTCCCGAAGGAGATGGAGTCCGGCCTGTCAAACGCTCAGCAGATCCTGAAAGGCATCAAAGGAATCGGCTTCGTCTTCCTCGACAAGTCGGATGTGGTGCGCCACCGCCTCGTCAAGGATATTATCGACGCCTACGAACACCATGAAGAGGGGCACCGGGGTCCGTTCAGGCAAGGAACTTTGACCACTCCGCCCGAGGTTCATTGAAAGCCGGAGTTACCGGCAACTTATTTCGCAACACCAACTGGAGCAACCCATGCCACACAGAATAACCGACGACTGCACCTACTGCGGAGCCTGCGAGCCCGAATGCCCTGTCCAGGCGATTACGCCGGGAGACAGCCTCTACGTCATCGACGAAAACACCTGCGTCGACTGCATCGGCTATCATGACGAAGCCGCCTGCGCCGCCATCTGCCCGGTCGACTGCATCATCAAGGTATAACCTTCCGAAACTGCTGTCCGGTGGCGGAAAGGACCGGGCTGCCTGAACGGATTTACTCTTGCGAAAGTGGACGGGGATAATTGAGAGCCCGCTTGTTTGGGGCTTGAAAAAAAGATTATATTAACCCGACTCCATCGCAATTGTTCTTTTTTTTTCAAACACTCAAAGTACGTCGTCAACATGGCACTGTATATCACCGAAGAATGCACCTACTGTGGTGCCTGCGAACCCGAATGTCCTGTCACCGCCATCACCGCCGGTAACGATCTCTACGTTATCGATGCTGCTGCATGCACCGAGTGCGCCGGCTATGCCGATGCCCCGGCTTGCGTAGCCGTCTGCCCTGCAGAGTGCATCGTTCAGGCTTGATCCTGATACTGCATCACGATAAAAAAGAGGCCCGTCACAAGCGGGCCTCTTTTTTTCATTGATAGTGGATGATTCATCCCTCGTAATCCACCAGCCTGCGCTCTGACGAAGCGCCGCCGATGAAGGGCTTCATTGCTTCGTGCTCGGGATGTGACTGATAGGTTTCGAGCGCTTTCCTGTCGGCAAATTCGGAGTAGAGTACCACATCCGCAGAACTGTCGGTCCGGCTGAAATCGATGCCGACTTCGATGGAAACCAGGCCGGGAATCCTGTCCCTGAGGCCTTCGAGCTTCTCCTTGATGAGTCGGGCATTGACCACGGCCGGGTTGCCGTGAGCGGCATCCAGCAGACGCCACATAACGATGTGCTTGACCATATGATTACAGATAGAAGGATTATGCAGGCTGAGCCCGCCGAAAAAAGTAAAGGAACGATCACCCAGGAACGAATCCGGCAATACGCAGAGCCTCGGCTTCGTCATGAACCAGGTCGATGGCAGCCATGAACGCCTCGGGGACCCGCTTCGGGCGTCCACTGTCCGGATCGACACAGATCCAGAGCGTTTCGGCCCTGGCCAATATGGTCCGGTCGCTCGCCCTCGTCACCAGGTATTTCCGCCGGGACTGGCAGTCCCGAACTGAAGCGATCCAGGTGTAGAGCTCGACAGGGTCGCCGGAAAACGCCGGCCGGAGATAGTCGATCGTATGCGTACGGGCCACCCAGACGGCACGGCTCTCCCGGTACCGCTCGAGCGTCCACCCCGCGGATGCGGTGTGCCCCGTTGCGGCGTCCTGCATCCAGCGGACATATTCGATGTTGCTGGCATGCCCGTTCACGTCGATCGCCGAATCGGGCACGCTGAAGGCATGGGTGTAGACAGCTCTCATTGCGGTCCTCAGGTCGTTGCCAATCCGGAAGCGGCCGGACCGGTGAAAGACAGGGCATCCTTGCGATGCTTCTGCTTCATGGCCCTGCTCACTTCGCCACCTTTTTTCTTCTGGTTCAGGGCCGCACGCCTCTCGACCTTCCCCTTCCTTCCGGCTTTCGCCGCGGTAACGTTGCGGGGTTTGGCAGCTTTGCCCGCCCTCAGGGCAAGGCGCTTCTCATCCTGTGCCTTGCGGCCATTGCGCAGGGCGGGCTTCATCCCTTCCGACCTTCCTCGCGATGCCTTCATGGCGAGTTTCCGGTCGAGAGCCGAGAGTTTCTTCATCTTGAGGTCACGCTTCCCTGCGGCAAGTCGCTTCTGCCTGGATGCCTGCAGCTGCTGTTTGCCTTCATGACGCGAAGCCTTGACTGCCGTTGCCGCCTCGGAACGGCCATGGCGGGCGACCTCCATCCTGAGGGCCTGAAGGGCCTTTTCACGATTCACGGCAACCTGGCGGGAAGAACGGGGGGTTGCCTTGTCGGAATCCTGTCGAGCGACAACGGGCATCGGCATGCGTTCACCGGGGCCGATACCGAACCCCTGGTCGAACATATTCGAGGCGATCGCCCATCGATCGGCCCTGGCGTTGAGCATCACCATGAGCAGGTCCTTGCGGTCCTTGACCGCCCTAGCGATCAGGCACTTGCCGGCACGGTTCGTAAAACCGGTCTTGATACCGACCGTGTAAGGATACAGGTCGAGCATCTTGTTATGGGTTTTCAGGGAAAATGCCCTGCCGGAGGAGAGTTCCCTGAAGGTTGCCCTGTCGAGCCTTGCGATGGCGTTGAACTCGGGGTTCCTGACCGCATGCTCGGTCAGCAGCATAAGATCCCTTGCCGTCGTCCGGTTGCCAGCCCAAGGCCCGACGTCGTAACCTGCAGGATTGGTGAAACAGGAGTTCGACATCCCGAGGGACTTCGCCCGGGAATTCATCAAGCGCACGAAAGATTCGATGCTACCGCCGAGGTGGATGGCGATGGCGAAGGCCGCATCATTGCTGGAGTTGACCATGGCCGCCTTGACCAGGTCACGGAGCTGTATCCGGTCTCCCTCCTTGAGGCCGGCCCTTGTGGGCTCGACGAGCGTCGCCTCCCTCGTGACGATCACCACTTCGTCCATCCGTCCGCTTTCGATGGCCATGATGCTGGTCATGACCTTCGTCAGGCTGGCCGGAGAGACCTGCACGTCGATATCCTTCGACATCAGGACATTCGAAGTACCGGTCTCCTTGACAAGATAGGAGGCCACGACGTCGTACTGCGCCGCTTCGGCACTCATGGTAAAGCCTATCAGGGCCCCTGCTGCGCAAATCATGAAAAGCAACGCATGCATGCCGCGGGTAACGTGTCCTGGCATCCGGCTCCGGTTGCCGTCGATCCTGCCGCCGGGCAAGGAGGCCGAGGATTTCTGGACGGTGTCTGACATAAGCGATGAATCGTTTGAGATCTGTTCTGAATAAAACAAAGCTAACCTGAAAAACCTTGAAAAAAACTCGCGGCCATCAGGGCGCAAGCCCTGCGGATCACGATCCCTGCCGGGCATCGGCGCACTGATCCTTACCGGAATCTCCCTCCTGCGAAGAGAGCAACGACTGGTAATGATGGACGTCGAGCAACACGACTGAACTCTTCCCGTGCTGGGTGAGGACGATCGGGCGGCCGGTCTTCTTCACCTGCCTGACCAGCGAAGCCGTATTGGCCCGAAACTCGGACAATGGACGGATGTCATGCTCAAGATCGATCCCTTTCATGCAGTACACTGGATGGCATTATTTTCTGCACTGTTTTCCATACTTTTAACAGTACGCTATTTTGTACAATTTTTAAAACAAAACAGCAGATTTGCAGGCTCAATCGCCTGATAAGCGCTTCCGACCCGTTTCGTGTCAGCGTTCAGAGAGGGCGAGCTTGAGCGCAAGCCCGACGAAGACGGTCGCAGCTGCCCTGTTGACGGCATTGAGGGCCGATGGGGAGCGCCGGAGCCTTTCGCCCAGCCCTCCGGCAAGCAGGCTGATAAGCCCGAAAACGATCATGGTGGCAAGAATGAAGGCAACGCCGAGCTGCAGGAACTGCATGATCATCGAACCGTGATGCGGGTCGGCGAATTGCGGCAGGAAGGCAAGGAAAAAAAGCGACACCTTGGGGTTGGTCAGGTTCATGACGATGCCGCGCCGATAGAGGGCTCCGCCGGAAAGCACGGGGGCATGGGAGTCGTCACCGTTTGCGCCACCTGCGCGCCATGCCTGCCAGGCGAGGTAGAGGAGATAGATGGCCCCTGCCCCTTTCAAGACTGCGAATGCCAGTGCGGAGGCACGCACGACAGCCGCGAGGCCGAGCGCCACGGCCAGGGTGTGGCCGATCAGGCCGGTGCAGAGGCCAAGCGTCACGAAAAGGCCGGCGGCACGGCCGTTCTGAGCCGACTGCGCCAGCACGAACATGTTGTCGGGCCCCGGCGAAAGGGCAAGCAGCATGGCTGAAGAGCAGAATGCGAGAAGCGTCTGGAGGTCGATCATGTCGATGCTACAAAATCATTGAAGCTTTTTCTGAAAAAAGACCACGTCGAACGCAACGCCACGCCTCACGCCGACCTGGTGGAGCCGGCCGCTTTCGACAAACCCTTGGGAGTCATGGAAGCGGAGGCTTCCTTCATTGAGCGAACAGATGGTGGCCACGATCGTCCGAAGCCCAAGGTCGAGGGCTCTGGCTTCAAGGCTCCGGAGCATGGCTGCACCGATCCCCATGCGGGTGAACTCCTGCGCGATGAAGCAGGTGAGTTCGGCGGTACCGCAGAACGCAGGAATCATGCTGTACGGCCGCAGCAGCCCGAACCCCGCTACAGCTCCGGCAACGCTCCGCGCCGTCACGGAAGGCCAGCCGGGGAAAAAGGACATGAGGGCTTCGAAACGCGCCATACTTACCGGCTCTTCGGTGTAGGTCGCGAAGCTGTGCACGACATAGTGGTTGAAGATGCCGAGCATCCCTTCGCGGTCGTCCGGTGTCGAGTCGAAAATCCCGATATCCATCAGCGGAACTTCTCCTGCCTTTGCCCGGCGGCAAGCTTGCCGCCGTAATGGCCCAACAGCACGACGACAGGCAGCATGGCGATGATTATCAAAATATAGACCCAGCGCAGGAGCCCATCCCCGGCCATCACCCCGGGCTCTACGAAGCGGATCGAAACGGCACAGACGGCAAGAATGCAGAGCGCACCCGCAAGCCGGATCTTCCTGACGAACACGGGAGCCCAGGCACCATGGTACTTCTTCCTCCAGTCGAGGATGCCCGAAACGAACGACACCGGTATGACCAGCAGCACAATCACCAGCAGATGCAGCACCGTTCGTTCGAAGAACGGGTCATCCGAAGGCAGGGCTAGCAGCAGGTAGAGCACCGCGACCGGAACCAGGCCGTTGCTGAAGTGGGCGGAGATTGCGTGGAGGAGGATGGATTTCCTCATCTCGTCGAGAAACTTGCCGATGGACATGGACGCTGGAATGGATTGACAGCTGACCGCCCATGACCAGGGCGGATTTCATTAAAGTTACACTCTGCGGCGACAGGCTCCAAGGGAAACGGGTAGCGTAACCCGCAGCAGACCCCGCCCCGGCGATTATTTGCCGCAAGAAGTTTCATTCCTTGGATTTGCATGTTATTTTTCAAGCCGTGAGTTTCGACCAATCCAATCACTTCCAGGTGAACGACTTTCCTCCAGACCGGCATGCCGGCAACAGGCTTGACGATAAAGGCGGAAACGGAGGCATCGGCCGCCGCAAACCGTTCGTGCAGGGAAAGCGTTCATCCGAACCACGCTCGAAACTTGGGCTGCTCGTCAGGTTCCTCAAACCGGTAACCTGGATACCGGTCATGTGGAGCTTCCTCTGCGGGGCCGTAGCGTCCGGATCGTTCGGATGGAAGGAACTTGCCGGCACGAAATTCCTGCTGGCGATGCTCCTCACCGGCCCGCTGGCGACCGGCACCTGCCAGATGCTCAACGACTACTTCGACCGCGACCTCGACGAGATCAACGAACCATCCCGGCCAATTCCCGGGGGCGCCATCTCCCTGCGCGGCGCCACCATCCTCATCGCCCTCTGGTCCGTGCTTTCGGTCATCGCCGGCTACCTCATCCATCCCCTGATCGGGCTCTACGTGGTCATCGGCATCGTCAACGCGCACCTTTACAGCGCAAACCCCATCAAGCTCAAGAAACGGCTGTGGGCAGGCAACATCATCGTGTCGGTCTCCTACCTCATCATTCCGTGGATCGCCGGCGAGATTGCCTATCGGCCCCTGTTTTCCCTCGAAAGCCTCACGCCTTCGCTTATCGTCGCAGGGCTCTACACCCTGTCGAGCACCGGAACCATGACCATCAACGACTTCAAGTCGATCGAGGGCGACCGGCGGGTCGGCATCCATACCCTTCCGGCCGTATTCGGCGAACGCAAGGCTGCCATCATGGCCGCCGTACTGATCAACCTCGGCCAGGTATTCGCAGCCGGCTACATGCTCCTGCTGGGCCTCCAATTGCACGCCCTCATCGTCGGTGCCCTGGTCGTGCCCCAGCTCCTGCTCCAGTTCGGCCTCGTCCGCTCCCCGAGGACCATGGACGTCCGCTACAACGCCATCGCCCAGAACTTCCTCGTCGCCGGAATGCTCGTCTGCGCTCTGGCCATCAGGTCCATTGCCCCATGAACTCCTACGGCAGGCCACAGGTATCGGTCATCCTGGCCACCTTCAACCGGGCCGGGCACCTCGATGCCGCCATCGACAGCGTCCTCGACCAGAGCTTCGAGGACTGGGAGCTCATCGTGGTGGACGACGGAAGCGTCGACGAAACCTTCAGCGTCGTCGACCGCCACCTGCAGCGGCACGTCAACATCCGCTACATGAAGCACCGCAACCGCCATGCCCCCCTTGCCCGCAACGCCGGGATCCAGGCAGCCTTCGGCAGCTACATCACCTTTCTGGACAGCGACGACCGCTACCTCCCGGAACACCTCCAGTCCCGCATCGACATGCTCGAATCGATGCCGGAGGTCGACCTCCTCTCCGGCGGCTTCGCCTGCATTGGCGACCCGTGGGTCAGGGACCGGAACGATTCAGAAAAGCTGGTCCATATCAGCGAGTGCATCCTCTGCGGCACGCTCTTCGGCCGGAGGGAGCTCTTCACGGATATCGGGGGGTTCAGGGATATCGACTACGCCGAAGATACCGACCTCTGGGAGCGCGCCGCCGCAAAGTACCAGTTGCTGAAGATCGAGGCACCCGAAAGCTACATCTACCAGCGATCAGATGACAGCATAACCGGAACCTGGAGAAAAAGCGACACATGATCAGTTCAGTCACCGTCTACTGCAGCTCCAGCAGCAAGGCGCCGCAATCATATTTCGAGGAAGCCACGATTCTCGGCAGGGGGCTGGCCGAGCGGAACATCGGACTCGTTTTCGGCGGCGGCCACGTCGGGCTCATGGGACGCACGGCGGACGCCGTCATGCAGGGCGGCGGGACGGTCAAGGGAATCATCCCCCGATTCCTTGAAGAAAAGGAGGTCGCCCATTACGGCATCACGGAACTGCATGTCGTCGAAACCATGCACGAACGCAAGATGCTGCTCACCGGCTGGGCCGACGCCTTCGTCATCCTGCCCGGCGGCTTCGGCACCCTCGACGAACTGATGGAGATCCTCACCTGGAAACACCTCGGCCAGCACGACAAGCCCATCATCCTGCTCAACGTCGACGGCTTCTGGGACCAGCTCCTCGAATTCTTCGAACGCATCGCCGCCGACCACATGGTCAAACCCGGCCATGAAGCCTACTACGCCGTCTGCCGCACCGCCGAAGAGGCCCTCGCCCTCATCGACGGCATCAGCTGAAAATACATGACCCCGGCACTCCGGGCTCGCTACAAGTTGATGGTCATGGCAGCACCGGCTTGACATAATCCACATATTTCTCCGGGGCGAAAGGAACCAGACTGACCCTGCCGTCCGGGCACTCCTTGTCCAGCCACTTGATGAATCCACTGTCGATCCAGTCGTCGAAGTTCCCGGCGAATCCTTCCGAACCGGGATAGATGTCGATGAAGCGTTGCAGCAGGCTGGCCGTAAAGGCTGCCTCATCCCCTGCCGGCCCGTATTTCTCGACTTCGGGACAACGAGTGCATTCCGACGGTTTGTCAGCCATGCTGCACAATTGGTTCCTGTCGGTCAGGTAACCGCAGTGGCTGCCTTTCTGGATGCAGGACACAACAGCCCAGGATCCTTTCAGAGGCGGGGAAAGCTGGGTGGACTGGGTTACCTCGCCTGCGTTTTCCGACCAGGCGGGAGGGTTTGAATTGGCCTTGTCGAGGCAGGCACAATCACACTGGCCGACCACCATCACCATGGGCATGCTGCGGCTGGCAAGCGCAGCCCGGTAGCGCTCCATGCCAGGCATGATGAAGGACATCTTCTGGTCCACGGGCGAGAGCTGGAGGAGACCGACCGGGTTCGCCCTATCGGATGGGTCCCACGTTGACAGCCGCTCCGTAGAAGTCGGCAGGAACTCCCGGTCGAAGATCACCGGATTGAAGGGGCGATAGTCCTTTTTGCCAAGCTCGTGCAGCGTCTCGAAACCGCAGGCAGCGGCCTGGGCGTGGGCGCCTCCGACCGAGTGCCCGGCAAAGATGACGTTGTTCGAGACCATGAACTTCGCTCTCCTGGTAAGGTCGGCATCGTAAAAATCCAGGTTGCGCCCTTTCGGCTCGGTCTTGTAGAAAAAATCGGTAACGCCGTACCTGACCAGGTAGGATGCGGCCGCATAGGCCTCCTGCCCCACTCTCGGATTGCCGCCGAGGTCGGTCCAGGGCATCCAATCCACCTGTGCATGCGAAGTACTGACGAATGCCATGGCCCAATTCTTCTCGACGATCGCCTCGCTGTAGTTGTAATAGGCTGAAGGATTGAGTCCGAACAGCGGGTTGTCGCCAAGCAGGGCCCCGATGACCTTCTTCGGATAGAACAGCAGATCGTTACCGATCAGGAAGCCGTGATTGAACATCACCAGGCCGCTGGCACGGCGATTTTTCGGGAAGAAGACTTCGACGACCACTTCGACGAACTGCGGGATCTTCCAGTCATACTGCACCCAAAGGTGGATCCTGTCGAAGCAGTAGTCGTTGATACGGATGGGTTTCATGGGGGGAAAGGCTTGTTTATGGGGGGAAAAAAGCATGAGGATTGGTAGGCATTCACCTCCAGGCTACGGGGTCCGACCGGCACCTCACACCAGTACACCAAGGATAAAAATATATAATTTTATTATACAACCAACACGATATATGATGATAAGGTGGGTATCATGGAGGGGAAAAAGGTAATGACCATTCCTCGTATGGATCGATTCCTTCAGATCAGGCGTTAAGATGGTGAAGTTTCGTTCTCCAGATATCAACGGCGCTTTTTTCTGAACGCAGGAAGCGCCCGGAAACAACAAGGCGACACAAAACCATGACTACTACCCTGATTTTTGTCTACAACGCCGACAGCGGACCGATCAGCGGGCTGTTCGACCTCGGGCACAAGATCCTCAGCCCCTCGACCTACCAATGTAGCCTCTGCACGCTCACCCATGGCCCGTTCTCGGAAAAGGAAGCCTGGACCGCGTTCCGCAAGACGATGGGAGTCCCGATGGAGTTCCTCAACCGCGACGAGTTCGAGAAGAAATACGACCTCAGGTTCGAGTATCCCGTGATCCTCAGGAAAAACAACAACATCGAAGTGTTGCTCTCCAAAAAGGAGATCGACGGCCTCGAAGGCCTGGATGCCCTGATCGCCGTCGTGAAGAAACGTATGGAAAAACAGGAGTGATCTTCGGTCGGATGGCTGGAGTCAGGTACCGGGAATCAGCACGGCGGCTCCTGTCGCAAGACCATGACGCAGGGCGAACAGCGCCTGGTTCGCCTCTTCGAGGGGCCAGGTGCGGACTTCAGGCTTCAGCGCGAACTTTCCCGCCAGCTCGAGGAACCCGGACACATCCATCCGGGTGATGTTGGCTACGCTTTTGACCTCTTTTTCCATCCAGAGGTGCCGCTCATAGTTCAACCCCGAAAGCAGGTCGCGGTCCCCCGCCTCCTTCCTGATTGCGTTGATCACCAGGCGCCCGCCCGGCCGAAGGTGTTCGAGGGCGGAAATAACCGGTTTCCAGGCCGGGGTGGTATCGATGATCGATGCGCAGGGTTCGGGCGGGTCGTCCGCGGTATCCCCCGCCCAGTCGGCGCCGAGCGAGCGCGCGAACTCGCGATCCGCCCCGCCGCGGGCGAACACGAACACGGGTGAAGCCGGGTAAAGGTGCCGGGCGAGCTTCAATACCTGGTGGCCGGATGCACCGAACCCCGTCAAGCCCAGCGGGGAACCGTCCGGGAGGTTCGCCAGCCGGAGCGACCGGTAGCCGATCGCCCCTCCGCAGAGCAACGGAGCCGCTTCGGCGTCGGAAAAGCCCTCGGGGACCGGATAGGTAAAACTGAAGAAGGCGAGCAGGTATTCGGCATAACCCCCATCAGCGTCTCGACCTGTCGCCCTGAATTCCGGGCAGAGGTTCTCATGGCCGTCGAGGCAAAAGGTACAGTTCCCGCATGCAGAGAAGATCCATGCAACTCCCCTGCGTACCCCCAAAGCCTCCGACGGCACACCCAGGCCGCAGGCCTCGACTATCCCGACGACCTGATGGCCAGGGACGACCGGGAAGCGGGGTGCCGGGGTCCGGCCCTCGATCTCGTCGAGATCCGTATGGCACACCCCGCACGCCAGTATCCGAAGAAGCACCATCCCGGGGCCAGGCTCGCCAAGCGGGACGTCAGCCCGGCGGAGAGGGTTGGGGTTCCTGCAGGTATCGACCACCCCATCGAGTTGCATGACCCTCATGACCGCACTTCTCAGAAGCGTTTCTGGTAGATGTGGCAGTACGGATGGTGCCCCGTCTTCTCGTAGTAGTCCTGATGGTAATCCTCGGCAGGCCAGAACTCCCCGGCTTTCACAACCTCGGTAACCACCCGGTACCCCTTCTCCTCAAGCCTCTCGATCAGGGCGTCGGCTACCTTTTTCTGCTCCTCGTCGTGGTAGAAGACCGCTGAACGGTACTGGGTGCCGACATCCGGCCCCTGGCGATTGAACTGTGTCGGGTCGTGGATCTCGAAAAAGAGCTTTGCAAGTTCCTCGTAGCTCACCACCCTTGGGTCGAACTCAATCTCGATCGCTTCCGCATGCCCGGTACTGCCCGTACATACCTGCCGATAGGACGGGTGCCCGGTGGTTCCGCCCGTGTAGCCAACCCTGGTCGACAAGACTCCCTTGAGTCGCTTGAAATGATATTCGACCCCCCAGAAGCAGCCACCGGCAAACAATGCCTTCCCGGAAGCGGGCACAGGCTTGTCGGCCGGCTCAAAAGAGAGCGAGGCCGAGTTGACGCAGTAACGCTCGTTCTTCGAGGTCAAGCCTTCGTCGAAAAACAGGTGGCCAAGGTGACCGCCGCACTTTGCGCAAACAATCTCCGTACGGCGTCCGTCGGCGTCCGGAATCTGCCTCACAGCCTCCGGAATCGCATCGTCGAAGCTCGGCCAGCCCGTTCCCGAATCGAACTTGTCGCCCGACCGGAACAGCGGCAGGTCGCACTGCCTGCAAAGGTAGACCCCATGCTCCTTGTTGAGGTAGAAACGTCCGGTAAACGGCTGTTCGGTCCCTTTTTCGATGATGACTGCCCTCTCTTCGGGTGTCAGGGTCCTGTACGTCATGGAATCCTCCTTTCGGGTTGTCGTTGTCTGACCCGAAGCACCACCGGGCGGAGACCCTGCTGAACAGGCACTCATCGTGGAGACAGCGAGCATGAGCAGCATGAACAGTATCTTCAGCTTCGGCAGCAAGAGTTCGGGCATATTTATCCCTATTTCAGGATTAAACCCGTTTCGAATGCAGAATGTTTCCTGACTGAAGAACGAACACCTCCGGACCTGAAGCCAGGCCCCTCACCGCAAACCGGAAAGCATCAGGCTCAGCGGATCACTTCCCTGTCCACCGGTTTCTTTGATTTCAGGGGGTTTTCCATGCCGGTCACCGCCCCGATGGCCTTGAATGCGAGCGAACCGACGGTAAAAATCCCCAAGCCTGCAACGGCAAGCCCTGCGAGCCCATGCACGACAGGCATCCCCACGGGCGATAAGAGAGCCGCCCCTCCTGCCACACCGACCGCTGTCTTGACCATGTTTTCCCGACCTCCCTGTTCCATATCGACCTCCGCCTTTTGCTGATGTTGATGACCACGACTGAACGCCTTTACCGACGGCCATTCGCCGTCGATCGGGCTGTTTGTAAAAGTTAATGCATTTCGGGAATAAAATGATCGGCAAGATTGGAAATATGACCCTGAAATCATATACTAAGGCTTATTTTTCGAGGACAATTAGCTCAGCTGGTTAGAGCGTTCGCTTCACACGCGAGAGGTCATAGGTTCGAGTCCTATATTGTCCACAACCATTCCCCTCGTTCATCTCCGGAGATTCTCCATCCCAAGCCAAATGCCCGGGGTATCCGGATACCAATTTTTTTACCGTGCCTCCCCTCCACAGATCAGTTTCGGCAATCAGCCCGCCATACGGACCATCCGTCACCAGGTAAGCGCCGTTCCGGGCATTGCCTGTCCATTTCAACTTACCCATGCGGGCAGCAAGCGCGGCGAGCCAAAACAAGCGAAAAACAAGCAAGCAGGAGACAGCAATGACCGAAAAGGCAGCCCATCAGATCATCCGGCAGCTCGAAGCTGAAAAGTACCTTAATGCCATTCAGTCCCTTCAGGACGAGATCCTGAAAATAGAGGTCCAATCCGGTCCCGCAGATTCGGCTCCGGCGTCTGCCAGGAGAAAGATCAGGAGCCTTTCCGGCGTGATCGAAAAGATCAGTGAAGCCGCAGCGTTCGGAAACGAATGGGATGAAGGGCGCAAAGCGAAAAAGGCGGCAATCGGCCTGCTGCAGAAGATTGCACAGTAAAAAACCACCACGGCGGGATCAACCGCAAGGCGCCTGGCCCTGCGTCCACGAAACGAACCCGCATATCGGATACGCCCTGATTCGGGGCAGCTCAGATTCCTGATGTATCTGAAAACGTGTTTCCATTGCCCCTCGACGTGAGGTTTCCGTATATTTGTAATTTCCGCCATTGCGCGGAATCATGGCCTGACGGCCGGAACCCTTCTGTACACGATGCATGAGTAAAAAAGCGTTTATTAAAGCCTACCTGAAAAATCCCTCGAGGACCGGCTCCGTAATCCCCTCTTCCGATCGACTGGGCAAGGCCTTCGCCGACCAGCTTGAACTATTGCCGGTCAACAGGATTGTCGAACTGGGACCGGGAACCGGGGCACTGACAAAACATATCGCAGGTAGCAGCCCGAAGCTGGTCGAAATCGACCGGGAACTGTGCAATGTCCTGGCCAACCGTTTTCCGGGCTGCATCATCGAAAACAGATGTGCCGTCGAGTTCCTCAAGGAGTGCCATGAACCTTGCGGCCTCATCGTCTCGATCCCCCTGATCAACAATCCCGAAAAGCCCAGGATCGTCTCGGCGATCAGGGAAGCATATCTTCGGGGTGTGGTCTCATGGTGCATGATCTTCACCTACGGGCTTGCCGACCCCCTGAAAGACGCCGGATTCAAAAAGTCGAAAAAGATCAGGTCGGTCATCCTGAACATCCCCCCCGCCCATATTTGGCACTATGAGTAAGATCTTGCGGCACATACTCTTCTACCTCGGCGGTGTGCTCATGTTGCTGCCATTCTGGATATTGGGCACCTTCGGCAACAACGTGTCGGTCGAACAGATCCTCTTTCATGTGATGTCTGGCCTGGAAGCTGTGGAAGCCACCGACCGGACCCTCAAGGTCAGCTTCGTACAGCACGTCCTCGCCGTTCCGCTAATCTTCCCGCTCACCGCGGCGATCATACCCGTCATCGCATCAAGGTTCGCAAAGCAACGGGCCGGGGACGTCGAAAAACTGCTCGGCGCCACCTGCATCCTCCTGCTTCTGGCCGGATCGGGAACGTTCATCCACAAGCTCCATATCTTCCAGTACATCACCTCGCGCTTCGGACGCGACATTTTTTCCGGCCTCTACGCCGACCCCGGCAAACAGCACCTCAAGGTACCGGACCGGAAGAAGAACATGGTACTGATCTACGTCGAATCCCTCGAGAGCGACCTTTCCGACCTGCGACCGGGCCACAGGGACGCCATCAGCGAGATCGACGACCTCCCCGGCCGCCAGGTGAAGGAGTTCTTCCAGGCCCCGGGCACGGGCTGGAGCATTGCCGGCATCATCTCGAGCCAGGCCGGCGTGCCCCTCAAGCCCTTCTACTACAACCTCAAGGAAGAGGGTAATTTCATGGGCAATTTCGACAGGAACGGCTTTTGCCCGAGCCTGGTCTGCCTGAGCGACATCCTTGCCCGATACGGTTATACCCAGTATTTCCTTACCGGGCCCGACCTGAAGTTCGCCGACATGGACAAGTTCTTCTCCAGCCACCACTACGACTACCCGATCGGCAGTGCGGAGTGGCTGAAGCGGGGTGTGGACAAAGCGCTGTTTACCAGTTGGGGCGAGGGCCTGCAGGACGACTCGCTGCTGGATGAAGCTTATAAGATCATCACCGCAGAGCGGGCAAAAAAGCATCCGTTCGTCGTCTCCCTGCTCACCATCGACACGCATTTCCCGGATGGGTTCCCCTCGCCGAGATGCAGCAGCGAGGAGGCGCAATCAAGCTTCGTCGGGGCGTTCCGCTACACCTCGAAGCGCCTTGCTTCCATGGTCGGCAAACTGATCGCGGACGGAGCCCTCGAGGATACGGACATCATCATCATGGGAGACCACCTCTTCATGGCGAGCGACGAACAGGTCAGGGATAATTTTTCCAGCGACCGTCGGGTCTACTTCAAGATGATCACCGCCGAAAACCGGAAACCCAACCGCGACAGGATGACCCACTTCGACATTGCGCCGACCATCCTCGACCTGCTCGGCATGCGAAAAAACCCTGACGAACATTTCGGCCTCGGCATCTCGCTCTTCTCAAAGATCCAGCCGGAGCAATACGGCCGCCACCTGCAACAGGTGATGAGCGACGAGATCCTCAGTCCGTCCATCGTCTACGACCGCTTCTGGTCCTCGCGCCGCCAGGCGGGGATGTAACCTACGAAGGGGAATCATCTGGATGCGGCATGCAGTGCCACCCAGGCCGCATACCGGTCCATCCAAGACTGAAGGAACCCCTTGCTCGCCTCTCCGATACCGCCATCCTCGTTGAAAAGCCCCTCTTTTGCCTGTATGTAAACCTCAGGCTGACCGAGGACAGGGACGTCAAGGTAGGCAAGGATGTTGCGAAGATGCTGCTGCGCCATGGCAGTGCCGGCGGCGCCGACCGATACCCCGACGATTCCGGCCGGCTTGCCGGCCCATGCATTCTGGCCGTACGGCCGCGAACCCTGGTCGAGGGCATTCTTCAGCACCCCGGGAATCGAGCGGTTGTATTCCGGAGTGACGAACAGGAGGCCATCCGCCCCTTCAATCTCCCTCTTCAGGCGCCTGACCGGATCGACGGGATGCAGTTCCTCGTCCTGATGGTAATGCGGCAGGTCCCCGATCTGAACCTGTTTGCAAGAGAACTCCTCTGGTGCTATCCGCACCAGAGCTTCGGCAAATTTCCGGTTCAGGGACTCTTTCCTGAGGCTGCCAACGACAACGGCTATTTGATAGGTACGCATGGCTACAGGTTAATGGTTGTCCAAAGCTCAAGGCCTACCATCAACGTAACCATCGATTTCCGACGAATGTTCCAAACCGTCCGGCCGACGGAAAGTCCGGGAAAACATGACCCATGTCGCTATTAAACTGTTTTGAGCCTATGCGATATTTTGTTATCTTCTTTCATAAAGTGTTTACCTAACCACAAGCCGAACCATCATCATGAACATGTCTGGAGCATTCGTACAGGGCGCAGAGGCATACGGCAGGTTTCTTGAGGTTTTCATCGACGGCCACTGGTGGGTTGTGGGTGATTATCTCGAAAATGTCGGCAAGGCAACCAAGCGCCTTGGCGCAAACGCCTATCCGCAACTTTACGGCGCAAGCGGCATCAGGGGCGGGTCACCCGAGGTTTCCGGCCGCGCCACGCCAAGCAAGGATATCGAGTCCCGTTTCAACGACTGACCGCTATCCCCTCCCGGGCTGAAACCAGTCCGAACAACAGGAAATAAAAAAACGGAGCCGAAAAGCTCCGTTTTTTTATTTCCTGTTTTCCATTCACGAGGCCCGGGGCCGCCGAAGGCAGCCCCGGGTGCAGCCATGATCACATGTGCCCTTCCCTGAGGTAACGCTGGTGCCAGCTCAGCGCCTCGTCGAGCAGGTGGGGCGTATGGCGTCCGGAGGCGCCGGAAATTGCCCGACGGTGGTAATCGAGCAACGCCGGCTTGAAGTCGGGATGGGCGCAGTTTTCGATAATCACCTTCGCCCGCTGGGTCGGCGAAAGGCCGCGGAGGTCGGCAAGCCCCTGTTCGGTGACGATAACCTGGACGTCATGCTCCGTATGGTCGACATGCGAGGCCATCGGCACGATGCAGGATATCTGCCCGTTCTTGGCCTGCGACGGGGTCATGAAAATCGAGATGTAGGCATTGCGTGCGAAATCGCCGGACCCGCCGATGCCGTTCATGATCGAACTGCCCATAACATGGGTCGAGTTGACGTTGCCGTAGATGTCGGCTTCGATCATGCCGTTCATGGCGATGACACCAAGGCGCCGGATGACCTCGGGGTGGTTGCTGATCTCCTGGGGACGCAGGATGATCCGCTCCCTGTACATATCGACATTATTGTTGAACTCCTCCAATCCCGCATCACTGAGTGAGAACGCCGTTGCGGAGGCCATGGAGAGCTTCCCCGAACGGATCATGTCGAGCATGCCGTCCTGGAGCACTTCGGTATAGGCGGTCAGGTTGTCGAACGGACCGCTGTTCAGGCCAGCCATGACCGCATTGGCGATGTTGCCGACGCCGGACTGCAACGGAAGGAGGTTTTTCGGAAGGCGCCCCTTCCTGACTTCGTGCTCGAAGAATTCGAGGATATGGCCGGCGATACGCTGCGAATTCCCGTCCGGCGGCGAGAATGGGGAGTTCCGGTCCGGAGCGGCAGTCTCGACGATGGCGATGATCTTGTCCGGATCGCAGCGAAGATACTGCTCACCGATCCGGTCGTCCGGCTTGACGAGCGGAATCGGCATCCTGTGGGGAGGAAGGCAGGTACCATAATAGATATCATGCATCCCCTCCAGCCTCGAACTCTGCTTCGAATTCACCTCGAGGATCACCTTGTCCGCCTGATCAAGCCAGGTCTTGTTGTTCCCCACCGAGGATGATGGCACCAGCCGACCGTCCTCGAGGATTCCGGCGACCTCGACAAGCGCGATATCGAGGTTGCCGAGGAAACCGAACCACACGAACTGTGCCACATGGGAAAGATGAATGTCGATATACTCCATCTGGCCGGCATTGATCCTCTTGCGGCAGACGGGGTCGGACTGGTAGGGCAGGCGCATCTCCACACCGTCGGCTTCGGCAAGCGCCCCATCGAGTTCGGGGGCCGTGGAAGCTCCGGTCCAGACTCCGATCCTGAAATGCTCTCCGGCAGCATGGGCCGCGGCAATGCGCCTGGCAAGCGCTGCCGGCACTGATTTCGGGTATCCTGATCCGGTGAATCCGCTCATACCGACATTGACCCCGTCAGGGATGAGGGCCGCCGCCTGTTCGGCTGACATGACTCTTCCCAGCAGGGACTTGCAATGAATGCGTGGCTCGCTTTTCATATGCTTCTGAACTCCTTTTCAAAATTGACAAAAGAGATTGTTGCCGCATTCCCGAAAAGGAACCAGTGAAGCTGGCGCGGCAACTATGCATCCAGACCACCTGAACCTTACGCCCAGGCCATGGCTGGCCATAAAATTACGATATTATCTGCTTAAAGGGAAAAAGGTTATACGCCACCGGCCCGCGCTTTCCAAAAGATTTCAAAGAAGGATTTTTTTTGAAAGAAAAGAAGAGGCCAAGCGTAGTAATACGAGTAACGAAAAGTTAAAATGTGCATCCGTACAAAATGGCCCCGGCAGTAACCGGGTAGCCGGCACCAGAAATGACCTCTCGAAATTGCCCATGGACAGCAGAACCAGCCCGAAACACCCTGCGGCACCCGGTCGAAAGCCCCGTTCACCGGAACGTTCAACGATGTTGGGATACCGCCACGATTCGCCTCTTCGACAAAGCTTCCCGAAGCATGGAAACGTCCTTTGACCATCTTGTTTTATCCAAGTAACACCAACAATGCCAACAGACATGTCCTGCGCTCAACCTGATTCGGTGTTCGTCAAAAAAAACAGATTCGAAATCAAGCTGACGATCGGGTTCCTCATGTTCACCGTCGTCGCCTATACCTGTGTCATCTACGAACAGTTCCGTTCGCTGGGGCTCCTGTTCGAGATGCGCTCCTGGTCCCTGTTCGCAACCCACGTCCTCTTCCTGGTCATGATCTCCTTCCTGGTGTATGGAGGCATATTGTACCATCTGACGAGGATCGGCTATTTCAAGCGGTTTTCAAAGAACAGGAACAATTCCGAAAAAGAGAATTCCCTGATCCAGCAGAAGGACGCCCCTCGGCTGACCATCCTGGTGCCCTCGTACAAGGAGGAGCAGAAGGTGATCATGCAAACGCTCCTGTCTGCGGCATTCCAGCTCTACCCTCGTCGCCGGGTGGTCCTGCTCATCGACGATCCGCAGGTTCCCCCGTCCGCCGGTGCGGCATACCGCCAGCTTTGCGAGGCCCGCGAGCTGCCCAGGACACTGTCGCATTACTTCGACACCCACAAGCAAAAATTCGCCGGACTCGAAAACGCCTTCCTGACCCGAACCGGTGGAAGCCAGTGTGACATCTCCGCCGAGAAGACACGCCTGAACCTGATCTGGGCTGAAATGGAAAGCTACTTCGCCGCCAAGATCTCGACCTACGACATCGAGAACCATGTCGACGAGCTTTTCGTAAAGCTGATCTACGAAAAACTGAAGTCGATCTTCACCGACAAGCTGAAGTTGGGGATCGGAACCAGCCGGGAAGAGCTCGCAAGGGAGTACCGGTTCCTGGTCATCCTGTTCGACGTGCAACTCGACTCTTTCGAAAGGAAACGCTACGTCAACCTGTCGCACGCATCGAACAAGGCGATGAACCTGAACAGCTACATCGGCCTCACCAACGGCTTCTACCGTGAAGAGCATCGGCCGGAAGGGCTCATGCTGCTCAAGTGCGAAGACTGCGAAGCGGACCTGGTTGTTCCCGGCACCGATTTCTTCATCACGCTCGACGCGGACAGCCTGCTGGTACCGGAATATTCCACCAGGCTCATCAGCATCATGGAGAGCCCTGAAAACAGCAGCATCGGCATCGCCCAGACGCCCTACAGCGCCATTCCCGGAGCCGACAACCACATTGAGAGGATCGCCGGGGCGACCACCGACATCCAGTACCTGATCCACCAGGGCTTCACCTTCTTCAACGCCACCTACTGGGTAGGGGCAAACGCCCTCATCCGCGTCGCAGCCCTGCAGGACATCAGGATCGAAGCAAAGGAGCGGGGTTACGATATCCTGAAGTTCATCCAGGACAAAACCGTCATCGAGGACACCGAGTCGAGCATCGACCTTGCCCACAACAAATGGCGCCTGTACAACCACCCCGAGCGCCTCGCCTACAGCGCGACCCCGCCCGATTTCGGCTCGCTGGTCATCCAGCGCCGCCGCTGGGCTAACGGCGGCCTGCTGATCATGCCGAAACTGCTGAAGTACCTGTTCAGGGAGTTTTCGTTCAAGAACTTCCTGGAAGGCTTCTTCCGTTTCCACTACCTGGTCTCGATCGCAGCCGTCAACATCGGCCTGCTGCTGCTGATGGTGCTGCCCTTCGGCAAGGAGTTCAACAGCTTCTGGCTGCCGCTGACCTCGCTGACCTACTATATCCTCTATGCCCGAGACCTCAACCAGAACGGCTACCGGATTTCCGACGTCTTCAGGGTCTACGCGCTCAACCTGCTCCTGATACCGGTCAACCTCGGCGGCGTCTTCAAGTCGATCGAGCAGGCGCTGACCGGCAAGCATATACCGTTCAGCCGCACACCGAAGGTCCAGGGCCGCACCGCAGCCAGCCCGCTGTACATCATCGCCTCCTACCTGCTGTTCCTGCAGTTCTTTGCCGGTGGCCTGTACAGCATCTACAAAGGGTTCGTCTACCCGGGCTGCTTCTCGCTGCTGAACGCTGCATTCCTCTTCTACGCGATCGTCCGCTACATCGGCCTGAAAGAGAGCATGGAAGACCTGAAGCTCACGCTCGCAGAGAAGATGCCCGCGCCGAAGCCGGCATTTTCCGCCCCGCAACTCCCGAAGCATGTCTGAGCGGTTGAACAACGACGGCAAGGCCGGCAACGCATCCACGGCCTCGACGATGATGAACTATGCCCGTGGGCTGGCGACGGGGGCAGCGATGCTCCTGTCACTCTGCCGTCCCGCTGCGGCAGGCGCATCACCGGTCATCCTCTCGCTCGATGTCGAAGAGCCGGGGGATGACCGGGCGCTACGCAAGCTCGACCTCAAGGTGCCCGCCACCTATTTCATCACCGGACAGTTTGCCACGGAGCATCCTGAGGCTGTTGCGGAGCTTTCGAAACGGGGCAACACCATCGGCTCCCACTCCTTCAGCCACCCCCATTTCAACCGCCTTACCGAACAGGCCGCCCGAAATGAGGTGGTTGCCTCCAGGCAGCTGCTCGAATCGATATCCGGCAAACCGGTCACCTGGTTCCGCGCCCCCTTCCTCGAATACGACGACCGCCTGATGCGAACGCTCAGGGATGCAGGTTACCAGGGCGACAGCTCCGACAAGGACTCGTGGGCCCGCCAGGATACGATGTACGAACTGCCCATCTCCAACTTTGAGGATTCAAGCCTCATCGCCTCAGACTACGATATGCTCGATGAGGAGCACTTTACCGGGCCGCAATTCAGGGATGCCCTCGTCAGGATGTACCGGGAAAAACAAAAAAGCGGGGAACCGCTCGTGATCCTGCTTCATCCGAGCGTCTGCGTGAAGGAGGCCGGGGCGCTGCATGAGTTCATCGACACGGTCGGCAAGTCGGGCGGCAGTTTCTGCACGGTGGAAGGGTATCTTGCCGGGTTCCGGCAGCATCTGCCTTCCAGGCGGGCGGTCTGGCTCGACGCCTCCACCAACGGCCAGGCCCCGGAGAAGATTGCAAAAAAGGTCAAGGAACTCGGGGCAACGGACGTTTTCCTGAAAGCGACGGATGGGGAAGGGACCCGGTATTTCAACCGGAACAGCCGCACGGACCGGTTTGGCAACATGGTGGCCGCATTCAGGGCAAAGGGACTCAAGGTCCATGCATGGATATCCGCCCTTGCCGACCGAAAAGCCGTCGAAAAACATCCTGCATGGGGCATGATCGACAAGGAAGGCAAGCGATCCGCCCGTTGGATCTCCCCGGTGAACCCCAAGGCGGTGGAGCACCTTTCGGGAACGATCCGGACACTTGTCGCAGGCTACCGGCTCGACGGCATCTGCATGGACAACCTCGCTTACCCCGACGCCGGGTTCGATTACACACCGGCAATCATCGAATCATATGCAAAAAACCGGCACCTCGGCCACCTGCCGAAACTCCCTGAGCTGATGAACGACGAATACACCACATGGTGCCAGTGGCGTTCCACGGTCGTGGCAGACCTTGCCGGCAAACTGGGCAAGGTGGCGAAGCGAGCAGGGAAAGGCCGCATCGAATGTTCGATGATCATCCCCGGGAATTCGGCCATCAACTACCGGACGCCCGAAACCACAGGACAGCACGTCGGGCAGCTCGCCCAACGCATCGACATGGTGGTTGCGGACATCCCCCTCGCAGGACAGGAAGGCAGGCTCGACATCATTCCGTTGCTGGCGCTTTCGCTGCATAACCAGGCCGGAGGAAAACCCGTCATGTTCAGGCTGAACGAAATAACGGGGCCACAGCCGGTCTCCGACGAAATTCGAAAAGGAGCCGCGGGGCAGCTCTCGAAAGGAAGCGACGGCATCAGCCTCCTGGATACCGGGGATTCGGTAAACACCGAAAAGGTGAAGCAGGTTTTCGCAGGATCTTCAAGCAATCATTGACAGGAAAAAACCATGCAGGAAAACCCCGGCCCTGAGCCGGGCTGCTATCATCCAGAACGCGTCCGCCGTGCCCCGTGACTGGCTACTCCTGCCATCCGCCACCGACGGAGCGGTAAAGGTCGGCCACCGACGAGAGTCGGCGGCGCTGCACATCGGCAAGGTCAAGTTCGGCCTGCAGAAGGTCGCTTTCGGCGGTAATCACCTCAAGGTAAGTGGCCATGCCACTCTGGAAAAGCAGCATGGAATTCTTCGCGGCAAGACGGAGTGTCGATACCCGTCGTAACGCGAAGCGCTCCTGTTCCCCCGTCTTTTGCACCTGAACGAGGGCATCGGAAACCTCGCCAACCGACTTGAGCAGGGTCTGCCGGAAAGCAAGCTCGGCCTGGTCGCGCCTGATTTTGGCCTGTTGGTACTGCGCCGACAGTTCGCCATGCCGGAACACCGGCTGAAGCACCGAACCACCGACAACGCTGAAGAGCGATCCCGGCGTCGAGAACCAGTTGTCGGCGCTTATCGAATTGAGCCCACCCTGGGCCGTAACGGTCAGCGACGGGTAGAGCATGGCCTTGGCGGCCCCCATCGAGGCATGCTGGGCCATGAGCGACTCCTCGGCGGCACGGACATCGGGGCGGTTGCGCAAAAGCTCGAGCGGCACGCCGGCGCCGAGGGAGTCGGGCACGACCGAACGGTCCAGGCCGGGGCTCCGTTTCACCGGCAAGCCGGGCATGCGGCCAGCGAGGATCGACAGGGCGTTCTCCTGCGCGCTCCTCGTCGCCTCGAGCCTGGGGATGGACTGGCACGCAGCCTGCAGGCGGGCATCCTGCTGCTGGACGGCAAGGCTGGTCACATTCCCCGCGTCATACTGCAGGCGCATCATCGCCAGGGTCGAATCGGCAAGGGAGACGTTACGCCTCGTTATATCAAGCTGGGCGTCGAGCATCTTGAGGTTCCAGTACCCCTGGGCAACGTCGGAGACGAGGCGGGTGCGCACCGCCCTTGCGGCGTCGGTGCTCCTGAGGTACTCTGCCAGGGCGGCCTTCTTCCGGTTGCCGATCTTCGACCAGATGTCCAACTCCCATGAAGCCGAAAGCGAAGCCGTATAGTCCCTCTGGTTGAGGTTTGACGAGCGACTGGTGGCCAACTGGCTGTTGTCGGAATAATTCGTCGAGGAACCCTTGACCTGCAGGTCCAGCGAGGGCAGGCCGCCAAGCCGCGCCGCACCGAGCGACTGCTTCGAGTAGTCGATGTTCTTGAGGGCGATCCGGAGGTCCTGGTTGTTCACGACCGCGCTGTCGATCAGCGCCCGAAGCTCAGGATCAGCGAAAAAGCTCCTGTAGGGGATGGCCGCGATCGGCCGCCCCGTCGCGTCCTGCCCCGGATATGCGGCCGGCATGAGCATGTCGGGCCGCCGATACTCACGGACCGGGCTGCAGGCGGTTACGGCAAGGCAGCCGGTCAGCGTCGCCGCCGCCGCCACCATGCGCAGGATGGGCCTTTTCAGGGTTGCCTGTCGTCGTGTGTTCATGAGCGATCCCCCTCTGTCTTCAACTGTTCTTCGAGCAGCGTCCCTGCTTCGACAATGGCCGTCGCCGGGCCGGTGAACCGCTCCTGCAGGCCCTGGAAATAGACAAACAGGACCGGCACCACCAGAATGCCGAGTGCCATACCGAGAAGCATGCCGCCGATAGCCGCCGCACCGATGGAGTGGTTGCCCATGGCCGCAGGGCCGGTCACGAAGAGCAGGGGCAACAAGCCGGCGACAAAGGCCAGCGAAGTCATGAGGATCGGCCTCAGCCTGGACATGGCGCCCTCCTTCGCTGCATCCTCGAGGCAAAGGCCGGCAACCCTGCGTTGCAGGGCGAACTCGACGATCAGGATGGCGTTCTTGGCCAGGAGGCCAATGAGCATGATGACGGCGACCTGCACATAGATGTTGTTTTCGATGCCGGCAAGCTTGATGCCGATAAACACGCCGAGCAGGCCGGTGGGGATGGAGAACATGACCGCCAGCGGCAGCAGGTAGCTCTCGTAAAGCGCGGAGAGCAGGAAATAGACGAACACGACCGAAAGCATGAAAATGAACAGCAGGCCGCCCGAAGACTCCAGCTCCTCGCGGCTTTGGCCCTTCCAATCATAGGTGTAACCGTCGGGAAGCGAAACCTTCGACACCTCCTCGACCGCCTTGATCGCCTGGCCGGTGCTGTAGCCGGGCTTGACGACCGCGTTGACCGAAATGGAGTTGAACAGGTTGAAATGATCCACGGCGTCCGGACCGTACACCTTCTTCAGGGTGACGATCGAGGTCGCCGGCACCATCTGGCCAAGGGAGTTCTTGACGAAGATGCCGTTCAGGGAGGACGGCTCCCTTCGGGCATCGGTCTCGGACTGCATGACGACCCGGTAGTACTTGCCGAAGCGGTTGAAATCCGAGGCCTGCATGCCACCGTAATAAGCCTGCAGGACGGTCATGAGATCCCTGACGTTCACCCCCAGCTCCCCTGCCCTGGCGTTGTCCACGACAAGTTCATACTGCGGGTAGGTCGACTTGAAGGTGGTGAAGGCAACCGCGATTTCGGGCCGCTGCATCAGCTGGCCGATGAACCCCTGGGCGATGTTGCCGAATCTGGTCAGGTCCCCGCCACTCCGGTCCTCAAGCACGAACTCGAGGCCGCTGACCGTACCGAAGCCCGGCACCGTGGGCATGGAGAGTGCGACGAACGACCCCTCCTTGATCGATGAGAGGCGCTGGGTGATCGCTCCGAGGATCTGCTTCATGTTCTTCTCCTTCCCCCTTTCGCCCAGGTCCCTGAGCTGCATGAACATCAGGCCGGAGGTCGGTGAGGAGCTTCGGGTCAGGATGTTGATACCGGCAACCGATATCACCTTCTTTATCTGGGGCATCGAGTTCATCACCACCTGCGCCTTGTCAAGGGCGGCTTGCGTCCGGGAGAGCGAAGCCCCCGGCGGCAGGGATGCAGAAACGATCACGAATCCGTTGTCCTCGTCGGGAATGAAGCCGGTCGGAGTTGCCTTGAACATCCAGAACGCCACGACCGAAATTGCTGCGAGTACGCCGAAAGCAACCTTACGCTTCCGAAGCAGGTAGACGAGGCTACCGGCATAGCGTTGCTTCAGGTTTTCGAACCCCGCGTTGAAGCCAAGGAAAAAACGGTGCCCGATCCCATTGAACCGTTTGGCTCCGCCCTTCTTCTGTTCATGCAGGTCGGTCAGGAAGAGGGCGCAAAGCGCCGGGCTCAGGGTCAGGGCGTTGACGGCGGAGATCAGGATGGCGATGGCCAGCGTAAAGGCGAACTGCCGGTAGAACACGCCGGTGGAGCCCTGCAGGAACCCGACCGGCAGGAACACCGAAGCCATGACGAGGGTGATGGTGACGATGGCCGTCGTGATCTCGCGCATGGTCGCGACGGTGGCAATCCTGGCCGGCCAGTGCTGCTGCTCCATCTTGGCATGGACCGCCTCGACCACCACGATGGCGTCATCAACGACGATGCCGATGGCCAGCACCAGGCCGAAAAGCGTCAGGACGTTGATCGAGAAGCCGAAGAGGTTCATGAAGAAGAATGTCCCGATAATCGCTACCGGCACGGCGATGGCGGGAATCAGGGTAGAGCGGAAGTCCTGGAGGAAGAGGAACACCACCAGGAACACCAGCAGGAATGCCTCGACGAGGGTATGCTGCACCTGTTCGATCGACTCGTCAACCACCTTCTTCGAGCTGAAGGGGATCGAGTACTCGATGCCGGAAGGGAAGGAGCGTGAAGCCTTGACCAGCACCTTGCGCAGCTCGGTCTCGACCTTGTTGGCGTTCGAGCCCGGTGACTGGTAGACGGCGAGCACCACGCCGGGCTTGCCGTTCGCCTTGGTGCCCACGGTATAGCTGTAAGCGCCGAACTCGATGCGGGCGATATCCTTCAGCCGCAGCAGCGAACCGTCGGGATTGGCACGGACCACGATGTTGCCGTAGTCTTCAGGAAGGGCGAACTTGCCCCGGTACTTCATCACGTACTGCATCGGCTCGTTGCTCATCAGGCCAAACGAACCGGGCGCCGCTTCGAGGTTCTGGCTCTGGATCGCCGCCGAGACCTCCTGCGGAGTCAGGCCGTAAGCGGTCATCTGCTGCGGCCGGAGCCAGACCCGCATCGCATAGTCCATGTTGCCATAGACCGACACCTGGCCGACTCCGGGCACCCTGGCCAGGTCGTCAACGATGTTGATCTTCGCATAGTTCTGCAGGAACTTCGTATCGAACTCTTTCTCGTTGCTCGACAGGTTGATCAGCATGATCTGGCTGTTCTGCCGCTTGACCGTCGAGATGCCGATCTGGTTGACCTCGGCGGGCAGGCGGCTCGTCGCCTGCGCCACGCGGTTCTGCACGTTGACCGCCGCCTGGTCCGGATTGGTGCCCTGCTTGAAGAAGACGTTGATGGAGAGCGACCCGTCGTTCGACGAGGTCGAGGTCATGTAGGTCATGTTCTCGACGCCATTGATGGCCTCCTCGAGCGGCGGCGCCACCGTACGCCCGACCGTCTCGGCGCTGGCGCCGGGGTAGCTTGCCGAAACCGACACGCTCGGCGGCGCGATGTCCGGGAAGCGGGTAATGGAGAGCTGGTTCATGCTGACCAGGCCGAGCAGCACCAGGATAACCGAAATGACGGTCGCCAGGACAGGGCGGGAAATGAAACGTTCCAACATGGGCCCTGCGGTTTAGCGTGCGTTCGGTGTTGCTGCGGCAGAAGGCCCTGCCGCGGGAGCCACGGCCGCCGGCTTGATGGGCGCACCGTCCTTGAGTTTGTCGATGCCTGCCGTCACGATCGTATCACCAGGCCTGATACCGCTGGTCACGATATAATTCGGGCCGCTTTTACCCGAAACCGTGATCACCTGCTTCTTCACCTTGTTGCCAGGCTGGAGCAGGAAGACGAACAGTTTGTCCTGGAGGTCGACCGTAGCCGTCTGCGGTACGAGGTTGATGCCCGTGAACCTTGCCGAAAGGCTCACCGTGCCGGAATTGCCGCTCCTAAGCAAGCCTGATTCGTTCGGAAACGATGCCCTCATGCCGATCGATCCGGTCACCCGGTCGAAGCCGCCGCTGAGGGATTCGAGCTTGCCCGGCTGCGGATACGGCGATCCGTCTGAAAGGGTCAGGCGCACCGGCGGGACGGCGGCAACCTTCTGGTCAATGGTTTCGCCAGGGTAGATGCCCTTGAACCTTGCGAACTCCGATTCGCTGATGCTGAAGACCGCGACCATCCTTCCGACATCGGAAAGCGTCGTCAGGGGTTGCACCTGGTTCTTGGTCAGGAGCGTCCCCTGGCGGTAAGGAATGCGGCCGATATAGCCTGCGAACGGAGCCCGCACCAAGGAGTAGTCGAGGTTGATGCGCGCCGCCCTGGCCTGCGCGGCGGCCTGCTCGGCGGTAGCCCTGGCCGCCTGCGCCTGCGCCCTGGCGGTGGTGAGCTGCACGGGGGCGACCACCTTGTTCTCGACGAGGGGCACCAGCTTCTCGGCGTTCACCCGGGCCACCGAAGCCTGCGCCTCAGCGGCATGCTGCGCGGCAAGGGCGGTCGTGTACTGCTCGCGGTAGGTTGCATCGTCGATCCTGAAGAGCGGCTGTCCTTTCCGGACCAGGTCGCCCTCCTTGACCAGGATATCCCGCAGCACCCCGTCGAGCTGCGGCCGGATCTCGGCATCGGCGCGACCTTCGAGGCGCACCGGGTAGTCCATCGAAATGTCGGCACTGCCCGCCTCGACCCTCATGACCGGCAGCGAAGGGATCATGTTCTTCTTTTCATCGTCTTTCCTGCCGCATCCACCAAGCGCCAGCGACACGCCGACAGCGGCCAAAAGGAGAATGCGGGAAACAGGCCGGGGTAACAGAGGGGAAGGAGTCTTGGTCATCCGCTTCAAAAGATCATTAGTGATTGCCGGGAGAGTGCACGCGAACCTGTCAAGCCCGTCAGGGGCAATCAGGCGCATAGCCCACTTAACGATAACAAAAATAAAGGATAAAATCCTGTTCAGCGCCCCGCTTTACCTCAATTTTGCATTTGGATGCACCTTATGCCTGCTTCCGGCGCTCAAGAGCCAGGAGCCTGGACTTGATCCCGGCACCACCAAGGTAACCACCGGTCTTACCGTCGCTTCGGATCACCCGGTGGCAGGGGATGAAAATCGGCAACGGGTTCTTCGCGCACGCCATGCCGACAGCCCGGGCAGCCCCCGGAGATCCGAGGCCATCGGCAATGTCGCGGTACGTACTGGTATGGCCGTACGGAATTTCCTGCAGGGCCGCCCAGACCCGAAGCATGAACTCCGTCCCCCGGGGAGCCAACGGCAGGGAGAAGGCCGTGATCTCACCGGCCAACCATGCGTCGAGCTGCCTGAACGCCTCGCCCAGAAGGGGTGTATCGACCGGCTGATGCCGCTGTGGCGAAAGTGAAGCGCCAAAGCACAGGCCGGACAAGGAGCCCCCACACTCCGTAATTCCGATACGCCCTATCGCTGTCTGCCTGAAGTCAACATGCATCCGCGGCCTGTTTTAGTTAAGGTAAAACCAGCATCCTTTCGCTCGATAATCGGACTGCTGATTGCGTGAATGATTTCCGGAAAATCATGGCGAATGGTATGTTCATATATGGAAAAAAACCATATGGAAAACGAAGAAACAGAGCTTTTCGAAAAAGTCATTGCCGCAGATCTCGACCCCGTTCGCAAAACATACGAGGATTGCCGCTTCAACAGCTGCAGCTTCAGCAATGCGAGCCTTTCCGGGCTGGTGTTCAGGAGCTGTGTCTTCGAGAACTGCGACCTGAGCCTCGCCAAGCTCAGGGAGTCGAGCCTCCAGGATGTCCGGTTCATCCGTTGCAAACTGCTCGGCATCCTGTTCAGCGAATGTCGGAAGTTCCTGCTCCACCTGTCGTTCGAGCAATGCCTCATCCGGTTGTCGACATTCAACGAAATGCCGCTGAAAGGCACGATATTCGAAGGTTGCGACCTGCAGGAGGCCGACTTCACCAGCGCAGACCTGGCCGGGGCAAGCTTCAGGGAGTGCGACCTCACCCGGGCCACCTTTTTCAGGAGCAACCTTGAAGGGGCCGACTTCCGAACCGCGTTCGGCTACTCGTTCGCACCGGAATCGAATCGCCTGAAAAAGGCAAGGTTTTCGATGCCGGAAGTGCTCGGGCTGCTTGACGGCTATGGAATCGATATTGAGTAAAGCCGGAAAACAGCTCCGGCGGGAAACCGTAATATTATTTGTTGTCAGTCATGCAGATAAACGAAGCAGGAAACAGCCCAAAAAAGCAGTATGATGCCGGTTTCCAGCGTTCGATGCTGCAGGTTGCCAACGAAGGTTTCTGGGAATGGGATCTTGCCAGCGAAAGCTTCTGGCTAAACCCCTTCTTCAGCAGGCTCGCCGGGCTTTCCCCAGATGAATCCATCGTGGATGCGGACCGCTTCGCCCTGATCATCCACCCGGAAGAACGGCAGGTTTTTTTCGATACCGTGCTCGCCGGAGCTGCCAACAAGGCGGTCACCACCCCGAGCGTGTTCCGGCTGCTGTCAACTGATGGCCGGACCTACTGGCTCGAGTCCAAGAGCCGGGCCGTCGATTTCGACGGGAACGGCGCCCCGCTCCGCATTATCGGCCACATTACCGACATTACGCAACGAAAGCCCGCCGATGAGCAGCTGAAGGAGCTGAACCGGGCGCTTCTGGCAATCAGCAAGGGTAACCAGGCCTTACTGCGGGCAAGCAACGAGAAGGAGCTGCTGAACGATATCTGCAAAATCATCGTCGAGGTTGGCGGATACCGGATGGCCTGGGTCGGCTATGCCGAGGAGGATCCCGGCAAAACCGTCCGGATCGTCGCCAGGGCAGGTGCCGACGACGGTTACCTCGAAAAGGTACGGATCACCTGGGCCGATGACGAATTTGGAAACGGCCCGACAGGCCGCTCGATCCGTTCAGGGAGCCACTGCGTCGTACACAACATGCAATGGGACCTCAGTTTCGAACCATGGCAACAGGAGGCCATCAAACATGGGTACGCATCCGCGCTGAGCTGTCCCCTGAAAAACGGGCAACGGGTTTTCGGATCCCTGACCATCTACGCTTCGACATGTGACGCCTTCGATGCCGAAGAGTCCGAGCTCCTCTCCTCGCTGGCGGAAAACCTCGCCTACGGCATATCGATGCTGCAGAACCGGAGTGCGCGCCAACTTGCCGAGGAAGAGCTCCGCCAGAGCGAAGACCGCTACCGCCGCCTTTTCCAAAACCAGCATATCGTGATGCTGATCATCGACCCCGAAAGCGGGAACATCGTCGACGCCAACCCGGCAGCCGTCGATTTTTACGGCTGGAACCACGACGAGCTCTGCGGGATGAACATGTACGATGTCAATACCCTGACACCCGAGGAACTCACCCCCCTGATGCAGCATGCAAAGCGCCTTGATTGCAACCGGTTCACGTTCAGCCATCGGCTCGCCAATGGGCTTATCCGTGACGTCGAGGTCGTCAGCGTCCCGATCCAGATCGAAAGCAAGCCGCTGCTCTACTCCATCATTACCGACGTCACCGATAAGAAGCTGACTGAAAAGCAGCTTATCGAGGGCAACAAGCGCATGCACTATATCCTGGCCACCGCCAACGCCGGTGTCTGGGAATACGAGATTGAAACGAAAACCACCATATGGTCGGACGAAATCTGGCGGATCTACGGAATCGAACCTTGCAGCTGCGAGCCATCATTCGAAAACTGGCTGGAAATCGTCATCCCTGAAGACCGTGACGCAGTAAGGCATGCGGTACACGATGCCCTGGCCAACGGCGCCGACTTCACCGCCATCTGGCGAACGAAAACCACCGACGGAACCATTCGCTGGATCATGTCAAAGGGAACGCCGTTCAGGGAATCGGATGGAACCATTACCCGCCATGTAGGCATTGTCGTCGATATCACCGACAGGAAAAAAGAGGAAGAGAAGAAGCAGCAGCTCGAAACGCAGCTCCGCCAGGCGCAGCGGCTAGAAACCATCGGCACGCTGGCGGGCGGCATCGCACACGATTTCAACAACATCCTCACCCCGATCCTCGGCTACGCGGAGATGGGGCTGCTCACGTTTGCCGACGATGAGGCCGGACAGGAGTATTTCCGTGAAATCATGCTGGCTGCGAACCGGGCAAGGAACCTGGTTTCGCAGATCCTTGCGTTCAGCAGGGCCCAGGAGATCACCCCGTCCCTGGTCAGCGTCCCGGCCGTCATCGACGAAGCCCTGAAGCTCCTGAGGCCATCGATCCCGACGTCCATCACGATCGACCGGAAGATCGACCGGTCATGCGGCAACATCCTGGCCGACCCGTCACAGATCCACCAGGTCGTCGTCAACCTCTGCACCAACGCCTACCAGGCGATGGATGAAGCCGCAGGGACCATTCACATCGCACTTGAGGAGGTCGTGCCTGATGGCGAGACCCTGAAAGCCCTGCCGGCACCTCATGCCGACAGATACGCCCTGCTCAGCATCGCCGACACCGGCATCGGGATGGACAAAGCGACGATAGAACGGATCTTCGAACCCTTCTTCACCACCAAATCCCCCCAGAAAGGCACCGGCCTCGGGCTTTCCGTCGTCCACGGGATCATCACCGGCTACAACGGCATGATCACCGTCAACAGCTCCCCGGCAAAAGGCACCGCATTCCGCATCTACCTTCCGGTCATCGACGGCCATGCGGAACATGAAGATCCAGAACCTGCACTTGCGACAGGCAACGCCAGCATCATGTTCATCGACGACGAACCTGCAAGCACCAGGATGATCACGCTCATGCTGACGAAACTCGGATTCAGCATCCAGGCATTCAATTCCCCGCTGGAGGCCCTCGACTGCTTCAGGAAGGAACCATTCCGCTTCGACCTGGTCATCACCGACCTGACCATGCCCATGATGAATGGAGTCGGCCTCGCCTCCGAAATCCATAAAATGAGGCCCGACCTTCCGATCGTCCTGATGACGGGCTACGGCAGGGATCTCGAAAACATCAAGGCCATCAGTTGGCACGGCATACGGAAATTCATAAAAAAACCGGTCAAGATGTCTGAGCTCTCATCGACAATCAGCGAAGTCATCTCCGGCTGACTCTATCCCCTTGCCGGCACCTGCCTGAACCGGCCAACAAGGGTTACAACCCCAGGGCGAAACCAGCCCTGACTCCGTATTCACCGTCACGACGATCCCCCTCGTTGAAGGCCTCCACATACCATGATGGGCCGGCCTGCATCAACTCGAAGCCTGATCACTCACGGAAGCTCAAGGAATGGGAACTATCAGGGATTCTTTGCAATTTATAGGATTTAAGTGAACAGAGTGGGGTTGTGTCAATACAAGCCAGCCTCATATCACTCTTTAAGGCTGTATCCTCCGCAGCCATGTATCGGATGACGTTTCCATTCGATGCCATCAATACCCCGGTTCTTGGACCAATAGTTGTATGCAGTATCAGTTGTTGCGATTGATGCAGATGTAACGTCTTGTCTTTTCTGCTTTTAGCTGAACAGGACATTTGCGTCTGCATTACGCTGATAAGGTGTGTAGCCGTTGTTAATCAGTCATGCTCTGGTCGATTTGTCCATTTAAAAACAAGGGAAGGTGTCAAATGCTGGAAACCATCGCAGTCATCCTGTTAATCCTGTGGCTCCTCGGATTGCTCACCTCGTACACCATGGGAGGGCTCATTCACGTACTACTGGTCATTGCCGTCATCGTGATCGTGATTCGCCTGATTCAGGGAAGACGCATCTTGTGACGGCTCCATGCCTGCATAATAGTGGACATGAGGGCCTGCAGAGTGCACGCTCCAAGAGAATTTCGAGACGTTATCCGGTTACTGAACATTTTGCCTAAAAAGTCACTGGAACCAGAGGGATCGGCACCACGACCATGGTCGTCAAACTCACGGTCTCAGACGATAGCATCGCGTGTGCCTGTAGATTGTTGAAGCGTTTGGCGGTAAGAGGTTATTCCGGGCATTGAAATTCGAACAGAAATCTTAGCAGGAGAATCGAGATGAGAACAAGTATTTGTCTGGCGGTAGCAATTGGCGGGATGTTGTTCGTTAATCATCCTGCAAATGCCCAGGATGAGCTGGCTATGTCGAACAGAAGAGGCGGGACATCCATTGTGATCAATTCGCGCCCGGACTTTATCGACCTTCCGGATCAGGGATTTTCAATATCCATAGGAAGTCCTTATGACATTATCAGTTACGACAACCGCTACTACCTGTACCAGAATGGATGGTGGTACAACTCATCAGATTACCGTGGGCCATGGAACCATATCGAGGAGAACAGGTTACCCGACCGGATAAGAAGACATCGCATCGAGGATATCCGCAGGTACCGTGACGTCGAGTACAGGAAACACGACAACCGTGACTACAGGCATAACCAGAATGAGCGTCGTGACGACAACCGGAGGTAGCGACAGGATCCACCGGTCTGGTTTGCAAGTCTGGCAACTTCAATGGCATGGAAGTGCATGTTTTTCTAGCAAAAATGGTTAACGGGAAAATCAACATGAAAAAGCACATCTGGTTGAGTGCCGTTATTGCGGGAATGCTGCTGGTAATGCCTTCAGCAAATGCTTCAGCGGCAGTCGGCGTGCGCACTACAGGGAGCCGGGCGACGTTCGTGATCAATTCAGAACCGAGTTTTATTTACCTCCGAACTCAGGGATTCTCGATTTCCATCGGGAGTCCATACGACATCATCTACTATGGGAACCGCTACTACCTCTACCATAACGGTCGCTGGTATCGTGCTTACAGTTATCGCGGGCCGTGGTTTCTGATCAGGAACGACAGACTTCCTTCAAGGGTAAGAAAACATCGCCTGGCGGATATCCGGAGGTACCGTGACATCGAATATCGCAAACCAGACAGCAGGAATAACCGGTATCAGCGCAACGACGAATACCGGAGGAGAGTGCTCGAGCAAAAGTACAGGGCTCCCGAGGGCAGGAACATGCAGGAACAACCAATCAGACCCGAGGGCCGGAAGCTCCAGGCGCCGCCGATGAGGGCTCCCGAGGGCAGGAACGTGCAGGAACAACCAATCAGACCCGAGGGCCGGAAGCTCCAGGCGCCGCCGATGAGGGCTCCCGAGGGCAGAAAATCCCGTGAACAGCAAAAACAAGGGGACAACAAAGACGAAAACCAGGGCAAGAACGATGAGCGCCCCGAGTAAGACCTCGAAAAAATGAATCTGTTCTAACAAAGTAAGTGTCCCATAGGGGCGACTGCTGTACATGTCAGTTGAATCAGCAGCTTTGATCAATCAATTAAAGGAGAGTCATGATGAGCACGAAAGACGCATACAAACAAAAGGCTGAGGCTGAGCTGGAGATTGCACATGCCAAATTAGCCGAGTTCAAGGCCAAAGCGAAGAATTTTACAGCCGATACCCGTATTAATTATGCCAAACATCTCGAAAAACTCGAGCATGAAGCGGAGAGCGCAAAGTCCCGATTGAAGGAATTGAGCGAGGCTGGGGAGGATGGTTGGGAAAAATTGAAGGATGGTGTTGAACGGGCATTGCATGGATTAAACAAAGCCATGCATGATGTTGCAGAAAAGTTCAAGAATTGACGACGGTGCCTTGATTAGCAAACTAAAAAAAGGAGTGTACCATGAACATCCATGCATTATTCATTCTCGTGCTTTTGGGGCTGGCAGGTTGCACAACAACCTATAAAGGCTCTTTAAAAGGCACCAGCAATCAGGACGAGCAAAAAAGAGAGAATTACAGCGCCAGTCAGTCCGAGGCCAGGCATTCCGGTACGGCCCAGGTTAAATAGGACCGTAACTTGTTTGCTGACGTGCCTGTATGGTAAGCCGGCGTGTAATAAACGCATGAGTTTCAACGGCGGGATCAGGGAATATGGCGACCCGGACGTGACGATGACGGAACTATGACTGCTTGACTAAGCCCGATACAGCTTATGGCTTGGATACATCCGTCGTTGAAACTCATTGATTGACGAGCGCAACGGGCAGCACGTTTTGCTTCGATTGCCGAGCATCGGAACGGCCTGGGCGAACAGGTATTCGCCCGGGGACCGGCGAAGGGCTTGATCCCGAGAATCCCAGGCCGGTTACGTTATATCAAGTAGAATATTGAGCGCAATGAAAATTCTGCTGGTCTATCCTGAATTTCCCGATACGTTCTGGAGCTTCAAACATGCCCTGAAATTTGTCGGTAAAAAAGCGTCGCTTCCACCCCTCGGATTGCTCACCATTGCAGCCATGCTTCCTGAAAACTGGGAACGAAGGCTTGTTGATCTCAATGTCAGACAGCTGAAAACAAAAGATATCTCATGGGCAGATATGGTTTTTATCAGCGGGATGGCGGTGCAGCAAACGTCTGCAAGGCAAGTGATTGATCGATGCCATAACGCCGGCGTCATCGTGATTGCTGGCGGACCGCTGTTTACTGCCGGATATGAACAGTTTCCGGATGTCGATCATTTTGTATTGAATGAAGCTGAACTTACCCTGCCGCCGTTCCTCGAAGACCTGAAAAGCGGCGTTCCAGATAAAATCTACACCACTGAAGAGTATCCTGATATAACCAGGACACCGGCGCCTCAGTGGGATCTGCTTGAAATGGGAAAATATGCATCCATGGCAATACAGTTTTCAAGAGGATGTCCCTACCAATGTGATTTTTGTAATATCACCGCTCTATTGGGCCATAAAATCCGGACGAAAACAAGTGTTCAAATCATCAATGAGCTGGAGGGTCTCCGCAAATTCGGATGGAAAGGTACGCTCTTCTTTGTAGACGACAATTTCATTGCCAACAAATCGTATCTAAAAAAAGAGCTCCTGCCACAACTGATCGCCTGGCGAAAGGCGAACTCCCAGAGTAACCCCTGTTACACTGAATGTTCAATCAACCTGGCAGATGATCCTGAGCTGATGGAACTCATGGTGCAAGCAGGTTTCAAGCAGGTCTTCATAGGCATTGAAACACCTGATAACGTCGCCCTTCAGGCATGTGGAAAGCAGCACAATACTTCGAGGGATCTTCTCGACAACATCAGGCTTATCCAGCGGGCTGGACTGGAGGTTATGGGCGGATTTATCGTTGGTTTTGACAGCGATACCCCATCGATATTTTCGAAACAGATCGAGTTCATTCAGAAGAGCGGTATTGTTACTGCCATGGTCGGCATTCTTCAAGCTTTGCCGGGCACAAGATTGTATGAAAGGATGAAAAGCGAGGGCCGGTTATTGAATACGTTAAGCGGTGACAATGCCGATGGCAGTACCAACATCATCCCAAAAATGGATTCCGAACTTCTGCGGAAAGGCTATATGGAAATGATGCTCTATCTCTACACGCCCAAGAATTATTATCAACGGATAAAAACCCTGCTGAAGGAATACAAGGTACCAGAGACCAGCGACATGATGCGGATGTCCCAGATTATGGCCGTTATACGTTCGATTGTGTGGCTCGGCGTTTTGGGACGGGAGCGGTTTCAGTACTGGGGGATGTTGTTCTGGACAATTCTCAGGCACCATCGTGCACTGCCGCTTGCGATAACGCTGGCTATCTATGGTCATCACTTCCGCAAAGTCTGCCAGATGTATATCAGGCAAAAAGAAACGCTGGCAAATACGGCCTGATCATGGTCCGGCAGCTCAACGTCACTATGGCAATAATGAGAGGTTCAGGTGATTCGGTCAAAGATTATCAGGTCGTTAACAGAGCGAGGCATTTCAGAACAGGCTTGAAAACGGCTCCTGTCAAATGATCATCCCAAGTCAAGATGCAATGAGTTCTTCTCTATGTTTTTCCTCAACGTTATTTGATTGCTCGTGATTACAAGATTCCCATGGTTCCGATGCATTGATTCATCGTTTCTCCCATGCACAAAACGCATCAACGCTACAATAATCTCGATTGTTGCAGCTCTCCCACTCATGCTCTCATCCTTACCCCAAAGGTGCAAAGCTGAAACACCTCCCCAGATTCTGCCATATGAAGCCGCTATTGAATACAAAAAACTGGTATTGATATCGCTTTCAAAACTGCCGGACGGTGTGACGGGCATAAAAAGTACGGTGTACATCAACGCCCCTCCTGTTATAGTCTGGAAAGTCCTGACCGATTACGATCATCTCAAACGGTATATTCCGAGGATGGTTAAAAGCGATCTTGTCGAAGACAAGGGAACCCTGAAAGTCATTGACCTGACCGGGGAGTTCCGGGTGCTTTTATTCAAAAAAACCATTCAGGTTTCCATAAACATGCATGAAACGTATCCCGCGCGAATCGATTATGAAAAGATTTCCGGGGATTTCGATGTCTACAAAGGCTCCTGGATATTGGAGATGTATGCGGCTGAAGGCACGATACTTACCTACGAAGCTGATATCAAGCCCTCTTTTGCCGCTCCGGACTTCGTTTTTCACGGGCTCCTGAAAAATGACATGGTTGCCGGACTCACTGCGCTCAAAGCCGAAGCCGAAAGGTTGCAAGCCATTGAGCTGAGTCAAGCTAACCAGCCACAGAAATAACTCATGAATGAATAGTCCTCCCCTCTCGGGCGGTATCAATGCCAGCTCGCCATATGCCGAGCCCATGGAGCCCGCAACTTCGTCGCTATCTTCCACTGCCACTGGACAAGCACCGCGAAATGCGTAGATTTCGGAAGGTTCCCTCCAGACGTCATCCTCCCGGATACGTCAGGTAAAACTTAGAAAGCCGCAATCCGTGGGGGAATTGCGGCTTTCGCTTTTCAAAGCTGATCAAAGGCAGACTCAGGCATGACTCACCCGCATCTCAGAGTCCAGCTCAAGGCATCGATTCTCCGGTTGACGTGCGCAAACCGCCTTGGCTGCTCCGGTGCGGTGGTTGCTACGCGGGGTTCTTCAATACGGTCTGAACCCTATCGAGGAAACTGATGAGTGAAAACGGTTTCGAGATGAAATTGGCCTCTTCACTGATCTTGCCATATTTGCCCAAGATATCGGCACTGTATCCCGAAATGAACAAGAACTTCATCGCCGGGTTCAGTTGCTGGATTTCTTCGCTCATTGCCACACCGTTCATGCCAGGCAGAATGACATCGGAAACCGTGAGGATAATCTCTTGTGCATGCTGACGGGCAAGGTCAATCGCATATTCTGCGTTTTCTGCTGAAAACACGTTGAACCCCGCATTTTCAAGCATCATACGCATGATCTTCAATATCTGGGACTCGTCCTCGACAATGAGCACGGTTTGTTTGTCAGGTGAGGCAGGCCGGGTTTCCAGTGTTTGCGTGTCACTGGTACCGGCGCCGACGGATTCCTGAACGACCGGGAACAAGAGATTGAACCTCGTGCCCTTGCCCAGCTCGGTTTCACAGGTGATATATCCATGGTGCTGCTTGACCGATCCGAACACCATCGACAGTCCCAGTCCAGTTCCTTTGCCGACCCCCTTCGTGGTGAAAAACGGTTCGAAGATATGCTGGAGCACATGATCGGGAATTCCTGATCCCGTATCGGCAATCCTTATCCTGACATATTCGCCTGTAGCATTGCCGCAAAAACGCTGGAGTTCCTCGCAGGATTCGGTCGTGACGATGCTGGTGTCGAGCGTGATGCTCCCCTGCCCATCGATGGCGTCACTTGCGTTGATGAAGAGGTTGGTGACGATCTGGGTAAAACTGGCAGGGTCGAGTTGGACGACGGCTTCGGGGCAATTCAACTGCCATCGCAGAGAGATGTTTTCCCTGATCAGTTTGCAAAGGATCAAACGCATCCGCTCAAGTTCAAGATCCAGTGCAATCGTTTTTGGTTGGATCGGTTGCTTTCGGGCGAAGGCGAGCAATTGATTGACCATTTCCGCCGAGCGTTGGCTGGCGTGACTGATGCTGGTCAGGTGCTGTCGTATAGGGCTCGTCTGAGGGGTTACATTGATAATGAGTTCAGTGTTGCCCTGAATTGCCATGAGCACGTTGTTGAAGTCGTGGGCAATGCCACCAGCAAGTTGCCCGAGCAGTTCCATCTTCTGGGACTGATGAAGTTGTTCTTCCAGTCTTTGACGTTCAAGTTCGGCCTCCTTGCGCTCAGTGATATCCTCTGTTACCCCCTGCATGGCTATAGGATTACCTGATTCGTCTTTCTTGAGCTTTCCCATTGCCCTGATCCATCGCATCTTTCCATCACTACGGACAATTCGACACTCAAAAGCATAATCAACGAGATTCACCACTGAATTGCGGATGTACTCAGCCAGTTTCGACCGATCCTCGAGGTAAACATGGGCTAAAAAAATATCTAATGACCATTCCGACTCAACAGAATCATACCCGAATATTCGAGCATGTTCAAGAGTACGGGTAACCGTATGATCCCTTAAATTAAATTCCCACAAACCAATATGCCATTGGCTCAAAATAGCGTCCCAACGAATATGATGCTGGGTCAGTTCATCTTCCAATCGTTTTCGATCAGTTATATCAATGATTGTCCCTATATACCGGACTATTTGAGCACGTTCATCTCTTTCTGGCTTGCCACGAGACATAAGCCAATGAATTGATCCATCAGGGTGGCAAACCCGGTATTCCACATTCAAATCAACTTCACCCCGGACACTCCGCAACACGGTCTCGACGGCTATTTCACGGTCATCAGGATGAATACTGCTTTCCCAGAGTTCGAAGGACGGTGGAGCATCTCCTCGCTGAAGCCCATACAATGCCCATAATTCATCCGACCAGATATTCTCACCCGTAATCGTATCCCATTCCCAAACACCTGCGGATGCAGCTTCCAAAGCCTGCCTGAACCGTATTTTGTTTTTTGCAAGTTCTTTATCGAGCTGTTTGCGAGATTGCTTGAGTTCAGCCGTATCCTGCTGGCAAACAAACAGTTTCTCGACTCCACGATCACAAGGACATACTGGATTAACGGTATACCGAATGCGACGGGTATCCCGCACCTCATCAAACGCACGTTCTTTGCCCGAACGCAGCACCTCTTCAACCATAGCTCTCAACTGAACCGCAAGGTCATGCGCGCCGACAGATTCAAGGAGATCATAGACATTTGCACCTTTACACTCTCGCCTTGCGATGCAAAATCTTGAAACGAACGTGGCATCGGCCTCAAAAATGGTCCCGACAGGGTCCATGATGAGAATCAGATTCCGCATCGATTGAACACTCTCTGCTTGAGTGACCGCCGACGGCCTGACCGTTGATGGTAGATTCTTCTTGCTATTCGTCATGGGGTAGTTGAAATCACGTACGTGGGGTTGGTCAGTCTTCTGATTTAAAGTCCAGATGAACTGCTTACAACAGAAAAACTTACTGCAAGGGCAAACGGCACCCTCATGATGTGCGGGGAAGGTATTGCCGTGCAGGTGTGACCAATAGGTCTCACCTGCACGGCATAGTATAATATCGTAAAAAAATGGTAATACTATGGCCAAAAGGTGTAATGGGAGATTTCGGACAAATGGTACACCTGTTTCGGGGGAAACTGTACATCGGGGCGGCGATTGAAAGGCAGGACCGCCAACCCGGCATTCACAACAGATGTCATGCTTGTTGCCTGATTGGAAAGCGTCTCCCTCAACAGGGTGAATTTGTTCATTCTCCCTGAGTTCGCCCAATAGCGCTCAGACCCTCATTCCACTCACTGAGCATGATCTCACCGACTTGCTTAAAGTCAGCAAAATCAAGAGTATGCTGGCGCAAGCCTGCAACAGTATCAGCAACAGCATCGGCAACCTCTCCTGACTTCGCCACTTTTGGGAAAGTGACCAGTAGGGAAAAAATAAGTTATTGTATTTATGTTAGTTAATATTTTCTGATTCCCGAGTTTTCGCACTAATGGGTATTTTGCACCCATGCGTGGA
>JAAXWQ010000023.1 GCA_013335115.1 Chlorobiaceae bacterium | reverse complement strand
GCGCAGATCCTTGACCTGAGGACCGGTGAGCTGCACGTGATCCAGATGGACACAGGCGAACTGACGGAAAGCCTACTTGACAAGATTGGTGGCTCCGAGTTTTCGCACTAAATGGCGAACTCAGGAAGGAATCAGCCGCCTCCATGCGCTGGTCTTCCCCACACGCGTGGGGGTGTTTCCAAATTGGAGATATTTGTTAAGTAGGCGAATGGCTGTCTTCCCTAAACGTGTGAAGGAGGTCCTTTGGGGCCTGGCCTGGTTATGCTGTCGATAGCAGCCTGAAGATGCCGGGCTGGAGTTCGGCGCTCCCGGGTAAGACGCTGCCAGGTGATGGCGATCCTGGTGAAGCAATCCAAAGGTAATATCGGGCAGATGATTGCCACGTCGCTTCACTCCTTTCCGTGACGACAAGGATCGACCCAATGCCCGGTAGTCTGTGAGGGTTGTTTCTTCTGGTATGGGGTTGAGGGGCTCAGCATTCTCAATTGTAAAGATGGTTCCTGAGCAATGATCGCCGGTGTCGGAAAATGAACAAATATTTATATACTAGTTGAAGGTTCCACATTCATCCGATTCTACGAGTACCATGAGCCAAGACATCTTCGATATTGCAGCAGATTCGCCCCTGGTTCCCATCAGGCGCCTTTCGCGGCCGAGCAGGGCGACATACCTGGCGAAGCTCGAGTACATGAATCCTTGCTGCTCGCATTACTGCAGGGTGGCGTCGGCAATCGTCCGGGATGCTGAAGATCGCGGGCTTATCCATCCAGGCATGACCCTGGTCGACTGGACCTTCGGCACGAGTGGCATCGCGCTGGCGATGGCGGGTATCACCAGAGGCTACAAGCTGCTGCTGGTGGCCCCGGACCGAATCTGCCGGGAGAAGCAGGAGGTGCTCAGGGCGCTCGGGGCCGAGATGGTGTTCACCCCTTCGGATGCCCTGCCGGGTGATCCCCGCAGTTGCGTCGCCGTGGCGGAGAACCTGGTCCGGACCTTGCCCAACGCCTGGTTCGCCAACCTGTACGAAAACCCGGTCAGCAGGAAGGTCCACGAAGAGGCTACCGGCCCGGAAATCTTCCGGCAGACCGATGGCAAGGTGACGCACGTGTTTGTCCCGATGGCTTCGGGGGCGATGATTTCAGGCATCGGCCGTTACCTCAAGTCGGTCAATCCCCTGATCCGCATCATCGGCGTCGAGCCCGAAGGGTCGGCTTACCGAGCCCTGCACGAGGGGGGAAGTGCCGTCGCTACGTCGGCATATGAGCTCGAGGATATCGGGGCTGTCCACCCGACGTCGTTCTGGGATCCTTCCGTGATCGACAAGATCGTCCAGGTCGGTGACGCCGAGGCCTTCAATTGCGGCAGGGAACTGTTGCGCTCCGAAGCGGTTTTTGCCGGTGGCGCATCCGGCGCGGCCATGGCAGCCGCCCTGAAGGAGGGGGCCTTGTTCGATGCCGATGCCAGCGTGGTCGTGGTGATGACCGATTTCGGCGCCTACGACCTCTCCAGGATGTACAATGACGAGTGGATGCGGCAGAAGGGGTTTTACCGGAGGACGAAGTCGTCGCTTGACCAGATCACGGCCGAGGATATCGTGCAGCGCAAGGCCCGCAAGGACCTCATCTTCGCCTGCCCGGAGCAGACGCTTTCCGAAGTGTTCGAGATGATGAAGCAGAACGACGTGTCGCAGATGCCGATCGTCTCCTACGGTTCGCCGATCGGCAGTATCAGCGAGAACAAGATCCTGTCGATCCTGATCGAGAACGATGCGGCCATGAATGCCAAGGTGGTCGCGTTCATGGAGAAGCCGTTCCCGGTGTGCCAATCAGACGCCACTATTTCGGAGCTGTCGGAAAAACTCCAGAAAAACGCCTCGGGAGTACTGATCACCATGAACGATGATCGCCTGCAACTGATAACGAAATCGGACCTTATCGAGGCCCTGACCCGCAAGTGACGGCCTGCGGAATTATGTGGTTGTTTTTTTTGGGGGATTTCTTTATCTAAGCAGTCCTGTACAAGCATCTTTCCGGTGCCGTCCACCGGGGCCCTGCACGCCGGTAGTGCCCGCAGAAGCGCCGAATCAACCTCATCGACTTGAAGCGTAACGATATTCCCTCAACAGGTATGTCAAGGCTGAGAGCCGGTTTTACTTGTATGGTGGTGTACTCCAATAACAGCGACAGTGTATGAAGGTAGAGTCCAGAAAACGGCAGTATATTCTCGAAGGGAAGATCAAGCCAGGTTATTGCGAGGGATGCGGTTGCGTTACCGAACTGACGTTCGTCGGTGAGTGGAAACCGAGCGACAAGCCGAGGGAGGACGATCTGCTGCTGGGTTCATCCGAGAAGAGGTCGAAGGACAAGAAGGCTTCCTCGTCAGATTCGGCGGTGTCAGCATCCGACAACCAGTACTGGATCCGCTGTTCGGCATGCAACCAGGTGCATCTGTTCAAGGAGTGGCAGATCCAGATCGACCGTGACCTGAGCCCTTCGGAGCTTAATCCCGAGGATTGCCAGGCCTATACTCCGCATGGCATTTACGCACAGGGAGACGCTGTCTACCACGAGGCCCTCGGAGAAGTGGGCGTGGTTCGTGAAAAGCAGGCCACCGGAAGCGGTGCGCATGTCATTATCGTAGAATTCTGCAAGAGCGGTCGGAAGCAGCTCCTGGAAAACGTCCAACTCAACCAGGGCAAGCAGAAGAGCTCCGAATCGCTGACCGATATTATCAAACTTAAATTAAGACGTTGATCTTCAATCAAGGGGGTGAATTACATTGGTAAGTGTACAGGTAAATGATAACGAGTCCATCGACAAGATGCTCAAGCGCTTCAAGAAGAAGTACGAGCGCGCAGGTGTCCTGAAGGAGTTCCGTAAAAAGGCTTACTTCGTGAAACCGTCGGTCGACAGCCGCCTGAAACGTTCCAGGAGCAAGCGCAGGGCCCAGAGGGCTAACGAAGAGCGCAACTCTTGATCCATCCCGGATAGTTCAGAAAAAGCAGCTCCTCGACGGGGCTGCTTTTTTTTAGGGAACCGCCCATCCTCTCTAACATAGTTACGCTCAAGCCATGAACGTATTCAAAGGTGAGATTACCAGCCTGCCTCCCGACAAGTCGATCTCCCATCGCGCTGCCCTCATTGGGGCGCTTGCCGAGGGAACGACCGAAATCGCCAACTTCTCGGGCGGGTACGACAACCAGTCGACCCTGTCGGTCCTGAGGGATGCCGGCATTGCCATCCGCCAGGAGGAGACGGCCGCCGCCGGGGGCCGAGTGATCAGGAACGTCGTCATCGAATCGCGGGGCCTGTGGAGCTTCACGAAACCCTCCGTGCCCCTGATGTGCAACAACTCCGGCAGCACCATGAGGATGCTTGCCGGCATCCTCGCCGCGCAGCCGTTCCGGAGCGAGCTGGTGGGGGATGCCTCCCTGATGAAGCGGCCGATGAAGCGCGTGGCCGACCCGCTCCGCCAGATGGGCGCTGCCATCTCCCTTTCGGGCGAGGGTACGGCCCCGGTCGTGATCGACGGCAGCAGGGATCTGAAGACGATCGAGTACCTCCTGCCGGTGCCTTCGGCGCAGGTCAAGTCGCTCGTGGCTTTCGCGGCCATGCACGCCGACGGCCGGTCGAAGATCATCGAGCCGATCCGTTCGCGCGACCATACCGAGCTGATGCTGGGCCTGCAGACGATCGACCGTCCCGACGGTGTCCGGGAGATCATCATCGACGGGCGCAAGCCGGTCGCCGCCAAGCCGTTCAACGTGCCGTCCGATCCCTCCGCGGCCTGTTTCATGATCGCCCTCGGCCTGCTTGGCCGCAACTCCGAGGTGGTGCTCAGGAATGTCTGCCTGAACCCGACCCGGGTGGCCTACATCGACCTCCTGCAGGAGGCCGGGGCCGGGCTGGTCATCGAGAACGCCCGTTCCGAGGGCGGCGAGCCGGTCGGCGACATCGTGGTAAGGAGTTGTTCGGGCCTGAAACCGCTCAGGATCAGCGACCACGGTGTCGTTGCCGGCGTGATCGACGAGATTCCCATGCTTTCGGTGCTTTCGGCTTTCGCCTCGGGTGAGTTCGAGCTGCATAACGCCGCCGAGCTGAGGACCAAGGAGAGCGACCGCATCGACGCGCTGGTGGTGAACCTGCAGCGCCTCGGTTTCGACTGCGAGCAGTACCCCGACGGCTTCGTGGTGAAGGGCCGGACCGGCGTCATCCCTGAAAACGCACATATCGAGTGCTTCGACGACCACCGCATCGCCATGAGTTTCGCCATCGCAGCCGAAGCGGCCGGCGCGTCCCTTGAACTTTCGGACCGCGATGTGGCCGGGGTCTCCTTTCCCGGATTCTTCGCCACGATCGAAGCACTCCGCCAGTAGGGTTAGGGGACGAGGTTAGAGGGGACGTAGATGACTGCTAGCACAAACTCCAGGGTTTGTGCTAGCAG
>JAAXWQ010000007.1 GCA_013335115.1 Chlorobiaceae bacterium | reverse complement strand
TTGAAAGCCGGAGAATAGGGAAGTACGTGAGATTCGTACACTGTACCCGCAACTGTACAACGGCAAGCTGCCGCTGACAGGCATGGCCACATGCCTCGAAGCCGCAGTCGCTGCAAGTCACTGCCCAAGTCCTCCACGGACGGGGTGGGAAGGCTGCAGCGGTTTAGCTGTCATAGTCAGGAGACCTGCCAGTTAGCTCTTTGCTGTTTGACACGACTACGGGTTATAGTCAGGCAAAGCTCTACCGTTCCGGTTATTCCTGTAACTGTTGATTTTCTTGCTCGTTTCATGTTCCGCAACACGGCGGACACGTTTGAATGAGCTCCGTTCAGCGATTTTCCGGGCACGTAAGCCGCCTCGTTTCTTGACCCCTGTCTGTTGATTTTTTTCAATTCAACACAGGACAACAACATGAACAAGAAAAAACTCGCCATCCTCATGGCAGCGATGCTTTGCAGCCGCGGGCTGCAGGCCGCAGAAACCGGTAACGATTACCTGGGCCGGGAGGTCGTCGTGACCGGTACCCGAAGCGAGCAGCGGCTTGAGAAAATCCCGGCCTATGTGCAGGTGATCAGTGCGGCCGAGATCAGGAAAAGCGGCTCACAGACGGTACCTGATGTGCTGCAGTCACTTAGCGGCGTAGCGATTAGCGACAATAACCGGCAGCGAGTCGATATGGAGGGTTTCGGCGATACGGCTGACAGGAACGTCGCTGTGCTTATCGACGGGCGCAAACTGAACCCCATCGACATGTCTGGCCCTGACTGGACCACCATTCCCGTCGACAACATTGAACGGATCGAGGTGCTTTACGGTCCCGGATCGGTCCTTTACGGTGACAATGCAAAGGGGGGCGTCATCAATATCATCACCAAAAAGCCGGTCGGCAAGGGTGGCGCGAATTTCGATGTTTACGGAGGGACAAGTGGCCGGAAAGGCGCCAACGGTTCAATGACGATTGCCGACGGGGATACTGCGTTGAGCGTAGGGGGATCCTTTTTCGATACCCACGGTTATCGCGTCCATTCGGAAGAGAACCGCTCAAGTGGCTACGGTAACCTCCGGTTTACGCCTCTTGAGCGCTTGACCGTTACGGCCGATTTCAAGCTGTCTGACAGCGATTACAACCTTCCCGGCAGCCTTACCCTCCAGCAGATCCGTGAAAACAGGACGCAGGTGCAACCGTTGCATGAAACCGATCGTGCTATCGATGATACTTCAAAGTTCGGAGTCGTTTTGCGGTACGATATGAGGAATTCTGGAATCCTTACCCTTGACGCCTCATATGGCGAAGAGACGCGGAGGGCGGACATGGCGAGTTTGAATGCCTTCATGGTCACCGACGTGTACACGAGAATTCTTTCACCGAAGTATCTGCTTGATTCAAATGTCGGAGGATTGAAAAACAGGCTGACGCTGGGTGCTGATCTGCAGCAGGTCGACTATGATGCGACCAAAGCGGGGGCAAACCGCGTCGTCACCACCTGGATGAACCACGACAGGAAGAGCCTTTCGGGATTCGTGCAGGATGAACTGAACGTGACGGACGCCATGGTGCTGAGTACCGGATATCGTTACGAGACCGTCGACCTCGGCCTTGGCTATCGGGATGCCTCGGGCCCGAGCATGACCAGATCGTCGACGCACCAGTGGGCCGGGGATGTCGGCCTCGCGTATACCTTCTTTCCCGGTTCCAAGGTCTATGGTAAAGTTTCCCGTTCCTATCGTTATCCCGTTATCGACGAGATGGTCTCATGGTTCGGTGGTTCCATAACCGAACTGAAGCCCGACAAGTCGGTCGGTTATGAACTGGGCATGAGGCTTGCCGGAAACGACCGCCTTGTAATTAACGCAAGGGGGTACCTCAGGAACGTCGAGGATGCAATTCTCTACGATGCGAACTCCTGGGCGAATATCAACTACCCCCATACCAGGCATCTGGGCACCAACCTTGACGCCCGTTACCAGCTTTTGGACGATCTGAAGATTTTCGGGGGTCTTGCCTATACCCGTGCCACCTTCAGCTCAGGTGAGTTCGACGGAAAGGTTCTTCCCCTCGTTCCCGACTGGAAAAGCAATATCGGTATGGAATACGATTTCGGATCGGGTGTTCATTCGAGGGTTCAGTATAACTATGTCGGCAGACAGTATGTCGCCAGTGACATGGCCAACGCCCAGGACAGGCTCGACGATTACCGGACGGTGGACCTGCACCTCGATTACCAGATGAAGCAGGTCGACCTCTATCTGAGCGCGACCAACATCTTCAATGAAAAGTATGCTTCGTATGCGGCGAGCAACTGGAACGGGCTTGGCCTCTACCCGATGCCTGAGGCCGTGTACACCGTCGGTATGCGCATGAGGTTTTGATATGCCATCCGGAGCCTACAACAACATCGCCGTCCTCGGCACTGCATCTGATGTGGGCAAGAGCGTCGTCGCGACGGCGCTCTGCCGCATCTTCAGCAATGCGGGGATCGATGTGGCGCCGTTCAAGGCGCAGAACATGTCGAACAACTCGGGCGTTACGCCGGAGGGGGGCGAGATGGGACGGGCGCAGATCGTGCAGGCATATGCCGCGCGCGTGGCACCGCATGCCGACATGAACCCGGTGCTGCTCAAGCCTAATACCGATACCGGCGCGCAGGTGGTGCTGCAGGGGCAGGTCTGTTCGGACCGGACGGCCAGGGAGTATTTTGGCGACACCTCCCGCTGGGCGGCAGTGGCGTTCGACAGCCTCGGCCGCCTGATGGCCCGGCATGAACTCATGGTGATCGAAGGGGCCGGATCGTGCGCCGAGATGAACCTGTATGACCGCGATTTCGTCAACTTCAGGACCGCTCGCCAGGCCGGGGCTTCGGTCATCCTCGTGGCGGATATCGATCGTGGCGGTGTGTTTGCCCAGGTGGCGGGCACGCTGGCGGTCATTCCGACGGAAGACCGCGCACTGGTGAGGGGGGTGATCGTCAACCGGTTCCGTGGTGACAAGTCGCTGTTCGAGGATGGCGTGAAGATGCTCGAATCGATGACCGGCGTGCCGGTACTCGGGGTGATTCCGTATTTCAGGGGATTTACGATTGATGCTGAAGATGCGGTGCCCCTCTCGTCGGTCGTCGATCCGAAGCACGCTCCCAACCCGGAAAAGACCGGCATAGTCGCGCTCTACTTTCCGCACATTTCCAACTTCACCGATTTGGCTCCGCTTGAAGGGGACCCCTCGGTGGAACTGCACTGGCTCCACCATCCCAAACCGCTTGACTCATATCGGGCGCTGGTGCTGCCCGGATCGAAAAACGTCCGCGGCGACCTCGAGTGGCTTCTGGCCATGGGATGGCGCGACCATATCGAGGCGTTCCGCAACAATGGCGGGACAGTCCTCGGCATCTGCGGTGGCTACCAGATGCTCGGTGAGTCCATCCAGGACCCCTACGGAGTCGAAGGAGCTGCGGGCACGAGTTTTGCGCTCGGCATGCTGCCGGTCACAACGGTGCTCGAACGCGACAAGGCGTTGAGCAACTCCTGCGGTACCCTTGCCGGCACGGGCATCGAGCTCAGTGGCTACGAGATCCACATGGGTCGCAGTTCTGCAGCCGGAGAAGGGACGATGCCGTTCGCCGAGGTCACGATGCGCAATGGCCAGCCCGACCGGGGGAGTGACGGCACGGTGAGCCCCGACGGCCGGGTGATGGGGACCTATTTCCATGGCCTCTTCGACCGGTCGGAGGTGCGCACCTGGTTCCTGGGCAGGATTGACGGCCGTTATCGTGCCCCTGCGCCTGAAGCGGGGAGTTCCGATCCGTTCGAGTTGCTGGCGTCGCACTTCGAGGCCAGCCTCGATCTCGATGCCCTCTTCAGGATTGCCGGGATTGAACGTCGTCCGCATTGAAGCGTATTTCCGGCGGCGGAACGTTGTTTTGCCGTTGCGGGCCCGGCATGTATCTTAAATGACGGTTACCAACACAAACTGAATGCAATGAAACAGAAACGGGTCCTCCTCTTTACCGGCAATGGCAAAGGCAAGAGCACGGCTTCATTCGGCATGCTTGCCCGTGCACTAGGCCACGGCATGAACGCCAGGGTCATCCAGTTCGTCAAGGCTCAGGAGGGGGTGGGTGAAGTGCTCTTCTTCTCGCGTTTCGATACCGTGACCTGGGACCATTACGGCAAGGGATTCCTGCCCAAAGACCCGTCGAGCCCCATGATGGAGTCGCATCGCCAGGCCGCGAAGACCGGCTTCGAGGAGGCGCTTGCGGCGCTCCGGTCCGACGAGTACGATTTCGTGCTGCTCGACGAGGTGTGTTTTGCTCTGTCGCAGGAGCTCGTTCCCATCGAACCGCTGATCGATGCCATCCTCAAGGCACCCGACGGCAAGATCATCGTCCTGACGGGACGCAATGCCCCTCAGCAGCTCATCGATATCGCTGATACGGTGACCGAGATGCGCATGGTCAAGCACGGTTACGAGCAGGGGCTGCTCTCACAGGCCGGGGTGGAGGAGTGAGCTTGAAGCAGGCTTGCGCCTCGGGTGGTGACGGATGCCGGCCGTTTCCCCCCACCGGTTCCACGAACCGTGGCAAGGCGTTGCTGCTGCTCGCGTCCGTACCGCTGCTGCTCGGTGTATCGCTGCTGCTCGGCCCTTCCGGCCTCGGGTTGCCCGATACTTCGACCTCCATCGGCCAGGCAATCCTTTCCTTGCGCTTTGGGCGCTTCTTCATGGGGCTTCTGGTCGGTGCGGCCCTTTCCTCTTCGGGCACGGTGTTCCAGGCGATCCTTCGCAACCCCCTTGCCGAGCCTTACGTTCTCGGTGTCAGTGGCGGCGCCGGCCTCGGTGCGGCCCTGAGCATCCTCGTCGGGGGCAGTATGCTGGGTGCGATCGGCCTGCCGGCCACCTCGTTTGCCTTCGCCGTGATCACTCTCATGGCCGTGTACGGCATCGCCAGCCAGGGAGGGGCTTCGCCCTCGGTTTACAGCCTCATCCTGAGCGGCGTGATCGTGAGCGCCATCTGTTCGAGTTTCATCATGTTCCTTGTTTCGACGGCCGATATTGCCGGCATGCATACGGTGGTCTGGTGGATGCTCGGCAACCTCCAGCCGGGTTCGGCGTCGGAGCAGGTCGTTTCGCTGCTGATCATCTCGGGTGCGATTGGTGCCCTCTGGCGGCTCGTCCCCGCGCTCAACGTGCTGACCCTTGGCCGGGAGATGGCCCATTACCAGGGCCTCAACGCCCGGGCAGTGACCCTGTCGAGCCTGCTTCTGGCGACCCTGCTGGCCGCCACGGCGGTCTCCATGGGCGGCATGATCGGCTTCGTCGGACTCATCGTGCCGCACGTGATGCGTGCCCTGTTCGGCCCCGACCACCGCTGGCTGGTGCCGGCTTCGGCCATCGGGGGTGGCGCCTTCCTGGTGCTGTGCGACGCTATTGCCCGAAGCCTCATGGCTCCGATCGAAATCCCTGTCGGCGTGGTTACGGCCCTCTGCGGCGGGCCATTTTTCCTCATCATCCTGCGCAAGAAGATGTCACATGCATGGATTGCCTGAAATGAACCTGTCCATGAACGCTCCGGCGCTTGCCTTCAGGTCGGTCACCGCCGGCTACAAGTCCCGGCCGGTGCTCGATGGGGTCGATTTCACGATCGCCGAGGGGGAGTTCGTTTCGATCATCGGGCCGAACGGTTCCGGTAAAAGCACCTTGTTGAGGACGGCCACCGGGCTTATCCGGCCGACGCGCGGGAGCGTCGGGCTTTTCGGCCGCGAGATCTCGTCGCTGAAGCCGCGTGAGCGGGCTTCGCTCATCGGCGTGGTGCCGCAGAAGCTCGAGTCGCCCATGGCGTTCACGGTGGCCGAGATCGTCATGATCGGTCGCAGCGGACCCCGGGGACGGTGGGGGATCCCGGATTCGAGGGATCACGACAGCGCCGAGCGGGCCATGATCTACACCAACGTGCTGGACCTGAAGGACCGCCTGTTCAATGAACTGAGCGCCGGAGAGCAGCAGCGCGCGGCGCTCGCCATGGCGCTGGCGCAGGAGCCGCGCATCATCATGCTCGACGAGTCGATTGCGCACCTGGACATCAACCATAGCCAGGAGGTGCTCCGGATCCTGATGAAGCTCAACCGTGAGGAGAAGATTACGGTGCTCCTGGTCAGCCACGACCTGAACCTGGCGGCGCAGATCGCCGACCGGCTGTTGATGGTGGATGCAGGCAAGCTCGTCTCGAACGGATCCCCTGGCGAGGTGATGCAGGAGGAGCTGCTCAGCCGGGTTTACGGCTGTGAGCTTCGCGTACGAAAGGACCCTTACGGCGGCCATCCCGTAGTAACCGGTACCCTCGACGCGATTTTGCGCCGGGCAACGTCAAGGCAGTGCCTGCATGTCATCGGAGGCGGCGGTTCGGGAATCGAGCTTTTCAGGCGCCTCCTGATCGAAGGGTTCCAGGTGACGTCGGGCGTGCTCAACCGCCTCGATTCCGATGCAGAAGCTGCCCGCGCACTCGACATCCCCTGCGTGCTCGAGCAGCCGTTCTCGGCTATCGGCGCCGACTCCTTCGAGGCGGCCAGGCTGATGGTTGCCGGGGCGGACGGCCTTGTGGTGGGGCCGGTGCCCTTTGGCCCTGGCAACGTCGTCAACCTCGAGCTTGCGGCAGAAGCGCTCAAGGCGGGCAAGCCGGTATGGATGGCTGCCGATATCGCCCGTCGTGACTACACGCTTGACCATGCCGCGGCGCGAATGGCCGAACAACTCAAATCGGGCGGTGCTGTCGAGTGGCGGGGTATCCAGGAGCTCATGGCCCTGCTTCAGCACGACGTCATCAACCGGCAGGCATGAAGAAGCACAACCGCTACCCGTTCAGGCTCGGGACGAACTCATATATCGTGCCGGACGATAGCATTCCCAACGTGCGCTCCCTTTGCGGGTCGGTGGAGGATATCAGGCTGGTACTCTTCGAGTCTGACGAATTCAGCAACCTGCCCTCCGCGGAGAAGAACGGCATCATGGGCGAACTGGCGTCCGAGGCAGGGGCGTCGACCACCCCAGGGTCTTCACCCTCGAAATCTTCTCGGCGGCCAATCTCGAGTCCTTCATCGCGGCTCTCGCCCGTTTTGGTCGTTGACCGTTCGGTCGGCAACATCGTTACCCTTTTGCCTGAGTGGGGTCATTGTCGAGGACCAGGTCGATGTTATCGATGTATGCCCCGTCGGAGGGAATGGTCACCTGCCGGACCGGTGCGGTTGTGCCGAGCTTGCCGGCCTGATCGGGAGAGACGCGGACCGTGCACATTCCGGGGGGCAGCGCGCCAAGGATGTAGACTCCGTCATATTCTGAGCGTGTCCGGGCTATCACCTTTCCGGTCTTGTCAAGCGCTTCGATGGCGATGCCCGGAGCCAGGCTCTCTACCCCCTCTTTTCTTCGGTAGGCCCTGCCGCTGACCTCTCCGGTGATCCAAACCGGCACCAGCGCCTGAACGGGATAACCGGGGCGTGGTACTACGCGCACCCCTTTTTCGGCGGGTATCCACAGAAGCTCTTTCAATGTCGATGCCGAGATGGAGATATCCGTGGGAACATAGGGCGCAAGCCCCTGGAAAAATGCAACGCCGTTTGAGTTGGATACAGCTGGCATGCGTTGCTGGTTGACAATGAATCCCACATCCTGGAGCTCCTGTTCTTCCGGGTCCTTCTGCTTGTTATGGTTGAGGTCGAGGAAGGCCAGCGCGGATACTCCGGCAAGCTGGCTGTTCAGGCTTCCGTTTGTTCTCCACTCTCCGCTTTGCGGTTCACGGCTCAGGTTTGTCGAGAGCTGGATGCCGACATTCCATGTTTCCCTGCCGGTGTAATTGCCTGTAACCCCGAGAGCAAAGGGACCGGCCGTGCGGTTGATGCCTATCGAAGCCGTAAGGGTATGGCTCAGGGGAGAGTACCCGATGCTGTTGGTCAGCAGCCATTCATGGCTGAGGCGACTTTCCCTGCTGATTCCGACGTTGCTGATGGCCCTGTTCGGCATCAGGCGGTATCCGAGGTCTGCCCGCAGTGAAAAATTCCGATCCATCAGGTTTGCATAGGAGGTGCCGGAAAGCACATCACCTGAACCAAGGCCGCCATGCGTTTGCTCAAAAGCAAGGGTATGCGTGTGGTTGATCCCCCCCCCTGTCCGGTTGAAACTTGTAAGCTGCATGGTGTTTGACGATCGGAGAGCGTCATATTCCGTCTTCAGGAAATCGAGGGCAATACGCGAATTGATGAGAAATGGAAACGGGTGGATGCCGTCCATGCGGGTCTCCCATCTCCTCAGATACGATATTGTTCCCGTTGCCGGCTGCCAGCCGCTGTCAAACTCCTGGATCAGAAAAGAGAGCGTCACCGGATTGAGCCGGGTCTGAACTCCAACCTGCCGGGCCATCTTTCCTGTAGCTACGTTTTCGGCCGCCTGCAGGTCGAACTGCATCATCTTCAGGTAGCCGCTCAGGCCTCCTCCCGCGAAAGACTGGCGCTCGTTGCCGATGAGGGCGGATGCCAGATAATTGCTGGCCGTAAGCCATTTGCTCATCCCGAAAGTGCTTTTCCATGTCATCAGGGGTGCCGTGTTCCCGGTGGCAGGTCCCAGTAGCAGATTCCGGGAAGCATCGGTCGCTGTTGCCTGATAGCTCCAGGTGCCCGGTTCAATCATGTTGCGCCCTACAAAGTAGAGATGCGTTTCCGTTCGACGTTCGCCCTGGGGGCCATAGAAGACGAGTCGGAGTTCGTTCAGGTCATAGACCAGGGGTATATCGACAAATGCGTAGCTCTCCTGCGGGTTCGATGGCCGGTAGTCGAGCAGGCTGCCATTGTTGTAGAGCTCCACATCCCATCCCTTTGCCAGGAAGCCGCTCAGGGTCAGCTTGTCGAAAAAAGAGGATTGCTGGAGCTGGTAACTGCTGATCATGATGCCGGGTCCGGCCGTACTGCCGATTAGCGGCAGGGATGAGTAGGGGATGTCACCGACGGATACTCTCCGTGCATCGAGGATGCCGAGCAGCCCTCCTGAATGGTTTGCGCGTTCAAGGAGTACGCTGCCGTTGTTGACTCCGGGACTCGAATTTCCCCGGCTGGCGAACTGTCCTGAAAGATCGACGCGTCCGCTCATCCAGAGGAAATCACCGGTAGCTCTGGTGTAGAAGCGGCTATCGCCAAGCCCGATTCTGTGCTCAGGATCGCCGGAAACGGAAGCGGAGAGCGAGAGGTCGATGCTCGGGCCAGCAAGAACCCGATAGGGGGTTTCCTGCTGCGCATAACCGGGATCATTGTAGCTGCCATAACCCCAGGAGTTCGATCCCCGCTGATTGCGTGCCATGCGCTCCTGTATGGGCAACGGCTCGAACGGCCGGATATCGATGGCCGCATCGAACCGGTTGGCATTGATACCCAGCCCAAGCCACCCGCCAAGCTGCTTGCTTTCGACATAGATATCATCAGGCATGGCGACGGCAAGAGCCGTGTCGCAGGGGTAGTGCTTTCCGGAAACCGTCAGTGTTGCGGCGCCCAGGTCCAGCATGAAGGGCTGCGATGGCCTGGCAACGCTTCCGGATGCTTTTCCGGAAGCGGGGTCGACTGTTATGCCCAGTTCAAGCAGGCGACTGAGCTCTCCGAGCGGAAGAAACACTCCTGCCGGTGTCGTGTAGGTGACGAGGTCGCCCGTCAGGGTGCTTCCCCCGAGCCGGACCAGACAGAGCAGCAGGTCTTCCTCATTGAGTGCGGTCTGCTGAGTTGCCTTATCGGTCCCTTGTGCATGAAGACGCCCTGCCGATGGCGCGGTCATGAAGCAGAGGCAGAAAAGAGCCAGGACCGAAATACGCGCTGCTCTGGAAAGCTTATTGGATGGACAGCTGACTCTCGGCGAGGATATTTTTTTCACCTTTGTCGGGGTCTATGTAGCGAACAATCAGCTGTCCGCCCCGAAGGTCAAGACCCTTGGGGGGGGTAAGTTGTAAGATGATATTCCGTTTTGGGTTTGGCGTGTAGACCGCAATGCCTTTCATTCCGCCGATGCTGACCGGTTTGCCTCCCTGAGGCTTCCATAGTGCTTCGATGTCGCCATATGCGGAGCGGCTGCCATCACGCTCGAAGGCAAAGGAAAGGATTGGCGCTGAAGCCGTGCTGTTATTTTTCAGGTGCAGGCCCGTCAGGCGCGTCGATGCTGTCAGGGCGCCATGGCGCACGATGACGGGGATCGTCACGCCGTAGATCGGCACCAGCCGGACGCTGATGCCTCGGCTCTCCGAATCAGGTGTTGCTGCATCCTCAGCGGAGGGGATCAGCCGCAGGTTCAGGTGGGAACGGTACTCGCCCTCCGGAAGCTCCGAAGGTTTGCGTAGCTGCAACCGCACCATCTGGGTCTGGCCCGGTTCGAGCTCAACGCGCCGGGGCGTAAAGCGTAGGTAGGGGGCTGCGCTCCGTTCATCATGGCCCGGCTGGTCATGGCTGTCAATCTCTGCTATCTGTCCATCCTCGTTCATGCGGCACTGGACGAATGAGATCGAGTATGAGCGAGCCTTGTTGCTGCGATTGATCAGTGCCAGTTCCGCACTGCGTGTCGGGCCTTCGAAGACTATGCGCGTCGGTGTGACGAGCAGATCCTGAACTGAAAAGCCGGTGGGAGCCGGTTCTTTGGCCGCGACAGGCTTCACCATGCTGAAAATGGCGAGAGCGAGGATGAGGGCTGAATGGAGGTTCTTTTTGATCATTGGCTTGATGAGAATGTTTGTTTTGATTGAAACATCAGTGGCTTCCTATTGGTAGGTTACGTTCACCGTAAAGGTGCCTTTGTATATCCCCGGATTTTGGTATCTACTCACATTGAGGCTTGCTCCCACCTTGAATGACGCCGTTCCGTTAGTTGTGGTAATCGTGGATTTTGTAAAGTTGTTTGCTGTCATTGTCTGCCCCGTACTGTTCGTGATTGTTATGGTGTTCGGAAGTGTTATCAGGTAAGTCTGCCCGGAGTGGCCGGTAATATTGAATACGGCAGGATGGAATGCAGATGAAAGTATGGTGACATTCGAGCTTGTCCTCCCGCCCGATGATGGATTGATTGTTACCTTTCCACTCTTCGATCCCGGAGCGACGGCTCCGAAAACTAGATCCTGAGCCACGCTGACACTTGCCGGCGCATTGATGGTGGCTATGCCGTTCGCCGTAATGGTTGATGCCGCCATGGCATTTCCTGTGCCAAACGTTGCAATCAGGCACGAGATGATCCATATAATCCTAATCAAGAGGATATGCCCATTATATTTGGTTATGCCATGCCAGATCATAAGCGGGGGAGGATGATGGTCCTGCCCGAAGCAGGGAGATGCCGGAAAGTACTTCCCGGCTCTCCCTGTGATTCCGGACGCGCTGAATGCGGGCGATAACTCAGTTGTATGAAACGTTGACAGCGAAGCTTCCGGAATACGTGCCGGCTGCCTGACCGGCGGCGACGTTCAGCGTTCCTCCTACCGTAAAGGGATCTCCTCCTGTGGCGGGGAGCGTAGTTCCTGCCGAGTGGTCGGTGGTAAAGCCGCTGACAGTCATTGAATGTGAGGCGCCGTCACTGAGGTTCGCAGAAACAGGCACCGACACGGAGTACGTCGCTCCTGTCAAACCGGTTACGGTAAAAGCAGCAGATGCATGGGTTGAGGTGACGAGCTGTACGCCGCCGGTAGCGCTGCGATCGGCAGAGGAGCCAGTACCGATGGTCACCGTTCCTGCCGAGGTGCCCGGGGCAATCGTTCCGAATGTCAAATCCCTGGATTTGGAAACTGAAAGCGGCGTGGTGATCACGGCTGAAGCGTCAGCGGTCGCTGAATCGCCCGCCTTTGCCTCGCTTCCGAAAACGAGCAGTGCTGCCATGCATGAGAGCGCAAGGATTTTCTTTTTCATGTAAGTCTTCCTTTGTTGTTTGGTAATATTTATTGTTCCAGCCACTGGTATTCATCTACCTATGGTCTCTCAATCGTTATCAAAATTTGTGCCAAACCCGGATGTTCCGAAGCCTCAGGAGCGATACCCGGAGGGGGCGTGGTATGGTGGATTCATTCTTGCCCCCGGTCTCGGAGCGCATCTGTCCAATGGTTTCAAGCCTCCGCTGATGAGCTGTGTCGCCGAGTGCCGGATGTCCTTGCCTTCGCGTCTGCTCTGCACTTCAAGGCCATAAGGGGGTGCGGTAAGTTTGTTTTCGTTTTTTGCATATTCCCGGCGATGGGTTAACATCCCTTCCTTGAAGCATTTGCAGTTGCGGCTAGATCTGGCGTACAGTATATTTTATTGAAGGGCACGGCGTATCGACCGGAATTCGGGGAGAGTTTTTTTGTGCTATCATCTCAAAGTGAGATATTTTTCTCGTCTGGTGTATTCCGGTTATGCCGGGTGGCCAATAATGAGACAAAGAGTTCAATGTGTCAGATTGTCTCTTTGGCCGGCGGCGCCAGGAGCGGCAAGAGCAGCCATGCCCTGTAACTTGCCATGTTCCTTCAGGGGGCTGCCGGAACGCACCGTGGTTGTGTTGCCGGACTGCCTCACGGTGTGAGCCGGCCATCGGCGGCTTCGAGATCGTCGGGCTTGCGGTCTCATCCCCGGGGAGGGGACCGGTGCGGCATCGATCAAGATCCTCCGCGAAATGGCTACATTCAGTTCGGCAGGAATTTCTGGCAACAAGAGTTGAGGCTCCATGGACAAGTTCGCAATCGAACAACAACGCCGCGCGGATAGCGACAGCCGATTCATCGAGTGCAATGGATTCCGCGTGCACTACAAGATGGAGGGCAGCGGAAAGGCACCCTATGTCGTGCTGCTGCACGGAAGCTTCCTCAGCATCCGGTCCTGGCAGGGCGTCATGAAGCCCCTGGCCGAAGGCGCCACCGTCGTCGCTTTCGACCGGCCGGCATTCGGCCTCACCTCCCGGCCGGTGCCCTCGAAGCACCATGAGGCCCGCTATAGCCCTGAGGCCCAAAGCGACCTGGTTGCCGCCCTGATGCAGAAGCTGGGTATCGACCGCGCCGTCCTGGTCGGGAACTCGACTGGCGGGACCCTTGCCATGCTGACGGCCCTGCGCCATCCTGAAAGGGTCAGCGGATTGGTGCTCGTCGGGGCCATGATCTATAGCGGTTACGCCACCAGTGAAGTGCCAGCCTTCATGAAGCCCTTCCTGAAGGCGATGACCCCCGTGTTTTCGCGCCTCATGAAACAATTGATCACGAAGCTCTACGACCGCAACATCCAGGGCTTCTGGCATGTCAAATCCCGCCTTCCCGACGAAATGCTTGCCGCGTTCCGGAACGACCTGATGGTCGGCGACTGGTCGAGGGGCTTCTGGGAACTCTTCCTTGAAACCCATCACCTCAAGCTCGCCGAACGCATCAGGACGCTCCGTGTCCCGTCGCTCGTGGTGACTGGCGAACACGACCTCACCGTCAAGGTCGAAGAGAGCTTCAGGCTTGCACAGGAGCTGCCGGGGAGCGGGCTGGAGGTCATAGCGGACTGCGCCCACCTGCCACAGGAGGAGCAGCCGCAGGCGTTCGTCCGGGCTGTCCGGGCGTTCATGGGAAGGATCGGCCACGGTGCTTGAAGGACTCGTGACCGCCGTCGCTCTCATCCTCCTGATCCTCCCTCGTCTTCAGTACATGATTTTGCTTGCTTGATTATGGGCATACGCGTATAATTCAGGGAAGGCAGTTTCATTCACAGCAACCACATCAGCAGCATGGCTAACGATATGATCGTCACCTTTGCCGGAGGCAAGAGGGTCGACGCGGAGATCAACGGATTCACCATCAAGACCGATCAGGGCGTCTATGCCGGCGGCGAAGGATCGGCTCCCGAGCCCTTCCTCTTGTTCCTGGCCTCCATCGGTACCTGCGCGGGAATCTTCGTGCTCTCCTTCTGCCAGAGCAGGGGCATACCCACCGAGGGCATCCGGATCGTCCAGAGCCATGAGGCAAAGGAGACCGGGCGTGGCATCGGCAAGATTGCCATCACCATCGAACTCCCCGAGGGGTTCCCCGAGAAGTACAAGGATGCCGTGATCAGCGCCGCAAACCTGTGCGCGGTGAAACGTCATATCATGGAACCCCCGGTGTTCGAGGTTACGACCGTTACGGTTTGACGAGCGATCCGGGCATCCTGTTCCTGCTGCTGTCCGCCAGGCCGCTGCAGGAAGGGTGAAAAGCGTGTGGCTCATTTTTTGTCGCGGGGTTTGATTTCATGTTAACAATTGATAATATCACGGTGCTCTACGGTCGGGGATGCGGTCCGTGCCGATGTCGCGTCCGTATCCCGACAGGTTTAATCATTAACGCTGAACCAATCCCTCGAGGTCTATCATGAAAAGCACCCGTGCCGGCCGGCCGGTGAACTGCCGTTCTGTCGAAGGCATTCCGAAAGTGACCTGTTTCCTGCCTGAAGGCATTCCCCCATCGAGGCAGCAGAATGTCGTGCTTTCTGTTGACGAGGTCGAGGCGATGCGGCTTGCCGATCTGCTGGGTATGTACCAGGCGGAGGCTGCCGGGAAGATGAACGTCTCCCGCCAGACCTTCGGGCGTATCGTCCAGTCGGCCAGGAGGAAGGTGGCCGAAGCGCTGGTTGAGGGCAAGACCATCTGCATCGAAGGCGGGAATTTTGAACATGAATGCCGTGGGCTCCAGGCCGACGGTGATAATGTCTGCGTCTGCCTCTGGTGCGGGTACGAAAAACCCCACCTCGATGGCGTTCCCTGCCGGACCGAACTTTGCCCCGAGTGCCGCAAGCCGCTGATCAGGAAAGGGAGGTTCAGCAGTGTCGAGTGACACCGTCCCGTGTTTCTCCCTCCTTCCCCTTCCCCGGATCCATTTCGGCCAGGGAGAGGTTTCGATGCTGCCCGGTTTGTGCTCGGGGTTCGGAAAGCACCTGCTTCTGGTTACCGGCAGCTCGGCTCTGAAGCGTTCGGGCCGACTGTCGAGGCTCCTGGGAGCTTTCGCCGGCGATGGCTTCCAGGTACTCCATCTTCCGGTCGGCCAGGAACCCTCTGCCGACCTGATCGACCGCACGGTCCTTGCCTACCGGGGCAGGCTGGTCGATGTCGTGGTGGCCATCGGGGGCGGCAGCGTGCTCGACGCCGGCAAGGCGATCTCCGCCATGCTCATGCAGCGCCATCCCGTGGAGCGCTTCATCGAAGGACGTGAGGGGGTCATCCCGCACGATGGCAGGAAGGTGCCGTTCATTGCCGTGCCGACAACCTCAGGAACCGGCAGCGAAGTGACCAACAACGCCGTCATCAGCCGGGTCGGGCCCGGAGGCTACAAGCGTTCGCTCCGCCACGAGGCGTTTGTGCCGGATGTTGCCCTCATCGATCCGGAGCTCATGACCTCTGCGCCTCCGGGCCTCACCGCATCCTCAGGCATGGATGCCTGCACGCAGCTGCTCGAAGCTTACCTCTCCCCATATGCCAGCCCGTACACCGATGCTGTAGCCCTGAGCGGCCTGGAACGGTTCAGCCGCTCCTTCATGAGCGCCTGTTCGACCGGCGCAGGCGACCCGGTCGTGCGCGCGGACATCGCCTATGCGGCACTGATGTCGGGGATTGCGCTTGCCAACGCCGGCCTCGGTATCGTCCACGGCTTCGCCTCCTCGATCGGCGGCTCTTACGATATCCCGCACGGAACCCTTTGCGCGACCCTCCTTGCCGAGTCGACGAAGGTGAACATCGAAGGGCTTCGACGGCTCGATTCCCGGCATCCGGCACTCGAGAAGTTTGCGATGGTGGGAGGAATCGTCGCCGGTGCGGCCTCGAGAAACGTCGAAGAGGGTTGCGGGATGCTGGTCGAACAGCTCGAAGCGTGGCAGGACGGGCTCGGGTTCCCCCGCCTTGGGGAGTTCGGGGTCCGGGAGGCGGAGCTCGACGGCATCGTGGCCGTGACCAGGAGCAAGAGCAATGCCGTCGACCTTGACACGGCAGCTATGCGCAGCATCCTCGCCGCACGACTGTAGCCTCGGGGCTCCGGGGCCAGGTCTTTATTTCCTCGTTGTCCACCAGTCGTCACCGTAGTTGTAGAAGAGCTCTTCGCCCTTGCGGATATCCCTCAGCGCATAGAGCACCAGCTCGGCGCCGAGAGGGGAGTCTTCGCGGTAATAGGCGACATTCGGCTGTGGCGAGTGGTTGAAGAGCATGCCGTACCCCATCGCCACGAGGCGCAGGTTCTCGGAGTTCCCGTAGAAGACGTAGTTGAGCAGTTCCCCGCCGACATCCTTGTCGGCGACCTCAAGGGCCGGGCAGCGTTCGATGGTCTCCCCTGAGCTGATCGCCCGGTCGGCAAAGGCGCCCCGGCCGCTGACTGTCGATGCGTCGATCCTGACCGCCCCACGTTTGATCGAGGCTTTTTTCCTCCGCAGGATCATTCCCGCGGGAACACCGGCTGCTGCGCCCAGCAGCGCGGAGACTGTGGCGACGAGGTAGAGGTCAGGGGTCATGCTTGTCCGGTCCCGGTATTGAAGAGGCTGTTGCGGAAAATAGGAAAAAAGCGGTGCAGGATCGCCATGCCGCGAACTATTCGTTCCGGAACGCCTGCCGTGCGACCCGGCGCTTGGTTTCGAGCGAAAACGGGTGGATATTGTCGTTCTTCGAAAGGCCGGGAAGTAAAAAAACGTTGACAAAAAGATCGATGGGGAGATTCAGTACGGCAGAAGCAGTGGAGCGGGAGCCAGGATTGACGGCACGCCGCCGGCTCGTCATCGTCGGGTCGGGAGCTTCCGGTATGCTTGCCGCCGTTTCAGCACGCCTTGCCGCGCGAGGCCTCGGCATCCCCGACGCCGACCTGCGTATCGTACTGCTCGAAAGGAACCCGCGGCCCGGCGCCAAGATCGCCATCTCGGGCGGCGGCCACTGCAACGTCACGCACGAAGGCGCGGTCGACCGGTTGCTCGAAAAGGGGTTCCTCAGGAAAAACGAGCTGCGTTTCGTCAAGCCGTCGATCTACGCCTTTACGAACGCCGACCTCCTCGGGCTGCTTGCCCGCTATGGCGTGCCGACCGCAGCCAGGGAGGATGGCCGGGTGTTCCCGGTTTCCGGGTTTGCCCGCGATGTGCTCGACGCCATGCAACGGATGCTGCGCGAGGCCTCGGCAGAACTGGTCACAGGATGCCGGGTCGACGGGCTCGAGGTATCGGGGGATCGGTTCCTGTTGCGGGCAGGGGAGGCACGATTCGAAGCCGATGCGGTGATCCTCGGAGCCGGAGGAAGCGCCTGGGGCTCTTCGGGTACAACGGGCGACGGTGTCAGGCTTGCTTCCTCGGTCGGCCATGCTGTTGCCACAGTACTTCCGGCTCTGGCGCCGGTGTTCTTTGCGCAGTCGCCCGATCCCGGTCTGGTCGGGGTGACCCTTCGCGGGGTCGGGCTGGTCGCCGAGTCCGGCAAGGAGTCCGATATGCGCAGGGGCGACATCCTGGTGAGCCACCGGGGCATATCGGGACCCGCCTGCCTCTCCCTTTCTCGCTCGGTCGCTGCGATGATGGCCGCCGGGAACGGGGCGCCGACACTGTTCGCTGATTTTTTCCCCGGCCATGACGAACCGTCTGTCGCTGCGTTCGTGCTCGACCACGCTTCCCGGAACGGTTCCCAACTTGCCAAAAGCTTCCTGCAGCGCTGCCCGATGGCCCCGGCGAGGCTGGGCCCGGGCGCCCGGGAATCCGGACTGGGGGTCATGACCATACCGAACGCCTTCGTTCCCGAGATCATGAGGCGCGCCGGTATCACCGAAGGGCAGACGCTCAGCGTGATGACCCGGCAACAGCGAAGGGAGCTCGTGTCCGTGCTGAAGCGGTTCGAACTCGGAAAGGCCCGCAAGGTGCCTCTCGATAAGGCTGAGGTCTCCGCCGGCGGCGTTTCCCTTTCCGAAATCGACCCGAAAACGATGGAGTCGAGGTTGCACCGCCGGTTGTACTGCTGCGGCGAACTGCTCGACTATGCGGGTGAGGTCGGCGGGTTCAACCTGCAGGCGGCCTTCTCGACCGGGTGGGCTGCCGGCAGGAGCGCGGCCCTCGCCCTGTTCGTGAGACCGTCAGCTGGCGCATGAGTAGCTCGGGTCGGCGGCCTTCCTGTCGAACGGCAGCACCTTCACCCGGCACTGCTGGAGGTTGAATGACTGCTGGTGGTCGTCGAACAGGATCCTTCCGGCGCTGAAGCGCACCTTCAGTGGCACCACGACTTTCCGCTCGGCTCCGCAGGGGTTGTCTTTCAACCCTGGCGAGAATCGGTGCTCTCTGCCTGACTGGTCGATGACCAGGATCTCGTCGGCGGTCGTCTTGAGGGCCCGGATCGATCCGTCGGGGTTGAACTGGAGGGAGTTCAGGTCGCCATGGATGCCCTGGGGTTCGTTGTCGTAGGCCGTCATGAGACCCAGGGGCGTGTCGACGCGGACCACGCCTGCCGGTTCGATCGATCGCACCGTTCCATCCTCATGGAAGGCGATTCCCGTCCGTACCCTGAATTCGCCCGTCGGTGTCCGCAGGTCCAGGAACTCCCCGGGCCAAAGCGTCACGCTTTTCAGTACCCCGCTTTCGTAAAACTGGAGGCCGATGAACTTTGCGGTCAATTCGCCGAGGGGGGCGCGAATCGTGATCGACTCGGCCAGGTCGTACTCGTTTTTCGATGTCCAGAATCCCGAGAGCCTTCCGTCGAGGGGGAAGACGCGTTTAATGCTGCCCGATTCATGGAACGTGACGAGTTCGGCGGGTACCGGGCCGACCGGAGTCTCCAGGAGCGTCTGCGCCTGCAGGGCGACCGATTTGATGGCTCCACTTTTGTAGAAATAGAGCGGTTTGACCGGCCTGCGCCCCATGTCTTCGGCCTCGTATTGGGGGATCAGCTCTCCGTAAGGGGTTGTCAGGCTGTTTTTCCTGCCGACAAGGCAACCGTCGGTCTTGCCGTTCGAGAAAAGGGTCCTGAACTCGACTCCGTCGAGCGTGCCGTATGCCGTGATGAAACTGCTCATGCCTTGTCTGTTTTTTTGTTGGATTCCATAGAAGACCTGATGTTCATCCAACAACAAACGTGCCACGATGGAGTGTCTCGGGCAAGGTGATATGCGGCAACAGGTTAATAGCAGTAACCTGTTGCCGGTCCGGGGGCGGAATACTACATGGATGTGGAAATGCGAGGAGAACCTACCCGGGCGTAGGATTCCCTGGTGTCCGGGTATCGGCAATCACCGCAGGTGCATACGCCTGGCATCGGGCAGTCTTCAGAAGTAGTTGATGTCGATTTTCATGGCAAGGTCGCTCTCCTCGAGGGTGAACGATGACTCGGTGAACGACGGAGGGCCCCGCCTGATCTTCGGGTTGTTCGAAGTGCCGAACCCCTCCCTGGGGATGCCGATGAAGTTCTTGTCCATTCTTCCGTTGCCGTTTTCATCGTGCAGCACGCTGACGGCATAGGTGCCGTAGGGGACGTTGGCGAACACGACGACGCAATGATCGCCGGCCGGCACGCTGCGGCCTTCGATCGCCTTGTCCGGTTTGTCGGGGAATCCCTGCTTCGTATCGAAGAGGGCGATGCCGACCAGCCCCTGCGTGTTGCGGATGTTGCCGACGGTAACCCTTATGGTACCGCCGCCGGCATTCGTCTCCTGCGCCTGCACCGGTCCGTAAACGGCCCCGAGCAGGAGCAGGGCCGAAAGTGTCTTTTTCATTTTCCTGTCCTGTTTTATATGGTTCCGGCGGTTGAGGTGCCGAAGGTAACGCAAATATATCCAATCCGGGGCATTTTTCACATCCTGGCCTGCGGTCCCGGCGTCATCAGGCGATCGTATGGCCGAATTGCTGAGGCATATTACCGATCCAGTTGTTAACTTATAATATATAACCATCAACAGCCTGAGTTTCGCCATGACCAAAAAGAGATCCGTCCAGCCAGCGAAAACGGTCCCTGCAGACACTCCTGCCCAGGGTACGGCTCGGCCCCGCATTTCTGTGGTCGGCATCGGGGCTTCGGCCGGCGGGCTCGAGGCGATCGAGGCGTTCCTCAGGCAGGTGCCGGCCTCCAGCGGCATGGCCTTCGTGATCGTCCAGCACCTCGACCCGGTGCACAAAGGGTTCATGGTGGAACTGCTGCAGCGGGTGACCCCGATGCCGGTCGTCCAGGTTACCGATTCCACCTGGATCGAGGTGGAGCATGTCTATGTCATTCCTCCGAACAAGGACATGTCGATGCTGAAGGGGCGCCTTTACCTCGTCGATCCCGTCAAGCCGCACGGCATGCGCTTGCCCGTTGATTTCTTCTTCCGTTCGATGGCCGAAGACCTCCAACAGGACAGTATCGGCGTCATCCTCTCCGGAATGGGTTCCGACGGTACGCTCGGGTTGAGGTCGATCAAGGAGAAGGGGGGCGGGGTGTTTGTCCAGGATCCGTTGACTGCGAAGTTCGACGGCATGCCCAGGAGCGTCATCGATGCGGGTCTGGCAGATGTCGTGGCATCCCCGGAGGAGCTACCGGCAAGGATACTGTCGTATATCAGGTTCCAGCCGCCCATGTCCAGGCAGGATGCCCGGCTTGAGCAGAAAGCCCGGAGCGCCCTCGATAAGGTGCTGATCCTGTTGCGGGCCCATACCCGCCAGGACTTCTCGCTCTACAAGAAGAGCACCATCTACCGGAGGATCGAGCGGAGGATGGGGATACATCAGATCAAAACCATCGCGGGGTATGTGCAGTTCCTGCAGGAAAACCCGCACGAAACCGAATTGCTCTTCAAGGAGCTCCTCATCGGGGTTACCAGCTTTTTCCGGGACCCCGAGTCTTGGGAGGCGCTGAAGATGCATGCCATTCCTTCGATCCTGCACCAGCGCCAAAGCAACGTGACCATCAGGGCTTGGGTCGCGGGCTGCTCGACCGGCGAGGAGGCTTTCTCGCTGGCCATCGTGTTCAAGGAGGCGCTCGAGAGGCTGAATCCGCAGGGGCTCTGGCGCCTTCAGGTATTCGCGACCGACCTTGACAAGGACGCCATCGAACGCGCCCGTCAGGGGTTCTATCCGGCCAATATCGCCGCGGATGTTTCCCCTGAGCGGTTGCGCCGTTTTTTTGTCCAGGAGGAGCATGGATGGCGGATATGCCGCGAAATCCGCGAGATGGTGGTGTTCGCACCGCAGAATGTCATCATGGATCCCCCGTTCACCCGTATCGACATCCTGGTATGCAGGAACCTGATGATCTATTGGGAGCAGGAGCTCCAGAAGAAGCTGTTGCCGCTTTTCCACTACAGCCTGAACCCGGGAGGCGTGCTGTTCCTCGGTAGCGCCGAGACGGTCGGCGCCTACTCCACTTTCTTCGAGCCGATCTGCGGCAAGATCCGCCTGTTCAGGAAGATCGAGGGGCTCCGTTCGGAAATGCTCGAATTTCCTTCAGCCTACGTCCGTTCGACCCAGGGATTCGGCGATCATGGCGAATTGCAGCATGGCGTCTTGCGGTCCGTAGCCAACCTGAAGTCGCTCGCCGATCAGCTCATCCTGCAGAATTTCGCGCCGGCGGCGGTCCTGACCAACGACAAGGGCGACATCATCTACATCAGCGGCCGTACCGGGAAGTACCTTGAGCCAGCTGCCGGCAAGGCGAACTGGAATATCTTCGCCATGGCTCGCGAAGGCCTCCGTTACGAGCTTGACCTGCTCTTCGGCATGAGCTCGACGCAATACGGTCCTGTCGCCAGGAAGGGGGTCATGGTGGGTGTGAATGGTGAGAGCGTGAGGGTGACCCTGACCGTCCAGCGCATTGACCAGCCCGAGGCGCTCAAGGATCTCGTGCTCGTTGTTTTCGACGAGGAGGAGGACTTCGGGATGGCAGGCGGCATGGCGGTTGTGGCGGTGGATGATGCCGGCAGGAGCAGCTTCGATGCGCTCGAGCTGGAACTCAAGCATGCCCGCAACGAGATACTGTCGGTCCGGGAGGAGATGCAGTCTTCCCAGGAGGAGCTCAGGTCGACCAACGAGGAGCTGCAGTCGGCAAACGAGGAGCTGCAGAGCACCAACGAGGAGCTGACGACTTCGAAAGAGGAGATGCAGTCGCTCAACGAGGAGCTGCAGACGGTGAACCATGAGCTCCAGTCGAAGGTTAACGAACTGTCTCAGGCAAACAACGACATGAAGAACCTCCTGAACAGCACGGACATCGCCACGTTGTTCCTCGACGAATCGCTCAACATACGAAGGTTCACCACCAGGACGGCGAGCATCATCAAGCTGATCGCCAGCGATATCGGCCGCCCTATTACCGATATCGTTACCGAACTCAACTATCCTTCGCTTCCTGAGGATGCCAAGGAGGTACTGAGGACGCTTGTCTTCAGCGAAAAGCAGGTTCCTGCGACCGATGGCAGGTGGTTCAATGTGAGGATCATGCCGTACCGTACGCAGGAAAACCGCATCGACGGACTGGTGATCACTTTTAACGACATCAGCCTTGCCAAGCACCTGGAGAAGCAACTTCGCCATGACGACGAGCGTTATGTGACTGCACTCAGCATCACCGGGGCGGTCGTCGACGAGGTCGACCGGGAGTTGCGGTATGTCTGGTCCTGCGATGCGCATCAGATCATGATTCCGATGTCGTCCTTGGGCCGGCGTGATGACGAACTTGGCCCGCGTCCTTATGCGGCAGACCTGTTGCAACTCAAGCGTTCAGCACTCGAAAGCGGCGAAGTGATCGTGAAAGAGCTGGCGGTCAAGCTTCCGGACGGTACGGTCAGCTCGTTCAGGTTCACCGCAAAGCCCCTCAAGGCGCAATCCGGCGAAATTACGGGCGTACTCACGGTCGCCATTCCCCTTGGTTCCTGAACCTCGGTGTTAGGTCATCGAAATCGAAATCGCCATCGGGTTCGAAATCGATTTCGATGGTGTAAGGTGGCCATTCGACAATTTTTCATTGAAATGACGCTCTAGACGTCGTAACGACAATAACCTGACCGGATCTGACAGGGAGACAAGGAGCATGCGCAAGCGCAAAACAAACCCAGAAGTGTTCGATGACCTGAAAAAGCTTGCCGAAGAGCGTCTCGGCCAATATCCGGACCCCGGCGATTCTTCGGACAATCGGCAGCGTGAGATGCATGAGCTTGCCGTACACCGGGTCGAACTCGAGATGCAGAACGAGGAGCTGATCGCTTCGAGGGACGAACTCGAGAAGAGCCTCGAGAGGTACAAGGAGTTATTCGACTTTGCCCCGATCGGCTATGTCACCCTCTCCTTCGACGGCAGCATCATGAATGCGAACCTTGCCACGGCGGCAATGTTGGGCGTCGATCGTCCGGAGCTCACGGGTGAGGCATTCGGCAACTTTGTCGCCGATATGGACAAGCCGTTGTTCGCCAAGATTTTTGCAGGCCTTTTTTCGGGAAAAGCGGGGAAATCCTTCGAGGTTCGACTGGTCAGGAAAAACAGCCTGAAGGCGCGAGCGGCAACGACCGGCGCTGCAGATGCTGTGAGCTCGGAGACGCCGGTTAGCGTGCGTATCGATACGGCAATCAGGAATGATCTTCGCGAGTGCCGGATCGCGATGACCGACATCAGTGAGCAGAAAATCGTCGAGATCGAAAATGCGGCCCTACAGGCTGCCATGGCCCAGGTCATGAGGCTTGAGTCGATCGGCCGGCTTGCGGGGGGGATCGCCCACGATTTCAACAACATGCTCCAGGTCATGCTTTCCAACGTCGAACTGATGGACCTGGACGATCAAGCTCATCACCTCAGGTCCGAACGATTGTCGGAGATGCGGAAATGTATCCAGAAGTCGGCCAACCTCGTCCGGCAGTTGCTCGCCTTCGCCCGGAGCCAGCCTTTCAAACCGGAGGTGATCGACCTGAACACGACGGTCGCCAACATGATGAACATGCTCGGACGCCTGCTCGGCGAAAACATCACTCTCTCGTACACCCGTTCCCCGCAGCCGCTGCTGGTGAAGATGGACCCGTCGCAGATCGACCAGATCCTGGCCAACCTCACCGTTAATGCACGCGATGCCATCGGTGGTTGCGGGGTGGTGAACATCAAGGTCTCCGACTTCAGGATCCTCAGCCCGGTTTTCTGGGATCGCCAGGAGATTCCTCCCGGCCACTATGCCCTTCTTGCCGTTGCGGATAACGGCTCCGGTATCGATCCGGCGATCCTTGACAATATTTTCGAACCATTCTATTCCACGAAGTCCCTGGCGGAAAGCTCCGGCCTCGGGCTTGCTTCAGTTTACGGGATTGTCCGGCAGAACAGCGGTTTCATCAGGGTATCGAGCGTCGTGGGGGAAGGGGCGACGTTCGAGATACTGCTCCCCCTTGTCTCGGGTTTCGAGCCTGAACTGCATCTTTCCGAAAATCCGCTCGCCGTGTCTGGTGGGCACGAGTCGATCCTGCTGGTCGAGGACGATGACGGGGTGCGTTCGATGAGTGCCGAATTCCTCGAACGATCCGGCTACAAGGTGTTTCAGGCCAGCAGGCCTGAAGAGGCGATCCGCCTGTTCGATGCCATGCCCATGCAGATCGACCTGCTCGTCACCGACATGATCATGCCCGGCATGAACGGACGGGAGCTGGCAAGGGAACTCTCATCAAGGCGCCCGGACCTGCCGTGCCTGTTCATTTCGGGCTACACCACGGAGAGCCGGCAGATGGCGGCATCTCCGGTCAGCGGCATGCCGTTGCTCAGCAAGCCCTATTCGCTGTCGATCCTTGCGTTGGCCGTGAGGTCAAGGCTGGATGAAGTATAGGGGGGCTCTCCGGATCAATGGCCTCCATGCCGCCCAGTTGCGATATTGCCCTGCTCTTCCTTACATTCAATGAGGAAGAAGGGTTGATTCGATCAACCACCATCAAACCCGGAGATATCATGTCTGTTTCAGCTCTGTCCACCCTCCAGCTCGCTACCGATTCCCTGCAGGATGCCCGCAAGCGGCTTGAAAGGGCCCGTGCCGACGTTGACGACGATTACGAAATCCGGCAGGCCCTCAAGCACCTTGAGGATGCCGCCGACTACATCAAGAAAGCCATGGGCGATATACGCCAGCCGCAGGCCTGACCTTTTCGCGACGGCGGGCCTGAGGCCAACAGCGCCAGGTTTCCCGTCCTCTTTTTCCCCTGCTGCCAGACTTCAACGGCGGCGGTCATTGAACTGTAAACAAACGAAGTACCACATGACCCCTATTACCTTCATCAGCAGGCGGATGGCAGCCGCACTTCTTGTCGCCCTTCCGGCAATGACCATTGCTGCTCCCTTTGCCGCAATGGCGGAATTTCCCCAGGCGCCGGCAGCATACTTCCCGAATATCCCCGACAGGGCATCGGCGCCCGAAGGGTTCCTCATGCCTGGCATGAAGCTCGAAAAGGTGGCGAAAGGCGACCTGGACGGGGACCTGTTGCCCGACCTTGCCATGATCATCAGGATGGACGATCCGAAGAACGTCCTCAGGGATCCGGAAGAGGCGGATCGCGAACCTCTCGACACCAATCCGAGGATGATCGCGATCGCCATGGCTGACAAGGCTGGGGGATTCACGATCGATGCGGTCAACCTGAGCATGATCCCTCGCCTTGAAGATCCGTTCATGAACGATCCGTTCGTCGACCTGTCCATCGACAAGGGGGCGGTGAAGCTCTTGCTCGAACAGTCGTCGAACGCCGGGAGCTGGGGAAGCGCGACCATGACCTTTACGTTCAGGAAGCGTGGGCAGGATGTCGCCCTTGTCGGCTTCGACAGGACCGATGTGAACCGCGCCAGCGGCGAGATGACCGAAACGAGCGTCAACTTCCTGACCGGCAGGGAGGTCGTCTCCACCGGAAACGTCTCCACTGACAAGATGTCAAAGAAATTGAACCAGCTGCCGAAACGTGCCCTGCCGACACTCAACTTCATGGGCGACGCGTTTTCTTTCGATCCGCACAATCCCTGAGCCAGTTCGTCGAGATTGGCCATGGCATCCCGGCACGGTATTTTATGGATGGTTGATCGTTGAGGGGAAGGGGGTGGGGGATGTGCTTCCGAGCCATTTTATTAAAAAGGAGGTAGCCATGGATGAGAGGAGCGATATCGTTATCGGGGTGGACCTCGACGGGGTTTGCGCCGATTTTTACGGACGCATGCGGGTGGTTGCCGCCGAATGGTTCGAACGGCCGATCGAAGAGCTGAGTACCGAGGTCTCCTATGGCCTTTCGGAGTGGGGCATCGCCGACAGGAGCCACTACGACAGCCTGCACCGTTTCGCGGTTACCCAGCGCGCACTTTTCAGCAGCATGGAGATGATTCCGGGGGCGCGGAAGTACCTGCGGCTTCTTTCCGACGAAGGGTACCGGATCCGCATCATTACCCATCGGCTGTTCATCCACTACTTCCACGCCACGGCAGTCGAACAGACGGTCAACTGGCTCGATAGCCACGGCATACCGTTCTGGGACCTCTGCTTCATGAAGGAGAAGTCCCAGGTCGGCGCGGACATCTATGTGGAGGATACTCCCGACAACATTCTCAGCCTGCGGTCGAAGGGGCTCTACACTATCTGTTTCGGCAACAGCACGAACACCCATATTGGCGAGCCGAGGGCATGTTCGTGGAGGGAGGTCTACGACCTTGTCCACACATGGAAGGCCTGACGGGTTACAGCCAGTTCCTGCTCTTGAAGAAGAGCACTCCCGAGGTTGAGATGACGAACGAGAAGAGAATGATGAACCAGAAGCCCAGGCTGTGGTTTTCGAACGAGTTGGGTACGTTCATGCCGTAGAGGCTCGCGATGAGGGTCGGGATCATCAGGATGATCGAGATCGAGGTCAGGCGCTTCATGACCACGTTGAGGTTGTTCGAGATGACCGAGGCGTAGGCGTCCATCATGCCGCTGAGGATGTCGCTGTAGATGTTGGTCAGTTCCAGCGCCTGCTTCAGTTCCACCTCCACGTCCTCGACCAGCTCCAGGTCGAATCCCTCTTTCCTCGACAGGATGTTCTTGATCTTGTGGAGCAGGATGTCGTTGCTTTTCAGCGAGGTCATGAAGTAGACCAGGCATTTCTCGATCTGGAGGAGGGTCTGGAGGTCTTCGTTCTTGATCGATTTCTCGAGTTTCTCCTCGGCGGTCTTGATCTGCAGGTTGATCTGTTTCAGGTACTTCAGGAACCAGATGCTGGCCGAGAGCAGGAGCTTGAGGACGAAGTCATAGTTGTTTTCGATGAAGATGTTCTTCCGCTTGGTGTAGGCGATGAAATCATGGATCAGGTCGGTCTCGAAAAAGCAGATCGACAGGATGACCTCCTGATTGAAGATGATGCCGAGCGGAATGGTGGAAAACGGCAGGTTTTCGTCCTTGGTCTTGTGGGGTATCCTGAGCAGCACCATCGTCCACTCGTCTTCTACCTCGATGCGCGGGCGTTCGTCGATATCCTCGATATCATTGTAGAACCACTCGGGGACGTTCAGCTTGTTGCGTATCAGGTATTCGTCGTTCTTGTCGGGGCATTCGATGTTGATCCAGCACTTCTCCTGCCACTCTTCGATGCGCTCGAGGCCGCCGCCGACTCCATTCTTCAGGAAACTTCTCATTGCCGGATCGGGTAAAACATTGCTGAGGTGCTTTGGGTATCGTCATGAAAGATACGGCTTCCTTCAGAAACCGTTTCCAAAAAAAAGTCTGGCGGTGCTTTTTTGGATGTCATGGCGGCAGGAGCAGGATCGGGGACGGAGGGGGCCATGCAGCCCCGTGCCGGATCTTTCCGGCATGGGGCTGCCGCACTGGGTCAGAGGCTGGTGACGTAGAAGCAGGCGAACTTGAGGTAGCCGGTTTCCGGCATCGAGAGCAGTACCGGATGGTCGGCCGGTTGGGAGTTCCGGTAGATCATGCGGAGGTGCTTTCCCGCTTGCAGCGCTCCGAGGTGCACGGCGGCAAGGAAGTCCTCTTCGGCGATGTGGTGGGAGCACGAAGCCGTGGCCAGGAAGCCTTCGTCCCTGACAAGCTGCAGGCCGAGCCTGTTGAGCTTGGCGTAGGCTTTGAGCGCCGTGGGTACGGTCTTGCGGCTCTTGGTGAAGCTCGGGGGATCGAGGATGACCAGGTCGAAGGCGCGGTTCTCCTGTTTGAGCCTGGCCAGGGCTTCGAAGGCGTCCGAGGCGACGATGGAGAACTCTTTCATGTCATTCATGCGGGCATTCTGCTCGGCGCGCTGCAGCGCTTCCTGCGATATGTCGATCATGGTGGTCGAGCGGGCGCCGGCGTGCATGGCGTTCAGCGCGAATCCGCCGTCATTGGTGTAGACGTCGAGCACGTCGGCGTCTGCCGAGTATTTCCTGACGATCCGCCGGTTCTCACGCTGGTCGAGGAAGAACCCGGTTTTCTGGCCTTCGAGGATGTTGACGCGGAAGCTGATGCCGTCGTCGACGATTACCTGCTGCGCCTCTTCGGGAGTACCGAAAACCATCTCCCGGTAAAGCGGCAACCCTTCGAGTTCCCGCAGCTGGGCCTCGTTCCGGACCACGATGGCTTTGGGGCCGAACACCTCTTTCAGTACCTCGGTGATGAGGGGGAGGTGCCGGTCCATGCCGGCCGAGAAGGACTGGATCACGAGTGCCTTGTCGAACCGGTCGATGACCAGGCCCGGTAACCCGTCGGATTCGCCGTGGACGAGACGCCAGGCGTTGGTGACGCTTTCGGGGTAGACCTTCTGGCGGAGCTTGAGGGCCTCGAGGATCTTTTTCCGGAAGAACTCGCGGTCGGGCTGCTCTTCGCTCCTGGTCAGGAGCCTGAAGGCGATGAGCGACTGCGGGTTGAAGAATCCTGTTCCAAGGAGGCGGTCGTCGTGCGTGAAGAGCTGCACGGTCTCTCCGGCAGCGATATCCCGCGGGACTTCGCGGAGTTCGTTGCTGAAGACCCACAGGTGGCCGCTGAGCAGCCTCCGGTGTTCCTTTGGTTTGAGGTGCAGTGCTCGCATGGATGAAAAACTCCCAGGTTCGTGTTTTGATGCCGGTTCGAATTGCTGTAAAATAACATTTCATGGAGACGAACCTTGCTGCTGAAGCAAGATTGTCGGAGAAACGCCTGAAGGGCTTGAAAAGATGGACAGGAGACGGAGATGAAGATGAACAAAACGATCAGGAATTTTTGCGGTATGCTGGCGCTCGTGGGGCTCGCCGGGTGTTCGGGGATGCAGACCGCCATCAGGGCGCCGGAGGCCCCGAAGGATCGGGTGGCACTGACGCCTGAACTCAGGCGCCTCTACCGGGATGCGGCCGCCGGTTCGGCCCGGGTTGAAGCGCTGGACGGTTATGCCGACCTCTACCTCAAGACGCCCCGGAAGACGGCCAAAGCCTATTGCACGGTGCAGTTGCATCGTGCGGGCGAAGCCCGGCTGATCGTGACGGCAGGCATCCTCAACTGGCCGGTCGCCGACATGCTGATCCGGCCCGATTCACTCTTTGTGCACGACATGCTGAACAACAGGATGCTTGTCGGTCGGAACAGCGGCCGGAACCTCGAAAAGATCCTCGGCGTACAGGCCGGGTTCGGTCAGCTGACCGAGACCCTTTTCGGCATTGCCGGCATGCCCGAGTCCGAGAACTCCATCGAGTCCGTCAGGCAGGGGTCGGGAAAGGTGAGCTTTACGGTAAAGTCGGTCGGAGGACGCAAGGTGCTGGTCATCGACGAGGCGTCGAAAGCGCTCGAAGGCCTGACGCTGTTCGATACGACGGGCAGGAAGAGTGTCGAATTCAGGTTCTCCGATTTCCAGGCCCAGCACTCCGGCACGGGAGAGGTGCGGGTACCGAGGGAGATCGACATGGCGCTCTACCGTCCTGAAGAGCCAGACAGCTCGCATAGCCTCAGGGTAGTGTACGACGAAAGGGTCATCAACCCGGAGAACCTTACGATCACCTTCAGGAAGCCTTCGAAGGCAAAGGTGGTGAACCTGGATGAGGTCGAGCGCATGCCGTGGCTGTGAATCGCTCCACTTGACCGCGATGTATTTGGGCAAAATACGAAAGGCCCCGGTGTCGGAGCCTTTCGTTGATGTTGTCGCCAGGCAGTTTACTTCGCGGCGTTGTAGTTGTCGGTGGCGAAGTTCCAGTTCAAGAGGTTGTCGATGACGGCAGCGACGTGGTCGGGGCGGCGGTTCTGGTAGTCGAGGTAGTAGGCGTGTTCCCAGACGTCGATGCAGAGCAGTGGCGCCTGGCCGCTGGTCAGCGGGGTCTGTGCGTTTCCGGTCTTGACCACCTTCAGGGTGCCGTGGTCCAGCACGAGCCATGCCCAGCCGCTGCCGAACTGTGTGGCCGCTGCGTTCTTCAACTCCTCCCTGAACTTGTCGAAGCTGCCGAAATCCGCGTCGATCTTCGCAGCAAGCTCACCGGTGGGCACGCCGCCGCCGTTCGGGGTGAGGCAGTTCCAGTAGAAAGTGTGGTTCCAGGCCTGTGCGCCGTTGTTGAACACGCCGACTTTCGAGGCGTCGGCGGCAGTGGCGCGGATCACCTCTTCAAGCGGCTGCGAGTCGAACGGGGTGCCTTCGACCATGCCATTGTAGTTCTTGACATAGGTGGCGTGGTGTTTGCCGTAGTGGAAGCCGATGGTGTTGGCCGAGATGGTCGGCTCGAGCGCGTTGTCGGCGTAGGGGAGCGGTGGTTGCTGGTATGCCATGGTGAAAAAGCGTTTAAATGATTGTACAGGTGATATCGAGAGGTATCTTTGAAACTACCCTTCGTTCGTTTTAGTTTCTCCTTGTGGAAAATAGTGTAAAACATTCAAGAATAGACAGATCCATGAGCAATAAGGTATTGTCCGGCCTTGTCGGGCAGTCGCGCCGGCTGCCGGTCCTGGCGTTTTTCGCGCTCCTGCTTGCCGGTTGCGGGATGCAGTCAGGGCCGAAGCTCGATGCTACGGATATGAAATTCGCTGCATTCTACGGCGATTACCTGGTGCGTTCGGGCACAACCCTTCCCGACAGCGGGGCCGACAGCCCCTCCATGACTGCCGGGGAGCTGGATTCCCTGTTCGCCCGCAACGGCATCGACCAGAAGGCCTTCGATACGAAGCTCCGCAGTTATTCGAAGGATCCTGCCTTGTGGCGTGAGGTGCTGCTTCAGGTGCGCAAGAACCTTCGTCGGCAGCAGTGACGGCCATGGACGGAAAACCCTTGCTGGTCGGCGTGACCGGCGGGATAGGAAGCGGAAAGAGTACGGTCTGCTCGATTTTGGCTGCGCTCGGTTGCGAACTGTTCGAGGCCGACAGGGTCGCCAGGGAGCTTCAGGTCACGGACCCCGAGGTCATCCGGGGGATCAGGGCGCTGTTTGGCAATGATGTGTACTTCTGTCAGCAGGATGGGACGCTCGGCATCGATCGCAAGTCGATCGCCACGGCGGTTTTTTCGGACCGGAGCAAACTCGAGGCCCTGAACGCGCTGATCCACCCGAAGGTCTTCACGGCATTCGACCGGGAAGTTGAACGTTGCCGGCGCGAGAAGCGGAAAATCCTGTGCAAGGAGGCGGCCATCATGTTCGAGTCCGGCAAGGCGGGTGATCTCGACCTGATCGTCGTCGTGGCTGCCGACGATGAGGCCCGGATCGGTCGGGCCGTGTCGCGCGGCCTCGGGAGCCGCGAGGAGGTGCTCCGGCGGATGCAGGCGCAGTGGCCGCAGGAGCGGCTGGTGGAGCGGGCGGATTTCGTGATCTGGAACAACGGCACCCTGGAGGAGTTGAGGGCAAGGACCGTCGAGCTCTACGGACGGCTCGAGTCGATCGCGTCGTCAGGGGGCGATGGCAGCGGCCAGTAGCGGCAGTGAGCGCCGGTAACGATAGGAGGTGTCGGCGTGGGAGTCGGCGAACTCCTCGCTTTGGTGCCTGATGCCGGCTGCAGCCAGGATGCCGGAGAACTTCCTGAGGCCGAACTGCAGGTTGTATTCGTCCTGTGAACCGCAGTCGAGGAAGAGCGCTTCGAGCGAGCCAAGCGCCTCCCGGTATCGTTCCTGCCCGATCATCACCAGCGGGTCGAACTCCAGCCAGCGCTCCCACACTTCCGGAATGAGGTCGCAGGTTCGCGGATCAAAGGGAAGCAGCATGTTTTCGGGTGCCGGCTTCGACGGGTCTGGAGCGTAGGCTGCGGCCATGGCCATGGCGTCGAGCAGGGCGAACTCGCCGCGGGGCTTCTTGTCGAGGGATTCCCAGTTGCCGAAGAAGTTGGCGATGCTGCCCCCGTAACGTTCGAGCGTCCGTGCCGCTGCAGGGAAGTTCGGCCGGTAGCAGAGCTCGAAGCCCATGTCGCCGCTATGGCAGGCCACTGCCGAAAAGAGGCCGGGATGCCGCATGCCGATCCTGAGCGCGCCAAAACCCCCCGACGATTTTCCTGCAATAGCCCGGTGACGCCTTCCGGTGAGCGTCCGGAACCGTGTGTCGACGTACGGGACAACTTCATCGGTCAGGTAGGTTTCGTAGGGGCCGGTGGCGGCTGAGTCGACGTACTGCGAACCTCCGTAGCGGGTCATGCAGTCGGGCATCACCACGATCGCCTCCTGCATCACCCCTTCCCTGATCATGGCGTCGAGCATTTCCGGCACGGTAGGCCTGCCGAAGCTGAAATTCATGAAGCTCAAGCCGGTCGAGGCGAAGCCCGCCAGCAGGTAGATCACCGGGAATCGTCTGGCGCCGTCATAACCCGGCGGCAGATAGACTGGCAGGAGCCTTGCCGACGGATCACGCAACGGGTTGCCTTCGAGCGTGTGCCCGGCAACGGCCTCGAACACGAGGTTCGGTCGCTGTAAGTTTGCTCCGTCCATCAGTGTTCCAGGAGCTCCTTGCGGTTCCGGTTGCGCTGCACGGCGGCGGAGATGTAGATGCTGATCTCGTAGAGGATGATCATGGGCACCGCGATGACCATCTGCGTGACCAGGTCGGTCGATGGCGTTACGATGGCCGCGATGACCAGCATGGCGACGACGGAGTGCTTGCGGTAGAATCTCATGAAGGCCGGCGTCAGGAGGCCCACTTTGGAGAGCACATAGGAGATGAAGGGAAGTTCGAACACCAGCCCTGCCGTCAGGAGGGTGCTGAGGACAAAGCTGACGTAGTCGGCGACGGCGATATTGTTCTTGATGAGCGGAGAGCCGAACCCTGCGAAGAACTTGAGCGATATCGGCAGGAAGACGAAGTAGCCGAACGCGATGCCGCTGAAGAAACAGGCGGAGATAAAGAGGGTGACGAACCTGCTGGCCTTCCGTTCGCGTTCGTGCAGCCCAGGTTCGACGAATTTCCAGATGTGCCATGCCAGAGCCGGAAAGGAGAGCACGAAGCCCGAGAAGAGGACGACCTGGAGGTAGAGCGTGATCTGGCCGTAGGGGACGAGGTTCTGCAGTACGATGTTCGGCCCGCTCTGCGTCAGGGGGCCGATAAGCACCCGGTTCACCAGGATATCGGCGTAGACGCCGCTGACGATAGTGGCCAGGACGAAGAAGATTCCCGCCTTGAAGAGCCGCATGCGGATCTCGTCGAGGTGGTCGAAGAACGACATGCCTCCCGTTTCCGCCGTCTCTTCCTCATTTTCCTGCACGACGGGTCCTGCCACGGCGGTGGTATCCGGCACCCTGGCGGCTTCGGTTCCGGTATCTCCGAGGCCGGTGGCAGGCGTCATTCCGCTTCCGGAATCCGCTCCGGTTCCGGGGTCTTCGGAGGCGGGCTGTATGGGTTCGTTGTCGTTGCTCATGGGGAATCGGGGAAGCGTCGTATGGCGACGTTCATCTTATTGGAAAACTTCGGAGGATATGGGCAAGTCGACGGAATTCGTGCGGAAACGACCTGTGACCCGGCTTATAGTGTACTAAAAGAACCGTATTGGGCGCAAATGGTTTTTTACGCCCTTGCGCCAGGCGCATGGCGTCAGGAATGGTGACCCGGGGGTGATTTTTTTAATCATTGCAATATCGATAACTTCTCACGAATTTGAACGTAAGCCGCCCTTTTCCGGCACAAGCATCTAAGCCATCGCATTCAGTGGATATCAAAGAGGTTACTGCATCGGTCTCGGAAGAACTGAAACTGTTCCAGGAGCGCTACAAGACCGTCCTGCACTCCAGCAACAGCCTGGTGGACAAGGTCACCCGTTACGTCCTGAAGCAGCAGGGCAAGCAGATCCGGCCGTTGCTGGTGCTCCTTTCGGCCAAGGCGGTCGGCCAGGTCGGGGAGGTCACCTATCGCGGTGCGATCATGGTGGAACTCCTCCATTCGGCGACCCTCATCCATGACGATGTCGTGGACGGCGCCGAGATGCGCCGGGGCATCCCGTCGATCAACGCGTTGTGGAAGAACAAGATTTCGGTGCTCATCGGCGACTACCTCCTCTCGAAGGGGTTGCTCTACTCGCTTGAAAACAGCGACTACCGTTCCCTCCACCTGGTTTCGGATGCGGTCAGGAGGATGAGCGAGGCGGAGATCCTGCAGATACAGAAGACCAGGAGCCTCGATATCACCGAGGAGGATTACGTCGGCGTCATCGCCGGCAAGACCGGGTCGCTGATCGCTACATCCTGTGCCATCGGGGCGGCCAGCGCCACTTCGTCGGAAGAGCAGATCGCCAGCCTCAAGAGTTATGGAGAGTTCCTGGGACTTGCCTTCCAGATCAGGGACGACCTCCTGGACTATACCGGTGATTCCCGGAAAACGGGCAAGCAGCTTGGTATCGACATCAAGGACCGCAAGATTACCCTTCCGCTCATTCATGCCCTGAAGCATTCGGGGAAAACCGAGCAGCAGAAGATCAAATCAATCCTGAAAAGCTCGAAGAAACGGGCCGTCAAAAGTGCGGAGGTGATCGAGTTCGTGCGGGGCAAGGGCGGGCTCGAATATGCCGCCGAGGTGGCCGAGGGGTTCGCCTCCAGGGCCCTTGAATCGATCGCCCCGTTCCCCGAAAGCGATGCCAAGCAATCGCTCCGGCTACTGGTGGACTTTGTCATGAAGCGCCAGCACTGAACCCATACCATCTTACCGTCAGGAAATGAAAAAAGTCTGGATCCGGGTTTTGCTTGTGTTTGTCGGCATCATCGTCTTCGACAGGGTCATCCTGCCGTTCTACACCTCAAGCGGGAGGGATACCACCGTACCGGATGTCAGGAACCTGCCATACGAGGAGGCCGACCGGGTACTGAAGCGTTCCGGCCTGCATGCACAGAAGAGCTACAATTTCCGCTATCTCCCTGATGTCTCCGCCAATGTCGTCCTCGACCAGGTGCCGACGCCGCAGTCGACGGTCAAACCCGGCAGGAACGTCTATCTTGTACTCAACCGCCTCGACAAGCCCAGCTATCCGATGCCCGAGCTCGGGGGACGCGCCGAGGGCGAGGCCCGTCAGGCACTTGCCAGGATCGGCATGGTTGTCGATGAAGTTCAGTTCCGCGCCGTCTCGAACCCCGATGAGGAGGGGCGAGTGCTGAACCAGTCGATTCCGCCGAACGTGGTTGTCAGGATCGGCAGCGCCGTCTCCCTTATTGTCGGGAAGTATGAGGTCGAACCGGCAGGGATGAAGCGCGTGGTCGTTCCCGAGGTGCTCGGCATGTCGCTTGACCAGGCGAAAAGCACCCTCATCCAGCAGGGGCTGACGGTCGGCAAGATCACCTGGGAGTACTCTTCCATGCTCGTGCCGAATACGGTAATCAGCCAGAAGCCATCGGTGAACAGCTTTGCGCCGGCAGGGCAGGCTATCGATATGACGGTGGTGACGAACGAACGGAAGTAGGCGGGCCTCAGCGGTAGTTTGCCTTCCGGTACTCTTCCCGCAGGTCCTTGATGCCGGTGGTGCGGTCATTACCGTCGCTGATAAGGCCGAAATATTCAAGGATGATGCGGATGACCAGCCACAGTCCGGCCAAGACGATCCTGATGCTTCCGGCTATCGAACTGATCCAATTCATGTGGTTTCGTCGGTAAGGCGGTTACTTTTGAATGCAGGAATATAAAAAAAGCCATTCGTCGAATGGCTTTTTTTATGGTTGGTCCAGGCACGGATATTATTTCCGGATACTTTTCTCCGCTTCCAGCCAGTCGTTTTCATGGGCGCCTTCGGGACGTCCGCTCTCTTCCCAGCGGTAGTATGCGGCAACCCTGATGTGCTCTTCAAGCTGTTCCGAAGGCACGGCTACTGCTGCTTTTTTCGTTTTGCCGGCACCCTTGGCAGCCTTGGGCTTTTCGGCTGCGGCTTTTTCGGCTGCGGCCTTTTTGGCGGCCTTCGGCTTGGTTTCAGCGACGGCTGCCGGCTTCACGGCTTTCTTCGTCACCTTCTTCTCTTCCTTCGGCTCGGTTTTCTCGGCAGGTTTCGGGCTCTTTTTTGCCGGGGCCTTTTCTTTTGCCGGTTTATCAGCGGCTGATTTTTTTGGCATGGCGTTCCTGGTCTTCAGGTCTGGTGAATATGAGATGCTTCGGGTACGACAAATTTTCTAAAGATAAGCATTTCCGCCTTTTGTGTAAAGACTTCGTCGTTTTTTCACTGGATCGGGGCGTGTTTGGCCGCATCTGTCCGGACAGGGGCCCTCATTTTGCGGGTCTTCCCCTGAAAAACGCCGAAAAGGAGATGATGCAGAGGATCGTGACCGCCTGGACGATCATGAAGAGTTCCTTGGGGACCAGCGTGTTGACCGTGAGTCCGCCGTAGTCGAGCCAGCCGAACAGCAGGGCGGAGAGGAGGATCCATACCGGGTGGGCGCCGGCGAGGAGCGCTACGGCGATGCCCATGAAGCCGGCTCCGGTCGTCAGGCCGGATTCGAAGCAGTGTTTGTAGCCGAGCACCAGGTTGCCGGCCCCCAGCCCGGCGATTGCCCCGCCAATGGCCATCGCCCAGAGTATGCGGGCATCGGTATCGATGCCCGCGTGTCGCGCCGCTTCGGGGTTCAGGCCCGAAGCGGTCAGCGTGTAGCCGTACCTCGTCCGGTAGAACAGGATGGCCGTAGCCGATGAAACGACGATGGCAAGGAGTGCCGAGAGGTTGGCCGGAGCGTGCCAGGAGAGGCCGAGCAGCTGGTCGAACCCCGGCAGGGTGGCGCCGGGAACCATCGCCGGTGTATGCACCGTCGACGGTACGGCGAAATGGTTGGTCAGGAGGTAGCCGGTGATGGCCTGGGCGATGAAGTTCAGCATGATGGTCGAAATGACCTCGTTCACGCCGTAGCCGACTTTCAGCCAACCGGCCGTGATCGCCCAGAGGCTTCCAGCGGCCATGGCGCAAAGCAGGGTAGCCGGCACCCCGAGGAGCGGGTGCACGCCGGCGGGCAGGGCCATACCACAGAGCGCCGCGGCGAATGAGCCCATGAGCAGCTGGCCTTCGACGCCGATGTTGAAGAGCCGGAGCCTGAACGGTACCGCTACGGCAAGTCCTGCAAAGACGAGGGTGGTCGTCCTGAAGAGTACCTGCCCGAACCCGTATCCCGAGCCGAAGGTCGAGCGTATCATTCGCAGGTAGACCTCGATCGGGTTCGTTCCGGTGGCGGCGATCACCACGCTACCCAGTCCCAGGGCGAGCAGCACCGAGAAGATCGGAATGAAAGGGCGGAGGTTCCTGGGGGTCATGGGAGGTGATGCATTTCAGGTGATGTGGAGTCCGATCTCTTTTTCGAATCCCGAGCCCTCGAGTCGGCCGCGCAGCACCTCCCGTTCGCTGAACTCGTGGCGGATCGTCCCTTCGAACAGGCAACCGATACGGGTCGAGAGGGAGATCACCTCCTCAAGCTCTGAAGAGATCAGGAGTATGGCCACCCCTTTGCGGCGAGCCTCGATGATCCTTCGGTGGATCTGTTCGATTGCCCCGATATCGACGCCTCGCGTCGGTTGGGCCAGTACCAGGAGCCTGAGGCCGGGCCGCTCCAGTTCACGGGCCAGCACCAGCTTCTGCTGGTTGCCTCCCGAAAGCGACGAGAGGGGCGGATTGCCTTCGGCGCCGTACCTGATATCGTATTCCGAAACCAGGCGCTCTGTTTCGCAGGCGAGCCTTTCGCGGTCGAATCCGAACCCGCGGTGGAATGCCTGTTCTGCATGCCGGCCTAAAAGCAGGTTCTCCCTGATGCCGAGTTCAGGGATGACGGCGTTCTTGAGCCGATCCTCCGGGACGATCGAAATGCCGAGGGCGGCGATCCTGTCCGGAGTCAGGGACCAAAGCGGGTTCCCTTCGAGTTCGATGCTGCCCGAGACGCTGGCCTCGGGATCCCGGGTGCCTCGCAAGATCGAGAGCAGCTCGCTCTGGCCGTTGCCTTCAACACCGGCGATGCCATAGACCTCCCCGGCCTGTACCTTCAGTGCAAGATCCTGCAGCCGGCGCCGTTTGTCTGGCGTCGCATAGTTGAGGTTGTCGATCGAGAGTACGACCCTACCGGACTCTCCGGGCGGGTTGTCGGCCCGGAGGAGCACGTCGCGGCCGACCATCATCTGCGCCAGCTTTACTTTGGTGGCGGCCGCCGCAGGCATCGTGCCGACGAGCCTGCCCCGGCGCATGACGCTCACGGTATCCGCAACGGCGAGCACCTCGTCGAGCTTGTGGGTGATGAGCATGATCGAGCGCCCTTCGGCGGCAAGCGAGCGCAGCGTTCCGAAGAGTCCTTCGGTTTCCGGTGGGGAGAGTACGGCCGTCGGTTCGTCGAGGATGAGGATACGGGCCTTCCGATAGAGGATTTTCAGGATCTCGACCCGCTGCTGTCCGCCGACCGACAGGCTGGAGACCAATGCCCGGGGATCGACCTCCATGCCGTGCCGCCTGGACAGTGCGACGATCCCACGTTCGAGGTTCCTCATCGGCAGCGGTCGGAACAGGGCGGTCTGCTCGCTTCCGAGCACGATGTTTTCAGCGACCGTCAGGGTGGGGACGAGCATGAAGTGCTGGTGGACCATGCCGATGCCTGCCTCAATGGCCTGTCGGGGCGAATCGAATGAAACCTGCTTCCCGTTTACTTCGATCGATCCCGATCCGGGCTTGATCAGGCCGTAGAGGATGTTCGAAAGGGTGCTTTTCCCGGCACCGTTCTCGCCCACCAGGGCATGGATCGAACCCGGTGCGAGCGTCAGGCTGATGTCGTCGTTGGCCATGAATGCCCCGAAGGACTTCGAGATGCCCGAAAGCCGTGCAGAACCGTGCGCGCCGTCCATGCCGTCAGATCCAGCTGATGACCGTCTTGATCGCCTCCTTGCTGTCGAGGGCGATCCTGTAGGCAAGTTCATACTGGGCGAGCGGGAAGACGTTGGTGAAGAACTTTTCGGTGTCGATGGACTCTTCGCCGAGCAACCTTGACGCCTCTTCGAGATGGCGGATGGAGGTGATGCTCGAGCTGACGATCACCGGCTCCTTGTGCTGGATCAGCCGGTAGTCGTAGCCGAGGACCTCGTAGCTTCCCATGAGGAGCGCCGTCGCCTGGTGCTTCATGAGCCTGATGGCCTTTTCCACCATGAGGATGCGCCCTGTCGTTTCGATCACCAGGTCGTAGCGGTCGTTGAACTCCCCGGTGAAGTCGACGATGTCGATGGCGATGTTTTCGGCGTGGGAGAGCTGGCCCCTCAGCGGAAAGGTTTCAAGCGCGTCGACGTGGGCAATCCCGCGATAGTGGAGGAGTTCTGAAACCATCAGCCCCACCGATCCGAGGCCGAGGATCAGCACCCGCATCGACGGCTCGATCCGGACTTTTTCGAGCGCGCTGATCACATAGGCGACGAGCCCGGTGAGCAGGTTGCGGTGGCTCGGCTGGCCTCCGAGCGCCAGGAGGTTCTCCCTTGATGTCGGCACCATTTCGGCGTGGCACCCGTAATAGGGGTCGACGCCGACCCACCGGTCTCCCTTGAAGGCATAGACGAAATCACCGGCCTTCAGGTCCGTCACGCCGGGGCCGACCTCCATGACCTGGCCGATGGTCTCGCTGCCGAGCATGACGGGGAAGGAGAGTACCTTGTTCGAAATGGGCTTGTTCGTCAGGAGCAGCCGGTCGAGGCCGGGGGTGATGGTGCTGGCGATGGTCCTGACCAGCACGTCGCCGGGCTGGCCGGCGTCGTATCTTACGGTCTGGATCTTGAGCTTGTTGGCCTTGAGGAGGACGATGGCCTTTGCTTCTCCCTGCATGGTGGGTGACGGTCGGTTAAAGTTATACGTTGAAGATGGCTCCCAGGAGCCATGCCACGAAACTGATGCAGACGGAGCCGAGTACGGCCCACCAGAAGCCGGTGACCGTGAATCCTTCGACGAATACCGCGGCAAGCTGCAGCATCAGCGCGTTGATGACCAGCAGGAACAGTCCGAGCGTGAGGATGATGAAGGGAATCGAGAAGAAGACGAGTACCGGCTTGACGAGGGCGTTGACCAGGCCGAGCACCAGGGCTACGATGAGCGCGGCGCCGAAGTTCCTGATCGTGATGCCCTGCAACAGAAGGGCGGTGGCGTAGACGGCCGTGGCGTTGATGATCCAGGTCAGCAGAATCCTGAGCATGTCGGTCTCTCCGTTTTGCACATCGTTGTCATGATATGATATGGCACTATATCCGTGCTCAATGTACGACATTTCGGGGAAATGGAGCGGGGGCGGATTTTTTGCGCCGTTTCAGATCTCCAGGGCGTCGAGGGCTTCGTGCAGGGTGCGGCAGCCGATGATCCGGATGGGGAGCTTCGTGACGGAGGGCTTGAGTTCACGGGTGTTGGCGGCGGGCAGGACGATCGAGCTGAAGCCGAGGTGCACCGCCTCGCGAATGCGGCGCTCGCCGTCGCTGATGGCGCGAAGTTCCCCGGAGAGCCCGATCTCCCCGCAGCTGGCGGCGGTGGGGCTGCAGGGCTGGTTCCGGAGGCCGGAGGCGATGGCTGCGGCCACGGCCAGGTCGGCCGCCGGTTCGACGAGCCGCAGGCCGCCGGCGATCTTCACGAAGACGTCCTGGGTCGCCGTCTGGTACTGCAGGCGTTTCTCGAGCACGGCGAGGATGATGGCGATACGCTTGAGGTCGAAGCCGGTGCTGATGCGCTGCGGCATCGAGTATCCGGTTCGGGACACGAGGGCCTGCACCTCGACCAACAGGGCCCGGGAGCCTTCGATGCCTGCCAGCACCGCGGTGCCGGGCACGTCGGCCGTGCGGTCGGAGATGAAGAACTCGGATGGGTTGGAGACCTCCTCGAGTCCGGTCTCCTCCATGCGGAAGACGCCGATCTCGTTGGTCGGGCCGAAACGGTTCTTGACCGAACGGACGATCCGGTAGCGCTGGTACCCTTCGCCTTCGAACTGCAGGACGGTATCGACCATGTGTTCGAGCGCCTTGGGACCGGCCAGTGAGCCCTCCTTGGTGATGTGGCCGATGACGGCGAGGATGAAGTTTTGCTCCTTGGCTGCCCGGATCAGTGCCGCTGCGCATTCCCGGATCTGGGTGATGGTGCCGGCCGAGCTCTGGTACTCGTCGGAGTGGACGGTCTGGATGGAGTCCACGATCACCATGAAGGGCTGTTCGTGGGCTATGGTGTCGAGGATGCGTTCGAGGGAGACCTCGGAGGCCAGCCTGAGGTGCGGGGCCTTGATGCCGAGGCGGCGGGCCCGTTCGCGGATCTGGTTCGGGGACTCCTCGCCTGCAACGTAAAGCACTTTTTTGCCTTCAAGGCGAGGGACGAGCTGGAGCATGAGGGTCGATTTGCCGATGCCCGGCTCCCCGCCGACCAGGATGGCCGACGCCTCCATGAGGCCGCCTCCGAGCACCCGGTCGAGCTCGCCGATGCCGGTCATCGTCCGGTGGAAGGCCGCGGAGGGGGTGTCGTCGTGGAGGTTCTCGACTGAAGGCAGCGCCATCGGGGGGCGCTGCTTTTTCGATTTCGGCTCTTCGCGCACATCGTGGGTCTCCACAAGGGTCCCCCAGCTCTGGCACTCGAAGCATCGCCCCTGGTACTTCAGGGTGACGGCTCCGCAGGCGGAGCAGACATAGCGCGTCGCGGTCCTGGCCATCTTCAGAGCCCGTTCGAGCGGCGGAACGACTGCAGCGTGTTCTTCAGGAGCATGGCGATGGTCATCGGCCCGACGCCGCCGGGGACCGGGGTGATGGCCGAGGCGATCGGGGAGACCTGGTCGAAGTCGACGTCGCCCACCAGGCGGAACCCGCTCTTGGTTGATGCGTCCTCGATGCGGTTGATGCCCACGTCGATCACCACGGCGCCGGGCTTGACCATGTCGGCCGTGATGAAGCGAGCCTTGCCGATGGCCGCGATGAGGATGTCGGCCTGTCGGGTCAGCGACGGGATATCCTTCGATGCCGAATGGCAGACGGTCACCGTGCAGTTGGTCGCGTCGAGCTTTTGCAGCATCAGGTTCGCCATCGGCTTGCCGACGATGTTGCTGCGCCCCACGACCACGCAGTGCTTGCCTTTCGTTTCGATGCCGTAACGGCCGAGCAACTCCAGGATGCCGTAGGGGGTGCAACTGATGTAGCACTGGTCGAGGTGGCCGAGGACCAGGTTTCCCACGTTCACGGGATGGAAGCCGTCGACGTCCTTTTTCGGGTCGATGGCTAGCGTGACGGCCATCTCGTCGATGTGACGGGGCAGTGGCTGCTGCACCAGGATGCCGTGCACATCCGGGTTGGCGTTCAGTCCTGCGATCCGGTCGAGCAGCTCCTGTTGGGGCGTTTCGGCCGACATTTCGATCACCGTCGAATTCATGCCGATCTCTTTGCATGTTTTGGCTTTATTGCGTACATAAACCTGTGACGCCGGGTCTTGGCCCACGATGATGACCACCAGGCCGGGAACCTTGCCGGTGGCTGCGTGATCCTTTTCGACACCGGCTTTCAGCTCCTGCTGAAGATCGACTGATACTTTTTTTCCGTCTATGAGCACCATGATGAGGATTTCCCGTTGAAAGTTGTCGGTTGCGCGGCGCCATCCAGGCCAGCCGCAAGAATTGAAAGATAATGAAGATGCGAGAAAAGATCAGAGGGTTTTTCAGACCCGGCAACCCCATCCGGCACAGAACTATCGACCGTCTGCTCCTTGCCGGGCCCACCACAAGCCACTGCCCATGTCCATCGTCTCCATAGGGGAGGTGCTCGTTGACCGGGCGCTTCTCGATGCCCGTTTCAGCTGCCCGCTCGGTTCGTGCCGCGGCGCCTGCTGTATTGAAGGCGAACTCGGCGCCCCGCTTTACCCGCGTGAACAGGCCGCCCTCGAATCGGCCGTCGAAAAACTCAGGGAGGTGCTCCCCGAAAAACAGATCCGCCATATCCGCCGCCACGGTTGCACGGAGATCTACCAGGGAAAGCTCTACACCCGCACCGTCGATGGTCGCGAATGCGTCTTCGTCGAGCCCCGGGACGGCATGGCCCTCTGCGCCGTGGAAAATGGCTGGCGTGAAGGGCTCCTGCCGGAGAACAAGCCGCTTTCGTGCCGATTGTTTCCGATCAGGGTGCGAAAAAAGTTCGGTTTGGATTATCTTGTCTATGAGCAGCACCCGATGTGTCGTGACGCCAGGCATCGTGGTGCCGAATTGAATATCCCCCTGATCGACTATGTCGGTGCTCCCCTCGTCGAACTTTACGGTGAGGAGTGGTACGGCACTCTCAGAACGTTCGCTTCTTCATCCACCGGACGATAATGGCAGAGATCAGGCTTCAGCACCGGCAGACAGCCCAACTATCAGCCCAGCAGGTCATCAGCAGCCAGTTGCTCCAGCTACCGCTTACCCAGCTCGAACAGCGGATCTACGACGAGGTCCAGGAGAACCCCATGCTCGAGATCGTCGAAGAGCGGCAGCCCGGCGATGGCTCCGGCACTGCCGATGCGCCTGCCCCCGCAATCGATTCCCGTGACATGTTCGACTCCGTGTCGCGCTTCGACCGAAACTCGATGAAGGAGCGCCCGGCAGCGGCTTCCGGTGAAGGAGGGGTCGACGGGCGGACGGGCTTCAACTCTTCCGGGCCTTCCGGGGATCGCTTTTTCCAGGCGGTCCAGCACGACACCCTCCATGAGCGGCTGCTCCGTGAACTCTCCCTTCAGGATGGGATCGACCGTCGCGAGGTGCTCATCGCAGCAGAGATACTCGGGAACCTTGACGGCGACGGTTACCTGACCGAAGAGCCGGATGTCATCATCGACGGGCTCGAACAGGCTGGCATCATGGCCGACGAAGGGGAGGTCCGGGCAATCCAGCGACGCATCTGGTACCTCGATCCTCCCGGGATCGCGGTCGGCACGCTGCGCGAGCGCCTGCTGGTGCAGCTCGCCATCAACGGCCGGGAGCATGACCTGCCGGCAGTGCGCGTTGCCCGCAGGATCCTCGAAGAGGCCTTCGACGATTTCATGAACAAACGGTTCGACCGCCTCACCAAGCGTTTTTCGCTCGACCGGGCGCAGCTCGAACGGGCTGGTGCCATCATCACGAACCTGGACCCGCATCCGGGAATCTTCGTTGACGAAGGGGGCCACTACATTTCACCCGATTTTATCGTCACCTATGAGAACGGGGCGCTCCTGGCCGTGCTGAACGACCGGAGCAGCCTGTCGGTGAGGGTGTCGGACAGCTATCGGGAGGCGCTTTCCAGCCGGACGATACCGAGGGCGGACAAGCAGTTCATGCGGCAGAAGCTGCAGCGGGCCAACGAGTTCGCCTCGGCTTTGCAGATCAGGCGGCAGACGCTCCTGAAGGTGATGGAGGCGCTGCTCGAGACCCAGGGGCGGTTCTTCATCGACGGCCCCCAGCACCTGCAACCGCTGATCATGAAGACGGTCGCCGAACGCACCGGGCTCGACATCTCCACCATCAGCCGGGCGGTGAACGGCAAGTACGCGCAGACCCGGTACGGCGTGTTCGAACTGAAATACTTCTTCAGCGGATCGCTGGCTAACGATGAAGGCGAGGAGCTGTCGTCGAGGATCATCAAGCAGCAGCTCAGGGAGCTCATCGAAGCGGAGGTTCCCACCGAGCCCCTCAGTGACGACCGCCTGGCGGAGATGATCAGCGGGAAGGGGGTCAGGATCGCGAGGAGGACGGTTGCAAAATACCGGGAACAAATGCAAATTCCAGTTGCAAGACTAAGAAAAAAAATAGTTTAAACGTTATCCCATGTCCAGGAACCAGGAGAAGCCGCAGATCAGGTCGACCACCGTCATCGGGGTCCTTCGGGACGGTAAGGCCGCGCTCGGCAGCGATGGGCAGATGACCCTTGGCAACACGGTACTGAAGCACTCCACACGGAAGATCCGCCGCCTTTACCAGGGCCGGCTCGTGGCGGGTTTCGCCGGTGCCACGGCCGACGCCGTGACGCTTCTGGACCGTTTCGAGGAGAAACTGGAGGCATACGGCGGGCGACTCGAGAGGTCGGCCGTCGAACTTGCTCGTGACTGGCGCACCGACAAGTACCTGCGCCGCCTGGAGGCGATGCTGGCCATCGTCAGCCCCGAGAAAGCCCTGATCATCTCTGGCACCGGCGACGTCATTGAACCCGAGGACGGCATCGTGGCCATCGGCAGCGGCAGCATGTTCGCCCTGGCCGCCGCACGTGCGCTCATGAAGCACACGAGCCTTTCGGCCGAACAGATCGTCTCCGAAAGCCTCAGGATTGCGGCCGACATCTGCATCTACACGAACGACCATATCGTCGTCGAAACCCTATGACCGTCCCCGCGAGGCGCGACGGCTATCAGTCAGCGAAACCCACAAATGAACGACATGCTTGAACAGCACAGCGAAGAGGTGGACTCCGGAATGCCCGGTGCCAGCCTCATCGATCGGGAGCACCTTACTCCCGGCCAGATCGTCGAAGAGCTCGACAAATACATCATCGGCCAGAAGGACGCGAAGAAATCGGTAGCCATCGCGTTGCGCAACAGGCTCCGCCGCCAGAACGTGAGCGGCGAGCTCAGGGACGAGATCATGCCGAACAACATCATCATGATCGGCCCGACCGGTGTCGGCAAGACCGAGATCGCCCGCAGGCTCGCAAGGCTGGCAAGGGCTCCATTCGTGAAGGTCGAAGCCTCCAAGTTCACCGAGGTGGGCTATGTCGGACGTGACGTCGAGTCGATGATCCGCGACCTGGCGGAACAGGCGGTTGCCATGGTGCGTAGCGAAAAGTCCGAAGAGGTTCGCGAAAAGGCTGCCATTCATGTCGAGGAGCGGCTGCTCGACCTCCTGCTGCCTCCGGTCGGCAACGGCGAAAAGCCAGGCCTCGAGGAGTCGGTCGGGGATGAGGAGCTCCAGGCCTCATCCCGCGGCACCTCCGGCGACGAAGGTGGCATGGAGCGCGAAATCAACCGCAGGAGCCGCCAGAAGATGCTCGAGCGGCTGCGCAGTGGCCGCATGGAGGATCGCCAGATCGAGATCGAGACCAGTGGTGACGGGCAGGGGGGCATGATGCAGGTCTTCGGCCCGCTCGGCCAGATGGAGGAGTTGGGCGGTTTCATGCAGGACCTGATGAGCGGCATGCCCAAGAAGCGCAAGAAACGCCGCCTGTCGATCGCCGAAGCCAGGAAGCTGCTCGAACAGGAGGAGGTGCAGAAGCTTATCGATATGGATGCCGTGGTCAAGGAGGCGCTCCGTAAGGTCGAGGAGTCGGGCATCGTCTTCATCGACGAGATCGACAAAATCGCCGCACCGACTACCGGTGCCGGCGGCAAGGGGCCGGACGTAAGCCGCGAGGGGGTCCAGCGGGACCTTCTGCCGATCGTCGAGGGATCGAACGTGACCACCAAGTACGGTGTCGTCAAGACCGACCATGTGCTCTTCATCGCCTCGGGTGCGTTCCATGTCGCCCGGCCTTCCGACCTGATCCCCGAGCTTCAGGGGCGGTTTCCGATCAGGGTCGAGCTGAAGAGCCTGACGGAGGATGATTTCTTCAAGATCCTGACCCAGCCGCGCAACGCCCTGATCAAGCAGTACCGGGCGCTCCTCATGACCGAGGGGGTCGAGCTGGAGTTCACCGACGATGCGATACGCGAGATTGCCCGCACCGCGGCAAAGGTGAACGAAAGTGTCGAGAACATCGGAGCCCGGCGCCTGCACACCATACTGACCAACCTGCTCGAGGAGCTCATGTTCGGCATACCGGAGCAGATTACCGACCGGAAAGTGGTTATCGATGCCGACCGTGTCAGGGAGAAACTCGGACAGGTTGCCGCCGACAGGGACCTGAGCCAGTATATTCTGTAGGACGTGACGCGTGACAAGTGAACATCTTTTCGATACCGATTTCGATGAAGATATGAAAGCGGCACACGTAAAACCTCCAAAGGAGCAAGAGCATGAGCATAACGAACATACTGGTCATGAACGGTCCGAATCTTTCCCGCCTTGGCAAGCGTGAACCGGAGGTCTATGGCCGGAGGAGCCTCGGGGAGATCAACGATGGGCTGGTGCAGGCATTTCCCGAAGTAGAATTCGGCTTTTTCCAGTCCGAACACGAGGGGGCGCTGATCGACAAACTGTTCGAGATCGAGGATCACGGTGGCTGCTCCGGGGTGATCCTCAATGCAGGAGCCTTGACCCATTACTCGATCGCCTTGCGTGACGCTATTGCCGCGGTCAAGGTTCCGGTCGTCGAGGTCCACCTCTCCAATATCTACGCCCGCGAGGAGTTCCGCCACAGATCGGTCATCTCGGAAGTTTGTGGCGGGGTGATCGGTGGCTTCGGGGTCCAGAGTTACCACCTCGGAGTCCGCGGCCTGTTGGGGATGCTGGCGAAATAGGGGAGTTCACCGGAGGCTTTTTCCCTACTCTTCCTCCAATTTCTTGATCAATTCCCGGATATCTTCCAGGCGGCGGATGTCGCTTTTCATCAGGACCGGTTTCCTGACGGCGACCTGCAGGGTCTGCAGCGCCTCTTCATTCCGGTGCTGGTCGATGTAGAGGAGGGCGAGTTCGTGGTAGTGCCTGATGACCCGGGGATTGAGGCTTATGGCTTTCTTGAACGCCTTCTCGGCGACTTCGGGGTTTCCTTCGGGCATCTTGCCGACGAAGGTGTTGCCGAGTAACCGGTTCATCCATCCGATTGAGGAAACCTGCCGGTAATAGGATCCAAGGATGGACCATGCGACGTCATCGTGCGGATTGAGGGCAAGCGCCTTGTCGAGCTCATGCTTGATCTCCTTTGCCCGTGCAAGTTTCTCCTTCGATCCGGACTTGTCGGCCTTGACAGCCAGCGAGGCGGCGAGCCAGGTGTGGGCGGCCGCGTTCGTGCTGTCGATACTGACCGCCTTGCGGGCAAAGTCGACGGCTTTCGTGTAGAGCGGCATGCGGCGGTCGGTCTCTTTCGGGCTGATCGCTTCAGCCATGCTGATGTTCAGTCGTGAGAGCTTCCAGTAGAGGTCGGCATTTTCGGGAGCGGTCTGGCGCATGGCGTCGTAGAGCGAATCCGCCTTTTCGTACTGCAGGGCCATGAATGCGTGGTCGGCCGCAGCAAACGGGGCCTGCTTTCCTGTTGGCTCGGTAGCCTTCAGTGAGCCCTGGACTACTTGAAATGCGAGGCAGGAAAACAACGCCAAGGTGCCCAATGCATGGTAAGCCGGTTTTGGCATCGAGTTCATTTGAACCATGGGGAGGCTGGATATTTCTGGTTGAGTGTCCTGTCGAAGCCCAGCCAGTGGCCGGTCGGCAGGATGATCATCATGAGCGACATGAGCACCAGCGGGGGAATGGTCAGGTTGTAGTATCCGCCTGCGGAAAAGTTGAGCAGCATGAAGAGGCCGAAGGCTGCGTTCGTCCTGGTTGCAAGACCGAGGAGCAGGCAGACTCCAATGACGAGCTCGCCGATGGTGACAATCCAGGCGATCGGCATGGCCATGGGAATTGCAAACAGCTGGAGGTATGCGGCCTGGAACGGGGCTGCCCAGGCTTCGAAGGTGCCGGCAAGGGCCGTCCCGGCCTGAAGTTCGTGCAGCCGCTTCAGGAAGTGCGCCTCCATGATGCCGGTCCACATCCAGCCTTTCATGATCTTGTGAACGAAACCGTAAAGGAAGAGCAGGACATACAGGTAACGGATGAGGATCGCGGCGGCAACGCCGGTGGACTTGAGCGGATGAGAGGCGAAATATCCGCTTTTCCATTCGAAGTCGGTCATGAATTGCGTGTAGGTGTTGATGAAAAACCGGCCGGTATCGTAACCAGCTGAAAGGTAAGATAAAAAAAAAGTTTACAGAAGATGTTGCGGGTCGACGTCCGCAAAAATGGCGAGCTCCTGCCGGCGGAAGACGCTCGAGACTTCGTACTGCAACTGGCGCAGGAGGTGGGCGGGGAGCTTGATGCCGAACAGCTTCAGGATGAGCTGGTAGCGGTATTTCCCCTTCATCCGGTTGATGCCTGCCGGCGCCGGGCCGAGGATCGTCCCCTTTCCTTCGGGAAGGATGGGCCTGAGCTTTTCGAGCAAGAGGGCTGCACCCTCTTCAGCCGCCTTTTCGTCCGGGGCGGAGAATTCGAACTTCACGAGCTTCGAGGCCGGAGGGTACCCGAGCTCGGTCCTGGCCAGCATCTCCTCATCATAGAATTTCCGGAAATCCCCTTCGAGCACGTGCCGGTAGAGTTCGTTGTCGCGATTGTAGAGCTGCAGGAAAACCTCGCCGGGCGTCGTCGACCGGCCGGCGCGTCCCGACACCTGCATCAGCAGGGCGTAGCTGCGCTCGGCGGCCCTGAAGTCGGGGATGTTAAGCCCGATGTCGGCCATCAGGACGCCGACTAGCGTGACGTCGGGGAAATCAAGCCCCTTGGCGACCATCTGCGTGCCGAGGAGGATACGCGACCGTTTCTCGCGGAACGCGCCGAGGATCTCGGCGTGGGAGTCCTTCGTCGAGGTGGTGTCCACGTCCATCCTGAGGATCCTTTCGTCAGGAAAGAGCTCGGCAAGCTCCTCCTCGATGCGTTCTGTCCCGCTGCTCTTGTAGAAGAGCCGGTCTGACGAGCAGGCCGGGCAGACCTGGCGGTAGGGCGTCGTATGGCCGCAGTAGTGGCAGCGGAGGCTCTGGTCCGAGGTGTGGTAGACCATCGGGATGTTGCAGTGGCGGCATTGGGGGATATGGCCACATTCGAGGCACAGCACGCTGCCGGCGAATCCCCGGCGGTTCTGGAGCAGGATGACCTGTTCGTTCCGCTCCAGCCGCTTGCGGATGGCATCGTACAGCACCCCCGAGATCGACGGGGTGACCCGCTGGCTGCCGGGCATCCACACGAGGCCGATCTTCGGGAGCGCGGCGTTGTCGATGCGTTCCGGGAGCTCGAGGAGCTGGTATTTTCCCGAGAGGGCGTTGGTGTATGATTCGAACGAGGGGGTTGCCGAACCGAGCACGCAGACCGCACCCTCCAGCTTCGCCCGCATGACGGCGGTGTCACGGGCATGGTAGCGCGGGGTCCGGTCCTGCTTGTAGGCGGTGTCGTGCTCCTCGTCGACGATGATGGCCCCGACGTTTTCGAGCGGGGCGAATATGGTCGAACGCGCCCCGAGGGCGATGCGGGCCTTGCCCTGCCTGAGCCGGTGCCAGGCGTCGTACTTCTCCTGGTTGCTCATCGCGCTGTGCATGATCTGGATGCCGTCCCCGAAGTAGTGGCGGAACCGTGACGCCGTCTGCGGCGTGAGCGCGATCTCCGGTACGAGCACAATGGCTGTCTTGCCCGCGTCCAGCACCCTGCGGAGCAGTTCGATGTAGACCAGGGTCTTGCCGCTGCCGGTCACGCCGTGCAGCAGGAAGGTCTGGAATCCCCCTTTTCCGGCGGCTTCAGAGAGGGCGTCGAGTGCGGTCTGCTGGTGGATGCTGAGGGCTTTGATGGTTTTGGCGGGTTCATCGAACTTCGAAGAGAACGGGCTGCCGACCTCGATCTCGATCTTTTCGGCCAGGCCCATCGATACCAGGCCGTTGAGCACCTCGCGGGAGGCTCCCGCTTCCTCGGGGAAGAGGGCTTTAGCCGGGTCGGCCGCCAGCAGGTCGAAAGCCTCGCGTTTTTTCGGGGATCTCGACAGGAGTTCGCGGGCGGCTGGCGGCAGCGAAGGGCCCAGCCGCCAGCCGCTCCTGGTCTTCGGCCTGGTTTCGGCGAACTCCTTGCTCACCCGGACCAGGCCTCCCCGCTCGAGCTCCGCGATGGTCCTGTACAACTCCCTGCGCCCGAGCCGTTTCCTGAGCTGCCGGACGGTCAGGCGCTTTGCTGCGGCAAGCTCCTTGAGGATTTTCCTCCGAAGCCCCGAGTCCCTTACTTTCAGTGATGGGCTTTCGAGGCGGAACTCCGTCAGCTCAACCACATCGTCCACCACCGACCTGAGCGGCGCAGGCAAGGCGGTCGTGATACCGTCGATCGGCCTGGAAAGGTAATAGTCCGAGAGCCACGCCAGTAGTTCAAGGAGGACGGGGGAGAGCACGGGGCGTCCGTCGGCAAGCAGGTCGACCACCTCGCCCTCGGGCTCCTGTGCCCGGGGGCCGTGCAGTACGGCAGAAACGTAGCCGATGTAGCCCGAAGCGCTATGGCCGTTGATGGAGAGCATGACCTGGCATCCGGGGAGCACCTCCCCTTCGATGCCTTCGGCGATGGAGACGAAGCATGGCTCTTCGCGGTAGAGCCGGTCGACGTAGACTAGTGCATCCATTGGTATCAAATAAAAAAGCCAGTGCTCGCCGCACTGACTTTTTTCGTGAAAATGCTGGTGAATGCGGCGATTATCCCTTGATGGCCGCGACGATGCCGTTCCTGATCTCCTCAACCTCGCCGATGCCGTCGATCCTGGCGTACTTCGGCGCGTCCGGGCTGCCGTTGCCGGCCAGGTTCCTGTAGTAGCCGACCAGCGGCTCGGTCTGGTCGTGGTAGACCTTCAGGCGTTTGCGGACGGTATCTTCGGCATCGTCGGCGCGCTGTACGAGCTCCTCGCCGGTGACATCGTCCTTACCCTCGATGGCCGGGGGATTGAAGATTACATGGTAGGTCCTGCCGGATGCAAGGTGGACGCGGCGGCCACTCATGCGCCTGATGATTTCGTCGTCGGGGACGTCGATCTCGATGATGCTGTCGATGCGGACCCCTTCGCTCCTCAGGGCGTCGGCCTGGGCTATGGTGCGGGGAAATCCGTCGAAGAGGCAGCCGTTTTCGCAGTCGGGCTGCTCGAGCCTCTCCTTGACGAGTCCGATGATGATGTCGTCGGACACGAGGCCTCCCTCGTCCATGATCTTCTTTGCCGCGACGCCGAGCGGGCTCTGCGCCTTGACGGCCGCACGGAGCATGTCGCCCGTGGAGATCTGGGGAATACCGAAGGTTTCCGTGATGTATTGTGCCTGCGTACCTTTGCCTGCGCCTGGTGCGCCCAAGAGGATAACTCTCATGAAACGGTATCCTTTATGAATTTTTTTTCAGGGAAATGACAGTGATTTTCGGTTTCGCAGGCTTCGGCGCCTCATCGACTGCTGCCGTGGCGGATACCGAGCCGTTCGGTTCAGGAGCGTTTGCCGACCTGGTTGCCGGAACCTCGTTGCCGTCACCTCCTGCTGAATGGAGGTCGACTTCCTTCCTGGGTGTTTTCTTGAATTCGATGGTCTTGGCCTTCGGGGAGCTCGGCCGGTGTTCGAGCTTCGTATCGTCGAACAGCTGCTGGAAGGCTCCTGTCGCCCCTTTGGGGTCGAGCGAGCGATAGGAATAGTCCTCGTCCTTGACGATCTGCCTCTTGAACTCGAAATCGAGCGCCGAAAGCATCATGCGCAACATGCGACGGCTCTCGCCGAGGTCGCCTTTCGAATCGATCCGGGTATGTGCCTTGCCATTGACCGTCGTGATCTTCAGGCCGTTCACATCCGTCTCCTCAAGCAGGCCGAAGGTGATGTCGATCTTCATGCCGAGCAGGGCGAACGAAGAGACTTCGGCGCGGATGGACCTCATGCCGCCGACCGCGGTCTTCTGGTTCTTGAGGTTCCAGCCCACCCAATGCTCGACCTTCCTTGTCGTGAATTCGGCAATGGTTTCGATGGGGACCGCATACCGACGCACCCTGAGTTCGCTGAAGACCGGGGTTTCGGAGGTATGTGTGGCATTTTCCATCAGGCCCTGGTAAACCTTGGCCATTTCGTCTTTGAAGGGGATGAAGTCGAACAGATCCATGATGCTGAAGAGCCGGTTAGATGATTACTGCGGATTGGCGCCGTAGGGGTCAGGCCTGGTGGCCAGTTGGCCGCAGGCCGCGTTGATGGCCGCGCCCTGGCTTTTTCTTACGGTGACCTGCAATCCGGCATCCAGCAACTGCCTTACGAACGCATTCCTGGTGTCGTCATAGGCAGGCCTGAATTGAAAATTAACGATTGGGTTATAATCAATCAAATTAATTTTACACAAAAACCGCCTGGCGAAACGCGCCAGTTTGCCGGCGTCTTCGGGGGAGTCGTTCACCCTGTCGAGCAGCATGTAGACAAACGTAACGGGTAGGCCGGTTTTTCTGTTGTAGCCGTTGATCGCCTTGCCGAGCTCATCGAGCGGATACTGCCTCGTTACGGGCATCAACTGTTCCCTCTGCTGCTGGTCTGCACTGTGCAGCGAAACGGCGAGCTTGGTCCTGAGGCCCGAGTCTGCGATCCTCTCGATGCCGGGGATCAGTCCCACGGTCGATATGGTGACTCTTTTTTCGGAGATGCCGAACCTGTAGTCCATGTTCGTCAGGGTCGAGACGGCTTCGAACACGTTGTCGAGGTTCAGGAGCGGTTCGCCCATTCCCATGAAGACGATGTTGGTGAGCCTGCCGCCCGGCCTTTGCAGGGCTTCATGGTGGAGGGCGTGGGCCTGGCCGATCATCTCGAAGGCATGGAGGTTCCGGCTGAAGCCCATCTGTCCGGTGGCGCAGAAACTGCACTGCAGCGGGCAACCAGACTGCGATGAGACGCAGGCGGTCAGCCTTTCGCCCGAGGGGATCAGTACGCTTTCGACCAGTTCGCCGTCGGGCATTCGCAGCAGGTACTTGACCGTCGATGCTTCAGCGTCGTGGTCGCATGCCTGCCGGTCGCTTTCGGAACGGAGAAGGGCGGGCATCCTGATCTCATAGGCTGCGGAGAGCTTCTCCCGAAGGCCGGCGCCGATTGAACTCATCGATGCGAAAGATATTGCTTGCTGGCTGTAGAGCCACCGGTGCAGCTGACCGGCCCGGAACTTCGGCTCCCCGAGGCCGGCCATGACCCCCGCCAGCGATTCACGGGAGAACTCGAGTATGTTGGGGCGGGTACCGTTTTGATGCATCTCTTGAGCTCTGTTAATTGAAATTGCCGGCGGATTTCAATTTGATCCGCACATAATAATAATGTAGTGCCGGTCTTGTCCGGGAGCGATAAAAAAAGTACTTTGTCGCACAAATAAATTCCCTGTTCAAGCAGCAGCTAAAATCCCCTGAATATAATGACCCCCGACTCTTCGAAAGAGAAAAAGGATTTCAATCATCAGTTGCTTGACAAGGTCATTCATGCCCGGATACGTTTTGCGGCCCTCGCCTACCTGTTGAGCGTCTCCGAAGCTTCGTTCGTCGAGCTCAGGGACAGCATCAAGGCGACCGACGGAAACCTCAGCATCCACCTTCGAAAACTCGAAGCCGCGGGTTACGTCGAATGCATGAAGAGCTTCGAAAGCAGGAAGCCCCTGACCAACTACCGGGTCACCGACAGGGGACGGGAGGCCTTCAACCGCCACCGGCGGAATATCGACATGTTTTGTGATGAAATGCCCGCCCTGCAATTGGCCTGATGATGAGCCGTACACCCCGCATCCGAACGGCTAGGCCAGACCTCATTTTTGATACGATCAGTGACGATGTACTTTTCGACAACCATTTCCAGATCCGATGATTATACCCGAACTTGGCCGGACCCTGGCTTCCCGGGATTGGCAGCCGGTCATTGCAGAGATGCTCCAGGCTGAGAATATCCTTCTTACTACCCACGAGAATTCGGATGGCGACGGATTAGGCAGCGAAATCGCCCTTGCCATGGCGCTCAAGTCCCTCGGCAAGAACGTGTTGATCTACAATCCCACGGAAGTCCCCGCAAACTACCGTTTCCTGAAAGATTTCTATGACATCCGGGTGTTCAGGGATCGCGACGAGGAGGCGATCCAGGATATCTGCATGTCCGACCTTCTCGTCGTGCTTGATGCCAACCTCCACGACAGGACAGGAAACCTTTGGCCCCATATCGGGTTCGCCCGTGAACTCGGAAAGTTGCGGATCGTCTGCATCGACCATCACCTCGAACCGGAGGATTTCGCCGACGTTATGGTTTGCGAGAAATACGCCTCTTCGACCGGAGAACTGGTTTGCGACCTGATCAACGAACTTTCCGCCCGGAACGGACGCGAGCTTTTCACGCCGGACTCTGCATCGGCACTCTATGCGGCCATCATGACCGACACCGGCTCGTTCAGGTTTCCGAAAACGACTCCTTACGTCTACCGGCTTGCCGGCCAGCTGGTCGAAAAGGGAGCCAATCCAGAAATGGTCTACGACCGGATCTACAACTCGCTGAGCCCGGAAGCCATTAAACTGCTCGGCCTGTCGCTTGCCAGCATCCGGTTCCTGGACAATGGCCTGATTTCCTGGCTCTTCATCTCCCGAGAAATGCTCGAACAGACTGGCAGCAAACTGTTCGATACCGACATCATCATCCGCTACCTGCTGAGCGTTCCGACCGTCAGGGTCGCCGTGCTGCTGGTCGAGATGCAGGACGGGCGTGCCAAGGTCAGCTTCAGGTCGCGCGGCAAGATCCCCGTGAACCAGCTCGCCAAACAGTACGGTGGGGGTGGCCACATCAACGCGGCAGGATGCCTGTTGCAGATGTCTGCTGAAAAAGCCCAGAAGGTGATCTTCGAGGAGGTCCGCCGTTTCACCCGTGAGCAGGTCGACGCCCAGGAGTCGCCGCTGTTCGACAGGCATATCTGACGACCCGATACTCCGCCCAAACCACTTTACGGCAGTTGTGCCCTGACGGTACTCCTGCCTGCCGTGTCGAATCCATTCCGCATTTACTTCACCCCTCCTGCTGATTACTGCTCCGTTTTCGCTATTTTCTGCAATTCCCCCCCTTTGATAACCGCAGAAGTAGCTCTGCAGTATGCTTTCAGCAGTTCTTCCTGTTGCCGGAAGGCCGTGCCGACGTTTCAGCCGCATCATGGCAGTGGCGCTCCTTGTCCTCTTCCTGCTCCTCCCGGGGGCGTACGTGGGGGCGATGGTGGTCCTTGGCCGCTGCATCGGCGTGAGCGACGGCGATACCGTTACCCTCCTGGTCGACGGCCGACCCGAAAAGGTCCGGCTTTACGGTATCGACGCACCCGAGAAAGCTCAGCCTTTCGGCCAAAAGGCAAAACAGTATGCGGCCTCGTTCGCCTATGGCCGCCAGGTCGGCCTCGAGCGGTTCGGGACCGACCGTTACGGCCGGACGATCGGTCGGGTGGCCGTGGACGGCAGGTCGCTGAACGAGGAGATGCTTCGTGCCGGCCTGGCATGGCACTACCGGGCATATTCGCATGACGCTCACCTCGCTGCCCTTGAAGTCGATGCGCGTCGGGCCCGACGTGGCCTCTGGGCCGATCCCGCTCCCGTGCCTCCGTGGGCGTTCCGCAGGGAGAAGCGTACGAATCGGCCGTATGTCAGGGGGCCGTTATCGACGACATCCGCCGCACAGGTCCCGGCTGGGGAGACTTCCGGGCAGATGTACCGGGGCAATGTCCAAAGCCGTCTCTTCCACAGGGCGGGGTGCCGTTATTTCGACGCCCCGAACTGCACGGCAGGCTTCGGGAGCCGGGCGTCGGCCATTGCGGCGGGATACCGTCCCTGCGGGATATGCCGCCCCTGACGGAGTGCTGCGAAAGCTTCGTTTCGTGAATTTTCTTTGAATATTTCCCCTTGCGCCAATGCTGCCGGGTTACAAAATGACTGGAAAATTGGTACTTTGATCGAACGCGGGCAATCGACGGCACGACCGACGGTTATGGCCGATGCCCCGGACAGCGCGCAAAATCCGTTTCAACAGAACCCAACAAGCATTTTCATTCCTGCCATGACGAAAAAAACAGGGACCCCTTCTGCAACCGGAATCAGCATCGAAGTGACGGCAAAACCGGCTGCGCCGGTGACGGCCGACCTGCTCGCCCTGCCCCTGAACTCGAAGGACCTCAAGAAAATCGCCCCTGATGCCCTGAAGGCGCTTGGCATCGATGCATCCGTGCTGAACGATTTCAAGGCGGGTGCGGGTGAAATCACCGTTGCCTACCGTGCTGCGACAGGCAAGCGGGCATCCAGGGTCGCGCTGCTCGGCATCGGGGAGGCAGCCTCCAACGACGATTTCCGAAAGGCTGCCGAAGCCTTGTCCCGCAAGGCGGGGGAGTTGCATTGCGGCATCGTGGTGATGGACTGCGCCGGCATCGGCGAGTGGGCGAAGCATGCGAAGCGCACCCCGGAATACCTCGCCGGCGTCATCGTCGAAGGAATCGTTTATGGCTCCTATCGTTTCGACCGGCTGAAAAGCGGCAAGCTCGACAAGGAGAAGAAGAAGACGGCGGACGAGAAGCCGAAATCGATTGCGAAGCTGGTGCTCGCCGGTTGCAGCGGATATGCCTCAGAGGTCGAAAAGGGGGCGAACGCAGGCCTGGTGACCGGAACTTGCCAGAACGTGTCGAGGGACCTGGTCAACCTTCCGGGGAACTACCTTTCCGCGGAGGATCTCGCCGAAGCGGCCCGCCAGGCCGGAAAGCGCGGAGGGTTCGACGTGACGGTGTTCGACAGGAAGAAGATCACCGAGCTGGGCATGGGCGGCCTGCTCTCCGTCAACAAGGGCAGTGAGCAACCCCCGACATTCACCATCATGGATTACCGGCCTGAAGGCAAGGTCCGCAAGACGGTCGCCCTGGTCGGCAAGGGCATCACCTTCGATTCCGGGGGCATCTCGATCAAGCCTTCGGCAGGAATGGACGAAATGAAGAGCGACATGGCCGGCGCGGCTTGCGTGATCGGTGTGCTGGAGGCTGTTGCGAAGCTTGGCGTGCCCCTCAGGGTCGTCGGCGTGGTTCCCGCCACGGACAACATGCCTGCCGGTTCGGCGATGAAGCCCGGCGACATCATCACGACGATGTCGGGCGTTACCGTCGAGGTCGGAAACACCGATGCGGAAGGGCGCCTCATCCTGGCCGATGCGCTGACGTATGCCAAAAGGGAGTTCGATCCCGATGTGATCATTGACCTTGCGACCCTGACTGGCGCCTGCATCGTCGCGCTCGGCATGAAGGTCGCGGGACTGTTCAGCAATGACGACGACCTCGCCGAAGGGATTTACAAATCGGGCCAGGCTGCCGGGGAGAAGGTCTGGCGCCTGCCGCTCTGGGACGAATACGCCGAACAGATCAAGTCCGACGTGGCCGACGTCAGCAATACCGGCAGTAAGGGGGCCGGAACGATCACGGCCGCCAAATTCCTGGAGAATTTCGTGGAGGGCCACAAGCGCTGGGCCCATATCGACATTGCCGGACCTGCTTTCGCAGCCAGGGGCGGCGGGGCGGTCTCCGGAGGATCCGGTTTTGGCGTACGCCTGTTGGTGGATCTGCTGAAATCGTGGGCGTGAGGAAACGTGACGCGTGACACGTAACTCGTGACTGATTATGCGTCGCGGGTGACGGGTTTCTTTGAACACAAACATCGTTGGAATATGGCAGCTGTGAGGCAGAACCCGGTGGTGATCATTCCCGGGGTGCTTTTCTGGGACTCTCTTTACGAGGTGATGCGGGACGCCCTTGCCGAATGGGTTCCGAAGGAGAAGATCGCCATCGTGCCCGTGACCCTGGTGGATTGGGTCGGCTTCCCGCCCTCTCCCGAGCGTTCGACCAATCGGGTGATGGCTTCTCTCGACAGGACGGTCCGCCAGATGGCCCGGCGCTTTCCCGGCGAGCCGATTACCATCGTCGGCCATAGCGGCGGTGGCACGATCGGGATGGTCTACCTGCTCCAGCAGCCTTTCCAGGGGGATGCCTACCGGGTAGACGGCATGGTTGGCCGTCTGGTGACGCTGGGCACGCCCTACCATACCCATGAACGTTTTGCGAAAATCAAAACGGATTTTATTTTCAGCCATCTCGGACCCGATTTCTTCAGGAGATTTCCGGTCGTCTCGGTCGTGAGCGACCAGTACATGGGCTCCCTGGTCGGGAACGTCACGGAAAAGCTCTGCTACATGTTCTACCGGAGCGTCTCGGACGACGGTGCGGTCCCCGGCGACGGCATCGTTCCTGCAAAAAGCTGTTTTCTCGAAGGGGCCGAAAATGTTACCATATCCGAAACCGAGCATCTGCCGACACCCCATACCAGGTGGTACGGCACCAAAGAGGGAATTGAACGATGGATAGAATGGCTTTGAAATCTTTGAAGCGTCCTGTCGGCCTGGTCCTGCTGGTCGCACTCTCGTCCGGGCTTGCCGCCTGCAAGCAGGAGGAGCAGAAGCGTGACGAGCAGCGCCAGCATGTCGAGTCCATGATGACCATCCTGTTGCAGGTCCAGAAGAACCTGGGCCGTATCAGGCAGAAGGAAGCGGTCGTCGAGCGACTCTCTTCGGATATCGAAGGCCGTGAGGAGGTCAGTGCCGAAAAGATCGGCAAGCAGATCTACGGCAACATCCGTTACCTCGATTCGACGCTCACGGCAAGCCAGGCGCTGGTCAGCAGGCTCGAAAGCGAGAACCGCTCTTCGGCATACAAGGTCGAGTCGCTCGATCGACTGACTCGTGAGCTGAAGGCAGACCTCGAGGTCCGCAGCAAGGAGGTCGCCGGCATGAAAGGGGAGATTTCGAGCCTGAACAAGGAGCTTTCCCGGCTTTCGTCGACGGTCGACGTGATGGACGAGGTCATCAGCGACCAGGAAGACCGTATGTCGACCGCCTATTACATCGTCGGGACGGTGGAACAGCTGGCGACGAAGGGCGTCCTGGTCAAGCCGGGAGCACTTGCGAAATTTTTCGGTACCGCCCCGGTCGTTTCAAGCGATTTCGATACCCGGGCCTTCAGGCAGATCGACGTCACCGAGACCGGCGACATCTTCTTCGACAAGCCCGCAAAGAGCCTACATATCCTCACGCCGCATTCTAAGGCTTCCTACGAACTGGTCGGCGGCGGCACTTCGACGGTGCTGCTGATCAAGGATCCTGCCGAGTTCTGGAGGAAGTCGCGCTGCCTGATCATCGTCAGGGACTGATGTTGACCGGGGTGAGCTGACCTGCTCGATTTTTCGATATCTGGAAGGTCGCCCGTTGCCGGTCTGGCAATGGGCTTTGAAATTTAACGACATGATTGCATGAAGATCACCATTTTCGGGACCGGATACGTCGGTCTCGTTACCGGTTCCTGTTTTGCCGAGGTAGGCAACGACGTCCTGTGCGTCGATATCGATGAGGCGAAGATCGCAAGGCTCAAGCAGGGGGAGATTCCGATCTATGAGCCCGGACTCGAGGATATCGTCGTTGAAAACGTCCGCGAAGGGCGCCTGAAGTTCACCTCCGATATCGAACAGGGGGTCGCCTTCGGCCTTTACCAGTTCGTCGCCGTGGGGACGCCGCCCGACGAGGACGGTTCGGCGGACCTCCGCCACGTGCTGAGCGTGGCCGAAAGCATCGGCCGGCACATGAAGGATTACCGGATCGTCATCAACAAGTCGACGGTGCCGGTCGGTACGGCCGACCTCGTCCGGGAGAAGATCGGCTCGGTGCTTGCCTCCAGGGGCGCCGATATCGATTTCGACGTGGTTTCCAACCCCGAGTTCCTGAAAGAGGGGGATGCGGTCGATGATTTCATGAAGCCTGAACGTATCGTGGTCGGGGTGGACAACCCGAGGACCAAGGAGCTGTTGCGCAACCTCTATGCGCCGTTCAACCGCAGCCATGAGCGTTTCATCGCCATGGACATCCGTTCGGCGGAGCTGACCAAATACGCAGCCAACGCGATGCTGGCCACCAAGATCAGCTTCATGAACGAGATCGCCAACATCGCCGAACGCGTCGGTGCCGATGTCGAAGCCGTCCGCAAAGGCATAGGTTCCGATTCGAGGATCGGCTTCTCCTTTATCTATCCGGGTGTCGGCTACGGAGGCTCGTGCTTCCCGAAGGATGTCCAGGCCCTCGAGCGCACCGCAAGGAAACACGGATACGATGCCAGGGTCCTTCAGGCGGTCGAGGCGGTCAACCACGACCAGAAGCTGAGCCTCGTCGGCAAGATCCGCGACCATTTCGACGGTGAGCTCGGCGGTCGGGTCATCGCCATGTGGGGGCTGTCGTTCAAGCCGAACACCGACGACATGCGCGAAGCCCCGAGCCGCGTCGTCATCGACGAGCTCCTGAAGGCCGGGGCCGTCGTCCGGGCCTACGACCCCGTAGCCATGGACGAGGCGCGAAGGATCTACGGTGATCGTGACGGGCTGGTGTTCGCCTCGCATCCCGAAGAGGCCCTCAATGGCGCCGACGCCCTGGCCGTGATGACCGAATGGATGGTGTTCCGCAGCCCTGATTTTGACCAGATGAAGCAGGCGCTGAACCGTCCGGTGATTTTCGACGGCAGGAATATCTACAACCCCGATTTCCTGGAGCAACAGGGATTCACCTACTATTCGATCGGCCGATTGCCCAGGCGGGCTGAAGAGAAGAGGAAGGACTGAAAAGACTAAAACGACATAAAGGACAAAAGGGTGAGGAGGAGTTCGATACTCCGCAGCACACTTATTTTATTCCTTTTTCAGTCCCGGCCCTCCTTTCGGTCCTTCAACTCCGTCTTCTCTGGTGAATGCCGGGGAAATGCTGCAGCGGCCCGTGGCCATGACCCAACCGTAGTCCTGCGCCAGCCTGCAGCGCGGCCCTGGTGTAGGCGATCCCCCGTTCCACAGCTTCGACCATACCCTTCCCCCCGGCAAGTCCCGAAGCGATCGCAGACGAAAGCGTGCAACCGGTCCCGTGCGTGTTCACCGTCTCGATCCTCGGGTTTGCGAACCAGAAGAACCCTCCTTCGTGCAGCAGGCAGTCGCGGCACTCGCCGCCCGTCCCGTGACCTCCCTTGACCAGGACGGACCGGGCGCCTTGCCGGTTGAGCCGTAGTGCGGCCTGTTCGATCTCTTCGCGGCTTGATGGCTGGCGGTCGAGCCCGGCGAGCATGGCCGTTTCGGGGAGGTTCGGGGTGATCAGCGAAGCGGCAGGGAAGAGCAGTCGTCCCATCGAGCCTGCCCCATCGGCCGGGAACAGCGCTTCCCCGCCCGTAGAGCGAAGAACGGTGTCGAGGACGACCGGAACCCCTTCGAGCGTTTTGAGGAGCTCAGCGACGGTTTCTGCGGCCTCCTTCGATCCGAGCATGCCGATCTTGACCGCGTCAATGCGGATATCGTCGGCAATCGCCTTGAACTGTTCACGGATGCTGCCTGCCGGCAACAGGTACGACCCGGTCACGCCGAGCGTGTTCTGGGCGGTCACGGCCGTTATGACGCTGAGCCCGTAGCAACCGGCGGCGGCGATCGTCTTCAGGTCCGCCTGGATCCCCGCCCCGCCGCTACCGTCCGATCCCGCAATCGTCAGGATCGTGGTGTACTCCCGCGAGGCACTCATAGCCATATCCTCCGGACCAGTTCCCTGGCGGCCGCCGTCGGGTCACCGGCCGATGCGACGGCCGAAATGACCGCAAGTCCCGATGCTCCTGCCTTCATCACTTCGGCGGCGTTGTCAGTGCCGATGCCGCCGATGGCCACGATAGGCAGGTCGACGGCCTTTCTCACCGATTCGATCATCGGAATGCCCAGGGGCGGATTCGGTTTTTCCTTGGAAACGGTCGGGAAGATGTGTCCGAGCCCAAGGTAGTCGGCGCCCTCGGCATGCGCTTTAACGGCCTCTTCGACGTTCGACACCGAGACGCCGAGCAGGATCTCCGGACCGAGCAGGGCTCGTGCCGTGGCGGCAGGGAGGTCCTCCTGGCCAAGATGGACGCCGTCGGCGTGCATCGCCATGGCGATGTCGAGCCGGTCGTTGACGACGAAGATCGCTTCGTGCTGCCGGCAGAGTTCCTGGATCCGGATAGCCCATGCGAACAGTTCTCTGCCCGATGCGTGTTTCCTGCGCAACTGCAGCATCCTGGCGCCGCCTTCAAGGGCCATGCGCGCCAGCTCCACGGGGCAGCGGTGTTCGTCGGTGATGACGCAAAGGAATCGTCTGGGTAGTGTCATGATGGAACGTACGATCTGAAGGTGAAGATGGTTTTACGAAGTTCCCCGGCATCGGTGCGCGGCAGGTCTTTCCTCCAGGTGGACGCTGTAGGCGCCTGCCGCTGCTGACGATCATGGGCCGGGGTGGCTTTGCCTGTGGTCTTTTCATGGGATATGCCGGAATTTCAGGCACGATAACTATTTTTCCATGTATTACACAATGCAACCCCAAACCCTTCATATCATGGCATCGTTCGAGGCTTCACTCATTCGTTCAGGAATCATCCTGCCCGAGGTCGCGGCCCCCGCGGGCCTCTACCAGCCAGCCCTTCGCGTCGGGGATTTCATCTATACTTCGGGGCAGCTGCCGATAGTCTCGGGGCGGCTCGTCGAGCCAGCAGGGAAGGGGAGGGTTTGCGACGAACGCCAGGATGCGGTCGTGACTGCGGCGCGTATCGCCGCGATTAACGCCGTGGCCGCGCTTCGGGCGGCGGCCGGATCCCTGGATGAAATATCGAGGATCGTCAAGCTGACGGTCTTCGTTTCCAGCGAACCAGGGTTCACCAACCAGCACCTCGTCGCCAACGGAGCGTCGTCGCTCCTGGCCGAAATATTCGGCGACATGGGGCGCCATGTGAGGAGTGCTGTCGGCGTCGCCGCCCTGCCCCTTGATGCGAGCGTTGAAGTCGAACTTGTCGCTGCCTGCCTGCCCCTCTGAACAAAAAAGCCGCTCATCCTCCCCTCCGACCCGTCCTTTTCCCTTGCTTGATCCGGCAGGGGAGGGAGCTTTGCATGCCCGAATAATGGCATTTGATAACCGTTGATGTCATGATGATTGCCACTGGTACGGCACGCTGAATTGAAGTTTGAATAGATCTGAATACGTTTTGGCAACTGCTTGATAAGATGTGCTTGATTCAATTGCGGAATTCAAATAAAAGACTTCATAAAGAGCCTTAGAAATTGATATTTATTCTGTAATAAGCTCATGATAGGTGTCTGTAAGGACGCTGAAATATGTTTTTAAAAAACATAAAAAAAGATATTGAAATATCATAAATAAAATGTTAGGCTAGTTACTCTAAAATATTTCAATAAAATAAATAAGAGGCTTTAGGCTTATAATAATTTTAAAAAGTTTTCGTGTTAATTAATTTGAAAATGTGTTTTGGTGGCGCCTTGTTTAACGAGTTTTATTTTTGATGTAATGGTTTTGAAGAATAAGTATAAGGTGGCTGTCTTTTGATAAAAAATAATCTGATTAAAATTTGATTTATACGTGTAATTATCTATTGTATAGTGAGTTGTTATAAGGTTTTTAAATGTGTTTCCGTTTTTTGATAGAGCGTTTATTAATTGTCCTGATGCTTGGTGTTTGTTGATTGATTAATTTCGTGCTTAAGGGAAGCGGGGGCGCGCCATTGCTGGCCTCGTCGTGTAAGGGGTGATGGTTAGTGTTGCGAATTACTCTTCTCTTCGGTAAACTAAAGGCATCCGATTTCGGAGTTGTCATCCTTATTCCGGTCTCATCTTCCTCAGCGGAATTGCCGGTGTTCCGTCCGCCTTCCCTTGAGGATGCTTCTGCTTGACCGTTACTCCGTGGCCCGGTTCCGGCATCCTGGTCCACCGTCCTGATTCCACTCAATCCCTTTTTCGCATGTCTCGTCTATTCAGTGCTGTCCTCATGATTGTCGTCCTGGCATTCGGCATATTCATAGGTTCGAGGTTGAGCCGCGGAAAGGACGGTGTACTCGAGGCACGTCAGAAAAAGGTCCAGGAGGCGTACCGCCTTATCCGGTCGAGCTACGTCGATCCGGTGAACGACGACAGCCTGGCGATGGCAGGGATCAGGGGGATGGTCGAATCGCTCGATCCCCATACCATCTATCTGGAGCCTGAAAAGGCGGCGTACTCGAATTCCGAGCTTGAGGGCAACTTCGAGGGGATCGGCATCGAGTTTGATGTGGTCAACGATACCCTGCTGGTGGTCACTCCCCTGGCGGGAGGCCCGAGCGAATCGGCCGGCATCATGCCGGGCGACAGGATCCTCACCATCGATTCCGTCAATGCGGTGGGAATCACCAGGGAGTCCGTCCTCAGGAAACTGCGGGGCAAAAGCGGTACCCGGACCACCCTGAGGGTCTATCGCCCCTTCGCCCGGAGGATGATGGATTTTCTGGTGACCAGGGGCAGGATTTCAACGTCGAGCATCGATGCGGCCTTCATGCTCGACCAGGATTCGGGATATGTGAGGATCAGCAAGTTTGTCGAGACAACGGCCCGTGAGTTCCATGAGGCATTGCTCGGCTTGAAGCATCAGGGGATGCGGCGCCTCGTCATCGATCTTCGTGGCAATCCGGGAGGATTCCTGGACCAGGCGGTACAGGTTGCCGACGAACTGCTGCCCGATCGCAGCCTGATCGTCTCCACCAAGAGCCGCCACGGAGGATCCGACGAGTTGAGGTATTCCGCCAAGCCCGGCGGGCTGTTTGAAAAGGGGACGCTCTGCCTGCTGGTCGACCGGGGGAGTGCTTCGGCTGCGGAGATCCTTGCCGGTGCGTTGCAGGACAACCATCGTGCGTTCCTCGTCGGTGAGCTGACGTTCGGCAAGGGCCTGGTCCAGCGGCAGTTCGAATTCCCGGACGGTTCGGCGCTGCGCCTCACGGTTTCGAGGTATTACACGCCGGCCGGCCGTCAGATCCAGCGCGGTTACGACGAAGGAAGCCAAGGAAGGGAAGCGTATTACCGGCAGATGGACGACAGGCGCCTGACGGAGGGCGTCCTGAAGAAGCTGGGCGGTTCCCTGTATTTCCAGAGCGGGGAGGTCAGGGTGTTTACGACGGGCAGTGCTGCCGGGGCCAAAGCAGGCGACAGCCTCAAGGCCGTGCTGGCGAAAGCCGGCGGAATCATGCCTGATTACTGGGTCACCGGCAGGCCCTATACGAACCTTTACCAGGAACTTTTCGCCAAGGGGGTGTTCGAGGATATCTCGCTCAAGCTGATCGACGACCCTTCCAGTCCGGTCCGCAACTACCGGAGCTCTTCGGACGGTTTCGTTGCCGGGTATGCCATCCCGGCCGACCTTGAGTCGAGGGTCAGGACCGAATGCAGGATGAAGAAGATCGCCTTCAACGCCGTGGAGTACGCCCGGGATGCAGCCTATATCAAGGTGGCCCTGAAGGCGAGGATCGCCCGACAGCTTTTTGGAACGGAAGGGCAGTTAAAAGTGTTGATCCGGGAAAGTGACCCCGCCATGCTTGCGGCCAGGCAGATCGTGGGCAGGAAGGCTTTCTGATTGCCCGGGCCATTACGGCGTCGAATCATCAAGAATCATAACCCAACCGGAAACCATATGTCTCTTCTCGAAAAAATCAATAGTTCAACCTGTGCCGAAAGGTTCAGGAACGACTGGCTGAAGATCTTTACCTGTCCGGTGCCATCGTCGAATTTCCTTTCGTTCGTGGCGGTGGCCACCATCGATGCGCCGCAGCATTCGGTGCTGAGCCTGCTTTATGACGTCGATGCCGCGACCGAATGGGTCTGGAAGACCCGCGAGATGCGCGTGCTCCGGGAGATTACCGAAAACGAAGGACGGGTGGTCTACCAGCTGGTCAGCGCACCCTGGCCGGTAGCGGACCGTGAGATCATTACCCGCTCCACGGCCTACATGGACCCGGAGACCTCCGAGGCCTTCATCAGGATCGAATGCCTTCCTGATTTCATCCCGGAGAATCCCGGATACGTCCGGGTGAGGCAGATGGAGGGGGCATGGAATATCCTGCCCTTGTCAGAAGGCAGCTGCCGGGTGGTCTTCAGGCTGCATGTCGAGCCTGGCGGCGAGATCCCGTCGTGGCTGGCCAATATCGCCGTGATCGATACGCCATACCATACACTCTGCAACATGCGGGACATGGTCAGGCGGGAGAAGTACCGCAACCCGGTCGAGGCCCCGTTCCGCTCGTCGAAGGATTTCCTCAGGAGCTACGAGGATTTCGTCGACGCGTAACGCAGCTGTTTTTTCCATCTCAAACCATCGATGTATCAATGGATGTTGCTAAAGCCCTCGAGGGCAACTGGGAGTTTCGCGTCGAGCACAAGGATATCCGCATCTACTCCTCCAAAATCGCAGGTTCCGAGCTTCTCGGATTCAAGGGCGAGGCCGAGTTCGAGGTTCCCTTCAGGAAGCTGGTAAGCCTGTTCCACGATTTCGGCAGCTACGGGCGCTGGGTCCACCAGCTCGCCGAGATGCAGGTGCTCGACCAGAACGACGATCTCGAGTACGTGGTACGCCAGGTGATCAACACCCCCTGGCCGATGCCCAAACGCGAGATGATCGTCCGTACCGGTTTGCAGGTGTCGGAGGCCGGGGCTGTTGCGCTGACCATGACGGGCGTGCCCGATTACCTTCCGAAGCGGCTGGACATGCACCGGGTGAGGGAAACCCGGGGGGTGTGGGTGTTCATGCCGATAGGGGATGGGCGGGTGCACATCACGTTCGTCATGCACATGAACCCCGGCAGCGACGTTCCTCCGGCAATCAGCAATGCTGCCCTGTTCGAAGTTCCGTTCTACTCGCTGCAGAAGATGCGGGCCCTGGCGCAGGATCCGGCATACAACCCCTTATGGCCGTCGATCGTCGACGAACATTTCCACATCAGCGAAGATGGTTACGGCACACACTGAGCAGGCGCCCGGGCCTGACCGGTACGGCGCCGACCTCCTGGCAGACGGTTCCAGCCGCGAGGTTGGCGATCCTGGTGCTGGTCACCAGGTCGAGTCCCGCTGCCGTGCCGAGCGCCAGCATGCCGATAACGGTGTCTCCTGCGCCTGAAACGTCTGCTACTTCCAGCGAGGTGGCGGGGATGTGGGTGAAGCTGCCGTCGTAGATCGTCATCCCCTTTTCGCTCCTGGTCACCACGAAGCTGTCCGCCTGCAACCGTTCCGACAGCAGCAGGCATCCCTCCTCGACCTCCCTGTCGGTATTCTGCAGCACGACGCCGAGCGATGCTGCCAGCTCCGAAAGGTTGGGCTTGAACACCGAGCAGCCGGAGTAGGAGAAGAACCCCTTGAGTTTCGGGTCGACCAGCACCGGGAGCCCGAGTTCCCGGCAGATGCCGATCACCGAGGCGATGAACGACCCGGTCAGCACCCCCTTGTTGTAGTCTTCCAGCACCACGGCCCCCAGCGATCCCGAAATCTCCCTGAACATGTCGAGCAGCCTCGCCTCGATGGCTGCGTCGAGCGGCTTGCGGCTTTCGTAGTCAACCCTGGTGATGTGGTGGTTCTGCGAAAGTATCCGGGTCTTGCAGGTGGTGGGGCGGGATGGGTCCTCCAGGAGCAGCCCGGAGTCGAACCCGTGCTCCTCCATGAGGGAGATCATGGCTTCGCGGCCCTGGTCGCGGCCGGTCACGCCGATCAGGAAAGCTTTTGCGCCGAGTGCATGGATGTTCTGGGCCACGTTGGCCGCCCCGCCGAGGCGGCTGCTTTCACCGGTCACGTCCACGACCGGTACCGGGTATTCGGGCGAGATCCGGGAGACGTGGCCGAAGATGTACTTGTCGAGCATGACGTCGCCAATGACGGCGATCTTCTGGCGTCGGAAGGAGTCGAACAGGCTGTCGATGTGGTCGGGTGTCATGGCGCTGTCTGGTGGAGGGGAATTTACGTGGGTCCGGTATTGTTTTGCAACAGGTTAAGGTACGAATGCCATGTTGAAAATAATGCAGAAGAAGGTTGTTGCGTATGGTTTTATTTTACGAGAATTTTATTATTTTTAAAGCTATCCATTTTTAGAATTTATGTGACTGCCCAACCATGTTCGACAATCTCAGCGACAAACTTGAACTGACGTTCAGGAAGCTAGCCGGCCAGGCCACGATCAACGAGATCAACATCGGCATCGCCATGCGCGATATCAAGCGCGCCCTGCTTTCGGCCGACGTGAACTACAAGGTTGCCAAGAAGCTGGTCGAGGACATCAGGGAGAAGTCCCTTGGCGAGTCGGTCATCAAGAGCGTGTCGCCGGCCCAGATGATCGTCAAGATCGTCAATGACGAGCTTACCGAGATCATGGGCGGCGAGAACAAGCCACTGAACCTTCCGCCGAAGAAATCCCCCGCTATCGTCATGGTCGCCGGCCTGCAGGGTTCCGGCAAGACCACCTTCTGCGCCAAGCTGGCGCAGCGCCTCAGGAAAGGCGGCAAGAATCCCCTTCTGGTCGCTGCCGACGTCTATCGTCCGGCCGCCGTGGACCAGTTGAAGACCCTTGGCGAGCAGGTCGGGGTTCCGGTATTCTCGGTGGATGTGCAGGATGCCATGAAGGCAGCCCTCGGCGGCATCGAGGCTGCCCGTGCCGGGAACAGGGATGTCGTCATCGTCGACACGGCAGGCCGCCTGCAGATCGACGAAAGCATGATGGCCGAGGCCGAAGCCCTCAAGAACGCCCTCAAGCCCGACGAGCTGCTGTTCGTCGTGGACTCCATGATGGGCCAGGAGGCGGTCAATACCGCCAAGGCATTCAACGATCGCCTTGATTTCGACGGCGTGGTGCTCACCAAACTCGACGGCGATGCCCGTGGAGGCGCGGCCCTGTCGATCAGGCAGGTCGTCGAAAAGCCGATCAAGTTCATGAGCGTGGGCGAGAAGGTCGATGACCTCGACGTGTTCTACCCCGAGCGCATGGCGCAGAGGATCCTCGGCATGGGCGATATCGTCAGCTTCGTCGAAAAGGCACAGGAGACGCTGGATCTCGAGAAGACCATGCAGATGCAGTCGAGGCTCATGAAGAACGAGTTCGACCTCAACGACTTCTTCGACCAGTTGCAGCAGCTCAAGAAGATGGGTTCGATCCAGGGGCTGATCGAGATGGTCCCCGGCCTGAACAAGATGGTGCCGAAGCAGGACCTCGAGAACCTCGACTTCAAGCCGATCGAGGCGATGATCTCCTCGATGACGAAGGATGAGCGCAAGAACCCGGAGATCATCAACGGGAGCCGTCGCCAGAGGATCGCCCACGGCAGCGGCACGAGGGTGCAGGAGGTCAACATGCTCCTGAAGCAGTTCGGGGAGATGAAGAAGATGATGCGCTCGGTCTCGCGCCTGACCCAGTCGGGCAGGAAGATCACCTCGCAGAACCTCGCGCTGGACAAGTTTTTGAAACGATAAATGATCAATGTCTCTTAATTAATTAAACCTTATACGCTTTGGTTAAGATCAGACTGAAAAGGACTGGAAGGAAGAAGTTGCCGTTCTACCAGATTGTCGCTGCCGATGGCCGCTCACCGAGGGATGGCAAGTTCCTTGAAGTGGTCGGGCACTACAACCCTACGGCCAAGCCGCATGCCGTGACCATCGAGAAGGATCGCGTCGCTTACTGGCTGAACGTCGGCGCACAGCCGACCGCGACGGTCCGCAGCCTTATCCGCGGCACCGGCCTGCTTCATGAAATGAACCTGCAGCGCCGCGGCGTCAGCGAAAGCGATATCTCGACACAGATGGAAGCATGGCAGCAGAAGGAGGCCGAGCGTCGTCAGAAGCGTCTTACGCTCAAGACCCGCCGCCGCCAGGCCAAGAAGGATGCTGAGGCCAATGCCGCCGCAGCTTCCGCTGAAGCCTGATTTTGCTCCGAACCGTCATCCGCTGAAACGGGGTGGAACTTTACCTGACCGGCAACGTGCTCAAGCCCAAGGGGCTGAAAGGTGAGCTGAAGGTCCAGCCTGTGACCGATTACCCGGAGAGCTTCATGAAGCGCCGGGAGTTGTATATTGGCAAAACCCCGGAAGATGCCGTGCCGCGCAGGGTCCTGTCGGCCAGGCTCTACCAGGGCTTCGCCTGGATTGTGTTTGACGGCATCGGCACCCGTGAGGAAGCTGAGGCCGTCGTCGGTTGCCATTTGTTCGTGACGACCGACAACCTTGAACCGCTCCCGGACGATCGGGCATATATCCATGACCTGATAGGGCTGGAGGTGCTTGACGAAAGGGGGGAACGAATCGGCAGGGTCGGTGACGTGCTCCAGATGCCCGCGCATGATGTGTATGAGATAGAAACGGCCGGGCGGAAGGTGTTGGTGCCTGCCGTCGAGGATTTTGTCGAAGAGATCGATCTCCGGAAGGGGATCATGGTGCTGAGGCGCTTTTCGGAGTTCCTGTAGCATGACATGTTCTTGAAACATTATTGATTGAAGCAATATCTCGGGTGTGCAAGCCATGAGGATAGATATCATTTCCGTCATACCGGATTTTTTTGCGTCCCCCCTCGAGAAAGGGTTGCTCGGCATCGCAAGGAAGAAAGGCCTTGCCGATATCCACGTGCACAACCTGCACGACCATGGCCTGGGCAAGTACCGGCAGGTGGACGATACCCCGTTCGGAGGCGGCGCGGGGATGGTGATCCGTCCGGAACCGGTTTTCGCATGCATCGAGGGATTGCTGGCTGAAAGGGCTTACGACGAGGTGATCTTCATGACGCCGGACGGCAGGCCTTTCGAACAGCAGACAGCCAACAGGCTCTCCCGCAAGGGAAACCTGATCGTGCTGTGCGGCCACTACAAGGCCATGGACGAAAGGATTCGCCAGACACTGGTGACCATGGAGCTCTCCGTCGGTGACGTGGTGCTCTCCGGAGGTGAAATCCCGGCGCTCATGCTTGCCGATGCGGTCGTCCGGCTCATCCCGGGCGTGCTGGGGGACGGTGAGTCGGCGCTGACCGATTCGTTCCAGGCAGGAGTGCTGGATTGCGCCTGGTACACTCGTCCCGCCGAGTTTCGGGGGATGGGCGTGCCCGATGTGCTGCTTTCAGGCCATCACGAGAAAATCGGGCTCTGGCGGCAGGAGAACGCGCGAGAACGCACGCTTCAGCGCCGACCGGACCTGCTTGAGCAAGAAGAATGGAAAGAGTAAAGACAACATAACGACAACAGTGCAATCATGGATCAGTTAATTCAATTGGTGGAAGCAACCCAGAACAGGAGCGATATTCCCGAAGTTCGTCCCGGCGATACCGTCAGGATCCAGCTGAAGGTCATCGAGGGCGAAAAGGAGCGCCTCCAGGCTTTCGAGGGTGTCGTGATCAGCGACAGGGGAGCCGGTGCTTCCAAGACCATCACCGTTCGTAAGATCTCCCACGGCGTCGGCGTCGAGAGGATCATCCCGATCAACTCCCCGAACGTCGAGAGCGTGACGGTCACGAGGCACGGCAAGGCAAGAAGGGCAAAGCTGTTCTACCTCCGCAAGCGTACCGGAAAGGCAGCGCTGAAGGTCAAAGAGCGCAAGTCGGCAGACGCCCAGGCGTAAGCCCGCCCGTTTCTCGAAAAAGGATAATCCCGCGGATCGGCCCGCCTTTACGGCAGGGTCGATTACCCGGGAACTTGTCGGATCCCTCCAATCATTTCCGCCTCTTTCGGCCAGGTGATTGCACGGTTGCGTGCCTTTCGTCTTGCTGAAAACCAGCGTAAGCCATCCTCTTGATAGATGCTCTCCATCGGTGACTACCAGATCCATTCGCTCAAGGTGCAGGATTTCCTGTTCGAAGGCGGATTGATGCCCGTGCGCAATGTCGATCCCTTGAAACCAATGCCGAAAATCCACCTGGCCACCAGGCTGTTGCTCATCGTCGGCAACGGCAGGCGCATCCTGGTTGACGCCGGCATCGGCGACCTTTGCTGGACCAGCCGCTGGTCCACCAATGCCACCACTCCGTACCGCCTCGAAGAGGAGCTCGGAAAGCACGGCCTGCATCCCGGCGACATCACCGACCTGGTGATGACCCACCTGCACAGCGACCACGTTGGCGGCGCTTTCGCCTGTGGCGGAGACCGGCTGGTGCCGGTGTTTCCCTATGCCCGGGTCATCGTGCAGGAGGAGAACTTCCGTACCGCCTGCCGTCCGGATGACCGGGAACGCCCCAGCTTCAATGAAACCATCATCGAGGAGTTCCGCCAGCTTTCGCTGTTTACGACGGTTTCCGGGACCCACGAACTCTTTCCCGGCATCGACGTCATCCTGAGCAACGGCCACACCCGCGGCCAGCAGCTCGTCAGGGTGAGCGACGGCCGGACAACGCTGCTCCACGGAGCCGACCTCATTCCGACTACCTCGCATTACCCGGTCACCAGGGTATCCGGCAACGACATTGACGCAAGGACGGTTATCGAGGAGAAGTCGCACATCCTTGAGGAGGCCTGCCAGCACGGCTGGATCCTCTTTTTCGGCCACGATCCCTACAAACATGCCGCAACGGTGCTGAGGCGGCCTGCCGGTTTCGTGCCGGGGCCTGCGCCTGAATTCTGAGAATCCTTACCAACAGAGCCATGGAGCGCTTTTCCGTCGAGGCTTTCCAGGACAAGATCTTTTGTTTCTCCAGCGAAAAAGGGCGTGATTTCCCCTGGCGACGCACCCGTGACCGCTATGCCGTCATGGTCAGCGAAATCATGCTCCAGCAGACCCAGGCAGAGCGCGTCGCACCCCGTTTCATGCAATGGATCGGGCGTTTCCCGGACGTAACTTCACTGGCTTCGGCTTCCCTGCGCGAGGTGCTCCAGCTCTGGAGCGGCCTTGGCTACAATGCCAGGGGGCAGCGCCTCCAGCTTGCGGCCGCCAGGATCGTCGAACGGCATGGAGGCAAGGTGCCGGGCGATCCGCTCATCCTTGCAGACCTTCCTGGCATCGGCCCATACACCAGCCGCTCTATACCCGTCTTCGCAGACAACCTCGACGTCGCGGCCATCGACACGAACATCAGGAGGGTGTTGATCCACGAACTCGGGCTTCCGGAAGGCATCAGCCCATCCGGACTCCGATCCATTGCGGAAGAAGTACTGCCGAAGGGACGCAGCCGTGACTGGCACAATGCACTCATGGATTACGGCGCCCTCGAACTGACCAGCAGGAAAACCGGAATCGCCCCGCTAACCAGGCAGTCCCCCTTCAAGGGATCGCGACGGTGGTACCGTGGACGCCTGCTGCGCGACCTGCTCTCCTCCGGCCCCATGCCGATGGAGGGGCTCGTGGAACGCTATGCCGACTGCCCGTACGGTATTGGTACGATCGTCGAGGCCCTCGTCCGTGAAGGCTTGGCCGAGATGTACGAAGAGGGCCGCATCATCGGGATTGCCGGGAGCGCCGAACCCGGGCTCCAGCAGGATTTGAGGTGAGATTGCAAGGGAAAGCATGAAACGTCAAACGCCCCGCTTCCGGAGAAGTCGAGGCGTTATGGTCGTTTGTTCCATTTGTCCATGGCAGCAGTCAACGCTACGGGGAAACCGATAAGGTCACTCCGTGTTGTAGACCATGTTCAAGGCGTTGTAGACATTGTCGATCTCCGGGTTGAACTTCTTGAGGATATCCTTCCGCTTCAGCTTGAGCGTCGGGGTCATCAGGTTGTTCTCGATTGAGAACGCATCGTCGAGGAGCAGGAACTTCCTGACCTTCTCATGCGTGGCCAGCTGGCGCGAGATGTTCCTCAGGAGCTTTTCGTAGATCTGCAGGACCTCCTTGTTTTCGATCAGTTGCCGGTTGCTTGATGCCTTGATGCCGTGCTCGGCGGCGAACTCCTTCAGTTTCGTGAAATCGGGGACGATCAGGGCGATGAGGAACGGTCGTTTTTCACCGACGATCATGGCCTGGTCGACGAACGGGCTTTCGTGGATCAGGTTTTCGATCGGTAGCGGGGCGATGTTCTTGCCGCCTGAGGTGACAATGATGTGCTTCTTCCGGTCGGTGATCTTCAGGTAGCCGTCGGCATCGATCTCGCCGATGTCCCCGCTGCAGAACCAGCCGTCCTTCATCACGTCCGCCGTCGCGGCTTCATCCTTCCAGTATCCCTTCATGATGTTGGGGCCCTTGAGCAGGATCTCCCCGTCTTCGGCGATTTTGACTTCCACATTCTTGACCGCCGGCCCTACGGTGCCGAACTTGAGTTTCTCGGGACGGTTGATGTGGGTGACCGGAGAGGTTTCGGTCAGTCCGAATCCCTCGAGGATCATGATGCCGATCGACTGGAAGAACTCTCCGGTCTTCTGGGGGAGTGCGGCCCCTCCGGAAACGAAGTAGCGAAGGCGCCCACCGAATTTTTTCATGATTTTGCTGTACACAAGCTTGTCGGCAAGGCCATGTTGCATCGATATGAACGACGATACTTTCCCCTCGGCCAGCTGTTTGTGGTACTTCTCGCCGGTCCTGACCGCCCAGAAGAAGACCTTCTGCTTCATGCCACCCTCGCTGGTTGCACCCTTCAGGACGCTGGTCTTCATGCGGTCGAACAGCCTCGGCACCGTGAAGATGAAGGTCGGCCTGGATTCGGAGATATTGAGGGAGATGGTCTCGACGCTTTCGGCAAGGTAGATACGGGCACCGCAGGCGAACATCAGGTAGTAGCCGCCGGTTCGTTCGTAAGCATGGGAGAGCGGGAGGAACGACAGGCAGGTGTCGGTTTCGTCGATGCGGATGACCGCCGCACACGATTTGACGTTCTCGCAGATGTTCCGATGGGTCAGCATGACCCCTTTGGGAAGGCCGGTCGTGCCTGAGGTGTAGATGATGGTCGCCAGGTCGTCCGGTTCAGTCTTGAGGCCTTCGAGTATCCATGGCTTGTCGGTCAGGATCTGCTCCCCCGCGGTTTTCGCATGGTTCAGGTCGATCACGTCCTCGATTGCCTCTTCGAGCCTGTTCATGACGATCACCAGGTTCAGGTCGGGAAGGTTCTGCCATATGGACATGATCTTGCCGAGCTGAAGCATGTTGGAGACGACGATCCCTTTTGCCCCGCAGTTGTTCAGGATGTATTCGATCTGGTTCGGAGGCAGGGAAGGGTAGAGCGGCACGTCTATGGCGCCGACCGACAGGATCGCCATGTCGGAAAGGTACCAGCCGGGACGGTTTTCTGAAAGGATGGCAACCCGGTCATTCTGCTTGATACCCTGCGATTTGAGGAACGCCGCCAGGTGATGGTAGTCCTTTTCGAGGGAGTCGTAACTGATGGGCTGGTATGACCCGTTGATTTTTCGTGCGATGGGAGATTTGCCGCCCTGTCCCCTGAAATGGCTGAATACCGAGGTGAACAGTTCCGGTAACGTCTGAAAATCCGGGTTTATGAGTCCCATAAGCGAAGGGGTTTGTGTCGTGGAAAATGCACCGGCAGGGCAAGGCTGGATCCTGCATCCGCTGCGGCATGCGCCTCGTTAACGTCCGGAAAGGAGAAGAAGTGTTTCGATGTTTACTGCCCGTTACAATTATGTAACAATCATTACGCTTTTCTCCAACAGCTTTTGTCCGTTTCTGGCTGTTTTTTGGCGAGTTTATGGCGAATGTGTTACGGCAGGTACTTGGCGGGCAGGTGCTTTCCAGAGTGTGCCCGAAACGTATTGCAACCATATGGAGGAGCGCTTTCAGGGGCGAGCTTTATTTAGTATATTCGATCGGGCTCAGCGGCGCAGCGGCGCTTCCGTTCCTGCCGGACCGTTGTGACGTGGCAATCCACCCAGTCGAGTGCGATGGCAGTGATGTGTTCTCTGAATCGATTTCCCTTCGAACCTGCTGCTTATGTTTTGTTACGGCATTGTTGGTATTCTCCTTATCCCTACTCCATGAATCCAGGAAAAAAAACTGGCAGGAACTTGCCTGGCTATGCAGGCTTGGCCGTCGGTTTCATATTAATCGGCTACCTGCTGTCGAATATGGACCTCGCAGGCGCCTTCCGTCGGATCGATGCAATCGGGTTCGCCTCGATCCTGATCCTGCTGCCATACCTTGGCCTTCACCTGCTTGAGACGGTTGCCTGGGGGCGGCTGTTTCCCAGAAGCGTCGGCCCGGTGGACCTGTGGAAGCTGTTCAAGATCCAGGTCGTGGCGGAGACCGTTTCGATGACGCTGCCTGCGGGCGTAGCCGTGGGTGAGCCCCTACGGCCCTGGCTCTGCCGGCGTTTCATGGGTGTGCCGCTTCCCGACGGCTTTGCCAGCATCACCGTCCGCAAGCTCATGCTTGGCGTTGCCCAGGGACTCTACACGATCATCGGGGCCGTTGCCGGTTTCTCGATCCTGCAGTCGGCGTCGACCAAAGTCGCGGGGTTCAGCGGCCTCGGTTTCGTCATGTTTGCCGTCGGGTTGCTGCTTACGATTTCTTTCCTGGCCATGCTGCTGATGATGGTCAACGGGAAGGCGGTGGGGACGCTCCACCGGCTCCTGGTGAAGGTGCCTTTCCGGAAAGTCAAGGCCTGGCTGCTCGAGCGTGAGGAGGGGTTTGCCGAGACCGACCGCAAGCTCCATAGCCTCAGGGCCGACGGACTGGCGGGCCTCGTTCCGGTCATGGTTGTTTACATTTGCGCCTGGCTCATGCTCTCGGTCGAGAGCTACCTCATCCTGCACCTCCTGGGCATCAAGCTCGCATTCGGGCAGGTGCTTGCCTTCGATACGGCGATGCTCATGCTCAGGGCGATCTTTTTTTTCATCCCCTCCGGGCTTGGAGTCCAGGAACTGGGGTATCTCGCGTTTTTCGGCGCCCTTGGTGTTTCCCAGGCCGACCTTGCGGCCTTCCTGCTCCTGCGCAGGGCCAAGGAGATCCTGTGGTACGCGATCGGCTACATCGTCATGTTCCTTGAAGGCATACGGCTCGACGACGCCCAAAAGGCGGACGGGGAGGTCGCATGAGCAAGAAGGTCCTGTTCGTCTGCGGATCGATGAACCAGACAACGCAAATGCACCAGATCGCCAGCCATCTCGGTGATTACGACCAGTGGTTTACGCCGTTTTTCAGCGACGGCCTGCTCGGCAAGGCCAGCGACCTGGGTATGCTCGAGTTTACCATCATGGGCAAAAAACGCTCCGGCAGGGCGGTGGATTACCTTATCGCGCATGATTTGAACATCGATGTCGGGGGCATCCTGCATCCGTACGACCTGGTGGTGACCTGCACCGACCTGATCGTCCCGAAACACTTCAGGAAAAAGAGGGTCGTCCTGGTCCAGGAGGGTATGACCGAACCGGAAACCATCCTTTTCCATCTTGCCCGCAACTTCCGCTGGGTGCCCCGCTGGATTGCCGGTACGTCGACAACCGGCCTTTCGGACGTTTACGACAAGTTCTGCGTCGCCAGCGAAGGGTATCGTGAAGTGTTCATCGGCAAGGGGGTGAATCCCGACAAGATCGAGGTGACCAGCATCCCGAACTTCGACGACTGCGCCCGTTACCACGTCAACGATTTTCCCCATCGCGACTACGTGCTGGTCTGCACTTCGGACAACCGCGAGACCTTCATCTACGAGAACCGGCGCAGGAACATCGAAAAGTACCTCGAAATAGCCGACGGGCGACAGCTGCTCTTCAAGCTCCACCCGAACGAGAACGTCGAGCGCGCAACCCGGGAGGTCGAGCTTTACGCCCCCGACAGCCTGGTGTTCTCCGAAGGCAAAACCGAGGAGATGATCGCCAATTCACAGATGTTGATCGCGCAGTTCTCCTCCACCATTTTCGTGGCTTCCGCCCTTGGCAAAGAGGTGTATTGCGGCCTCGACCCCGAGGTGCTCAAGGCGCTGACCCCGCTCCAGAACCGCTCGGCGGCAAAGCGTATCGCCGAGGTGTGCCGTCAGGTGATCGACGGATGAGGAACCATAATCTTAGCTGATGACCCGAGACATGAAGACCATTGCCGTCATACCCGCCAGGGGAGGCTCGAAAGGGCTCGTGAACAAGAATATCCATCCCGTGGCGGGTATTCCGCTGCTGGCATGGACCGTGCAGCAGGCCCTTGAAGCCGTCCTTGTCGACCGGGTCTTCGTGACCACCAACGATCCGGCGATCGCCGAGGTCGCCAGGGAGTACGGCGCCGAGGTCATCGAGAGGCCGGACGGGATCAGCGGAGACAAGGCTACCTCCGAGGCGGCCATCCAGCACGCCCTCGAAACTGTCGCCCGTGACCATGGAGTGGTTCCCGATACGGTGGTCTTCCTCCAGGCGACCTCGCCCCTCCGGCTTCCCGGTGATATCGACCGCGCGATCGAGACCTTCAGGAACGAAGGCGCCGATTCGCTCATCTCGGTCACCCGGGCGGACGACCTTACCATCTGGGAGCGCCGCCAGGAGGCCTGGGACAGCGTGAACTTCGATTACCGGAACCGCGGGATGCGCCAGGACCGCCCGGCACAGTTCATCGAGAACGGATCCATCTACATCTTCACCCCCGAGGTGCTGAAGCGATACGGCAACCGTATCGGGCAGAAGCTGACCGCCTACACCATGGAGTTCTGGCAGACCTGGGAGATCGACACGATCGAAGAGGTCGACCTCGTTGAATATTACCTGAAGAAAAAAGGGCTGCCCGCGCCGGCCGCACGACCTGACAACCAACACCAATAATACCATACCATGAACTTCTTCCTCTCCACCGACCTGAGCATCGGGGTCAACGAGGCGCTCACCGTCCATGAACACCTGCAGTCCCTCGGTGTCAAGAAGCCGGGCATCATCTACGATGCGGTCCTGACCGGTAGCGACTACTTCCAGGACGTCCTGCGCAACATCAGCGTCGGATACTCGAACAGCGTGGTTTACTGCAACGAGTTCCGTGGTGAGCCGACCTATGCCCATCTGGAGAATGTCGCCGAATTCTTCCGTCGCGAATCCCCGGACGGGCTCGTCGCCATCGGTGGCGGCAGCACCATGGACCTCGGCAAGGGTGTCGCGCTGCTCCTGACCAACAACGTGCCGGCCCTGTCGCTCAAGGGATTCCCGAAGGATGTCTCGGACCCGGTCCCGCTCATCACCGTGCCCTCGCTCCTGGGTAGCGGCGCCGAAGTGAGCTTCAACGCGGTCTTCATCGACGAGGCCGAAGGGCGCAAGCTCGGCATCAACAGCAGGAAGAACTTCCCGAAGAAGTCGGTCATCGACCCGAAGCTCTCCATGACTGCCCCGATGGAGAGCGTGATCGCATCAGCCATGGACAGCCTGGTGCACTGTGTCGATAGTTTCGGTTCGAAGAAGCACACCCCGATGAGCCGCATCTTTTCGATCGAAGGCTTCCAGCGCACCTTCTACGCCCTCCAGCAGGGGCAGCTCGACCGGGCCGAATCGCGCCTCGACCTTGCCCTCGGCAGCGTCTGCGGCGTCACGGCCCTGATGAACTCGGGCGACGGCCCCACCAACGGCTTCGCCTACTACGTCGGCGTCAAGCACAAGGTGCCGCACGGCCTTGCCGGAGCGATCTTCCTTAAGGAGGTCATGCGCTACAACTACAACCAGGGGTACGAGAAGTACGCCATGCTCAATCCGATGCACTCCGGCGGCACGGCCAGGGAGGCGAGTGCCGAACTGCTCGACCAGATGGATTCGCTCTATTGCCAGCTCTCGATACCGAACCTCGCCCCCTACGGCTACGGCAAGGGCAACATGGCGGAACTCGCCAGGAACGCCTCGATGGCCCTCTCCGGATCGTTCTCCGGCAACCCCGTCGAGTTCAACGAAGCGTCGGCCAACATCGTGATCGATGCATTGACGTAAGCACCACCACTAACCACCAAATTTACAAATACCATGGCAGGAGCAGAACTTATAGGCCGCGAAGAGCTGGCCGAGATCCAGGAGTTGTTCAGCAGGGAGAAGACCACCCTGTACCGTTACGCTCCCGGCAACTACAAGTCGAGGGAATTCGAGGAGAAATTCGCCGACTACATGGGGGTGAAATATGCCCACGCCGTCTCATCGGGCACCGCAGCCATCCATTGCGCCCTGGCTGGCGCCGGCGTCGGTCCTGGCGATGAGGTGATTACCACGGCATGGACCTTCATCGCGCCGGTCGAGGCCGCTGCGGCCCTCGGCGCCGTGCCGGTGCCGGTCGAGATCGACGAGACCTACCACCTCGACCCCAAAGAGGTCGAAAAAGCCATCACCCCGAAGACGAAGGCAATCGTGGCCATCCCGATGTGGGCGCCGCCGAAGATGGATGAGATCAAGGCGATCTGCGATAGCCGCGGCATCATCCTCATCGAGGATGCCGCCCAGGCGCTTGGAGCAACCTACAAGGGCAGGAAGCTCGGTACCATCGGCAAGGTTGCCTCCTTCTCGTTCGACGCAGGCAAGACCCTGCACGTCGGCGAGGGCGGCATCATCGTCACCGACGACAAGGATGTCTACGACCGCGTGGCCGAGTTTTCGGACCATGGCCACATGCACGTGCCCGGCCTGCCGCGAGGCAAGGACCCACGCCGCGCCAAGGGCCTGAACTACCGCCTCAGCGAGGTGACCTCCGCCATCGGCATCGCCCAGCTCGGCAAGATCGACTATATCCTGTCGAAAGCCCGCGAGAACAAGTACAAGATCAAGGATCGCATCAGCCACCTCTCAAACCTCATGATGAGGCCCTTCACCGATGAGGCCGGCGCCCAGGGCGACACGCTCATCTTCAAGCTGCGCGACCGCCAGACGGCCCTGCAGTTCGAGGCGCACCTCACGGAGCACGGGTTTGGCACCAAGATCCTGCCAGAAGCCATCGATTGGCACTATGCGGCCGTGTGGGGCCACCTGCTCAAGGGCTACGACCGCTACCGTGACGCCAACCTCGAAGAGCTGTGGCCGAAGACCGGCGAGCTCCTGCAGAGCAGCATCTGCCTGAACATCCCGGTACTCATGGACGACGCCACGATTGACAAGCTCTCGGCCGCCATCATCTCCGGCGCTGCAAAGATCGGATAAGAAAAAGGGGACGTCCTTAATTTCCTTCAGTATTTTTTGCTTAAGGAAATTTAGGACGTCCCCTTATCTTTTTTTTAAAAAACACGTCACCCGGGACAGTTTTTGTCCGTTACGTGTGAATAGCTTATGGGTAGCAGTAATCATGAATACCAGATTTCAATGAACCTGACGCTACTCCGATGGACGGCATCAACCAAAGCCCATTGCAGGAAAAAACCATTCTCCTTGTCGATGATGAGCATGAAATAGTTAAGCTGTTGCATCGCGTTTTACATACGGGGGGGGGGGTATAATGTTTTGCCTGCCACATCACCACTACAGGCACTCCGGATTGCCCAACAACATCAGCACCGCATTGACCTGCTGGTGACCGATGTGTCGATGCCGGAAATGAATGGCTTTGAGCTTGCGGATCGTCTTAAATTTGTCATTCCGAACCTCAAGATCCTGTTTATGTCCGGATATGTCGATAAGGAATCTTCGGCCGGGGCTCGGGACGTCAACTTTCTGCCAAAGCCGTTTTCTCTTCGAACCCTTAGCGCCTCAGTCAAGACGCTCCTTGATGGGCCTGCTGGCTGAAGTTGCGGTCGGGGGCTTTTGCTCATCAACGAAACCGCCAGGCTGCTGCACGATGTTGGGCAGGGTGTTGATTGACATACACCTTGAAAACAGGACAGCTGGTTCAACTTGTAGGTTCCGGCGTGCGTATAGCCCCTTAATCGGTCACCTTAAAACTAGAGTTTCCGGCCTATTTTGTTGTAATGTGAGTATTCTGGCGAATGTGTACCACCCATTCTGCAGTAAAGTGTGCCACTGATTCTGCTCGAAACTGTGCCACCTTCCTCCGGCGGATTTGCTGTGAGAAAGTTACATGTTTTTCGCCTCTTTTC
>JAAXWQ010000003.1 GCA_013335115.1 Chlorobiaceae bacterium | reverse complement strand
CACTTCGTTCCAGCTGTTCACGCAGGTTGGCTTCTAAGCGGACCAGCAGGGGCTGAAGCGACCCGAAAGGTCACATGACATGACTGCAGGCAGAATCTCCGGATTCGCCTGCAGTCATTTTTTTTACATGTCAGGGCGTTGGTACTCTCCCGTATTTGCGTTTCATTTCTCGTATGCAACCTTCAAACTTCGACTTACGATCCTATCTCTTGAGGATTGGTTTGGCAGGCACCCCTTCGGCGGACCTTGCGACGCTCCGCGGCATGATGCGGCGGCAGCTCTTTTCGGTGCCGTTCGAGAACCTGGACGTGCAGGCGGGCAGGGTGGTGTCGCTCGTGCCTGAGGAGATCTTCACGAAGGTCGTCGAGCGGCGGCGAGGGGGATACTGCTATGAGGTGAACGGTATCTTCGCGATGGCGCTCGAGGCGGTGGGCATCCCTTACCGGTTCGTGGCCGCCCGGCCGATGACCTACCCGGTACGCCGGCCGAAGACGCACATGGCGATCGTGGCGGAGGTGGATGGCGGGCAGTGGCTGTGCGACCTGGGTTTCGGGAGCTACGGCATCAGGGAGCCGATCAACCTCGCATGGCTCGATCATGGTATCCGGCAGGATGACGACCTGTTCAGGCTGACCACGGTGGCCGGATGGGACTACCTGTTGCAGGCGTTCACCGATGGCGCGTGGAAGAACCTCTACGAGTTCGACCTCAATCCGCAGGAGTGGGTCGATTTCGAACCGGCCAACTTCATGAACTCGACCCATCCCGATTCGATCTTCGTGCGCAACCTGATGGTGGTGCTGCAGAACGAAACTGGAAAGGAGGTGCTCACCTCCCTGTACCACAAATCGGTATCCGAAGGCCGTTCGGTCGAGACGAAGATCCTGCGTGAACAGATTCCCGCCCTGCTCCGGGAGCGTTTCGGGCTTGAGATAACCGAGGGCTAGCTGATCAGGGTTGCGGCTTCGGCGATGGCGTCTTTGAGTTGCCGGTGCAGTTGAAGGTTTCCTTCCCTGGTGCAGGAGATTTCGACGATCATCGACCGGTCTGCCTCCAGGGCTTCGGCGATGGTTGCGGCGAACCCGGCGTTGGTGCCGGGGTTGGCGTAGGCGAGGCCGAAGGTTTCGGCGGCTGCCCTGACGTTGAGGCTCTGCGGGGTGGCGAAGCACGCTTCGAAGACGTCCGTCTCACCGGAGACCGGCAGGAAGGAGAAGATGCCGCCGCCGCCGTTGTTGAGCACGACGACCACGACGCGGTTCCATTCGTGGCCGAGCAGCGAGAGGGCGTTGAGGTCGTGCAGGAAGGAGATGTCGCCGATGAGCAGGACGACCGGCTTGCCGAGGCCGGCTGAGAATCCCGCTGCGGTGGAGGTGATGCCGTCGATGCCGCTGACGCCGCGGTTGAGGGCGGTGCGGATCGGGATTTCGGCAGCGGGTGCCGCGTAGATGTCCATGTCCCGGGCCGGCATGCTGTTCGCCACGAAGAGCCCCTGCCCCTGGCCGAGGAGCGAGGAGACGATCCTCGATGCGGAGATTTCGTTGACCGGCATCTGTTCGGCGCATGCGGCGGCCTCGATCTTTTCGGCGGCGGCGGCGAAGAAGGCGCCGGCCCCGGGAGTCCCGCCCGGCTTGCGGCACCCGGTGAGGGATGCGGCGACGGCGGCGGGCGGGGCCTCGATGGTGAGGGTGACGTTGTGGTCGTGGCCGAAGCGTTCCGGACTCTCCCGGACGACGACATGGTGGCGAGGCTTCCATCGGCGGATCGCTCCCGTCGGCTGCTTGCCGATCAGCATGCCGCCGAAGTGGATGACCGCGTCCGGGCGGTACCGGCTGGAGAACTCCTCCGAATAGAAGGCGAGCTGCCACGGTTCGCACTGCATCGACATCCTGGCGCCGGAGGTCAGGTCGGCGAAGAGCGGCACGCCGAGCGACCGGGCAAGGGCCTGGACGGCATCGGCGTCCTTCTGGCGTTCGAGGTTTCCGGCGACGAAGAGCGGGTTTGATGCCGTGGAGATGATTTCCCTCAGGGTGGCAATCCCTTCGGGCGACGGAGTTTTTGCGGGCGCCTCGAAGCGGGTCCAGGGTTGCCCGGAATCCATCCACTCCCTGACCGGTGCGACCCACGGATCTTCGAGGTCGGGTGTTTCGGGGATGAGCGGCTCGCGGAACGGCGCGTTCAGGTGGACCGGGCCTGCCGGCGAGCCGAGGCTTTTCCTGACGGCGTGGGCGGCGGTGCTCAGCAACGCGGCGAGCGGTGTGCCGGCCTCGGGTACCGGGAGCTGGAAGCTCCATCGGGTGTAGCTGCCGAAGATATCCTGTTGCCGGATCGTCTGGTTTGCTCCGGCTTCAAGGAGCTCGAAGGGGCGGTCGGCCGAGAGCACGATCATGGGGCGGGCGTCGGCCGAGGCTTCGACTACGGCGGGGAAGTAGTTGGCCACGGCGGTCCCGGAGGTGCAGACGAGTACGGCGGGCATGCCGGTGGCGCGGGCGTAGCCGAGGGCGTAGAATCCGGCGGAGCGTTCGTCGGGGAACATCCTGAACCTTGCCCGCGGGTTGCGGGCGATGGCGATGGTCAGTGGCGTGGAGCGCGATCCGGGCGAGACGCAGAAGAGGCCGGCCCCCTGGCGGACGAGCTCCTCGATGAGGACTTGGCTCCAGAGCGTGGTGGCCTGCCGGTGGTTCATGTGGCCGGTCTGGTTATGGCGAGGATCTCGCCGATCTTCTGGTCCACCTCCTCCCATTCGGAATCGGGGTCCGAGCCGCGGACGAGTCCGGCGCCGGAGTAGAGATAGACCCGGTCATCGTTGACCAGCGCCGAGCGGATGCCTACGGCGAACTCGGCGGCGTCCCGGCTCAGCCAGCCGATCGGCCCCGCGTACCAGCCCCGGCAGAATGGTTCGAGGGTGGCGATCAGCCGCATCGATGCTTCCCGGGGCACGCCACCGACGGCCGGGGTCGGGTGGAGCTGCCGGAGCACCGTGCTGTCGTTGCAGCACTCCGGTTTCAGCCGGGCCTTGCACCGGGTGTAGAGGTGGGCGAGCTGGCTGAGCTGCAGCACCTGCACGGTCTCCTCCATGTCGATATCGCTGCAAACCGGCTGTAGTTCACGGTGGATCGTATCCTTGACGAACCGGTGCTCGCGGACATCCTTTTCGGAGTTGAGCAGCAGTTCGGAGGCGGTATGGTCGTCGGCCTTGAGCGCCTCCTTGGTCACGGTGCCCGCCAGCGCCTCGGTCAGGAGCCGGTCGCCGTTGCGGCGGTAGAGGCGTTCCGGGGTGAAGCTGAAGAATGCGTGCCCCTCGATCGGCTCGAAATAGAACCGGTAGGTCGATGTTTCGGGAAAGGGGTAGTTCATGAGGAAGCGTATCGCCGGTACCGGGCCGGAGAATTCGAGCTCGGTCTGCCGGGCGAGGATCACCTTCTCCATCTCGCCGGACTCGAATGTCCGGAGCACCTGGCGGCAGCAGTCGAGCCACTGTTCCCGATCGGGGCTGTAGGCGGTCTTCACCAGTCCGGGGAGTTCGGCATCGGCGGCAGGATGGCAGGACGGGTCCACCGAATCGAGCACGTCGAGGAGCCTTCGGGTGGCGGTGTCAAGGCCTTCGCCGGGCTTGGTCCAGAGCGTGCAGGTGAGCGCCGCTTCGGTTTGCGATCCCTCCAGGGTGACCTGCGGGAGGATGAACATGCTCGGGCTGAATCCCTCCCACAGCCGGTTCTGCTGCTGGAGGTTGTTGAAGCAGAATCCCCCGATGTAGCGTGCGTGTGGATTTTTTTCCTGCATGGCCTGTTCGAGCAGGAGGAAGCTCCTGTCGTTCGGGCCGGTGCTGCCGAGCTCGATACGGTCGGCTTCACCTATGCCCGCGACCCATTCGCTCTTCTCCCGGTTCATCCAGTAGAGCTTCGGGAAGAGCTTCTGCCGGGATAGCCAGGCGAGGGCGTCGGGCATCCTGACCGGGACGCTGAAGGTCCTGAGTGCCGGCCCAAGGGCCCCGGCCGCTCCTTCATCCAGCCCAATCGCTTCGCGGACCCTCTCTTTGAGGAGGGGCAAGGCGATGTCTATCGGGTGGGGTCTGTCGTCTGCCGGTATGTTCTTGTGCGCTTCTGTCATAAATCGCGAAAAATTCAAAGACTCCTGTCATGCGTCTCGATGGGGGAGAGCATGGTCGATGCAGTCCGGACTCATCGCTTGCCATCCTGGCGTGGCGCTGGTTGCAGGTGCCTTGCAAGGGCGACGGCAAGATAATTGTTTTTCTTCTGTAGCAACGTATGGATTTTGCGGGCTTCGTCCAGCCTGCCTGCCCGGATCTGGCATATGGCCATGGTGTACCAGGCTTCGTCGAACGAGTAGCTGTTGTCGATGGCCTCGCGGTAGGCGGCGATGGCGTCGTCATATCGCTGAAGCTGGAAGTAGACATTGCCCAGGTCGAAGTGGCGAAGGGAGTCGTCGGGAGCCATCTGTACCCGTTTCTGCATCCAGGGGAGGGCCGCCGGATACCTTTTCTGGTTGAAGTAGGCCGCCCCCATGGCCGAATAGGCTTCGTCGAGCCCCGGTTCCAGGGCGATGGCCCGCTGGTAGGCTTTGACGGCTTCGTCGAACTTCTGCTGGCGAGCGTACTCCTTGCCGAGGTTGAAGTAGGCCCGGGCGTCTTCCGGACTCTCCCAGACCGTCTGCTGCAACTCCCGGATCCGCGCATCCTTATCCTGGCATGCCGAAAGCCCCACGATGCAGAGGATGGCGAGCATCGACTTCAGGATGTTTCCGAGTCGCTTCCGCATCGGATTCGACGGCTTGTTCGAGTGTTGGATCATATGGCCTGCAGGCATTGCCGGTAATTACTCCTTGGTTCCTTGTTCCCCGACTCGTTCCAGCCGCGTGCCACGGTAATCGAGGGCGCCGAGGACGATGTCCTGCGCGTATGATCAATATAGCTACTGGTTCAATCTTCTGCTAACCGCAGCCATGTTTTCGGTTTTGGGGCCTGGCCGGGGTTTCCGTTTTTGAGGTCGCCCATTTTTTGCGGACCTTACGGTAGCAGAGTCTATTCAACCGTAAACGGAAACGTGAGTCATGAAATCAGAGATACATGTCACGGGCATGCGCTGTCACGGCTGTGAAATACTCGTCACCGAGGCGCTTGAGGAGATGGATGGGGTGGAGCAGGTCAAGGCTTCCCACGAAACCGGCGTCATCGTGGTGGAGTATGACGGTGCGAAGGTCGATCGGGCCGCCATCGCCGCCGTGATCGAAGGCCAGGGATTCAGCGTGACGGCCTGAAAACGGAAACGAAGAAAGCCCTCGCGGTGCAAGGGCTTTCTTGTTCGTCCTTTCGGAACGTTGCGGAGCTGACGGGGCTCGAACCCGCGACCTCCTACGTGACAGGCAGGCGCTCTAACCAAACTGAGCTACAGCTCCGTTCCTGAATGGTTGACAAAAGTAGTGAACGGGGAATTTCTTTCCAAACAATTTCTTTGGCTTTTTGCGGATGCGATTCATGGTGTCGGGAGGTTAAACCATATATCGATTTAATGAAGAAAGATGGGTGCGAGAATGCCCGGAGTTTTGTAATTTCAGCAAAGATTATCAGGCGGCCAGCCTGAAAAAGCATCCGTATACCTTCGATAAATCCTAAAAATTTGAATTGTTATGTCAGCAACCGAGCATCGCAACTCATTGACGATCACTGACAACCGTACGGGAAAATCGTATGAATTGCCTATCGAGGAAGGCGCCATCCGTAGCATGGACCTCAGGCAGATCAAGACTTCCGAAGAGGATTTCGGGATCCTCGGCTATGATCCCGGCTACATCAATACGGCATCGTGCAAAAGCGCCATCACCTACATCGACGGCGACAAGGGCATCCTTCGCTACCGCGGCTACCCGATCGAGCAGCTTGCCGAGAAGAGCACCTTCCTTGAAACCGCCTATCTCCTGATTAAGGGCGAACTCCCGGACAAGGAGCGCCTCGCCGTGTGGACCTACAACATCAGGCACCAGACCATGGTCCACACCAACATCACCAAGTTCATGGAAGGCTTCCGCTATGATGCCCACCCGATGGGCATCCTCGTCGGTACGGTCGGAGCCCTGTCCACCTTCTATCCCGATGCCAAGGACATCTCCCATGAAGAGTCTCGCAAGCTCCAGGTCCGCAGACTTCTCGGCAAGATCCCGACGATGGCGGCCATGAGCTTCCGCCACAGCCTCGGCCTGCCTTACGTTGCGCCTGATACCGAACTCAGCTACACCGGCAATTTCCTCTCCATGATGTTCAAGAGCATGGAGCGCAACTACAAGCCGAACCCGGTGCTTGAACATGCGCTCGACGTCCTTTTCATCCTGCATGCCGACCACGAACAGAACTGCTCCACCAGCGCCGTGCGTGCGGTCGGCAGCTCGAACGTCGACCCCTACTCCGCTATCGCCGCAGGTTGCGCTGCGCTCTACGGCCCGCTGCACGGTGGTGCCAACGAGGCGGTCATCCATATGCTCAACGAGATCGGCTCACTCGACCGCATCCCTGAATTCATCAAGTCGGTCAAGGCTGGTTCCGGCCGCCTCATGGGCTTCGGCCACCGCGTTTACAAGAATTACGATCCGAGGGCGAAAATCATCAAGAAGATCGCGTTCGACGTGTTCGAGGAGACCGGCAAGAACCCGTTGCTCGACATCGCCATCGAACTGGAGCGGATCGCGCTCGAGGACGACTATTTCGTCAAGAGGAAACTCTATCCGAACGTCGACTTCTATTCCGGCCTGATTTACCAGGCGATGGGTTTCCCGACCGAGATGTTCCCTGTGCTGTTCGCCATCGGCCGTACTCCCGGCTGGCTGTCGCAGTGGATCGAGCAGGTCAAGGATCCTGAGCAGAAGATCGCGCGCCCGAGGCAGATCTACCTCGGTGAAGAGACCCGGAACTTCATCCCGATCGAGGAGCGTCCGAAGAAAATGGTCGACGAGGCCATGTTCGGCATGTGCCGTATCTGACCCCTCGCCGTGTATATGGGGCCCCTTGTGCTTCCGCTGTAGCGAAGGGGCCGCTTTTTCACCTCTCAACGTTTCATTTTTATGTCGGTTACCATCAAAGAGGTTTCGTACATAGCCGAACTTGCGAGGCTGCGGTTTACCGAGGCCGAGCAGGAGAAGATGGCCCGTGAGCTCAACATGATCCTGCATTATGTCGAGAAGCTCAACGAGGTCGATACCGAAGGGGTCGAACCGCTCAGCAGCATCCACGACCCGGAGAACGTGCTCAGGGCGGATGTGGAGCAGCCGTCGATCTCCAACTCCGAGGCGCTGAAGAATGCCCCGGACCGCCAGGACCGGTTCTTCAAGGTGCCGAAGGTCATCGGCTAATCCCCTCATGGCGGCCATCAGCCAGAAAGGTGACGGCGTCTGCCTCTCCGTCCGGGTCCAGCCACGATCTTCCCGCAGCGGAGTCGCGGGAATGTATGGGCAAAGCGTCAAGATATGCCTGAAGTCGGCGCCGGTCGACGACGCGGCCAACCTGGAGTGCTGTACGCTCCTGGCCAAAGTGCTCGGGGTTCCGCGTTCACGCGTGTCGGTCGTTTCCGGCCGGAGCTCCCGTAGCAAGGTCATGAAAATCGAAGGATTGGCCGCTGCCGACGTCGAGTCGGCGCTCGCCCCGTACCTCACCACTCCCGTACCACCAGCGCCATGAGGGTCGTCTCACAGCTTAACTGGCGGATCCAGATCGAAAACGCCATCGGGGTCGAAATCGACGTTTGCCTCCATTGAAATGCCCTTACCCATGAAGACCGTTATCGTGATTCCGGCAAGGCTCTCGTCAAGCCGGCTCAGGGAGAAGATGCTTGCCGACCTGGACGGGGCGCCGCTGATCGTGCGCACCTGGCAGCAGGCCATGAAGTCGAAGCTCGCATCCCGCGTGGTCGTGGCTACCGACAGCGACCGGATCGCCGACGTCCTGCGAACGGCGGGGGCCGAATTCGTCATGACCTCCCCCGACGCGGCCTGCGGTACGGACAGGATAGCCGAGGCAGCCGATATCGTCGGAGGGGATGTGTTCGTGAACCTGCAGGGCGACGAGCCCTTGATCGATCCCGAAACGATCGACCTTGCCATCGAGCCTTTCTACCGCCAGGGGCCGCTGCCGGACTGCACGACGCTGGTGTTTCCGGTTGGCCCCGATGACCGGCACGTCATCGACGACCCGCATGTGGTCAAGGTGGTGCTGAATTCGAGGGAGGAAGCGCTCTATTTTTCACGTTGCCCGATACCCTATCGCCGGGAAACCCTGCCGGAAACGAAGTTCTATCGCCATATCGGCCTTTACGCTTTCAGGGCCGACGTGCTGCGGGCGTTCGTGTCCCTTCCCCCGTCCATGCTCGAACGGGCCGAGTCGCTCGAACAGCTTCGGCTGCTCGAGAACGGTTACCGTATCCGGTGCATCGAGACGACCGTGGATACGCCCGGGGTGAATACGGAGGAGGAACTGGATGAGGTGCGACGCCTGTTCAAGAGCCGATTCCGTCCCTGATTTCAGCCCTGCGGCTGCCGTCCTGGAACGTGAGATCCACGCTGTCACCGGGTGTGAGCAATTCCGAGGAGGTCACATAGCCCCTTTTTCCGGAGACGAGCGCGAAGCCGCGCTGCAGCACCCGCCGGACATCGAGCATGGCGAGGCGTTCTGCGGCCGCATCGAAGAGCATCTCCCGCTGCCTGAGCTTTTCGGATGCTCCCCTTGCCGCCTCCTTTTGCAGTGTCACGAGGCGCTCCTCCATCTGGCCGAGCATAAGCACTGGCCGGTTGAAGGCGTAGCTTCCGCAGATCGAGTCCACCTGGAGCTGAGCCCCCGATATCTTCCCTTCCATGATGATCGCCTGCCGGCGGGCGAGGCTGTCGATGTGGCGGAGCAGTTCCTCCCGGTCAGGGACGGCCCGTTCGGCGGCGATGGAGGGGGTTCCGGCCCGGAGGTCGGCCACCATGTCGGCAACGCTCAGGTCGGTCTCGTGGCCGATGGCGCTGATGACGGGAATCGCCGAGCTGTAGATGGCCCGGGCCACGGCTTCGTCGTTGAAGGCCTGCAGGTCCTCGGACGAGCCTCCGCCCCTGGCGAGGATGATCACGTCGGGCCGGTGTTCCGTGAGCGGCGGGTCGTTGAAGTAGCCGAGGGCTTGGACCACCGATTCAACGGCGCGGTCACCTTGCACCTGCACCGGGTAGAGCAGCAGGGCGGCCGCAGGAAAGCGGCGGGCGAAGACGTCGATCATGTCCCTGATGACGGCCCCGGTCGGCGAGGTGATCATGCCGATCGTGCGGGGGATGCGCGGCAGGGGTTTCTTGCGTCCCGGATCGAAGTACCCGGCCTTGGCAAGCCTGGCGATGAGCTCGGCGAGCGCCTGCTGCTGGGCCCCTTCGCCGGTGCCTGACAGCGAGGTGCAGATGAGCTGGTAGCGGCCGGCCGGGGGATAGACTTCGAGGCGCCCCTCGGCGATGACCTCCAGGCCATCCCTGAGTTCCATCGGGAAGCGGCTTCGCACGCTTTTCCAGATGACTGCCGGCATCTGGGCCTCGGCATCCTTCAGCGTCAGGTAGACGTGTCCGGAGCTGTGCTGCTTGCAGTTGGAGATTTCGCCCTTCACCCTGACGAAGGGGAAGATGCTTTCCAACTCGTCCTTGATGGCCCTGGTCAGTTCGCTGACGCTCTGGGCGGCGGCTTCGTTCATGTTCGAGGAGCTTGTGCGTTTGGGCCTTAAACGGCGGGTTTCCGTCAAAATAAGGTTTTCCGGCCTCACTTCATGTCGGGAAAGCGGGCAAGTGTTATATTCGTGTGTGGTATTTCAACGAGCAATCCCTCTTGATCGATATGTCCAGCAAGACCGGCGCCGAACTACTTTCGGAGCGCCTCGGAACAGATACCCGGCAGGCGTCCCTCCTGCTCGACCGCTTCGCTGCCGGTATGGCCGCCGTGCTCCTCGGCAGTGGACGGCTCGCCATCGAGGGGCTTGGTGCCTTCTCGGTGGCGCATGATCGTGCGGCATGGAGGGCGACCGGCAACGGCACGGTGTTCATGCCGCCGAAGGAGCGTATTGCCTTCGAGTTCCGCCAGGCTTCGCAGGGGGATGCGTCCCGGATTGCGGTCGAACGGCTGGGCATGGATGCCGGCGAGTCTGCCGGCTTCACGAAGGCCCTGGTTGCCGTGTTCAGCCAGCTTCGGACCCGGGGCGACGGCCTCGAACTTCGCGGGTTCGGGAGCTTTGCTGCCGAACGCGGAGGCTGGACCTTCACTCCCGACCGCGGCCTCGAGGAGCTTCTCAACGGCCTCTACGAGGGGTTGGATGGTATCGAGATGCCCGATCGTGCCGTTTCGGTCCCGGGCAAGGGGAACCTCCTGAAGGCGGCGGGCATCGGCCTTGCCGTCTTCCTGCTCTGCGTGGTGGGCTTTTTCGCGTGGGGCCGGCTTCCCTCCTTTGGTGGCGGCAGCCCTGATCCTGCCGGCCGGAACGCTTCCGCTGCGACGGCCCAGGCCGAAGCCGCATCGACATCGCAGGTACCGGTACAGCCCGACTCCGTCGTCCTGGCGAAGGGCCGGTATACGGTTATCGCTGCCACGTTCTCCTCGCTGAAGACCGCGAAGGCGGAGGCACGGCGGCTTTCCGCGATCGGCCACCGGATCATGGTATGGCCGGTTCGCGATGACGGACGCCGTTATTATCGGCTCGTGACGGGTGATTTCCCGAAGTACAGTGAGGCGCTGGACAGTGTTCGCGCCATGCCCAGGGGCCTGTCGAAAAATGTGTATATCCAGCAAGCATATAAAAATGTCGTGATCTATGGAGAGCAAGGGCTGTAGCAAGTTGCATCCGCAGTCGATGTGCCCCGCGTTCGGCGGGCTTCGCGTGCTCATGCGAATCGACGGAACACAGGTCTGCATGGCCGCCGACCAGGGCTGCCTCTACGGCCTGACCTTCGTCTCCCATTTTTATGTCGCCCGGCGCTCGATCGTCTCCCCGGAGCTCATGAACGTCCAAATCTCCGGCGGCACCATGATCGACGACCTCCGCAGGACGATCGAAACCATCGCCGAAGACCCCTCGGTGCGCTTCATCCCGGTGGTGAGCACCTGCGTGGCCGAAACGGCCGGTATCGCCGAAGAGCTGCTGCCGAAGCGGGCCGGCAACGCCGAAGTCCTGCTGGTGAGGCTGCCTGCATTCCAGATCAGGACCCATCCCGAGGCCAAGGATGTCGCCGTATCGGCACTCGTCCGCCGGTTCGGTGCGTTCGACCAGCCGAAAAGGGAGAAGTCGCTCGTCGTGCTCGGCGAGATCTTCCCGGTGGATGCCATGATGATCGGCGCCGTCCTCCAGCGGATCGGCGTGCAGTCGGTCGTCACCCTTCCGGGGGCGGACCTCGACGATTACGCCCAGGCTGGCCGGGCCTCGGCCTGCGCCGTGCTCCATCCGTTCTACGAGCGTACAGCTTCGCTCTTCGAATCCGCAGGCATGAAGATCGTCCGGGGCAACCCGATCGGCGCCAACGCCACGGCGCAGTGGATCGAACGCATCGGCGAGGCCCTCGACCTCGACCCCGACACGGTCAGGCAGGTCGCCGGGGAGGAGAAGCAGAAGGCGAAACAGGTGTTTGCCGGTTTCGGCCATGTGCAGGGATCAGTGATCGTGGCGGGCTACGAAGGCAACGAACTGCCGCTGGTACGCCTGTTGCTCGAGGCTGGCCTCGACGTGCCCTATGCCTCGACTTCGATAGCCCGGACGCCGCTCGGCGAGGAGGACCATCAGCTCCTGACCACCCTCGGCACTGAGGTCAGGTACCGCAAGTACCTCGAGGAGGACGAGGAGGGCGTCCTCCGTCTCCGCCCCGACCTGGTCATCGGCACCACGGCCCTCGACAGTTTCGTCAAGGAGCTGGGCATCCCGGCCATCTATTATACCAATAACATCTCCGCCCGCCCGATCTTCTTCGCCTCCGGCGCTGCCTCGGTGCTCGGCATGATTGCCGGCCTGATCGAGAAGAGGGATGTGTATCGGAAAATGAAGGAGTACTTTGCTGAAACGTGACGCGTGACGGGGAGTTGAGATGCGTAGGCTGGGGGTGAAATTCCCTCGGCCTGCTTACCCCGGGAATACAGGAATAATTCTGACGTCTGTTCCGGTTGTTCAAACGAGAAGTGACGCTTCATGGTAGCCGAGCACTTCGATTTCGCTCCTTTGCTGATGCTCCAGGCCTCCATACACAAGGCTCATCTTTCGGACGCGCTCTCCCAGGGTTTTTCTGACGTTCAGCAACGAAGAAAAGGCTTCCGACGTAATGGTCTGACCTGACTTGATTTCTGCGAGCGCAAGGCCGTCGCCTCGCTCTATCAGGAGATCGACTTCCCGTCCGTTGCTGTCGCGGTAGAAGTGAAGCTGAGGATGCATGCCTAGGTTTTTCTGTCGTTTCAATACTTCCAGTACGATCAGGTTCTCAAACAACTGTCCACGCAAGGGATGCGTGTCGAGATGTGATTCTTCCCGAATGCCGATGAGCCATGCTGCGAGACCAGTGTCGTAAAAGTAGAGCTTGGGTGACTTGGTTAGTCTCTTGCCGATATTGGCGAACCACGGCGGCAGGAGAAAGACGATGAACGATGGTGTAGGGGACGTTGTTTAATAACGCGAAAAATTACTATCTAGACGAATTGAGAAGAAAAAACGAAGCTCACAAGCAACAAGAAGGATCGATTATGCCAAGAGGGCCGAGACTTGACGCGCCGGGAACTTTGCACCATGTAATGATGCGGGGGATAGAACGCGGTAATATCTTTCTGGATGATACGGACAGGGCAGAGTTCCTGGCACGCATGGGACGTTTGGTCAAGGCATCTGGGACGGGGATGTATGCGTTTGTGCTGATGAGTAATCACGTCCACTTGCTGTTGAAAAGCGGTGTCGATGGCTTGCCCACCTTCATGCGACGATTGTTGTCAGGCTATGCCCAGTATTTTAACCGTCGTTACAAGCGAGTCGGCCATCTGTTCCAGAATCGTTACAAGTCTATTATCTGCGAAGAGGAGGCCTACTTCGACAAGCTTGTGGCCTATATCCATCTCAATCCTTTACGTGCAGGCCAGGTGAAAACACTTCAGGAGCTGGCGTTATATCCGTGGAGTGGTCATGCTGTATTGATGAACGAGATTGTCTGTGAATGGATAGATCGGGAGTATGTGCTTCGGTTTTTCGGAGAAAGGGAAGGGTCGGCCAGAAAAGCGTATCTCGAATTTGTTGAACAGGAGATGGGTATTGACCGGGAGGAGGAGTTGTCGGGAGGGGGTTTGGTGCGATCACAGGGAGGATGGTCGAAAGTGTTATCGATGCGAAAGAGTGGCGAACGGGCTCTCGGTGACGAGCGGATTCTCGGTGGCGATGAGTTTGTGCATGAAATCATGACAGAGGCGGGAAACCGGACGGATGTTCAACTGCCCGAAACAAAACGTTTGGATCTTCTAAACGAAACCGTCAAGCAAGTATGCGCTGATGCGGGATTATCGGTAGCGTTTCTGCAATCGGGGAGCCGAAGCGGCGAACTTCCCTTGCTGAGAAAAGCATTGGCGAGAAAGGCGGTTTGGGAGTATGGGGTGTCACTGGCTGGGACTGCGCGTCAACTCGGGGTAACGACGAGTGCCGTCAGCCATATGCTGAAAAAAAATTAAAGCATGGAGCGCTTTTAATTGTTAATCACTGATGGGTAACCTGTTTTTGTTCACTATTTGTTTTAATCAACAACGTCCCCGAGTTCGACCGCGAAAATTCAAGTTATACCGAAATATTGCATAATTTGCCACCTTTTGCATGAGGAGCTTCTTTCGGTAACGAAAAAAGCCGGGGGGTTCCCGGCTTTTCCATGATCTTGAGTTGGGGAGGCTTCAGACCTCCATGATCTCTTTTTCCTTCTGGGTGATCAGGTCGACGACCTGCTTCTCGAATTTGTGCAGGAGGTCGTCGGCTTCCTTCTTGCCGCGGTTCTTGTCGTCCTCGTTGATCTGCTTGTCCTTCTCCAGCTTTTCGACTTCGTGGATGAGGTCGCGGCGGAGGTTGCGCAGGGAAACCTTCGAGTCCTCGCCGAACTTCTTGGTGAGCTTCACGTACTCCTTGCGTCGCTCTTCGGTGAGCGGCGGGATGCTGACGCGGATGAGCTGGCCGTCGGCGGAGGGGTTGAGCCCGAGGTTGGCGTCACGGATCGCCTTTTCGGCGGCCGACACCATGGATTTGTCCCAAACCTGGACGGAGAGGGTGTGGACATCGAGCACGCCGACGTTGCCGACCTGTTTGAGCGGCATCTGCTGGCCGTAGGCTTCGACCTTGACGCGGTCCAGCAGTGCGGTAGTCGCCTTGCCGGTCCTGATCGAGGCGATCTCGTGCTGGAAGGCCTCGATGGTCTTCTTCATCCTCGGCTCGAATTTCTGGATAACGTCCCTGACAGTCATAACGGTATCAGTTGGTTTGATTCGCGGACGGGGTGCTTACTGTGCGGTCGTTTTGACCGCGGGCTTCGCGAAGCGCTTGTTGAAGCGTTCGACACGGCCGGCAGTATCGATAAGCATCTGCTTGCCGGTGTAGTACGGGTGGCATTTGCTGCAGATGTCGACCTTGATGGTGTTCCTGGTGGACCTGGTTTCGAAGCTGGCGCCGCAGTTCGCGCAGATGGCCGTAACTTTCGTATACTTCGGGTGGATCTCTGGTTTCATGACCTTGGGAATTACGTTGTCAGTTGGACAATAAACAATTGACCCCAAATAAACTGCTTTTTCCTTAAATAAACAAGAGCGGATTCGGCCTTGGGCCATTATCCGCGGACTTTTTAGCATGGCGGCCTTTTCATCAATCCAGGGCATCAAGGGGGTCGGCCCCAAACGGGCTGCGGTCCTGGCCGAGGCTGGCATCCGGACGGTGGAGGACCTTTTCGACTGCTTTCCGCGTCGTTACCTCGACCGGACGAGGACCGGGAAGATCGGGGGGCTGGTCGATGGCGAGACCGTGACGGTTGTTGGCACGATTTCAGGGGCGCGCCTCGAAAACGGCGGCCGTGGACGGTCACGGTTCAAGGCGACGGTGTCCGATGGTTCGGGGCTGCTCGAACTGACCTGGTTCCGCGGTGTCCACTACTTTTCCAGGAGCATCGCGGAGGGCGACATGGTGGCCGTGCACGGCAAGGTCAGCTATTTCGGGCAGAGGCCGGGCATGCAGCATCCCGAATACGACCGGCTCGACCGGGCGGGAGGTGATGGACCCGGTGACGACGAGCTGTTCCGGACCGGGGTGATCATTCCGATCTATCCGACCAGCGAGGTGATGAAGCAGGCCGGTGTCAATTCCGGCGCCTTCCGGGCGATCGTGCACCGGGCGTTCCGGGAGCTTGCCCCTGGCTTCGAGGAGCACCTTGACGCGGAGATGCTCGAGTCTTCCGGCCTTATGCCGATCGGGGAGGCGTATCGCCAGATCCATTTCCCGGATTCGGTCGAGAGCCTCGAACGGGCCCGTTACCGGATGAAGTGGAGCGAACTTTTCTTCCATCAGCTCTTCTTCGCACTCCGGCGGAGCGAGGAGCGCCGCGGACCCGCCGCCGTGCGTTTCGAGCACTCGGGCCGGATGACCGCAAACCTGCACCAGGGACTCTCCTTCGAGATGACCGGCGCGCAGAAGCAGGCCGTCAGGGAGATCTACCACGACCTCAGGAGCGGGCGCCAGATGAACCGCCTCCTGCAGGGGGACGTCGGATCGGGCAAGACCCTGGTGGCGCAATTTGCCATGGCCCTGGCCGCGGACAACGGCGTACAGTCGGCGTTCATGGCTCCGACGGAGATTCTTGCCTTCCAGCATTTCATGGCAATGAGGCGGTCGATGGAGCCCCTTGGCCTGAAGATCGGCCTGTTGACCGGCAAGCAGGGCAAAAAGGAGCGCCAGGCGATGCTCGAGGGGATCGGGAGCGGTGAGGTCGATATCGTGGTCGGTACCCACGCGATCATCGAAGGGGAGGTGCGGTTCAGGCGGCTGGGGCTCGCCATCATCGACGAACAGCACCGGTTCGGTGTGCTGCAGCGCAAGGCCCTGCAGGAGAAGGCCGGCAACCCGCACGTCCTCCTGATGACCGCCACCCCGATTCCGAGGACCCTCACGATGGGCGTGTACGGGGACCTCGACGTGTCGGTGATCGCCGAGATGCCGGCAGGCCGGAGCCCGGTCCGCACGCACCTTTGCTGTGAAGCGGACAAGTCGAAGCTTTACGGGCTGCTGCGGGAGGAGGTCGGGCAGGGGCGGCAGGGCTACATCGTCTACCCCCTGGTCGAGGAGTCCGAAAAGATGGACCTGAAGGCAGCGACCGAGAGCTATGTGCGGCTCGGGGCGGGGATCTTCCCTGACCTGCGGCTCGGGCTGATCCACGGCCAGCTTCCTGCGGCCGACAAGGAGTCTGTCATGGAGCAGTTCCGCCAGGGCGGGATTGACATCCTGGTGGGGACGACCGTGATCGAGGTCGGGGTCGATGTCCCCAACGCGACCGTGATGGTGGTCGAACATGCGGAGCGGTTCGGCATCTCCCAGCTCCACCAGCTCAGGGGCCGTGTGGGCCGAGGCCTGCACAGGTCCTCCTGTTTTCTCGTATATTCAAGCTTTTCGGGAGATGCGAGGGAGCGCCTGCAGGCTGTCGCCTCCTCCAACGACGGGTTCCGCCTTTCCGAGATCGACCTGAAGATCCGGGGTGCGGGCAACATGCTCGGCCGTGAGCAGTCGGGCACGGTGAGCGGCTTGCGAATCGCCGACCTCCTTGTCGACGGGGTGATCATGCACTCGGCGCGGGATGCCGCATTTGACCTGGTCAGGCGCGACAGCAGGCTCGAACAACCTGCCCATGCAATGATCCGTGACTATTACTTCGGCCGGTTCAGGAAGCGGGTTGAACTGGCTGATGTGGGGTGATCCAGGGGAATCCGACGGATCGGTCAGATCCGACTGATCCGTCCAGTAAGTCCAATAAACTAAACCAAGAGAGTACCGATGCCGCAACACAACCTACGGCATACATGAAAGAGCTGTTATCGGGGGTGGTCATACGTACGGGTGGTGCTTCGTACATCGTCGAGTGTGACGACGGCCTCCAGGTGAGGTGCAGGACCGTACCCGGGACCGTGAGCGAAAACGAGGGGGAGAGCCTTGTTGCCGTCGGCGACCGGGTCACGTTCAGGCCCAAGGCCTCGGGAACGGAGATGGCGGAAGGGGTGATCGACCGGGTCGCCCGGCGCACCAGCGCCCTGGTGCGCCGTCGGGACATCCGCCGCAACCGGAGCAAGGAGCAGGAGCAGGTCATCGCGGGCAACATCGACCAGCTTGTGGTGGTTTCCTCGGCCGATGACCCTCCGCTGAACCGGCGCCTTATCGACCGCTACCTCGCGTTCGCCGAATCGGAGCATTTGCCCGTGCTGATCGTGGTCAACAAGACCGACCTCGCGGAACCCGGGCGGCTCGATGAGGCACTGGCGACCTACCGTGCACTCGGATGCGCAATCTGCTGCGTCAGCGCTGCGCGCCGGAGCGGCCTCGATGAGCTGAAGGCGCATCTCGACGGCAAGGTGTCGGCGTTCAGCGGCCATTCCGGCGTGGGCAAGTCGACACTGATCAACCTGCTGCTTGGAAGGAAGGAGCTGAAGACGGCCAGGATCAGCTACCGGACGGGCAAGGGTGTGCATACGACCAGCAGCACGACCATGCTTCGCCTGGCTGATGGGGGCTACGTCATCGACACTCCCGGTATCCGCGAGTTCAACCTCTCCGGCATTACCCGTGAGAACCTCCGGTTCTATTTTACGGAGTTCCTTCGGTTCATGCCTGAGTGCAGCTTCTCGTCGTGCACCCATACCGTGGAGCCGTGCTGTGCGGTTATCGGGGCGGTTGAGTCCGGCGCGATCGATCCCGAGCGTTATGAAAGCTACCTTGCCCTTTTCGAGTCGCTGGAATCGAATGCGTGAAGCCCGGGGCAATCAGCATATTCTGCCAACCATAGCATAAACCGATATGATCGTTACCATCAATCCGGCCACTGGGGAACCTCTTGCCGAATATGCCGCCATGCTTTCAGGGAAGATCGACAGGGTCCTTCGCCTTGCGGATTCCGATGCCCGCCGATGGAGACTGACGGGAATGGGGGAGCGCTCCCGGCTTATGAAACGCCTCGCTTCGCACCTGCGGGAGCAGCGGGCAGGGCATGCGCGGCTCATGAGCCTTGAAATGGGCAAGCCACTGGGCCAGGCCTTGGCTGAGGTGGACAAGTGCGCCTGGGTGTGCGACTGGTTCGCCGACAACTCGGAGTCCTTCCTGCAGCCAGAAATGAGCGATATCGACGGCGCGAAAGGGGTGGTGCGGTTCGAGCCGCTCGGTGTCGTCCTCGGTGTGATGCCCTGGAACTTTCCCTATTGGCAGGTATTGCGTTTTGCCGCGCCGGCCATCATGGCGGGAAATGGCGTTATTGTCAAGCACGCGCCGAACGTCACCGGATGCTCGATTGCCATCGAGAGGCTGTTCGCTGAGGCGGGCTTTCCCGGCCATCTCTACCGTGCGGTCCATGTGGCGCCCGACGATGTGGATCGCATGACCGGCTTCATGATCGACCACCCGGCGATCCGTGCGGTCTCCGTGACAGGAAGTACCGGCGCGGGTCGCGCGGTGGCGTCCAAGGCTGGCCATGCCATCAAGCGGAGCGTGCTCGAACTCGGCGGGAGCGATCCCTATATCGTGCTTGACGATGCCGACCTCCGCCAGGCTGTGGATGCCTGCGTGGCCGGCCGGCTGCTCAACAGCGGCCAGAGCTGCATCGCGGCCAAGCGTTTCGTCGTCCATTCTGCAGTTATCGAGGAGTTTACGGAGATGCTGGTGCACAAGATGCGGTCAGCAGTCGTAGGCGACCCGTTCTCCGATGGGGTGGATGTAGGCCCGATCGCGCGCGCCGATCTGCGCGACCTGGTTCACTCGCAAGTTGAGCGGAGCGTCAGCGCCGGTGCGAAACTGCTTTGCGGCGGGGTGCTCCCGGATGGGCCGGGGTACTTCTACCCGCCGACGGTGCTTGGGGAGGTCAGGAAAGGCATGGTCGCCTGGGAAGAGGAGATTTTCGGGCCGGTGGCGACGGTGATCGGGGTGCGGGACGACGAGGAGGCCGTCGAAGTCGCCAACGACAGCGATTACGGCCTTGGTTCCGCGGTTTTTTCTCGAGACCATGACCGTGCCATGTCCATTGCCGACCGGCTGGAAACGGGCAGTTGCTTCGTCAACTCGATGGTCAGGTCCGATCCTCGCCTGCCGTTCGGGGGCGTGAAGCTCTCCGGCTATGGCCGGGAGCTGTCGCACCACGGTATCCGCGAGTTCGTCAACATCAGGACCATGTACATCGCCTGATCGGGGGGGGGAGCCCGTCGCTCCCTGCTTCAGCGCTCTTCGGCGAGCTCGGAGAGGTAGGTCTTGATCGACTTGTGCTTGTCGAGTTTCAGCTTTTTGTGCATCCGGTAGCGGATGCTCTCCATACCGCGGGTCGAGATGCCGATTGAGCGGGCGATCTCCCTGGTGTCGTAATTCAGCTTTACCATCAAGCCGACACGAAGCTCACGCTGGTTGAGGTTGGGATGCCTCTTCTGCAGCTTCGAAAGGAACTCGGAGTCACCGGTCGTCAACTCCGTCTTGAGCCTTTTTTCGGTCAGTTCGGTCTCAAGCATTCCCTGGCACTGCTCGATCATCCGGTGCTTGGAGTGCTGTTCGATGTCCAGGCCCTTGATCTGGTCGCAGAGCAGGTGCAGGGCTGCGCTCTTTTCACCGACGGCCGTCGAGATCCTGGTCAGCTCCATCTCCTGTGCCGAGATCCTCGATTTCAGCGCAGCTTTTTCCTGTGCGAACTGTTGCTGTTCCTTCCTGTTGAGTTCGACCTGGGCGTTCAGGAGGATGATTTTCTGGGTCAGGCGCTGCTCGCTGTCCCCCTTCAGGTGCTGCAAATCCTTTTCCTGAAGCGCTTCGCGCGCCTTCAGGTCTTCCTGCAAGTGTGCGATAGCTTTGAAGTAAGGGTAGTACGGGCTTTCTGCCGGAGGCAGGGGGATTTGCTGGTTGAGCATGTTCAGCCATGAAATCCTGGCGACGGCAGCAAGGAATTCATTTTTCAGGATGGAATCACTATTGGTTCCCTGCCCGGTATGCCGGGCCTCTTCCCCTTTCCCTGACTTGAAATCAGTGATGGTCCGGATGGCATCCCCGTAGTCCTCCCTGAGCAGCACGGTCATGTCGTTCGGCACAATGGCCGCAAAGGTTTCAAGGATTATCCTGCAGGCTGGTTCGATATTGAAGAACACGACGGCCACGAACCTTGGTCCCTGGTGGTAGATCAGGTCATTGATTCCCTGCTTGTAATTATAGGATATGTCGACGACGTTCTTCATGTCCCAGATCGAGTAAAGCATCGTGTCTTGCAGCCCGCTTTCCTTGATAATGGTTTTAACCACTTCGTTGCTCATGGTATCGAGGGTCACCGGCTGGGTTGCTTCGACGTATGCGTGCAGGATATCGTTTCCTATCAGTTCAAGGTGCTTGGTGTATCCGGGATGTTCGGATTTCCAGTGAGGTTTGGCGGTGACCGGCAGGCCGGACGTTGGGCAGGTTTTCATGTGTGGTGAAGTATATCGTTGTTACGGTATAAAGTGCACCTGTCATGAAGTGTTCTTAGACGTAATGATGCAGGTGTTGAGTCATGATAAAGATTCATCGTTATTTATCCTAAACAAATTCACTTCCATATTGTGTGTGTTGTCGGGGTTTTTTGGCGTTTGGTGCTTGTTTTTGCTGTTTATTACTGAATTGGCGTAATATTGCTGTTATATTTTGTGACAATTGACGTATTGTTGGCCTGGCTTCACCGCCGAACACGTTTCCATGGCCGGAATAGCCCTGGAATTGCAGACCGGAATCAGGGTTGCCTGTTTGTCAGTAGTTGGCTATCGGCAGGTTTGTCAGATAGGTTTTCATTGAGCGATGTTTGTCGATACCTATTTTACGGTGGAGTCGATACCTGGTGCTCTCTATCCCCCTGACTGACAGGCCCATCATGCGTGAAATGTCGCGGGAGTTGTAGTCGAGTTTTATCAGAAGGCAGATTCTCAGTTCGCGCTGATTCAGGTTCGGATGTTTTTTCTGCAGCATCGAAATGAATGCCGTATCCGCTTCGGTGAGTTCGGTGTTGAGCTGTTGCTCTTTCTGGCCGGTTTCCACGAGGTTGAGGCAGTAGCTCGTGAGCTTCTGCTTGATTTGAGGATCGGCATCAAGGTCGGCGATCAGTTCACACAAGTTCTTCAGGGCCGATGTCTTCTCCGCATTGGCCATCGAAATCCTGGTCGATTCGAAATCATGGGTCGAAACCCTTGATGCCAGCGCAAGCCGTTCTTCCCGGAACTGCTGTGCGTTTTTCCGGTTGAGCTCTATCTGGGCGTTCAGTGCTGTTGTTTTCTGGGCAAGTTGGTGCCGGCAGTCGTCGACAGCCCGATCCAGTATCGTTTCATGTTCGAGTTCCATGGCCTTGAAGTCGCCCTGTATGGCTTCGAGTGCCTTGAAGAACAGCCAGGATACGTGGGTTTCAGGTGGAAGATAGATCTGCTGGTCAAACATCTTCAGCCATGCCATCCTGGCCAGGGTCGACAGGAACTCTGCCCTGATGAGCGGGTCCTGGCCCCCGCGTGTTTCCCGGCCGTCGACTTCGGGCGTTTTTCCCGATTTGAAGGCCATGATGCCGGAGATGGCCTCTTCATAGGTGTCGCTCATCACGAAGGTGAGGCCATGGGGGGCTATGGAGCGGAGCATTTCGAGCTGGAGCCTGATCTCGGGATCGATGTTATAGAACACGACGATCTTGAAATCGGGGTTCCAGTTGAAGATGATGTTGGTGAATTCCTTCTTGTATGCGTAGTTGAAGCCGGCAATGTTCGTGCAGTCGATCAGGATGTGCAACGGCTTGCCGGAAAGCTTCTCTTCCTTTACCAGTACCGAAAGTGTCGCCTGGTCGAGGTGCTCGAGGACAATGCCGTGATTGGCGCTTTTTTCGACGTGGATGATGTCTTTGCCGATCAGCGTGAATTTTTTTGTATAGTCTCCTTTCGGGCTATCAAAACTCCATTGGCTTCTTTCGGTGATCGGTAAGCCGGTTACCGGACATTGATGCATGGCAATGTAGGGTTGTCATGGGGGGAACTCTGGTTTTGCCTCTTCTTATCAATAATATCAGATAAAGATTTTATAAAAAAAATATACTTTACCTATCGAGCGTATATTTATTTCACTGTAATTTCGCTTTTACACCATAAGTGGTACTTTTTTGCGTTAATTATTTTATTAACCCAGTATGCCGGTCAGGATTATTTTTGTCTGTTATGAGAACATCTGCCGTTCACCGATGGCCGAAGGGGCGTTCAGCCACCTTGCGGATCTCCGGGGAGTAGGCCGGCATTTCGAAGTCGGATCGGCAGGGACGGTGTGCTATCAGGCAGGCTCACCTCCCAATCCGAGGGCTGTGCGCGCGGCCGCCCGTTCCGGGGTCGATATTTCGGGAATCAGGGCCAGGTGTATCCATGACCTCGATATCTCCAGCTTCGACCATATCTTCGTCATGGATCATGGGAACTGGCAGGATGTGGCCGGGGCGTTGGAGGGCGGAATCGGGCCCCGGGTGCACCTGGTGGCCGAATTTGCCGGTTCGGGTGTCGGCATGGAGATCGAAGATCCCTATTACGGGACCGAATCGACCTTCAACAGCACATTCGCCTTGCTGGCCGGTTGCGTCGAGGGCATCCTCGACTCTCTGATTGCCTTGCATGGCCTCGTTGACTCGTCGACACCGGGAGAGGTCATCCTTCAACCCAAACACGAAAGGAACCATGGCTCGGCAGGATAGCTTCACCTTCATTTTCAACCCGGCCGCCGACAAGGGGCGGGCGGCGGGGAAGGCCGGCATGCTCGAGCAGTCACTGGAGGCGTTCCCCAACGCATCGATCAAGGTTTCAAGGTTCGCCGGCCATGCCGGGGAACTCGCCCGCAGCGCCGCCTCCGGCAGTTCGACGCTTATCGCCTGCGGCGGTGACGGCACCCTCAACGAAATCGTCAATGCGGTCGTCGGCATGCCGGTCAGGGTCGGCATCTATCCCGTCGGGTCGGCCAACGATTTCCTGAAGTCGCTGCATCCTGTAAAAAGGGCTACCGAAGAGGTGCTCGGCGGCATTGCGGCCTCATCGAGCCGAATGGTCGATCTCGGCAACGTGCGGTTCGATGATGGCCGGTCGAGGTATTTCGTCAATTCCATCGGCATCGGCTTTACGGGGAGGATAGCCCGCACGGTGCAGGCGACGACATGGTTCCGGGGGGAGCTCTCCTATGCCTATGCACTGGTCAGCGTGCTTTTAGGTTATGCACCGGTAAATATGCATATTGACATTGAAACCCCCGATGGCAAGATTGAATTGCGGGAACCGGTTTTCTCCTTTTCGGTTTCGAACGGGGCCGTTGAGGGTGGGAAGTTCCGGATCGCGCCCCACGCCGATCTTTCCGATGGCCTGCTTGATGTGTGCATCCTCAAGGCGATCCCGAAGTGGCGCTTTCCCGGTTATGTGCTCAAGTACCTGAAGGGTACCCAGATCGACGAACCCGACGTCCTGTACTGCAAGGCATCTTCCCTCCGTGTGTTCATGCCCGAGGGCGACGCGATGCATATGGACGGCGAGGTTTTCAGGCATGTGAGCGGTGAGATGGGGATTTCCGCCGTGCCGCATGCGGTTGAAATGCTTTGTGATCCATAGCGGAGCTTTGCTCCATGAATCGACGTGTTGTATGCAGGTTATCGTTTTCGAAGATGAGCAGGTCAGCCGGTTCCTGCCGCTTGTCGGCCTGAAACCGGTTTACGGCCTCTATTCCGGCGCCATGTCATTGCAGGAGCGGTTCATGGCGGCTGCATCGGGACGGGTCGGCCTGACCTGGCACCTTCGCAGCCATATTGCCCCGTGGTTCAGCGAGATGAACCGCGATTCGACGGTCAATACACTCTTTGAAGAAGATATTCTGCTGCTCAACGGACGCCTCGTTTGCGATGAACGGGTAATCGGCCTCGCGTTCGGCGACCTGCTGCAACCGGGTCATGCCCTAATCCTGGACGGGAGCCTGGTCGCCTGCCGGTTGCGGGCAGCGGACCTTCCGCAAGGGGGGAAGCCGCTTCCTGATGTTATCGACGGGTTGGCGCTTGCCGGGTCGATGTCCTGCTCCGAAGGATCCGGGTTCCTCATGATCGGGAACCTCTGGGACCCGGTTGCCCTGCATCCCTTGCTGATGCAGCGTGATCGGGCACTTTTCGCGCTTGGCCGGCACGAGGGAGCACTCCATCCGTCCGCCGTCCTGGTCAACCCCGAAGCCATTTCAATCAGCAAGGGGGCGACGGTCATGGCCGGTGCCGTGCTCGATGCCACGGACGGATTCATCCATATCGGGGAGGGGGCCGTCGTCGAGCCCCAGTCGGTGCTGATGCAGAATGTCGTGCTCGCCCCGGGATCCCGGGCGAAGATCGGCGCAAAAATATATAGCAACGTGTTCGTCGGTGCGGCGGCGAAGGCCGGCGGCGAGATCGAGGATTCGCTCATCGAGCCTTTCGCCAACAAGCAGCACGACGGTTTCCTCGGCCACTCCTATATTTCAGCCTGGTGCAACCTTGGCGCGGCGACCAACACCTCCGACCTGAAGAACAACTACAGCAAGGTCGGCCTGACGGTCGGCGGCCGCCAGATGCAGACCGGGCTCCAGTTCCTCGGCCTCCTGATGGGGGAGCACTCGAAATGCGCGATCGGCTCGCTGTTCAATACCGGAACGGTCGTGGGTACTTCGGCCAACATTTTCGGTGCCGGCATGCCCCCGAAGTTTGTCCCGTCGTTTTCCTGGGGCAACGGCCATCCGGTGTTCGAAGCCTGCAGGGTCGACAACGCGCTCGAAACCGCTCGCCGGGTGATGGAGCGCCGCCGCATTGCCATGAGCCCGGCTTACGAAGCCATGTTCCGGAGGGCCGCGTCGCTCGAGCCGTTTCCGGGCGCAACCATGTAACCTTATCCCGGTACGCTATCTGCATGATACTCGTTATCGACAATTACGATTCATTCACCTACAACCTCGTGCAGTATATCGGTGAGCTCGGGGCCGAGACGGTGGTCTACCGCAACGACGAGCTGACCGTGGAGCAGGCAATCGGCCTCGTTCCCGAAAAGATCGTGATCTCGCCCGGGCCGGGCACGCCTCATGACGCCGGCATTTCCGTGCCGCTCATCAATGCCGCCAAGGGACGGATTCCGCTGTTCGGTGTCTGCCTCGGCCATCAGGCCATCGGCGAAGCGCTCGGCGGCAACGTCATTCGGGCGGAAAAGCTCATGCATGGCAAGGTTTCGATGGTCCACCATGACGGGCACGGGGTCTTCCGGGGCCTTGAAAACCCGTTTCCGGCCACGAGGTACCACTCCCTGGTCGTCGAGCAGGAATCCCTGCCGTCATCCCTGACGGTGCGGGCATGGACCGAAGATGGCGTCATCATGGGCATGGATGCACCAGGACTCGGCTTCTACGGCGTGCAGTTCCATCCTGAATCCATCATGACCTCCGAAGGGCACAAACTGATCAGGAACTTCCTCGAAATCTGAGACGATATGGACGGCCCGATTCGATTCCACACGGAACGGCAGGGCACGCTTCCGGGCTGCCGCTCCAACCGCCGGCGGATGAGGGGCCTTCAAGGTCATGGCTTGTCAGGGGGTTCTGTCCCGGGGGTCAGGCGCTGAATTTTTAACGTCGCCCCGAGGTTCTTGTTCCCGAGTCGAAGACCAGTCGAGCAGCAGTTTGCGCTCATCCGGCGTCAGCTCCGGGTTCACGAAGCCGGGGATGGACGCATGGCCAGGTGCCCTGCCCGATTCTATCAGCAGGTGGATGACCTTTTTTGCACTGGCAGCGTCCTGGAGGTTCACTGACAGCCGTGCTTTACGCACTTCGTGGACAACAAACCACGAGAGCGGGGCGACGAAGGCGCTGTTCGGCCAGCGGGTATTGTTGGAGTGGCACTGTCCGCATCTTGCCTCCAGTACCCGGCGTTCCGGAAGCGGGATCGCACCCCATCTGCTCGGGGCCGGGTCGACGGACCTGCCGAGCGGCACGAACTGGCAGAGCATCAGCCCGAGGACAAACCATCCGGCAACGTTACTGGACTTGGGGTTCATGCTGTTTTTGTCGGGGCTTGCATGGTGACATTGTGGAGGAAATTTATATAATTAAGTCGAATCACGGCATCGGGACCGATGATTTCGCCAGTTTTGCTGATTATGCTACTGTATTGCATGTGCATCCATATCCGTCACCCTGCGGAAGCCCTGAAGTGAAGTTGTATCCCTCTCAATTTATTTGTTTTGACTGATGATTTTTCCCTGTGAAAAAGCTGTATGGTATTACCTGCCCCAGATCAGGGCCGACCTTGCCAAGGAACTGGTCAAGACCGGCATGACGCAGTCAAAAGCGGCGATGCTGCTGGGCGTCACGCCAGCGGCGGTTTCCCAGTACCTGCACAAGAAACGGGGCCAGCAGAACATCAAAAGCCGTGATTACCGGCACGAGATCAAGAACGCCACGGAGAAGATCGTTGCCGGAGCTGCCGTCAGCGAGTTGCACGCCATCGTCTGCAAGTGCTGCCAGATCCTGAAGAAGGACGATGTCGACGTCATCGGTTCCTGCGAAAAATCAACCTGAGACCATGCAAAGCAGTAAACCTCCCCAGATGCCGTCGTCACCGCCCGAAGGTTTCGGCGCTGCGGCATTGTTCACCCTGGCGGCCATCATCGCCGGATTCGCCATCGAGCTGCTGACCTCCGGAAGCGGCATCACCATTCCCCGCTGGCCGGCCAACGGGCTGTTCCTTGCGGCGTTCGCCTCGGCAATCGCGGCCTTCGGGTTCGGTTTCAGGGAGCACCCCGTCGTCAGTTGGCTGGGTGGGATTCCCGTAGGCCTGAGCCTGATCATTGGCCTCGCATTGTTGTCGCTTTTCGGCGGGGTGCTTCCCCAGGATCCCCTTCCCGCAGGCTCCCTGGTCGCCACCCTTCGGCTCAACGGGATTTTTTCGGGCTGGCCCTTCGCCTTCGTCATCCTGCTTTTCCTCTTCAACCTCGGCTTGTCGCTGCTCTGGAAAATAGTGCCCTTCAGGCTTTCGAACCTCCAGTTCATGCTGTTCCATGGGGGATTCTGGATAGCGCTGGCCTGTGGCCTTGCCGGTACGTCCGACCTGCGGCGCCTGGTCATTCCGCTGTACGAAGGCAAGGAGAGCGACGTAGCTTATGAGATGCCGACCGAGCACCCTGTCCGCATCCCGTTTTCCATCTACCTGAAGGAGTTCGAGATCGACGAATACGTCCCGCAGTTCGCGCTTTACGACCCGGCGACCGACCAGGTCGTCGCCGAGAAGGCCGGGGCGGTCCCTGAGGTGCGTAAGGGCGCCCGTGCGGTCTGGCCGGGCATCGCCACCGCTACGGTCACCGATTTCCGGCCCGATGCCCTGCCCGACAAGGCGGGCAATCCCCTCCCTTCGAAAGGCATGAAAGGGGTTCCTTTCGCGAAAGTGCGCGTCGAAGAACCCGGTCGAGCGCCGGTCGAGCAATGGATCAACGGCGGCGGCCCCGATATCAAGCCGCAGTATATCCCTGTCGGCAACTATTTTATCGTTATCGCCCCCGGGGCGCCCAAGGCTTTCAGGTCGAGCGTCATGATCCGTTCGGAATCGGGCGGGCACCGTCCGGGCGTGCTCGAGGTGAACAAGCCCGTCGATGTCCTCGGATGGAAGCTCTATCAGATGGGGTATGATGAAAAGGCAGGCCGCTGGTCGACCATGAGCCTCGTCGAGGCGGTCAACGACCCCTGGCTTCCGGCGGTCTACCTCGGATTCTTCATGATCATGGCGGGCAACCTGCTCTTTTTCTGGAAAGGCATTAAAAAAATGGAGGCGGCATGACCCTGGTTGAATTTCCGGCCATCGCCGTGACCACCGCCGCCTGCTGGGGCTTTGGCAGCCTGCTGCAGATACCTGCGAAAAAATCCGGACTCGCCGCCACGGCATCCTGGATGCTGATGATCGGCGGCACGGCGCTGCTCGCCTGGTTCCTCGCCTCATACTGGATCGCCCTGGAACGGCCGCCGCTCAGGACCCTCGGGGAGACCCGCCTGTGGTACGCAACCCTGATCCCGGTCGTCGGGTACCTGGTGGAGTACCGGTGGAAGATCGGCTGGCTCAAGTATTACTGCATGGGCCTGGCGACACTGTTCCTCGGTATCAACGTCATGAACCCGGACGTGTTCCAGAAAGCGCTCATGCCGGCGCTGCAGAGCGTGTGGTTCGTGCCGCACGTGGTGGTCTATCTCGTGGCCTATGTGCTACTCGCCGCATCTTCCGTGGCCGGCGGGCACAACCTCTGGCTGAAGTTCCGCTCCCGGAGCTCGAAGGTCTCCGAGTCGATGTCGCATTACCTCGCGCTGCTCGGTTTTGTGCTTCTCACTTTCGGTCTGGTCTTCGGCGCCCTCTGGGCCAAGGAGGCATGGGGCCACTACTGGACCTGGGACCCGAAAGAGACCTGGGCATTCATCTCCTGGCTGGCCTACCTGGCTTACCTTCACCTCGTGGCTCGCAAGACCGATGTCACCGTGCTGCAGTGGTACCTCGGCCTGGCCTTCGTGGTGCTGCTGGTCTGCTGGTTCGGCGTCAACTACCTTCCCTCGGCCCAGAACAGCGTGCACACCTATTCTGGTTAAAAGAAGAAGAGCGCCTCTGGGCGCTCTTCTTCTTTTAACCCCACCCGGGAGCGCCGGGCTCCAGCTCGGCCTCTTCTCTTCAGAGTTCCACGATGAGGTGGGCTTCGGCTGAGTAGCCTTGCAGCACCTTTATAAGGTCGTCGATGAGGCTTGGGCCGTATTTGTTGAGGTAGTGGAAGATGTTGACGACCCTCTCCTGGGGCTTGCCTTCAGGGAAGAGGTTGAGCTCGGCCCGGTCGAGTTGCTGCAGCAGTTCATCGTGCTTTCGCCTTCCGGCGCGATAGGTTTTCTCCCGGATCCCCTCGATGATTTTCGTGATCTGCCCCGACGATGCCATGAGGACCGGCTGGAGTGTCGGGTCCATCTTGACCAGCGTCGGCTCGAGCGCCGACAGGGCCCTGGCGACTTCAGCCCCGGCCTGGTCGAACAGGATGTCGATGTCGTGGTTTTCGGCACCCGATACCATCGATTTGCGAAGCTGCTGGAGGTCCTGGAATGCGGCTTCGTAGACCTGTTTCCTCGAGAAGCTCGGCCTGCCGGTCACCTTGAGCACCTTGTCCATGGTGCGCGTCACCTTCGGTTCAACCAGCGTGAAGCTGCCTCTTGGCATGACGAAGGGCATGGTGAGCCCGAAGTGTTCGTACGCCTTGCGGTACTGGGCGAGGTAGCTGATCTCTCCCGGTCCGGCGATATATGCGAACGTCGGCAGGACGGTATCCTGGACGATGGGGCGCAGGATGACGTTCGGGCTGAAGCGTTCGGGATGGTCCTGGCAGATTTCAATGAGCTGGTGGCGCGAGTATTTCTGGCGGTCGGGCAGGATGACGAAGCTGTCTTGCACCGGCTGTTCGATCTTCTGGCGCTGCCCGAGCTGGTTGAGGTAGAACGCGTTCACCGGACGCGGCTTGGATTGCGCCGGGTAGCCCATCGATTCGAGCACCGAGCTTTGCTCGACCACGTCGTAGGACGACGCCGGGCAGGTTTCGATCTCACGGCAGAACACCGGGCCGGCAAGCCGCTTGAATTCCGGATCGTTCGTCGAGAGCAGGATGAGCGGATGGTCCCGGAAGAGCTTCATCAAGGTCCGGGCAAAGGCGCTTTCAAAGGTCGCGTCGGGTTCGTAGCAGGAGCTGATCAGCTCGGCAATCCCTGGTTTGAAATCGGATTCGGGCAGCAGTTCGAGGAACTGCCGGACGGTTTCGCCGATGTTCCTGCCGAGCGGCGTCGGCCCCACCATCTGGTCCGGCAGGCGGTGGGCGGCTTCAGCAGCCACCTTCACGAGTCCGTTGCCGGAGAAGAGGAGTGTCGACGAGGCTTCGTCAAGGTCGTGGTCTTCGCTTTCCAGCCAGAAGATCGGCACGAAATCGTATTCGGGAAACAGCTCTTTCTGCTTTTCCGCCATGACGACGGCACTCAGCGCCTTGTAGACGGTGTAGAGGGGGCCGGTGAACAATCCGGTCTGCTGGCCGGTGACGATGGCCATGCATCGAGGGGAGTTGAGCTTTTCGATCTCCCGGAGATGGCGTTCCGTGCAGCCGAACATGCGGTTCTGCCGCAAGAGGAGCGCCGTCAGCTCTTTGCGCCTGAAGTTCCTGGATGCGAGGATCCCGAGGTGGCGGTAGTAGTCCGCGTCTTTGCGGTAGTCGAGGTGGAAGCAGGCCGAGACGAGCTTCGAGCGCGCTTCGCCTTCGGAGGTATAATCGCAGAACAGGCGGGAAAATCCCCTTTTTGGCGTCTGTATCCGCTGATAGTCGATGAGGAAGGTGTTCACGGGGTCACTTGTTTAATGGCCAGTTCAGCAGCTCGGCCCTGAATCCGTGCGCGGTGAAGTCGCATGAGAGGGGGGTGACGGCTACGTAATGGTGGCGCACCGCATACTCGTCGCTGCTAAGGTCATGGTCATGCAGCTGCAGGGTGCCGCTGAGCCAGTAGTAGGGGTTGCCGTACATGTCGTTGCGCTCGATGGCCGCCTCCTCCCACCTGGACTTCCCCTGCGAGGTGACCAGGACGCCTCGTATCTCCTGTTCCGGCAGGTTCGGGATGTTGGACGAGAGGATCGTGTCCGGCGGCAACCCCCGGACCAGCACCTCCCTGGCCAGCGTCCTGGCGAACTTTGCCGCGTAGGTGAAGTCGGCGTCAACGTAGGTCGTCAGCGAGAAGGCGAGCGACGGGATTCCCTGCAGCACCCCTTCCAGGGCCGCGGCGACCGTGCCCGAGTAGAGGGTGTTCATGGCGGTGTTGCTCCCGTAGTTGATCCCCGAGACGATCAGGTCCGGCTTTTTCTTGAGGATATGGCTCAGGGCAACCTTGACACAATCGACCGGGGTGCCCGACACGGTATGGCCGAAGAACCGGTTGTTCCTCGAGTACTCCCTGATCCGAAGCGGTTCGCCGAGGGTCATGGCGTGGCTCATGCCGCTGTGTGGTTCGGCCGGGGCCACCACCGTGACGTTGCCGATCTTTTTCATGGATGCGGCAAGGGCGTGGATTCCCGGCCCTTCGATGCCGTCGTCGTTGCAGACGAGTATGTTCGGTTTACTGCGTGAGGTCACTCTGGAGTGGATCAAGGGTTTGGCCCGTACCCGGTAGCGGGCCGCGGTTGCAATCAGAAGTCATGGCCCAGGCTGAAATAGATGATCAGCCTGGAAAAATCGAGTTCGGCCTGGTCTTTCACTTCGTTCGATTCGAAGGCGAACGCTTTCGACGCGGTCAGGCGTGCCGGGCCCAGCGGTGTTTCCCAGACCAATCCTGCACCGATGCCCTGGACCAGCTCCTTGACCGACATCCTCTGCCGTACCTGCCAGACATTGCCGATGTTGTAGGCCCCGATGAACGAGGTCGGGAAAATGATCTGGACGGGTGATTTGTAACGCAGCATGGCCCCTGCCACGGCGATGTTGTTGCCGATGAGGTCGTTCTCCTTCAGCCCGATGAACCGGTAGCTGTAATTGTTGCCCATGCCGCCGAGGAAGAACCTTTCGCTGAAGGGGATTGTCGGGCTGCTGATGCCTCCGATGGCGGAAACCTGCAGGGTGGTGCTGCCGGAGATGCTGAAGTTCTCTTCATGGGAGCCGGCTAGCTGCCAATAGCCGAGATCCTCCTCGTCGACCCTGTATGCCGAGGTGTACCTGATGTTTGTATACCTGCCGTCCGACGGCAGGAAGGAGTTGTCCCTCGTGTCGAGGTTGAACTGCGCACCTACGGACGCCAGCGAGACCTTTTCCGTGGCGATGGCAGCCGTTCCTCCCTTGCGCGCATATGACTGTGCGTTCTGCAGGGTTACATCCCCGATGAGCCTTCCGTTGGTCCTGATTTGCGTGCCGAACGCCGCCGTGACGCCGAATCGTTGGATTCCCAGGGGTTGCGGCAACTGGCCCGGTGACGGATTCAGGAGCTTCTGGCGGGTTTCGAAGTCCCTCTGGTCGTAAAATGCTTTCGTGTAGAGCGTCAGGGGAGTCCTGCCGATCCTTGGGACGCCATACTCGAAATTGACGCGGTTGTTGTCCTGGCTTGTCTTCGCCCAGCCGCCGATGGAGTTTGCCGACCCGTTGAGGTTTTCGTTCCGTAAGTCGAGCAGCATCTGCGCGTTCGAGGTTTCGTCGTACCTGAGCCCGAGGCGAAGGACGGTGGCCGGTTTTTCATCAAGGCGGATGTTCATGCGGCTGGCCTGCTTCCCCTTTTCGGGCACAGGTGATTCCGTACTCACGGAAACCCGGTTGAACACCCCGGTGCCGTAGAGGTTGTCGACTGATCTTTTCACCATGTCCAGACTGAACGCCGTTGAGGTGTCGACCTCCAGCTCGCGCCTGATCGGAGTATCTTTCGTCAGCTTCCTGTCCTGCGTTATGCTGATCGAATCGATCAGACCGGAGGTGAGCCTGATGCGTAGCCTGCCGCCGTCGATCGAGGTCCCGTCGATACCCACCAGGCTGTAGCCCTTGTTCCTGTAAAGCCTGACCAGCTTTTCCATCGACTTCGTCCCCATGGCGTTGGTGTACATCGTGCCGGTGATGGACTTGAAGGCATCCTTCAGCTCCTCTTCGCTGACGGCGTCGGTCGGTCCGCCGGATATTTCGACCCGTTCGATCCGGGGAAGCGGCGTGAGGAAGAAGACGACCGAGCGCTGCTTCGGATCGATTTCGGCATGGGCAGTCGTGAAAAGGTCGGTGGAGAGCAGTTCGCGCAGGGCTGCCTTCAGGTGCGTCGAATTCCGGATGATGCCCCTTGCCGTCCTCAGCTGCTCGATGGATTCCGGTCCCTCCCCGATTCCCTGAATGGTCTTTGCAAAGCGTCGGATGTCGGTGTCGTTGGCGTGTATGAGCTGTATGTTCCGGTTGATGGTCGAGGCGAGCAGCCTGCCTTTGGCGTAGCCGAGGTCGATGAGGTTCCGGATGTCTGAAATGTCGGTGGCTTTGTGGTCGTTGAGGTCCGGGGTGATGACCATGTCGGCCTGGTCGAGCTGGACCGGGTACTGCACCTGCGTGAGGATGGTCATCGCCTGGTCGGCGGCTTTCCACGGGATGTCGAGGTCGTCGCCATCCTTGTACATCTTGCCGTGCGTATCGACGGCGACCTTGTATTCAGCACCGGCCATGTCGAGTTCGTCGACCGGCAGGTTGGCGACGAGCCCCCCGTCGGCGAGCTTGAGACCGTTGCGTTCGATGGGCTGGTAGATGACCGGGATGGTGCTGCTGGCGCGCATGGCTTCAGAGAGCGGACCCGAGGTCAGCGTCACCCGGCGTCCGGAAACGAGGTCGGTGGTGACGGCCCTGAACGAAACGGGGAGGTCGGAGAATTCGTGCGTCGTGTGGTATGGCGCGTTCAGGATGAGCAGGTCGATGGTCCTGGTCAGGGACTGGGCCGAACTCAGGGATTTCGGCAGTACCAGCTTGAACCCATCGAACCTGATGGCGATCGATGCCCGGTCCCTGACGCTTTTTTGCTCCAGGTAGCTGCCGGTCCTTGGCGAATCGTTGTCGAGGGAGACGATGTTCTTCAGGGGCAGGGCTTCGGCGATCGATTCGAGCTCTGCAGCCGTGTAGCCTGCGCTGTAGAGTCCGCCGACAAGGGATCCGATGCTGGTGCCGGCGATGAAATCAACGGGGACGGCCTCCTCTTCGAGCGCTTTCAGCACGCCGATCTGGGCGAATCCGTTCGCGCCGCCGCCCGACAGTGCGAGGCCGACGGTCTTGCGTGCCGGACGCATGGCCGGGAGGATCGTATAACGCCTGGCGGGAATGGCGAGGGTGTCGGGCCAGACCACCGTCACGGCAGGCGCTGCCCGGACGGGCGACGGGGCGAAGCACGATATCGCCAGCAGCATGGCAAGGAGTATGCGGTGGGCAGGTCTTGACAACGGTTGGTGCGGTTTGCGTTGGCGTTTCGCCGAAGCATGGACGGGAAGCTGTTTTTGACTTCTCGTCCCGAGTTCATATCTTGAGGGCAATGTAAACTCTTTAGTCGTAATATAGCAAATGGTCTGGTTCAAACGGGCGAAGCCCTCTATCCGCACGACGGACAAACGTGACACTCCCGAAGGGCTTTGGACGAAGTGTGACGAATGCGGTGCAGCACTCCATAAAAAGCAGCTCGAAGATCACCAGTACACCTGCCCGGATTGCGGACACCATTTCCGCATCTCACCCGCCGAATACTTCGATATCCTGTTCGACGAAGGCCGGTTCGAGGAGTTCGACGCCAACCTGCGTGCAGCCGACCCGCTCAACTTCGTCGATACGAAGAACTACCCTGACCGGGTCCGTGAAACCATGTCGAAGACCGGCAAGACCGAGGCCTGCCGCAACGCGGTCGGCGAGATGGATGGACGGAAGGTGGTGGTTTCGGCAATGGACTTCAGCTTTATCGGAGGGTCGATGGGCTCGGTGGTCGGCGAGAAGATCGCCAGGGCTGCCGACAAGAGCCTCCAGCTGGGCGCGCCGCTCGTGGTCATCTCCCAGTCCGGGGGTGCCCGCATGATGGAAGGCGCCTTCAGCCTCATGCAGATGGCCAAGACCTCTGCGCGACTCACCCGACTCGGCGAAAAGGGCATTCCCTACATTTCGCTCATGACCAACCCGACGACGGGTGGCATCACGGCCTCCTTCGCCATGCTCGGCGACATCAACATCAGCGAGCCCAAGGCCCTCATCGGATTCGCCGGCCCGCGCGTCATCCGCGACACCATCAAGCGCGACCTGCCAGAAGGGTTCCAGCGCGCCGAGTTCCTCCTTGAGCACGGATTCATGGACCTGATCGTCCACCGCAAGGACCTGCGCGAGCAGCTGTGCAAGCTGTTCGGCCACATGGCGGGGTAAAAGAGACGTTTACCCCCACCCCAGTGCCCGGCTCGTCACCGGAAACTGTTCCGTGAAGATTTTCCGGACCGCGTCGGCGATGTCCCGGTGCTCCTTCTGGGTGCTCGGGTCGGTGCGCACTTCAAGGTAGTGGATCCAGCTCCGTACCGAACCTTTCATGTAGAGCCTGGTCTGCGTGCCGAGGGGCAGAAGGACCCTGGCACACTCTTTGGCTATTCCTTTCTCCAGCGCCGCCTCGTAGAACTCCATGCCTGATGCGGCGACCTTCTCCTGTGCCTCGTCGAACCATTTCACGGTCTCGGCATCGAGGTCGTCCAGCGAATTCTGCCTGTTCTTGTCGTCCTGCCGCCGGGGGAGGTACTTCTCGATCGACTGCGCCTTGGCATACCTCATGGAAAATTCCTGGAAGCAGAAGGATTTATGACGTAAAATCTGTGGCGAAATGGCGCGCGAGGTCACGATCTCCACGGTCATGTCGACCATCTCGAAGACGCTCCAGTGCTTGTTCCTGATGCAGTACGAGAGCAGCTTTTCGTAGTCGGGAGTCTCCTGGTGCGGGCTCGATACCCGGGCGCAATAAGCGACGAGTCCTTCGGGCGTGAGCTGCCTTCCCTCTATTTCGATGAGCGGGTTGGTGACGGAGACGAGTCGTACCTGCATGGCCGGCGGATTTGATTATGGTGGTGAAACGTCAAAGATAATAAATATCCTCTTATGGGGGGATACGGGCGAATCCGGCTCCGGTGTAAATTAATTTAGGGAAAGAGGAACCGGATTTCTGGATTTCTTGTTCACACTCTGTATTTTAGGTGTTGATTTTCAGGCTCTCCCGGCGGCTCCGGCTCTCGGGGTTAAACAATCCAAACGGTTTCCGGATCATGGCAAATATCAATTTCGGTTTCGAACATCACGCGAAGAAGCTCTACTCCGGGGCGATCGAACAGGGCATCCAGAGCCAGCTCGTGCCGATGGTCATCGAGACCTCGGGCCGCGGCGAACGTGCGTTCGACATCTTCTCGCGCCTCCTGCGCGAGCGCATCATCTTTCTCGGCTCCGGCATCGACGAGCATGTGGCCGGGCTGATCATGGCGCAGCTCATCTTCCTCGAGTCCGAGGATCCTGAGCGCGACATCTACATCTATGTCAACTCGCCCGGCGGGAGCGTGTCGGCCGGCCTCGGCATCTACGACACGATGCAGTACATCCGCCCGGACATCGCGACCGTCTGCGTGGGCATGGCCGCCAGCATGGGCGCCTTCCTGCTCGCGAGCGGCACGGCCGGCAAGCGGGCTTCGCTGCCGCACTCCCGCATCATGATCCACCAGCCCTCCGGCGGGGCGCAGGGCCAGGAGACCGACATCCTCATCCAGGCCCGCGAGATCGAGAAGATCCGCCGACTGCTCGAAGAGATGCTGGCCAAGCACACCGGACAGGATGTGCAGAAGGTCCGCGAGGACTCCGAGCGTGACCGCTGGATGAACGCGACCGAGGCGAAGGAGTATGGGATCATCGACCAGATCTTCGAAAAACGTCCGGCCCCGGCCAAGGTCGACTGACCGGACCTTCCCGAACGGCAGGATAACAGGAAACATGCAGTATCACCCATGAGCGACCAGACCAACGCGCAGCAACTCGAGAAAACCTATAATCCCCAAGTCGTCGAGGAGCGCTGGCGCAGTGCCCACTGGGAGGCGCTCGGCTCATTTCATGCCGAGGGCTCGCGGGTCCGCGGGGAAGGGCGCACCCCCTATACCGTGCTGATGCCGCCGCCGAACGTGACCGGCAGCCTCACGCTCGGCCACGTGCTGAACCACACGCTGCAGGACATCTTCATCCGCTACGCCCGCATGAACGGCAAGGAGGCGCTGTGGCTTCCCGGCACCGACCATGCCGGCATCGCCACGCAGACGGTGGTGGAGCGCAGGCTTCGCGGCGAGGGCGTCACCCGGCATGACCTGGGACGGAAGGATTTCCTCTCGAAGGTCTGGGAGTGGCGCGACGAGTACGGCGGGCTTATCCTGAAGCAGCTGCGCAAGCTCGGCATCTCCTGCGACTGGCGCCGCAACCTGTTCACCATGGACGATCGTGCCTCAGAGGCGGTCGTCAACTCCTTCGTCGCCCTCTACCGCGAGGGGCTGGTCTACCGCGGCACACGCATCATCAACTGGTGCCCGGTGTCGCAGACCGCGCTGTCCGACGAGGAGGTCATCATGAAGTCCCGCCGCGACCAGCTCGTCTATGTCAGCTACCCGCTGGCCAAGGACCCGTCGCGTTCGATCACCATTGCCACGGTCCGCCCGGAGACCATCCTGGCCGACGTGGCCATCGCGGTCAACCCGAACGATCCTCGTTACGCTGACCTGGTCGGCGAACTGGTCGTCGTGCCGGTCGCGGGACGCCATGTGCCGGTCATCGCCGATGATTACGTGGACATCGAATTCGGTACCGGCGCCCTGAAGATCACCCCGGCCCACGACCCGAACGACTACGAGGTGGCCAGGCGGCACAACCTGCCCGCCTTCTCCGTGGTCGGCAAGGACGGCCGGATGACCGACGATTGCGGCTACGGTGGCATGGACCGCTTCGATGCGCGCAAGAAGATCATCGACGACCTGCAGGAGCTCGGTCACCTGGTGAAGGTTGAGGAGTACGAGCACAACGTCGGCTATTCCGAGCGTGCCGACGTGGTCGTCGAGCCCTACCTCTCCGAGCAGTGGTTCGTCAAGATGAAGCCGCTGGCGGAACCCGCCCTCAAGGCGGTGAACGACGGCGAGATCCGCTTCCATCCCGAGCACTGGATCAATACCTACCGCCACTGGATGGAAAACATCCAGGACTGGTGCATCTCCCGCCAGCTCTGGTGGGGGCACCGCATCCCGGCATGGTACGACGAAAAGGGCAATGTCTGGGTCGCCTCCTCCTATGACGAGGCGTGCCACCTTGCCGGCACCGACAAGCTGGTGCAGGACGAGGATGTGCTCGACACCTGGTTCTCGTCGTGGCTTTGGCCGCTGACGACGCTCGGCTGGACCGGGCTGCACAGCGACAACGAGGATCTCCGCTCCTTCTATCCGACCGACACCCTGGTGACCGGGCCTGACATCATTTTCTTCTGGGTAGCCCGGATGATCATGGCCGGCATGCACTTCCGGGGCGACGTGCCGTTCCGCGACGTCTACTTTACCAGCATCATCAGGGACATGAAGGGGCGCAAGCTCTCCAAGTCCCTCGGCAACTCGCCCGATCCGCTCAAGGTGATCGAGGCCTACGGCACCGATGCCCTGCGGTTTACCATCGTCTACATCGCCCCGCTCGGCCAGGACGTGATGTTCGGCGAGGAGAAGTGCGAGCTCGGCCGGAACTTCGCTACCAAGGTCTGGAACGCATCGCGCTTCGTTTTCATGCAGCGCGACCGGCACTTCGCCTCCCTCGGGGAGTTCGCGGAAGCCTATGCCGCCTTCGTGCCGGAGCGCAGCTCCCTTTCGGACTCGGGGCGCTGGCTCATGGCCCGCTACAACGCCATGCTCGAGCGCTACCACGATGCCATGGCCCGATTCAAGGTCAACGACCTGGTGAAGATCGCCCACGAGTTCTTCTGGGGCGACTACTGCGACTGGTACCTGGAGGCGCTGAAGAGCGAGCTGTCCGGCGAGGTTTCGCCCGAAGAGGCCCGGAGCGCGGTCTGCCTCGCGGTCCGCGTGCTCGAGGGGGCGCTCCAGACCCTCCACCCGGTGATGCCGTTCATTACCGACGAGGTCTGGCATGCCATCGTGCCCCGCAGTACGGAAGAGAGCATCGCGCTGACGGTCATGCCGCAGGCCGACCCTTCGTGGAGCTCCGTGGACGCTGCTCCCTTCGACCTGGTGCGCAACATCGTTTCCGAGATCCGCAGCCTTCGCTCCGCCTTCAACGTGCCACACGACCTGCGCGCGGAAGCGGTCGTCAGGGTCGCTTCGGACGATGCGGAGCGTGCACTGTCGTCGTCTGCCAGGATCTTCCCGGCACTGTCAAGGTGCGATGTCGCCCTGTCGAGGGATGCCGAACGGCCTGCCCAATCGGCCGGATCGGTGGTGGACGGTAACGAACTTTTTATATGCCTCGAAGGGTTGATATCGTTCGAGAAGGAGAAGGATCGCCTGCAGAAGGAGATTTCGAAGGTGTCCGGATACATCGCATCGCTCGAGAAAAAGCTCTCGAACCAGGCCTTCCTGGCCAACGCCCCGGCAGATGTCGTGGCAAAAGAACATGAAAAAATGGAAGAAGCACGTTCGCTGTCTTCAAAGCTGCAGGAGAACCTGAAAGTGCTTTCGCAGTAACGTGCAAATTAAATCACTCTGAAAAATCAGTTTTTTTTCGGATATTCCCAGCTTGAAGCCGTATGCCCGCAGGTTACCTTCCGGAACATCTCCGGAAGGATGAGCAGTGCCCTACTCCTGCAAGTATCGTGAAGTTCGAAAGAGGACCAATCAATGAGGCAATTGAAAATAAGTAAGCAAATAACCAACAGGGAGAGCCTTTCTCTCGATCGTTACCTCCAGGAGATCGGTAAATACGATCTGCTCACGGCGGATGATGAAGTGAAGCTGACCATGGCGATCAAGGAAGGCTATGACATGCCGCTCGACACCCCCGAATACAAGCGTGCCAAGCGCGCCCTCGACAAACTGATCAAGGGAAACCTCCGGTTCGTCGTTTCCGTGGCAAAGCAGTACCAGAACCAGGGGCTTACCCTCGGCGACCTGATCAACGAAGGCAACCTCGGCCTGATCAAGGCAGCGAAGCGTTTCGACGAGACCCGAGGATTCAAGTTCATCTCCTACGCCGTATGGTGGATCCGGCAGTCCATCCTGCAGGCCCTGGCCGAGCAGTCGAGGATCGTCCGCCTGCCGCTCAACAGGGTCGGTACCCTCAACAAGATCAGCAAGGCCTACAGCCAGCTCGAACAGGAGTTCGAGCGCGACCCGAACACCAAGGAGCTCGCCAACCTGCTCGACATGGATTCACAGGATGTGGCCGATACCCTGAAGATCGCCGGCCGCCACGTTTCGGTCGACGCCCCGTTTGCGCAGGGTGATGACAACCGCCTGCTCGACGTGTTGCAGAACGATGGCCACATGCCGGACCATGGCCTGAACCGCGACTCGCTGACCCTCGAGGTCGAGCGTTCGCTGTCGGTGCTGGCTCCGAGGGAAGCTGACGTCATCCGCTCCTACTTCGGTATCGGCATGGACAATCCGCTGACCCTCGAAGAGATCGGCGAGAAGTTCAAACTGACCCGCGAGCGTGTGCGACAGATCAAGGAGAAGGCTATCCGCCGCCTTCGCCAGTCGGCCTACAACAAGGTATTGAAGGAGTATATCGGCAGCTGACCGGAACCGATATCCAGCCCAGGTACGACAAAGGCCGCTCTTCTTCATGGGAGAGCGGCCTTTGCATTTTAACGGACCCGGACCAGGTTTGCTTACCTGCCGTCGGGGCCGGGCCTGCGGTCGCGATCGTCGCGATTTCCCCGATCGTCGCGATTTCCCCGATCGTCACGATTTCCCCGATCGTCACGACGCTCGAGGTCGTCCCGCTTGTCCCGCATCCGCTGCTGGTCCGACGGCCTTTGCGGGCCAGGCTGGGCCGATGGCGCCGGGGGGGCTGGCGGTGCAGCCGGTGCTACGGGTTCCTGTGGCCTTCCATGGCCGGGTTGCCCAGCCGGTGTTGAAGGCCGTCGTTCGGGTGCGGACGGTTCGGCTTGCCTGCGCGGCCCTGACGGCGGCTGGCCGAACATTTCCCTCATGATCTGCGGACCGGAAGGCTCGCGCTGCTCACGGGCTGGTGGTGGCGGCGGAGGAGGAGGCGGGGCGCCCGGTCCACGGCGATTGTCGGGAGCCCTCCGGTCGTCGAACCCGGGGCCGTTGTCCGGCCCACGCCGCTCATCGCTCCTGCGACGCTCTTCAGTGCCGCCCCGGCCTTCCCGGTCGCGCCTGAAGCGGTCGTCCCAATACCTTCGGTCGTGCCTGCGGTACTCGATGTCGCGATAACGCCTGATCTCATTCCACCCATGCCTCCTGATCGGCATCGGGAGTTCGTAATAGTCGATGCGTCCCCATGGTCCACGGTAGTCCCAGGCACGGTACCAGTAGCCGTCTCGGAAAATGAAGTAGGCATTGTCGAAATAGATGACGTCATGCGCGCCGCCATAGGAGACCGAGAAGCCGTAGTCGCCCAGATAGATGAAATCGGGTCGGCTTTCGAAAATAAATCCGGGCCCGCCGGGAATGTTGATGCCGATCCGGATATCGGCAACGGCATTTGCTACGGGTTGCGCTCCGAGCATCCCGGCGACGCCGATTGCCAGGAGAATCTGTTTTTTCATGGGAATCCCTTGTTTTCTTGTGTTGTGCTTCACGTGTCGATGCTCCCGGGGTTCCCCGGATGCTTCATCAGGTACTCTTGGTATTGACGACGTTTCCGGATGCTTCAAGCGCTGAATCCTTCAGGATTTCAGGAAAAGCTTCACTCCGGTCGACGTAAGGCAACCAGGCGGATGGGGGTTTGCCGGTCGATGCCCAGTTCCCTTGATGCGTCGCCGTTGCGTACGGCAATCTCGATCATGCCGCTGCTGCCGACGTAGGCGAGGGGCATGCCGTCATCAACGTCGCCATAGGCCTTCACGATGGGGAGGCAGCCCGAACTTCCCGCCGAGACGCACCATGCGTCGCCGCCGTCGAGCGTTGTCGCGCAGAACGAAGTGACGACGTTGCCGAAGCGGTCGATCGTAACCACCCGGCCAGTCCAGCCTTTTTTCCGCTCGAGGGGTCTGTTGGTGAAGCGTTCGATCCGGGTGCATGATTCCGGGGGTGCAGTGGTGCCAAGGGTGTCGAAGGCCATGCCTGTCGCAAGGTGTGCCGCAACAGGGGAGAAGATGTCGCGGCCGTGGAAGGTGCTGCTTGGCGAGGGCAGGTGGTGCCGGGCGTCGTCGAGGACCCTGCACCGGGCGTCTGGCCAGCGTTCGAAAATGGGGGTGAGCAGGCCGTTGTCGGGAGCGAGGAACCGGAACGGCCCTGCTTCGACGGCGATGGGGCGCCGGGAGGTGCCGACGCCAGGATCGACGACGCAGACGAAGATCGTGCCGTCGGGGAAGTAGGGCAGGGCGCTTTCGAGGTGGAATGCCGCTTCGGTGATATCCTGAGCCCGGACGGCGTGGGTCAGGTCGATGACCCTCGACTGCCGGCAGATCGAGGCGATTACTCCTTTCATGACGCCGACGAAGGCGTCGCCGGTGCCGAAATCGGTCAGGAGGACGATGATTGGCTGCTCCTCCATGAGGTCAGTCGTTTGCCGTCCGGTAGATGGCCGCACCGGCAGCCATGAAGATGATGTTCGGCAGCCATGCCGCCAGCGCGGGGTTGATGAAGCCGCTGTAGCCGATGCCGGTCAGTGTTTTCTGCATGCCGAGGTAGAGGAATCCCACCAGCAGGCTGATGGTGGCTTCGAGCGCCAGGCCGCTCCGTTTTTTCCTGGTCGAGAGCGGCACACCGATCATGATGATGATCACTCCGGCGAAGGGGAGGGCGATTTTGGTATGGAGTTTGACCCTTGCCCGATCGAGCCCGGAAATGCCGGCATCCTCCTGGTGGCGGATGAAGCGGTAGAGCTGCCAGACGCTCATCTGGTCGGGGTCGGCGTTGAGCATCCTGAAGGTGTCTGGCGACAGGCGGATATCGACGGGTTCAGCACCGTCATGTACGGTAAGGGTCTCCCCGTTGTCGGTGAACGAGCGGTGCCGGGCATGGTAGAAGCGCCACTTCCCGCCTGAGGGGGTGACCCTGAGGGAGTCGGCGTCGATCCTCGATACCAGGCGATGCCCCTTGAACTCCTCGAGGGAGACCGACCAGGCGCTCTCCAGGTCGGCGCCGATATGGCCGACAGTCAGGATCCTGTCGTTCGACTCGCGGATGTGCACGATGTCGTCTTCACGGCTTTCGTTCCTCAGGTAACGCTTCTCGAAGCCTCTCGCCCAGTCATACATGGAGGGGACGATCCAGCAGGAGTTCGCGAAATTGAACAGGGTGATGCAGGAGGCGACGAGCAGGAACGGCCTGAGCAGGCGGCCGAGGCTGAGGCCGGCTGATTTCAGTGCGGGGAGCTCGCTCTGCATCGAGAGTTTCCCGGTGACGAACAGCGAGGCGAGCAGCACGCTCAGCGGGGTAGTGACCAGGAGGGTCTCCGGGAGGCTGCTGAGGTAGAACATGACGATCCGCCAGCCGGGGACATGATGCTTGTAGAAGTCGTCCAGGTTGTCCACCATGTGGATCAGGGTGAACAGCGACACGAAGCTGGCCGACGAGAATATGAAGGTGACCAGGAAATCCCTGGAGATGTAGCGGTCAACGATCTTCATCGCGCCCTCCCTGCCGGTATGCGCCGGCTTTTATGCGCCGGATGCCGTCCTCTGGTGCCGCCCATGCCCATCTTCAGTAGCCGAAGATCTCGTCGAGGGTGAGGAAGGTGACCTCTCCGTGCTTCCTGAGGGTCTCGAGGTCGATATCCTTCGTTTTACCCAGGACGAGCATTACCTGGTTGCGGTTCCCGAACTTCGTCGCATGGAATCGTTCGATGTCACTGAACTCGAGTGCAGGGGTCTTCTCGAAGACCTCCTTCCTGATGTCGTGGTCGAGGCCGAGCCTCGTGGCCTCCTCCCAGGCGAAGAGGATCTCGCTCCGGGTGAGCCGTTCGGTCCGGATCTTCTGCTCGATGCCGGCCTTGGCCGAGGTGAACAGCTCCGGGGACTCCGGCAGCTTGCGCATCAGCCCGTCGAATCCTTCGAGCGCTTCGGGCAGCTTGTCCGCCTGGGTGCCGATGTAGCTGAACACGTAGCTGTGGCGGCTCTTCTCCTTCGGCAGGCGATAGACCGAGAAGACCGAATAGGCAAGGGCCTTGGCTTCGCGCATCTCCTGGAACACCACCGACGACATGCCGCCGCCGTAATATTCGTTGAAGAGCGTGATGAGCGGGACGCTTGAGGCGTCGTACGCGTCACCTTTCGACAGGAGGATGATCTCCGCCTGGTTCATGTCGTAGTCGACCACGTAGACCCGGTTCCGGTCGGTTTCCAGCTCCTTGAAGGGGTTCGCCGTCGCGACGGGGCTGAACGTGCGGTCGAAATGCTTCATTCCCCTCAGTTCACCGAGCAGGGCATCAGGTTTCTCCGGGCCGTAGTAGAGGACGCGGTGGCGGTATCCCATGAGGTGCCTGATCTCCTCCAGCAGTTCCTGCGGGGTGAGACGCTCCAATTCACGGTCGCTCAGCACGTTGGTGAACGGCGATTTCGGGCCGTACTTGCCGTAATTGACCATCGCCTCGAACAGGATCCTTCGCTTTGAGAGCTTATCGTCGGCACGCTCCTTGCGGATGCCCTCCTTGAGCTTTTCGAGCGCTTCCGGGTCGGGCTTCGCGTCGCCGAGCAGCTCGTCGAGGAGGCCGAGCGCCCTGGGGAAGTCCTGCTTCAGGCCGGTGAGCTTCAGGTAGACGTAGTCTTCGGAGGTGAAGACCGAGAAGGAGGCTCCGAGCTTGTAGAACTCCTGGTTCAGTGCGGCAGGCGTCAGCCTGGAGGTGCCGAGGTAGGAGAGGTAGTCCAGGGCGGTGTCGATCTTGCGGTCCTGGTTCAGGCCCGTATCGAAGATGAAATAGAGGCTGTAGAGGTCGTTCTCCCGGTTCGGCACGTAATGGAGGCGGATGTCGGGGGTGACGTCATGGTAGCCGATATCCTTGCGGAAATCGACGAACGACGGCTTCACCTCTGCGGCCTTGCGCGAAAGCAGCTCTTCGGCGAATGAGGATGAGCGGTCGCGGTTCACCTTGATCGGGGTGATCGCAGGTTTCTGGATCTTCGCTTCGCTTTTGCGCTTGCCGTGTTTCTTGTAGACAGCCACGTAGTTGTTGCCGTAGTGCTTCCTGGCGAACTCCACGACCTGCTCTTTCGTGATCTTTTCGAGGCGGCCCAGGCGGCTGACGTGCCGGTCCCAATCCATGCCCCAGACGAAAGTGTCGACAAAGGCTTCAGAGCGGCCGCGGTTGGTCTCGTAGAGCTTGATCTCTTCGAGCCTGATGTCGTTGATGACGGCTCCGATCAGCCAGTCGGGGAACTTGCCCTCCTTCAACTGTTCGAGCTGTTCGAGCAGGAGCTCCCTGACCTGGTCGAGGCTCTGGCCCTCCCGCGGTTTCGCGCTCAGGATATGGGCCGAGTAGTCTTTCATCAGGACCAGCATCGAGCCGGCGTCCAGCACCAACTGCCGCTGGTTGAGGTTCAGGTCGATCAGGCCTGCGGTCTGGTTGAAGAGGATCTTGTCGGCGATGGTCAGCAGGTCGGCATCGGGCGAAGCGGCCCCGCCGAACCTGAACCCGAGTACCAGCTCTTCGGCCTCGGGGCCGGTCACGGTCCTGACCACCGGTTTGGTGACGGGCCGCTCGACGGGGGGATGGAACTCCGGCACCGCCGTCGGTTCCAGGGCGGAGAACTTGTGGTCGATCAGCCTGATGGCCGCGTCCGGGTCGAAGTCCCCGGCGATGCAGATGGCCATGTTGTTTGGCACGTAGTACCTGCGGTAGTAGTCCATGACGTTCCGGATCGACGGCTTCTTGAGGTGCTCAGCCTTGCCGATGGTGGTTTGCGTGCCGTAGGTGTGCTTCCTGAAGAGCCCGCCGAACAGCTCTTCCCACAGCTTGCGGCTGTCGCTGTCCATCGTCATGTTCTTCTCTTCGTAGACCGTCTCGAGCTCGGTATGGAACAGGCGCATGACCGGGTTGCGGAACCGCTCGGCCTCGATGGAAAGCCAGCGCTCCAGCTCATTCGAGGGGATGTCGTTGATGTAGACCGTCTGCTCGACCCAGGTGTAGGCGTTCGTTCCGTGGGCGCCGATGGAGTTGAGCAGCTTGTCGTACTCGTTCGGCACGGTATACTGCGCGGCTACGTTCGAGATGCTGTCGATGTCGCGGTAGATGGCCGCCCTTTTTTCGGGATCGCTCGTCGTGCGGTACTTCTCGTACAGGTCGATGATCTTCTCCAGCTCGACGTGCTCCTTTTCATAATCGAGCGAGCCGATCGAGTCGGTGCCCTTGAAGAGCATGTGCTCGAGGTAGTGGGCCAGGCCGGTGGTTTCGGCGGGGTCGTTCTTGCTGCCCGCCCTGACGGCGATGGAGGTGTAGATCCTCGGCTCGTCGCTGTTGGGGCTCATGTAGACGGTCAGGCCGTTGCCGAGCTTGTAGATCCTCGTGTGCAACGAGTCGCCGGGGACGGTGGTGTATGGGTAGTGCTGTTGTTCGGTCGTCATTGATTTACAGGAGATGAGGTGAAGCAGCAGGAGTCCGAAGGCAAGCAGTGCTCCCGTCCTGGCAGCCGGTTTCAGAGGAGGTCGGGTCATGGGTCGTCGTCATGGTCGATAAGTCGTCGTCGCGGTGTATTCGGGTGCCCAAAATCGTACATTACGAAAATTCCTGCAAACCGGCAGGAAAAAAGCTCCCGAAAACCTTGCTCCGGCTCTGCTGCAGCGACCGGGTCAAGAACTAACAGCAGGGCTTATTCGTTCTTGTTACGACTTTTGCCGACCACACTCGGACATCATCATTTATCATTCAGCACTCATCATTTTTTATGCAGCGTAACAGAGCAGGTGGAGAGTTCAGGCTGGTCAGCCCTTACAGTCCCACCGGAGACCAGCCTGAGGCTATCCGGTCCCTGACGGAGGGGGTGCTGAGGGGCGACCGCTGGCAGACCCTGCTCGGCGTCACCGGCTCGGGGAAGACGTTCACGGCCTCGAACGTCATCGCGGCCGTCAACCGTCCGACGCTGGTGCTCAGCCATAACAAGACGCTGGCCGCGCAGCTCTACGGTGAGCTCTGCCAGTTCTTCCCGGACAACGCGGTCGAGTACTTCATCAGTTACTACGACTTCTACCAGCCGGAAGCCTACATCCCTTCGCTGGACAAGTATATCGCCAAGGACCTCAAGATCAACGACGAGATCGAACGGCTTCGGCTGAGGGCCACCAGCTCGCTGCTCAGCGGGCGGAACGACGTGATCGTGGTCAGCTCCGTGAGCTGCATCTACGGCCTCGGTTCGCCGGAAGACTGGCTCTCGCAGGTCGTCGAATTGCGGCGAGGCATGGAGATGGACCGTGACGAATTCCTGCAGAAGCTCGTGGCGCTGCACTACTTCAGGGACGACGTTGACCTTTCGCCCGGCCGCTTCCGGGTGCGCGGGGACGTGATCGACCTGATCCCCGGCCATGAGGAGCTTGCCATGAGGGTCGAATTCTTCGGTAGCGAGGTCGACAGCCTGCAGACCTTTGATCCGAAGAGCGGTGAAGTCATCGGAGCGGACGAGTACGCCTTCATCTATCCTGCCCGGCAGTTCGTGGCCGACGAGGCGAAGCTGGAGCGGGCGATGCTCGACATCGAGAACGAGCTGGCCGGGCGGCTGAACATGCTTCGGGAGGAGGAGAAGCTGGTTGAGGCGCAGCGACTCGAGGAGCGCACCCGTTACGACCTGGAGATGATCAGGGAGCTCGGCTACTGTTCGGGAATCGAGAACTATGCCCGCCATATCGCCGGTCGTCAGCCGGGTGAGCGCCCCTGGTGCCTGCTCGACTACTTCCCGGACGATTACCTGGTCGTCGTCGACGAATCGCACGTGACCCTGCCGCAGATCCGCGGCATGTATGGCGGTGACCGCTCGCGCAAGACCGTGCTCGTCGAACACGGATTCCGCCTTCCCTCCGCTATGGACAACCGTCCCCTGCGGTTCGAGGAGTTCGGGGAGCTGGTACCGCAGATCATCTGCGTCAGCGCCACGCCGGGGGAGTATGAGCTTGCCCGGTCGGGCGGCGTGGTTGTCGAGCAGCTGGTGCGCCCGACGGGGCTGCTCGACCCGCCCATCGAGGTGCACCCGATCACCGGCCAGATCGACCACCTGCTTGCGCGCATCCGCGCCTGCATGGCCAAGGGGCAGAAGTCGCTGGTCATGACCCTGACCAAGCGCATGTCCGAAGACCTGCACTCCTGGTTCAGAAAGGTGGGGCTACGGTCGCAGTACCTGCATTCGGAGATCAAGAGCCTCGAACGCATGCAGATCCTCAGGGAGCTGCGGGCGGGCGATATCGACGTGCTCGTGGGGGTCAACCTGCTTCGCGAAGGTCTGGACCTGCCCGAGGTGGCGCTCGTGGCCATCCTCGACGCCGACAAGCAGGGGTTCCTGCGCGATGCCCGCTCGCTCATGCAGATCGCCGGCAGGGCTGCGCGCAATGTCGATGGCATGGTTCTGTTCTATGCCGACAAAATCACCGACTCGATGCGTCAGGTGCTCGACGAGAGCTCCCGTCGTCGGGCCGTCCAGGAGGAGTACAACCTGAAGCATGGCATAGAGCCCCGTTCGATCATCAAGTCGGTCGACGAGGTGCTGAACACCACCAGTGTGGCTGATGCCGAGGAGCGGTACCGGCGCAAGCGCCTCGGCTTGCGGAAACGGCCCGAGCTGGAGCTGCAGGGCCTGCTCAACCGGATGAGCCGTGACGAGGTGATGGAGATGGTCGCAGAACTGAGCTCCGAGATGCAGGTCGCCGCTGAAGAGACCGATTACGAAAAAGCGGCGTATCTGCGTGACGAAATCGTCATGCTGCAGGAGAAGATCACGCAGTATCCCGGGTGACGGGCATTGTCCATTGCCGGCGATTTCATATATAAAGGAAAGCATATTACGTGACTCGCGGCAGCGCGCCTCGTCAACATACAAGCAACGGAGTACCCGACGCCCATGCTGGCCCAGATAGAACAGGAGCATTACGAGAAGCTTCACGAGATCCTTCGCCTCTGCAGGGCGAACCTCAAGAACTACGACGAGTCGCTCATCCAGCGAGCCTTCTTCATGTGCTACCGGGCGCACGAAGGGGAGAAGCGCGCATCGGGTGAACCTTTCTTTTACCATCCCGTAGAGGTCGCCAAGCTGCTGGTCACCGAACTGCCGCTCGACGGCGTGTCGGTCGCGGCGGCACTGCTCCATGACGTGATCGAGGACAGCGGCTACACCTACGAGGACATCGCCGCCGAACTCGGCACCGAGGTGGCTGAAATCGTCGAGGGGCTGACCAAGATCTCCGAGATCATGACCAACCGGGAGACCACCGAGGCCGAGGGATTCAGGAAGATGCTGCTTTCAATGGTCAAGGACATCAGGGTGATCCTGATCAAGTTTTGTGACCGCCTGCATAACATGCGGACCCTTGATTCGCTTCCCGAGCATCGCCGCGTGAAGATGGCCCTCGAAACGCGCGACATCTACGCTCCGTTGGCCCACCGCTTCGGCCTCGGCAAGATGAAGGTCGACCTGGAGAACCTTGCGCTCCGCTACATCGACCCGGAGATGTACGACTACCTGCTCAAGAGGGTACGCCTCAGCAGGAACGACCGCATCGCCTACATGGACAAGATGATCGGACCGATCCGGAACGACCTCGAAAAGCAGGGGTTCAAGGTCGAAGTGCAGGGGCGCGCCAAGCACCTCTTCTCGATCTACAACAAGATGCGGCAGAAGAACAAGGAGTTCGAGGACATCCACGACCTTTACGGCATCCGCGTCATCATCGATACCGACAAGATCTCCGACTGCTTCGCAGTCTACGGTTACATCACCCAGAAGTACCCGCCGATCCCGCGCCACTTCAAGGACTACATCTCCATCCCGAAGCACAACGGGTACCAGTCGCTCCATTCGGCCATCATCGGCCCGAAGGGGTACGTGATCGAGCTGCAGATCAGGACCCGGAGGATGCACGAATTCGCCGAGCTCGGCGTCGCGGCCCACTGGCGCTACAAGGAAAAGATCTCCAGGAACGACGCGGCCGTCGACTCGTTCCTGAAGTGGGCGCGGGAGCTGATCAAGGACGCCGACACCGCCGCCGCCTTCATGGAGGGGTTCAAGCTCAACCTTTACCACGACGAGATCTACGTGTTCACCCCGAAGGGCGACATGAAGATCCTGCCGGCCGGCGCCACGCCGATCGACTTCGCCTACGCCATCCACACCGAGATCGGGAACGGCTGCATCGGCGCCAAGGTGAACGGCAAGATCGTGCGCCTGAACGCCGAGCTCAAGTCGGGCGACCGCTGCGAGGTGATCACCTCGAAGAACCAGAAGCCCAAGTCCGACTGGCTCAAGATGGTGGTGACCCACCGGGCGAAGATGAAGATCCGCACAGCCATCAACGAGGAGCGCCGACTGGAGATCGAGAAGGGGCGCGGCATCTGGGAGAAGATGCTTTCAGGCACCAAGAAGCTTTTCACCGAAAACGACGCCATCCGCTCGATACGTGGCCACGGCATCAAGACGCCGTCGGACCTCTTCAGCGCACTCGCCAACCAGCAGATCAGCAGCGAGGAGGTGATGGAGAGCATCACCAAGCCGCAGAAGGCCGCTGAAGCCGCCGAAAAGGCCGCCCATGCCAAGACGCCGGCCCAGGATTTCGCAGAGATCGCCCGCCAGGTGCAGGAGCGCCCTTCCGACCACAAGGACGAGGTGGTCATCTCGGGGCTCAGCAACATCGCCTACGCCTACGCCAAGTGCTGCAACCCGGTGCCCGGCGACGACATCATCGGCTTCGTCACCACCGAGGGCTCCGTCAAGATCCACCGCAAGAACTGTGTCAACGTCACCAACGAGAACCTGATCAAGAGCGAGCGGATCGTCGCGGTGGCCTGGAACCGGAAGCTCGAGTCGAACTTCCTCGCGGGCATCCGCGTCGTCGGGGAGGACAAGATCGGCATGACCAACCAGATCACCGGCGTCATCTCCAAGTTCGATACCGACATCCGGAGCATCGCCCTGAACGCGAAAGACGGCATCTTCTTCTGCAACCTGATGGTCTTCGTCAAGAACACCGACAAGCTCACCACCCTGATGGACAAGCTCCGCAAGGTGCAGGGGGTCTTCACCGTCGAACGCCTCTTGAGCTGAAGAGTGTCCCCTTGGTTCTTTTTACCGTACCAATTCGATGCCGAAGGCGGCGGTTGTGCCGAGGTCGATGTTGCGGCTGACGGCTGCGGTGATCCTTCCGGGGCCGATACCGATGCCGGCGCCTGCCGACACGACCGACGGGTTGGTGCCCGTGCCCATCATCATGACGACCGACGGCATGAGCCAGAACTCTCCCGCGGCGAGCAGGCGCCCGGGCCGGTCGGGGTCGCCCTGGGCATTGGCCGTCAGGAGGTTCCCGTTTTCGAACCGGTAGGACAGGCCGGCGAGTGTCGTCCTGGGCAGGGGGTTGTCCGCCCCGATCTTCGGGGAGTTGATGTTGAAGCTGCCGGCACCGAGTATGAGGCCGGAACCGAACTCTGCCATGATTCCCGCGTTGATCCCCGTGGCGTTGCGGTCGGGCATGCCGGTGACGCCGATCGACATCCGTGACGCGGAAACGCCCACATGGATCGAAGGGGAGAGCCTCCTGGCATAGCCTGCCGAAACCGTCAGCTCCCGGTACCCGTCCGGGGCGAACCGACTCACTGAAGCGTAAACGGCGCCGTCACGGTCGAACGGGAGCGCGGACCAGTTGGCGGCCCCCGAAACGGTCGTGAGCATGCTGTCACCATAGGGGATGGATTCTGCTGCGGCGATGGTGACTCCTTTCGACAACGATGGGGCGGCGGGGTTGTAGCGCATGGTGAAGGCGTCGCCAGGGACGGCGGCCAGCGATCCCGACATGGCGATGCTCCTCGGATCGGTGGGGACGGGCTCGAACGAAGCGTACAGCGGAGTTGCGCCCATGCAGATGCAGAGCACGACGAGTGTGTAGGTTTTGCGCATATGGTCGGGGGTTTGGGGGTGGAATGGCGGCCGGGCGCTTCCGTCACCATAACCGGAAGTTACCTCATGATGTGCATATTCGCTACCCACCGCTTCATATCTCCTGGATGAATGTTTGAGGGGGTGGTCGCGAATGTTATATTTTTCCGTAGCATCGTACACAACCATCGAGGAGCCACGAATGATCCGATACATCGCAAGAGTTTTTCCTTTCCTGATCGCACTTGTCATGCTCAACGGGTGTGGATACAACACCATGCAGCAGAACGAGGAGGCGGTCAACCGTGCCTGGGGCGACCTCGAGTCGCAGCTCCAGCGCCGTTCCGACCTGGTGCCCAACCTCGTGGCCACGGTCAGGGGGGCGGCCAATTTCGAGAAGGAGACCCTTACCGCGGTCATCGAAGCACGGGCCAAGGCGACCTCTATCCAGCTTACCCCGCAGATGCTGAGCGATCCGGCGGCGATGTCGAAGTTCCAGTCGGCCCAGGGGCAGCTTTCATCTTCACTTTCAAGGCTGCTGGTTGCCGTCGAGCGCTACCCCGAGCTGAAGGCTACCCAGAACTTCCGCGACCTGCAGGTGCAGCTCGAAGGCACCGAGAACCGGATCAGCGTCTCCCGCCAGCGGTACAACGAGTCGGTCGAGGTGTTCAACTACTCTCTACGCCAGTTCCCGAACTCGATGACTAACGGTGTGCTGCTCAAGCTCAAGCCCAAGGAGTACTTCAAGGCTGACGATGCTGCCCGGGCCGTGCCCCAGGTGAAATTCTGAGCACTCCGTCGATGAATCGCCGAGCGGTTTCCGGTTGGCTCGTGCAGGCGTTCATGCTGCTGCTGGCCCTGCTTGCGGCGACGCCCGTCAAGGCCGCGTTCCCACCGGTGCCGGCGCTGAGCGCAAGGGTGAACGACTACGCCGGCATGATTTCGCCCGCCGCACGCGGGGAGATTGAACGGAAATTTGCCGCCCTTGAGGCTGAAGAGTCGACACAGATTGCCATCCTGACGGTCCAATCCCTTGGAGGGGAGCCGATCGAGGAGTATTCGATCAGGGTGGCCGAGGCCTGGAAGCTGGGTGACAAGGCGCGTGACAACGGTATCCTGCTCATCGTCTCGAAGGGGGATCGTAAAGTCCGGATCGAGGTTGGATACGGGCTCGAGGGACGCGTGACCGACCTCCAGTCCGGCCGGATCATCGCCGATATCATCAAGCCTGCCTTTGCGAAAGGTGATTTCGACCCGGGCTTCATCGGGGCCGCCGATGCACTCGTGGCGTCGGCCAAGGGGGAGTTCACGGCGCCGGTACCCGGTAAAAAGGGGGCGCGTAACGGCGGTCGTCCATCGATACCGTTGGTTTTCATCATACTGATCGTGCTGTTTATCTACCTTCGAATCACCTCCGGTCATCGCCATGGTGGCCCGTTCATCTTCGGTGGGCCAGGCTCCGGCGGCTTTTCTGCGGGTGGCGGGTTCGGCGGTTCAGACGGGGGCGGTTTCGGCGGCGGCGGCGGGTTCGGTGGCGGTGGAGCTTCCGGCGACTGGTAAGGGCTCGGATCATCAATTTCCGGAATCACAGGATATGAAGCATAACATCCAGAAGTTCCTGACTGCCGCCGAGCGCCTGGCTATCGAGAAGAGGGTCCGGGAGATGGAGGCCTCGACGTCGGGCGAGATCGTGGTTATGGCCGTCGGGTCGAGCAGCGACTACCCTGCGGCGGCTTTGGGTGGTAGCGTAGCCGTCGCCCTGGCGCTTTCGGTCGTCGGGTCCCTGCTACTCCACAGCGAGAGCCTCTGGCTGTTCCTGTCGCTGTTCGTGCCATTGTTCATCGCGGCGAATGAAGCTTTCAGGCGCATTCCCCGCCTGAAACGCCTGTTCGTTAGCCGGAGGGAGATGGCTGAAGCGGTCGGGGAGGCTGCCATCGCGTCGTTTTACCGCAGGAAGGTGCATGAAACCCGGGAGCGTACCGGCATCCTCATCTACATTTCCCTGTTCGAACGCAGCGTCAGGGTGCTTGCCGATACGGGCATCGATGCGAAGGTCGGCCGGGATGCCTGGAACGGTATCGTTGCCATGATCACGCAAGGGATCAGGGACGGCAGCCAGGGGGCGTCGATCCTTGCTGCCGTGAATCGTTGCGGAGAGCTGTTGCGGAGCAATTTTCAGAGAAGCGGAGACGACCGCAACGAACTTCCTGACGTGATGATTATCGGTAATGCCCGCGATTAGCCATATCGGGCGGACACGGCGGGCCGGGATTACGCGCACTGGCGCCTGGGCCGTAACCCTTTATCGTGCAGTTGCATAAACTGCTTTGATTGTTTACCCTGAAATGTTTTTTTACAAATCAGTTTCCATCTGTACACAACGCCTCAGCAGAGAGTTTCAATGAAAAAAACAGCGCTGTATTCCTGGCATGAGCAAGCCGGAGCCAAAATCATCGATTTCGGCGGATTCCTGATGCCCGTGCAGTATGCCGGCATCATCGCCGAGCACCGGGCGGTGCGTGAAGCCGCAGGACTTTTCGATGTCTCCCACATGGGCAACTTCTCCGTCAGGGGCGCGAGGGCACTGGAGTTCCTGCAGTACCTGACCACCAACGACCTCTCCAGGATTGTCGACGGCCAGGCGCAGTACACGCTCATGCTCTACCCCGACGGGGGAATCGTCGACGACCTGATCGTCTACAGGATCAGCGCCGACACCTTTTTCCTGATCGTCAACGCGAGCAATTGTGCAAAGGATTACGAGTGGATCGCCGGACACCTCCGCGAGTTCGATGGCGTGACGCTCGAGGACCGTACCTCCGAACTGTCGCTGATTGCCCTGCAGGGGCCGAAATCCATGGATATCCTCGATCGGGTCTTCCCGGGCGAAGGACTGCGCAGCCTCGGTTCGTTCCATTTCGCCACCATCGCCTTCGAGGGTTCGGAGATCATGGTTGCCCGCACCGGCTACACTGGCGAAGCGGGGGTCGAAATCTGCCTGCCGAACGAGCAGGCGCTGCCGCTCTGGTCTGCGCTGGCAGAGGCGGGACGGCAGGACGGCATCCAGCCGATCGGCCTTGGCGCCCGCGATACGCTCCGGCTCGAAATGGGCTACTCGCTCTACGGGCACGAGATCGAGCGCGACGTCAACCCGCTTGAGGCGCGCCTGAAGTGGGTCGTCAAGATGGGCAAGCACAACTTCATCGGCAAGCAGGCCTGCCAGCAGGTCGAGATCGATCCCAGGAACGGCCTTGTCGGTTTTGCCATGGAAGGTCGCGCCATCCCCCGCCAGGGCTTCAAGGTCTTCAACAGCGACCACCAGGAGATCGGCCGGGTCTGCAGCGGTACCATGTCGCCTACGCTCCAGGAGCCGATCGGCACGGCGAGCGTGCTCTTCGAGTACACGGCCGTCGGAACCCGGCTGTTCGTCGAGATCCGTGGGGTGCTGCAGTCGGCTTCGGTCAGGCCCTTGCCGTTCGTCCATGTCGAAAGAGCCTGATACGCCAGCATGATGCCTTTTATAAAGATCCTTCGCGGCATCAAGGCCATCAGCAAGGAGAACCTGGTCAGGGAAGCGGGCGGCATCGTCCTGATGCTGCTGTCGCTTTTCGGCTCTGCCGCCGTGCTTTATTATCCGTTCTATCCCGAACGTTTCGAGATCTACACCTCGACGCTGGCCTGGTACGATGTCTTCAGTCCGGCCGCCAAGGCGGTCGCTCTGCAGATCAGCAATCCCTTCGGGTTGTTCGGGCCGAGGATCTCCGCCTTTTTCATCCACGACCTGTTCGGCTACCCGTCAGTCATCCCGATCTTCTCCTTCTTCGTGCTGGGCTGGAAGATGCTTCGCCGTCGCCCCTTCGGGCCGGCAGGGCTGTTCATGGTTTTCGCCCTCCTGATCTCGTTTGATCTTTCGATCGTCTTCGGCCTGACCTGGGCTTCCTTCAGCGACAACATGTCCGGTGCAATCGGGCGCATGGTCGCCGAGTTCCTTTCGCGGGTGATCGGCCCTGCCGGCGCATGGGCGCTCTCCCTGACCTTCGGTGCGGCACTCGTCTTCCTCACGGGGCGCGGGGTGATCTCCCGGACGGCCTCGTCGACGTTTGCCTTCTTCGGCAAGGTGTCGCGGTCCATGGCTGCATACAAGGCCGAGAAGACGAGGCTCCGCGCGGAGAAGGATGCGCTGAAGGCTTCACGGAAATCCGAACGCGACGCGGTAAAAGAGTCCAGGGAGAGGGAGAAGGCCGTGGAGAAGACGAAGACCGCCGCCTTGAAGGAGACCGCCAAGCCGGTGAAGGCTCCTGCACCGGTCGCGGTCTCCGTGCCCGTTGACGGTCCGTCGGCTCCTCCGTGGGAGGCTGATGCCCCGATGCCACCGACCGTTGTTCCTGTCGAAGGGCCTGAATCCGTGCCGGATTTTCCCGCCTCCGGCGACGACGGTCCCGAGATGGTCATTACGCAGGGAATCCACGAGCGGGAGGCCGATCTCGACGAGCGCAGCATGAAGGTCCGCACGAAAGATTGGGTGCCTTATCGTTTCCCCTCGATCGACCTGCTTCAGGTGCCGCGGGATGACGAGGCGGTCTACGACGAGCGGCATCTCGCCGAGAGCAAGAGCCGCCTCCTCGAGAAGCTGAAGATCTACAAGATCGAGGTGGTGAAGATATCCACGACCGTCGGCCCGCGCGTGACGCTGTTTGAGCTTGAGTTGGACCCGAGCGTGAAGATCAGCAGGGTCAAGACGCTGGAGAACGACCTGGCCATGGCGCTCGCCTCCTCTTCGGGCGGCATCAGGATCATCGCCCCCATCCCGGGCAAGAACGCCATCGGCGTGGAGATTCCGAACATCAAGCCCAAGAACGTCCTGATGCGTTCCGTGCTCCAGGTCGAGAAGTTCAAGAACAGCACCATGGCCTTGCCGATCGCCCTCGGCAAGACCATCTCGAACGAGGTGCTGGTCGAAGACTTGGCGACGATGCCGCATCTGCTGATCGCCGGCGCGACGGGGGCCGGCAAGTCGGTTGCGATCAACGTGATCCTGACGAGCCTGCTTTACGCGAAGCGGCCGGATGAGGTCAAGTTCGTGCTCATTGATCCCAAGCGGGTCGAGCTCTCCCAGTACCAGAAGCTGAAGAACCATTTCCTGCCCAAGATCAGGGGGCTTGAGGACCAGATCATCATCACCGACCCCAAGAAGGCGTCGGGAGCCCTGCAGTCGGTCGTCCGCGAAATGGAGCACCGGTACGAGATGCTTGAGAAGGGCGGCGTGCGCAACATCCGCGAATACAACCGGAAAATGCCCGGCGAGGCGATGTTCTACCTCGTGGTTGTCATCGATGAGCTTGCCGACCTGATGATCACCGCCGGCAGGGAAGTCGAGGAGCCGATCGCCAGGCTCGCCCAGATGGCCAGGGCTGTCGGCATCCACCTGATCGTAGCCACGCAGCGCCCGTCGGTGGACATCATCACCGGCGTCATCAAGGCGAATTTCCCGTCGCGCATCGCCTTCCAGGTGGCCAGCAAGGTCGATTCGCGCACGATCCTCGATGTCTCGGGCGCCGACCAGTTGCTCGGCAACGGCGACATGCTCTTCCAGTCGGCCAGGATGCCCAAGCCTGACCGTGTCCAGTGCCCCTATGTCTCGTCGGAAGAGGTGGAGGCGATCACTTCGTTCATCGGTTCGCAGCCCGAGCAGAAGGACGACTACTCGTTGCCCGAAGCCGGCAACGGCAAAGGGGATACTGCCGGCCCGGGACAGGACCGCGACGGGCGCGACAGTATGTTCGAAGAGGCTGCAAGGCTGGTCGTCATGCACCAGCAGGCAAGCGTCTCGCTCTTGCAGCGGCGCCTCAGGCTCGGCTTCAGCCGTGCCGGAAGGGTGATGGACCAGCTCTACGAATGCGGCATCGTGAGCGCCGGCGACGGAAGCAAGCCCCGCGAGGTGCTCATCAGGAACGAGGACTCGCTGGAGCTCCTGCTCCGGAACCTCGACTGAAACCGGCATAAAAGAGAGAAGGCTGCCCAACGGCAGCCTTCTCTCTTTTATGCTCACGATCGGTCGGATCCGTCAGATCCGCCAGATTCTTTCAATCAAGCCTGCTCGACGCGGGTGATTTCGGGGATGGCTTTCTTGATGGCCTGTTCCACGCCGGCGCGGAGGGTGAGCGTGCTCATGGGGCAGGAGCCGCAGGCACCGAGGAGTTTGACGTCCACGACCATCTCCTTGGTGATGCCGACAAGCTGGCAGTCGCCGCCGTCGACCTGCAGGTAGGGACGAACGGTTTCGAGCGCGTTGATGACTCTGTCGTAAAGTGGGTCGCTGTTTGGCAGGTAATCCTTCATGATGAATCCTGGTTGTGCGTTGTGTTGGGTGAAAAATGGGGGCGCCGGGTTTCAGGCGCCAGACCTAATATCACTCGCCCCCGCGAAAAAAACAAGATGATTCCATCTCTTCAGTTGGCGCAGGAGGCATTCAGGATGGATACCTGCCGGGCGATCTCGCCGGCTACCTTCCTTGCAGCCACCGAGGTCGGGGCTTCCGGGTTCCCGATGATGGCCGGTTTGCCGCTGTCGCCGCCTTCACGGACCGCGCCGCCGATCGGGATCGAGCCGAGGAAGGGAAGTGCGTTCGACTTCGCGAACTTCTCGCCGCCCTGCTTGCCGAAGATATAGTCCTTCGTACCGTCCGGCAGTTCGTACCAGCTCATGTTCTCCACGACGCCGAGGATCGGCACCTCTACCTTGCGGAACATGGTGACCGCCTTGGCGACGTCGGCGAGGGCCACGTCCTGCGGGGTGGTTACGATGACCGTGCCGGTGAGCGGCAGGGCCTGGACCAGCGTGAGCTGGATGTCGCCGGTGCCGGGGGGCAGGTCGAAGATGAGGTAGTCGAGCTCCTGCCAGTCGACGTCGGTGATGAGCTGGCGGATGGCGCTGGAGGCCATGGGGCCTCTCCAGATCAGGGCGGTTTCGCTGTCGACGAGGAATCCGATAGACATGAGCTTGACGCCGTACTGCTCGATCGGGATGAGCTTGCCTTCGACGAGTTCGGGCCTTGCGTCCTGCAGTCCGAACATGGTCGGTATGCTCGGGCCGTAGAGGTCCGCGTCGATCAGGCCGACCTTTGCGCCCGACTCCGCGAGGCTTACGGCCAGGTTGACCGCTACCGTGGATTTGCCGACGCCGCCTTTGCCCGAGGCGACCGCGATGATGTTCCTGACCTTGTCGAGCTGGATGCGCTGGGGCGCGCCGTGGCCACCATGGCCAGCGTGTCCATGGTGGCCACCGTGACCGCCGTGGTGGCTGCACGACGAGGTGACCTTCGCGTCCATCTTCACGTCGATGGATCCGGCGTCGGGAACGCCAGCCCTGATTGCGGAGATGCACGACTGTTTGATCGACTCCTTCATCGGGCAGGCCGGCGTGGTCAGCGTGACCGTGAACGAGACGTTGCCAGCCTGGTCGACGGCGACGTCGCTGATCATGCCGAGCGAGACGAGGTCGCTGCCAAGGTCGGGTTCCATGACGGTGCCCAGCGCCGCCAGGATCTGCGATTCGTTTACGAGCATAATATCGGGGTGAGTTGATGGTTTGTGTTACATCTTCGATCGGTCCAATCGGTCAGATCAGTCTGATCTGACCGATTGGACCGATTAGACTGATCATTTTATTAAGGCCGTTACAAGAATCGGCCTTCAGGCTTTTCGGTTCCCGCCGCGCCGAAGGCTACTTCCTGACGAACTTCATGGTGATCGGTATGCCTTGTAGCGGGAAGCTTTCGCGGATGCGTTTTTCGAGGAAGCGCCTGAAGTTGTTTTCGAGCAGCTCGGGGTCGTTGCAGAAGAAGGCGAAGACGGGGTGGCCCGATTCGATCTGGGTCATGTACTTGATCTTCAGCTCCTTGCCCGACTTGGTCGATGGGTGCCTCATGGCGATCGTCTCCTGCAGGAAGCGGTTCAGCGAGCTGGTGCTGAATTTCTGGCGGCGGTACAGGGCGACTTCGACAGCTATGTCGATGGCCCGGTAGCAGTTCTTCTTCGTCAGTGCGGAGGTGAAGACGACAGGGATGTAGCCGAGGTTGCCGAGCTGCTGCTCCAGGTTGTCGGTGAAGCGTTTGCTGGTCTTGGAGTCCTTTTCGACGAGGTCCCACTTGTTGACCAGGATGACCACCCCCTTCTTGCGCTCGATCGCCATGTTGATGATCTTCATGTCCTGGCTTTCGAGGCCGAGCTGGGCATCGAGTAGCACCAGCGCCACGTGGCAGCGTTCGATCGCCCGTTCGGTGCGTAGTGAGCTGTAGTACTCGATGCCGGCATCGATCTTGGTCCGCTTGCGCAGTCCGGCCGTGTCGATGAGCGTGAGCTCCTGCTGGTTGCGCTTGAAGACGCTGTCGATGGCGTCGCGCGTCGTGCCGGGGATATCCGAGACGATCAGGCGCTCGGTGCCGAGCAAGGTGTTGACCATGCTCGATTTGCCGACGTTCGGGCGCCCGAGTACCGCAAGCTTGATAGTATGGTCCTCTTCGATACCCTCGCCTTCGGGGCAGGGCAGGGTTTCAAGCACCTCCTCGAGCATGTCGGCCACGCCGCTGCCGTCCCTTGCCGAAATGAAATAGGGTTCGGTGAACCCGCTCCTGACGAGGGTCTGGGCTTCGAGGGCGATCTGTGGGTTGTCGACCTTATTGACGGCGAAGAAGATCTTCTTGTCCTTGAAGGTCCGCTGCAGGATCTTGGTGATGTCGAGGTCGACGTAGGTGAGTCCCGAACGTGCGTCGACGATGAAGATGATGGCGTCAGCGTCCTGGATGGCGCGCATCGTCTGTTCGAGCATGGCCGTGCTGATCGTGTCGTTCTCCAGGGCATAGCCGCCGGTGTCCATGAGCAGGAACTGCTTGCCCTGCCATTCGCCGGGGCTGATATGCCGGTCGCGCGTGACGCCGGGAGTGGGGTCGACGATGGCGCTCCGTTCGCGGAGGATGCGGTTGAAGAGGGTCGATTTGCCGACGTTCGGCCGGCCGACGAGGGCGATCAAGGGTTTCATGTCAAACTACGTCAACGGCCGTAGGCTTCGTATCCAGGCCGGGTTGCTGATCTTCTCAAGATGTCATTGCAAGGGAAGAACAAGGTATAATAGTTTGTAGAATTAATCGAAATAATTTACATTGTTCGACTTATTTTTCGGTATAGACCAGATAATCCATTGTGAAGCATGAGCAAGACGTTAAGTTTTAAAACATACTCGGCCAAGACAGCCGAAGTGGAACGGGCATGGTATGTCATTGACGCGGAGAACCAGGTGCTGGGCAGGATGGCTGCGCAGATCGCCATCGTATTGAGGGGCAAGCATAAGCCGCAGTTCACCCCGCATATCGATACCGGTGACTTCGTGGTGGTGACCAACGCGGCGAAAGTCGCCCTCACCGGCAAGAAAAGCGACGACAAGACCTATTTCTCGCACTCCCACTATCCGGGTGGCGTCAGGATAGACAGCGTCAAGGAGTTGCTCAAGAACAAACCGGAAAGGATCATCGAAAAGGCCGTCTGGGGCATGCTTCCGCACAACAACCTCGGTCGCCAGCTCTTCAGGAAGCTGAAGGTCTACTCCGGCGCAGAGCACCCGCATACCGCGCAGTGCCCGGTTGAAATGAAAGTCAATCAATAAATATAACGAATGCTGATGAAAGAGGTTATCGATACCGTCGGACGCCGCAAGACCTCGGTTGCCAGGGTTTTCATGTCGCCCGGAAAGGGCAGGATCGTCGTCAACAAGATCCCGGTCGAAGAGTATTTCAAGGATGAGCACAAGCGCAGCCAGGCCCTCAGGCCGCTGGTCGTTGCCGAGAAGCAGAATGATTTCGATATCAAGGTCAATGTTCGTGGCGGCGGTGTCACCGGCCAGTCCGGCGCAGTCTGCCTTGCCATTGCCCGGGCGCTGGTCGAGTTCGACGAATCCATTCGTGCCACGCTCAGGACGGATCGCCTCCTCACCAGGGATCCCCGTATGGTCGAGCGTAAGAAGTACGGCCGCAAAAAGGCCCGTAAGTCCTTCCAGTTCTCGAAGCGCTGATCTTTATTTTTTTTCTGTAGTCAACAATTCGCATACCCTGCCATTCCGGGCTACCGGATGAGGTTCGCGGGCAGTGTCCGGCACTTGATGTGCCGGATCCCGTGTTCTGCAGGGTAGAGGTAAAACTAAAACAAAAGGATGACCACCATGTCACACTTTCAGCTTGAAGAAATGCTCAAGGCCGGCGTGCACTTCGGCCACCTTGCCCGCCGCTGGAGCCCGAAAATGAAGCCGTACATCTTCATGGAGAAGAACGGCGTCCACATCATCGACCTCAAGAAGACCCTCGTGCTCGCCGATGAGGCCCTCAAGGCGCTCGAAGCCATCGCTTCGACCGGCAGGGAGATCATGTTCGTCGGTACCAAGAAGCAGGCCAAGATCATCATTTCCGAGCAGGCCGAGCGCGCCGGCATGCCTTACGTCTGCGAGCGCTGGCTCGGCGGCATGCTGACCAACTTCTCGACGATCCGCCAGAGCATCCGCCGCATGAACTCCATCGACCGCATGGAGTCGGACGGCACCTTCGATATGATCACCAAGAAAGAGCGCCTCATGCTGCTCCGCGAAAAGGACAAGCTCGTGCGCATCCTCGGCGGTATCGCGACCATGAACCGCCTGCCGGCAGCGCTGTTCGTCGTCGACATCAAGAAGGAACATATCGCCATCAGGGAAGCCCGTTCTCTTGGTATTCCGATCTTCGCCATGGTCGACACCAACTGCGACCCGGATGAAGTGGATTACGTGATCCCGGCCAACGACGATGCCATCCGTTCGATCGACCTCATGGTCAAGGCTGTCGCCGACACCATCATCAATGCCCGCGCCCTCCAGGTCGAGCAGGAAGTGCTCGCCCAGATGGATGAAGCCGCCGAAGAGGCTGAAGCGGCAACCGAGGCTCCCGAGGCCGTTTGACCGAATCCGCACAGCATCGGGCACCCGTTGTCCGATGCTGCGCTCTACCACCCAGCAACACGATAATCAGCAATAGTTTTATGAGCCAGATTTCCGCCAAGGACGTCAAGGACCTCAGGGATACCACCGGCGTCGGCATGATGGAATGCAAGAAGGCCCTCGAAGAGACCGGGGGTGATATGCAGAAAGCGATCGAATACCTTCGCAAGAAGGGGGCAGCCATGGCAGCCAAGCGCGCAGACCGTGAGGCCGGCGAGGGTGCAATCTGCATCAGGATGAGCGACGACCAGAAGTCGGGCGTCATCCTCGAGCTGAACTGCGAGACCGATTTCGTCGCCAGGGGCGAAGTGTTCACCGGATTTGCAAATGAGCTTGCCAACCTCGCGCTTGCCCGAAAGTGCGAAACGAGGGAGCAGCTGCTTGCCATCAAGCTCGGCGAAGCCTACGGTGGCGAGAGTGTCGAAGAGACCCTCAAGTCGATGACCGGCAAGCTTGGCGAGAAGCTCGAACTGAAGCGCATGGCCATGCTGGACGCTGCGGACGGCGTGCTGGAGAGCTACATCCACCCGGGCTCACAGCTCGGCGCCCTTATTTCTCTGTCGACCGACAAGCCTGAAGAGGCAAAGTCACTCGCCAAGGACCTCGCCATGCAGGTCGCTGCTTCCGCCCCGATCGTCGTCGACCGTTCGATGGTGCCGGCCGACTACGTCGAGAAGGAGCGCGAGATCTATCGCCAGCAGGCGCTTGCCCAGGGTAAGGCCGAACAGTTTGTCGACAAGATCGTCAATGGCCGTATCGACAAGTATTACCAGGAGGTGGTGCTTACCGAGCAGGTCTTTATCAAGGACCAGAATGCACGGGTATCTGATGTCCTGAACGAGTTCAGGAAGAAGAACCAGACGCAGGCCGAGGTCAAGGCCTTCGTTCGTTACCAGTTGGGAGCGTAACCGCAAAAAAAGCCTCGTTGTCACGAGGCTTTTTTTTTGCTAATTACCGGAATCGGATTCAGTCAACAAGCTCGGGAGTACAGCCATGTTACGGTACAAGAGGATCCTGCTCAAGATTAGCGGCGAGGCGTTGGCCGGGGAGGATGGGTACGGCATCAATGCATCGGTTCTCGAGGCTTTTGCCCAGGAGATCCGCAAGGCGCACGAATTGGGTGCCGAGATTGCGCTCGTGGTCGGGGGCGGGAACATTTTCCGGGGGCTGTCGGCTACGGCCGCATCGATGGACCGTGTGCAGGCCGATTACATGGGCATGCTCGCCACGGTGATCAACTCAATGGCGCTGCAGGATGCCCTTGAACGGCAAGGGATCTATACCCGCCTGCTTACGGCAATCAAGATGGAGCAGATCGCCGAGCCTTTCATCCGGAGGCGTGCGGTGCGTCATCTCGAAAAAGGGCGTATCGTCATTTTCGGCGCCGGCACCGGCAACCCCTACTTTACGACCGATACGGCAGCTTCGCTTCGCGCCATCGAGATTGAGGCGGATGTCATCATCAAGGGCACGAGGGTCAGAGGCGTCTATGATTCGGATCCTGAGAAGAACCCGAACGCGGAGTTTTTCCCGCGCATCTCCTATTTCGATGTTATCAGGAAGAACCTCAGGGTGATGGACATGACGGCCATCACGCTCTGCCGGGAGAACTCCCTGCCGATCGTGGTGATGGACATGAACGTGAAAGGGAACTTCACCAACCTGCTCCAGGGCGAACCCATCGGCACGCTGGTGCATGTGGGAGAGGAGTAGAATAATGGATAATGGATAATGGATAATGGATAATGGATAATGGATAATGGATAATGGATAATGGATAATGGATAATGGGGAGAGGTCTTTTGCCTTTCAATTCTCCATTGTCCATTGTCCATTATCCATTGTCTCTTTTATCGTCTGCCAGTCGAAGCCGCGGTTACGGAGGAAGGTTTCCAGTTTTTTCAGTTTTGTTTCCGGCGGTCCCGTGAGGGTCCGCATTTTTTTTTCTGCCGCGGCCCGGCACATGGCTTCCGCGTCGTACCCGGCAAGCATCTCTTCGACCATCTCTTCGGCGAGGCCTTTCTGCAGCAGCCTGGCCCTCGCCTTCATCCTGCCTTCCGGCTTCCTCCTCGACATGCTCTCTACGAAGCTGGCCGCAAAGCTGCGGTCGTCGATGAGCCCGAGCGATTCCAGCTTTGCCAGAGCGACGTCGATGATCGACGGGTCGAAGCCTTTTTTCTTCAGTTTCGACGAAATCTCCGCCCTGCCGTGGGCGCGTAACGCCAGCAGCCTGATGGCGCTCCTGACGGCCTCTTCGAGTGTCCTGTCGGTCATCGGCTAATGGTGGTTGGATATGTTCCCTATTTGACGCCGGCTAGCATCGCGGGCGCCATTGAGTGCTTTTGTTCGAAATTCCTGAGTTCGCTCTGCAGGTGGTTCCTGAACGCGAGGCTGGTGATCAGGTTGATCAGCTTCCTGGGGTTGTGCCAGACCCGCGCGGCGATATGCCGCCACGAGTAGACGCTGACGTAGCTTTTCAACACCTTGTACTGGAACAGCCGCGGTTCGTAATGGTCGGACTTGATGACCAGGTGCAGGGCATTGTACTTCTCCCAGTCCTCGTCCGTGATCAGCCCCTGCTCCTTGTAGTCGCGGTACATCTGGGTGCCGGGGTAGGGGGTGATGATCTGGAAGATGGGCATGAAGATGTGGTTCTTCGCCACGAACCTCACCAGTTCGTCGATGTCCTCGAAGGTGTCGATAGCCGGGTTGAAAAGGAAGTTCCCCTGGATGTTCAGACCTGCCTGCCGGCAATCCCCGATGATCTTCGCATACTTTTCGGCCGAGTTGACATGGCCCTTGTTGTAGGCTTCAAGGGTGCTCTGCTTGATTGATTCGAGGCCGGCCAGCACGAAGTTGCATCCGGCGTCCACCAGTTTCCTGACAGTCTGGGGGTCTTCGAGGAAGTTGATGCTGAGGAAGACGCTAAAGGTGATGTCGCACTCCTTGAGGAGGTCGAGGGATTCCCAGAGCTTCTTGCGGTTGATGCCGAGGTTTTCGTCGGTCAGCATGAACCAGGGCTTCGATCCCTTGCCGTTGGCTTTGAAGAAGTGCTTCCTGGCGGCTTCGACCTGTGCTTTCAGCGATTCGGGGTTCTGCGAGCGGTACTTCTTGCCGGTGAAGTTCGGGGTGACGCAGAAGGAGCAGCTGAACGGGCACCCACGGGTGACGTAGATCGGGATCGACTTGGTGCCGTCCACCTTTCCCCGCTTTGCCGCACCGGCGATGCGTTCGTAGTCGATGGGCACGATGGTATTGACGGGCGGGAAGTCCTTCGCGTCGTAGCGGGGCTTCAGGCGGGCGTTGGCCACGTCGTCGAGGACGGTTGCCCACAGGTTGTCGGCTTCCCCCACCACGATCGAATCAGCATGCATGGCGGCCTCGTCCGGGTTGAACGAGATGTGCAGGCCGCCCATGACGACCGTCTTGCCGTGTTTCCTGAACTTGTCGGCGATCTCGTATGCCCTGCTCGCTTCGAGCGTCCGCGAGGTGATGCCGACGAGGTCGTAGTTCCCGTCGTAATCGATTTCGTCGTGGAAGTGCTCATCGACCATCTCGATCCGGTGCTGCTTCGGCGTGATGCTTGCCAGCACGCCAAGGGCCATATGGAAGAGGGGTTTCTGGTTGCTGTCGTCGTCCATCTTGCCTTGCGGCGAGACCAGCAGGATGTTCAGGGGGTTGGTCGATTCTGGGTCAGGGACTTGCATCAGGTGCGTAACCGGGTTGTTCTGAATCAAAGCGGCCGCGGGGGAAGGTCATGTGCCTTTCCTGTGGGCCGGGTGCTTCCGTGGAACCTGTCGGAAGGTAAAACCTACAAAACATGTACGTCATACCAAAACATTTATATGCTCAAACGCTGCACAAAGACCCCGCTGAGCTCCCGGAAAGCCTGAATTTCAAATGAAGGGGGGTTTCCCGGGTAGATGTATTTTACTATATTCCCTGCTTTACGAAGCCTATCCGGCTGTTTTCCATATCACGCCAGCAGCTATCAAAAAGAGGTCATGCCCCGTTATACACCAGAACAGCTCGCGAAACGAAACGCATCGGTCTGGACGGAACTCCAGGTCATCCTCGCCCCGATACAGTTTATCATTTTCCTTGTCGGCGTCACGCTCAATACCTTGTACGCCAACCATATCGTTGCCATCGACTTTTTCTGGATAAGCCTTGCGATCCTGTTCAAGACGCTTTTTTTTGCGATCCTGTTTATCACCGGTATGTTTTTCGAAAAGGAGATCTTCGACAAGTGGGTCTACTCACCGGAATTCCTCTGGGAAGATGTCGGCAGCACGGTGGCGGCTTTTTTCCACCTGCTCTATTTCGTCATGGCCTGGATGGGCTACCCGGATCATGTGCTCGTCATTGAAGCGTACATCGCCTATATGACCTATGTGGTCAACGCCCTTCAGTACCTGATCCGTATCATTCTTGAAAAAAACAACGAGAAGAAACTGCGGGTGCAGGGGCAACTCTGACTCCTCGGCTTTCCGATCTCGGCACCGCATGGCAACCATACTATGAACCATAGCTTCAAGACCCTCTGGAACGCGACCTTCCTGGCAGTCGGGCCCGCCTGGGCCTTGCTGGCGTGGATGATCTGGTCCTCCGGCCAGCTCAGGACCCCGCAGCACCAGGCACTCTTCCTCGGTATCGTCGTTCCGGGTTTCATCCTGATCTACCTGTCAGGGTTCCTTATCAGGAACCGTCACGCAAAAAAGATGCAGGGCGGGGCGCCCTGAGGCAGGTTTCGCAAGAAAAGGCAAGTATCCACAAGATCTCCCAACCTTATGCAGAATCTCTGGAACGACTCCGAATTGCACTCGATGGCGGCAGGCAGGATCAATGCCGCCGATACACCGGCAGAGCTGGTGGACCTGGTCTACGCGTCGAGGTTGCTTGGCAGGGATGACCGGCTGGTCATGCACGGCGGGGGGAATACCTCGGTAAAGAGCGTGCTGACCGATTTCCTCGGTAACCACTCCAACGTCATCTTCATCAAGGCCAGCGGTGTCAACCTCGCCACGGTCGACGTGCACGACTTCACGCCGGTGCGGATCGAGCCACTCCAGAGGCTCCAGCGCATGTACGCTTCCGGTGAGCGGCACAGCGAAGACGACGTGAAGCGCTTTTCGACCAGGGAGTTCAAGAACTTCCTGTTCCAGAACCTCTTCACCCTGACCGACCAGATGGTGAGCCGCTCGCTGAGCCCCTCCATCGAGACGCTCCTGCACGCCTTCCTGCCCCACCGTTACATCTTCCACACCCACTCCCTGGCCCTTTTGACCCTTAGCAACCAGGCTGAAGGGGACCGCCTCTGCCGTGAGGCGCTCGGGAAAGGATACGGCATGGTGCCCTACATCCAGCCAGGGCTCGGACTGGCAAGGCTCGCCGTGAATGCCTACGACGCGGCCCCTTCGATCGAAGGGATGGTGTTGCACAACCACGGGCTCGTGACCTTCGGCGATACGGCGAAAGAGGCCTACGACCGGATGATCGACGGTGTCAGCCGAATCGAGGAGTACATTGCTTCAGGAACCAGGAAAAGCTTCCCGTCGGTCCTGCTTCCGGGGAGCCTGGCGAGCCTCGACGATGTAGCCCCGATCGTCCGGGGCGCCTGTTCCTTCGAGAAGACCCCCGGCGAGAAGGACTATGAAGGATTCATCCTTGAGTTCAGGTCGTCGCAGGCGCTCGACGAATTCGTCAACGCTGCCGACCTGGAGTCGATTGTCCGCAAAGGTGCCATGACGCCCGACTTCATCATCCGCACCAAGAACCGTCCGCTGGTGCTGCCTGCCCCCGATGCGTCCGATATCGAAGGGTTCAGGGTTTCAGTGCGCGAGTGCGTCGAAGACTACGTCGAAGAGTATCGTTCCTACTTCGAACGCAACAAGCAGGAGACCGGCATGCAGGTCGGGATGATCGACCCGATGCCGAGGGTCGTGCTGGTGCCGGGCCTCGGCCTCTTCGGCCTGGGCAGGAGCGTCGCCGACGCGAAGCTGACAGCGGATATCGCTGAACAGTCGGCGCTTGCGATGCTCGATGCGGAATCGGTCGGTAGTTTCCGGTCCATCTCTGAACGTGATGCGTTCGAGATCGAGTATTGGCATATGGAGCAGGCCAAGGTCAAGAAGAACCACAACGGCGGCGAGTTTGCCGGCAAGGTGGCGCTCGTGACCGGTGGAGCCGGAGCCATCGGCCTGGCCACGGCGAAGGCTTTTCGATCCAGGGGCGCACAGATTGCGATCATGGACCTTGATCCGGCGGCCCTCGATCGTGCAGCCGGGGAGCTCGGGCCCGGAACGCTCGCGATTCCCTGCGACGTGACTGACCGCGACGCCGTGCGCCGCGCTTTCGACGGTATCGTCCGGGCCTTCGGCGGTCTCGACATCATCGTGTCCAACGTCGGTGTCGCCCTGCAGGGCAGGATCGGCGACGTTTCCGACGAACTGCTCAGGAAAAGCTTCGAACTCAACTTCTTCTCCCACCAGGCGATCGCCCAGAATGCCGTGCGCATCATGCGCCTGCAGGGAACCGGCGGTGTGCTGCTGTTCAACGTCTCGAAGCAGGCGGTGAACCCCGGCCCCGATTTCGGACCCTACGGCCTGCCCAAGGCGGCCACCCTGTTCCTGCTCCGGCAGTATGCCCTCGATCACGGACGGGACGGCATCCGGGCCAACGGCGTCAATGCCGACCGGATCCGCAGCGGCCTGCTGACGCCCGAAATGATCAAGGCGCGCTCGTCGGCCCGCGGACTCAGCGAAAAGGAGTACATGGCGGGCAACCTGCTCGGACTCGAAGTGACGGCCGAGGATGTGGCCGCAGCCTTCGTGCATCTTGCCCAGGAGGCCAGGACGACCGGGTCGGTGACCACGGTCGACGGTGGCAATATCGCGGCCGCGCTGCGGTGAACGGAAAGGGTAATTATTGAATCAACAAATCCAACCAGGAGGTCACGACGATGGCGGAATACGATAAGGACAAGCAGGCGAAAGAGTATTACACCGAAATTCCGGTGAACAACTACGGCTACTACCTGAAGGGTGCCCACTCCCTCGACTGGGGCATGAAGAACCGCCTGGCCCGCATCTTCAGACCCGAGACCGGCAGGACGGTCATGTTCGCCATCGACCACGGCTACTTCCAGGGTCCGACCACCGGCCTTGAGCGCCCCGACGTGAACATCGTGCCGCTCATGCCGCATGCCGATGCCATCATGCTCACCCGCGGCATCCTGCGCACCACCGTGCCTCCGACCCTCAACAAGGCGGTCGTTATGCGGTGCAGCGGCGGCCCGAGCATCCTGAAGGAGCTTTCCGACGAGCAGCTTGCCGTAGACATCGAAGACGCCATCCGCATGAACGTGGCCTGCATCACGCTGCAGGTATTCATCGGCGGGGAGTACGAGACCCGTTCGATCAGGAACATGACCAGGTTGGTCGACATGGGCCTGCGCTACGGCATCCCGACCATGGCCGTGACTGCGGTAGGCAAGGACATGGTGCGCGACGCCAAGTACTTCCGCCTCGCCACCCGCATCTGCGCCGAGCTCGGCGCCCAGGTGGTCAAGACCTATTACGTCGAAGAGGATTTCGAGACGGTCGTGGCCTCCTGCCCGGTTCCGATCGTGATGGCCGGCGGCAAGAAGCTGCCCGAGCTTGATGCGCTGACCATGTCCTACAACGCGATCCGGGAGGGCGCCGCCGGTGTCGACATGGGCCGCAACATCTTCCAGAGCGATGCCCCGCTCGCCATGATGAAGGCGGTCAACAAAATCGTGCACGAGAATGCCACGCCGGCCGAGGCGTTCGAGTATTTCAACTCGATCAAGGCCGAAGGATAATGGATAATGGTCGATTATCGGTTGTAAAAGATTAACGGTTCGGAGGGGGGGCGGGACGTAACGCCTCCCGATTTTACAAACTGCAGAGGTTGATTTTTCTTATGAATTCTGAAGACATCAGAGGGTTCTTTGCCGACAGGGCTTCGCTCGACATGGAGCAGTACCTGGTCCTCGACTATTACCTGGAATGCGTCGGCGATATCGAGACGGCACTTGCCCATTTCTGCAGTGAACAGTCGACGGCCCAGTGGAAGCGGGTTGGCATGGATGAAGATTTCCGCCCTATCCATGCGGCCAAGGTGATTGGCCTGGAGGTCACCGCCGAACTCAAACAGCTCAGCTACCCGGTCAAGCACGCCGAGACCGGCAAGATCCATGCCTGTCAGGTGACCATCGCCCATCCCCACTGCAATTTCGGCCCGAAGCTCCCCAACCTCCTTACCGCCGTCTGTGGCGAGGGGACCTTCTTCACCCCCGGCGTCCCGGTGGTGAAGCTGATGGATATCGGGTTTCCTGACTCCTACCTTGCCGATTTCGAGGGTCCGAAGTTCGGTATCGAAGGGCTGCGCAGGATCCTGAACGCGCACAACCGCCCGATTTTCTTTGGCGTCGTCAAGCCGAACATCGGCCTCAGCCCTGAAGAGTTCGCTGAGATTGCCCACCAGAGCTGGCTCGGAGGCCTCGACATCGCCAAGGACGACGAGATGCTTGCCGACGTCACCTGGTCGGCCATGGCCGACCGTGCATCACACCTTGGCGCGGCGCGGCGCCATGCCGAAGAGGAGACCGGTGAGCCAAAGATCTACCTTGCCAACATTACCGATGAGGTCGACAGCCTGATCGAGAAGCACGACGTCGCGGTGCGCAACGGCGCCAACGCCCTGTTGATCAACGCCCTGCCGGTCGGCCTCAGTGCCGTCCGCATGTTGAGTAACTATACCCAGGTGCCGCTGATCGGCCATTTCCCCTGTATCGCCGCCTTCAGCAGGATGGAGAAATACGGGATCCACTCGAGGGTGATGACCAAGCTCCAGCGCCTTGCAGGGCTCGACGCCGTCATCATGCCCGGTTTCGGTGACAGGATGATGACACCTGAAGAGGAGGTCCTGGAGAACATCGAGGAGTGCATCAGGCCGATGGGCCATATCCGGCCATGCCTTCCGGTGCCGGGTGGCAGCGATTCGGCCCTGACGCTCGAGACGGTCTACCGCAAGGTCGGTAACTTCGATTTCGGTTTCGTGCCCGGGCGTGGCGTTTTCGGCCACCCCATGGGCCCGAAGGCGGGTGCTCGGAGCATCCGGCAGGCTTGGGAAGCCATCGAGAGCGGCGTTGCCATCGAGTCGTATGCCGAAGGGCGCCCGGAGCTTCAGGCCATGGTGGACCAGATGGCCGGCGCGAAGCGCGCGTGAAACGCAAACACCGGACGAATGAAGCAGCTTGACCGGAAAGTCGCCGTCATTACGGGATCGACCAAGGGGATCGGCCTTGCCATAGCCCGTGAATTCGTCAGTGAGGGGGCACAGGTCGTCATCACCTCCAGTCGCCGGGAGAACGTCGAGGCTGCGGTCCGCGGCTTTTCCGACTCGTCGGAATCGGTGTTCGGCTACGTTTGCGACGCCTCGTCCTACGAGGAGATGGAGGGGCTGGTCAACGCATCGGTCGCCAGGTTCGGCGCCATCGACTGCTTCGTCAACAACGCCGGCATCACCGACCCCTTCGAGAGCGTCGGCGACAGCAGCCCGGAGGCCTGGGGCCGGGTCATCGACACCAACCTCAAAGGGACCTATTACGGAAGCCGGGCGGCGGTCCGCTACTTCCTTGCCTCAGGGCGGAAGGGCAAGATCATCAACCTCGCCGGTTCCGGCACCGACAGGCGCTCGAACACCCCGTACATCTCGGCCTACGGCTCCACCAAGGCGGCCATCGCCCGCTTCACCTTCGCCATGGCCGAAGAGTACCGCAGCTCCGGAATCTCGGTGATGCTCCTCCATCCCGGCCTGGTCAGGACCGGTATCGTCAGCCCTGCCGACCCGACGCCCGAGTTCAATCGCCAGCTCGATACCTTCAACACCATCCAGGATATCTTCGCCCAGTCGCCCGACCGTGCCGCCCGATACGCCGTGAAGATGGCTTCGGCGTGGAGCGACGGGAAGACGGGCCTCTATCTGTCCGCGCTGGATGGAAAACGGAAGAAGCTCATGCTTTTGAGCTATCCTTTTCGTAAACTGCTCAACAGAATCGATCGTCGAACCTACTGAACCGGGCGGGAACCATGCGGGCTATCAACTGGAAAACGGGAAGGGTGTTGCTGCTTGCGCTGACCTGCATGCTATCCGTTACGCTCCAGGGTTGCTACAGCTTTTCCGGCGCCTCGATTCCTCCGCATCTCGGCAAGGTGGCCGTGCCGCTGTTCGACGACGCCTCCCAGGCGGGCATTGCGCAGTTCCGTGAGATCATAACCCGCAAGGTTACCGACAAGATTGAGGCCCAGAGCAGCCTGACGATCGAGGCCGACCCGACCCGAGCCGATGCGGTCCTGACCGGCGTCATCCTCTCCTATTCCGACGAACCGAGCCAACTCGGCAGCACCTCCGAACGCGCCGTCACCAACAGGATCACGATCGTGGTCAAGGGCGATTTCGAGGACCGGGTCAAGAACACCGTGCTCTTCTCGCAGTCGTTCGTGGGCTTTTCAGATTATGCTGTGGGCAATTACAGCGCACAGCAGGCAGCCATCGCCAACGCGATGGACCAGGCCGCCGACGCACTCTTCAACAGGATGGTGTCGAACTGGTAGAAGGGGGGGAGATGAATGATGAATGCTGAGGGATGAATGCTGAATGCTGAAGGATGAGTTATGAGGTGAGTTGTGAATGATGAAGAAGACAGATTTAGCGGTTTTCAACTCTTCATTCAGCATTCAGCATTCATAATTCATCATTACCTGCCTTTCTCAGGCAGGTTTTTTCTTCTCCTCGATATAATTCCTGATCCAGCTGATCGCCAGGTCCTTGCCGGCGTGCAACACTTCGGCGCCGATGGCGCCGATGGCGGCCCCGATGGCGGTACGCCCCTGATGGACGGCAGGCAGGCTTTCCGTGACGGCCACGCGGCGCGGGGGAGAGAAGATCGACCTGGTGGAGCTGCCGATCACGAGGCCGGCAAGCAACGCGGCACCCGTCGTCTTGAACGGGTGCTTCCTGACCAGCTCTTCTGGTGCCAGCTCTTCCTGTATCTCATCTTTCAGGTGCCGGGCCCTCGTCCTGATCTGTTCCCCCCGCTCGCTGATGGTCTGTTCCAACTCGTCGATACGCGACTGGATGCTTTTGAGGTTTTCATGAGCGGTAGTCATTGGCGGAAAGGAGGATTTTGTGAATGAAGTTTTTCAGCAGGTCGGGCCTGAATTTGGTGAGCACGGTGAATGCAGCAAGGAAAGACAGGCTGACGACCAAATAGCCGATGAAGGGATGGCCGACGAGTTCGCCGACCAGCAACGCGGTGGAGGTGATGAAGTAAGCCGTCCCGATCATGAAGATGACCAGCAGGATCAACAGCGCCCCGACGAGGGCCACTTTTTCGGTAAGGTCGATTTTGATGAGCTCCATCCTGGCCTCGATAATCGCCATCAGGTCCTCATAGGTAGATGAGACGGTTTTGTCGATCAGCCCGGGGATGCCTCTTTTCGACCCCTTGGCTGAAGCGTTCTCCTGTTCCATATTCGTCATGTGCGTGTTTGCCTACCGGTTTCTCTTCAGGATGAACCCTAACAGCACGCCGGCCCCGAGCGCATAGCCGAGGGAGGGAAGGGGGGTCCGCCTGATGTATTCCCGGACGCTATCCCTGCCTTCGAGCAGTTTGTCATACGCCTTGCTCTCCCTGAATTCGTTGAACGCTGAGGAGACCATGTCCGAAATCTCCCGTATCTGATCCGGCAGTTCCAGTGGGGATGACGGTTTGGTTTCAGGCTTCTCCTGCTCCATGATGGTGACCGGTATCTCGTGCTCCATGACGTGATGAGGTAAGGTTGAACGGGCCAGTAATCAAGTAAATATAGGAAAATTAAAGGACGGCGCTGCAATATCAACCGTGACTCGTGGCTCGTCACGTTCAGAACAGCATGCGCCCACCGTCGACGTTGATCACCTGGCCGGTAACGTATTCGCTCTCCATGAGGAATTTAACGGCCCCGACGATGTCCATGGGGTCGCCCAGCCGCTGCAACGGGATCTTTTCGATCAGCCCGGATTCCGGTTCATCATCGCGTCCGGGATAGGCGGAGATGGTCCCGGGCGCGATCGAATTCACCAGGATGCGGGGGGCCGTTTCCCTTGCGAAGATCCTGGTCAGGTGCTGGATTCCGGATTTCGAGACCGTGTATGGGGCGAAATTGCGCCATACGAGCCCGGCCGAGACGTCCGTCATGGTGATCATGCGCGACAGGAAGGGCTGCCGGAGCATGATGCGTGCTGCTTGCTGCATCGTAAAAAAGGTGCCCTTGAGGTTCGTGTCGACCAGGCTGTGCCACTGCTCTTCGGTGACCTCGAGCAGGTCGGTCCGGAAGAAGTTCGACGCACTTGCCACGAGAAGGTCCAGGCGGTCGAAATGCTGCCCGAACACTCGGAACGCTTGCGAGATATCCCCGGTCTTCGAGACATCGCAACGGGCCATCTGCGATTCGGGGCTGACCCAGCGGATCTGGTCGAGGGCCTCGTTCGCCTGTTCCTCGGACGAGTTCCAGGTGAAAAAGATGGAATAACCCTGCCCGGCGATCGCCAGGGCGATCTCCCTGCCGAGCTTGCCCGAAGCCCCGGTCATGAAACACACTTTCTTGCCTGAAACGCCCATGGTGTCGCGAATTGGTGATGATTGGACGGGGATGGTTCCCTCAGGTAAGGTAAGGCATTGATGGTGGATTTTGAAGCAATGCCCGGCATCAAGGAAAGGCCGTTTTCATGATGCCGGCCTTTCCTTACGTAAGTTAATGTTTTCAGGAACGTCCCCCAAGTAGCCCTACGCCGATGATGACGCTGGAGGCTTTGAAGATGGCGCAGGCGGTGTTGCCGGCGGTGAGTCCCATGCGGGCAGAACTGCCGTGGGTGATGACGGCCGAAAGGGTGTTGCCGCCGCCGATCTCAAGGTCCACCTCGGTGCTGACCGGACCCTCGATGACTCGGCTGATCCTGCCGGGAAGGATGTTGCGGGCGCTGAGCTTCGCCTCAAGCAAACCGGTTCCAAGGATGACCGAACTCGCCTTGACGATGGCGCTGGCCGCCATGCCCTCTTTCAGTCCGAGCCGTTCGACGGCGCCGATGGTGAGCGTCGATGCGATCGCGGTGTCGTTGCCGAGATCGATGACTACTTCTGCGTTGACGGCCCCTTTTATGATCGACGAAACGGTTCCCTTGAAAATGTTGCGTGCACTGATGTCCATGGTGTTGGTTCTTTTAGTGTTGCGGTTCTGGCCACTTCATGATGGGTTATTTTATGAAAAAGGACGCTATTATTCCATCGTTCCTACCTAAACGTTTGAATCGTCGGTTTTTTTGTTTTTTATGGGGCGTTCAGGCGGTCGGGTGCCTTCCTCAGCCGAGTCGGCGGAAGGCGGATGCCTTGATGGCGGCGAATACGGTCGACCCGGGGGTGATCCCGAGTTCAACGGCGGCGGACTGGACGATTTCCGCTACGAGTTGCTCCCCGCCCGACTCCAGCACGATCCCTTTCCGCCCATCGGAGTCGAACATCTCGCCGACACGGCACTTGAGCATGTTCCTTGCGCTGATCGCTTCGGGGTTTTTCCTGAACAGGATGATGTCGCGAGAGGCGAGCTCGAACAGCGATCCCTCTCCGGTTTTACCGTCTGAAACAATCAGGGTGCCGCCACCCCATGGATAATGGAACAGGCGGTCGTGGAGGTGGGCGCGCTCCAGGTTCAGCAAATTCAGGTAGCCCCTCGGGCTGCTGGCCATGCCGGCGCGCGCGAGGTCGTCCGGGGTAGAGATGCCGGTGATGCAGCCGTTAGCCACGTCGAGCACCTGGTCGGCCATGAGCTGCATCTCGGGGACCGAATGGGAGATGAAGAGGTACGGAATCCGGAACTCTTCGCTGACGCTCCTCAGGTAGGGGATGACCTGGTAGCGCAACGCGTCGTCGAGCGCCGAGAGGGGTTCGTCCATGACCAGCAGGCGCGGGTTGGCAAGCACGGCCCGTCCCAGGGCCACGCGTTGTTTTTCACCGCCCGAGAGGTTGTTCACCCCACGGTCGAGAAGGTGCTGAAGGTTCAGTACCTCGATGAGCTTTTCAGGGTTGATCTTGCGGTTTTCGGGTCGGCAACGCCGGTAGCCGTAGAGCAGGTTCGCCTTCACCCCCAAGTGCGGGAAGAGCATGGCCTGCTGGAACACGATGGCGATACGGCGTTTTTCCGGCGCCAGGCCGATGTTCCGCCTGCTGCTGAAGAGGCAGGTGCCGTCAAGGTGGAGTTCCCCCGAGTCCGGGTCCATAAGCCCGGCAATCATATGGACGAGGGTCGACTTGCCGCTGCCGGAAGCACCGAAGATGCCGATTCGCTCACCGGATAGGGAGGCCTTCATCTTCAGGGAGAAGCTGCCGAGCCTTTTTTCGATATCGATGTCGAGCCTCATGCGCTGTCCCTGTCTTCAAGTTTTTTGCCGATCACTTCGTGCAGCAGCAGGATGCCGACCGACAGGGTGATCGATACGGCACAGAGCGAGAGGGCCATCGATGTCCCTGCCGGCGAGCTGGCGTAGTCGTAGATGGCCAGCGGTATGGTCTGGGTCAGGCCGGGGATGTTGCCGGCCACGATGATGGTCGCACCGAACTCGCCGAGGCTCCTGGCGAACATGAGCGAAGATCCGGCGACCAAGCCCCTGAAAGAGAGCGGGAGGATCACTGTGGCGAGGGCGTCGTGCCAGGTTGCGCCGAGGCTCCGTGATGCCTGCAGGAGCTGGCGGTCGATCGACTCCATGCCGAGCCGGATTGAACGCACCAGCAGGGGGAATCCGACAGTCGCCGATGCCACTACGGCGGCTTTCCAATTGAAGATGAACTCGATGCCTGCGGCTTTCAGTGCCGCGCCGCCCCATCCGTTCCTTCCGAAGAAGAGCAGGAGGAGGTAGCCGATGACCACCGGCGGCAGGGTAAGCGGGAGGTTGACCAGCACCTCGAGCAGCACCTTGCCCCGGAAGTTCCTGAACACCATGAGCCATGCCGTCGCGAACCCGAACGGTAGCGCAAGCAGGGTCGCCGAGATGGCGATCTTCATCGACAGGCCTATGGCCGCGATGTCCTGGTGTGAGAGGCTCATGGTCTCGTGTTTCGGAGGTTACTTCAGGACAAAGCCGTATTTCTTGAGCACCGATTTGGCTTCACCGCCCTGGATCCAGGCGAAGAAGGCTTTTGCATCGGTATTCGTGGCGCCGCTCATGGTCAGGGCCATCGGGTAGGTCACGCGAGCGTGGAGATTTCCAGGCACCACGAACAGGATTTTTGCCTTTTTGGCCTGCAGGGCATCGGTGCGGTAGACGAATGCACCGTCGACCTCACCCATTTCGGCATAGGCCAGGCACTCCCTGACATCCTTGGCCATCACCAGTTTCAATGCGAGCTGCCGGTCGATTCCCGACTTCTGCATGGCCTCCGTGGCGTATTGGCCGGCAGGCACGCTCTTTGGGCTGCCGATGGCGATCTTGTCGAGCTTCACCAGGTCCTTCATGCCCCCGACCTTTTTCGGCGTCGAGCCGGCGAAGACGAGCTCGTTGTAGGCGAAATCCTTGCGGCTGGAAGCGTCGAGCAGCTTTTTGTCCATCAGGTAATCGACCCACTCGGTGCTCGCGGAAATGAAGATGTCGGAAGGTGCGCCGTTTTCGATCTGGCCGGCAAGGGCTCCCGAGGCCCCGTAATTCTTGACGAAGGTGATTCCTGCGTGTTGTGCCGCATACTTGTCGGCGATTTCGTTGATGGCCTCCTTGAGGCTCGCGGCGGCCGAGATGTTCAGCTGCCCGGCCATGGCGGGAGCGGCCATCATCATCAGGGCGAAGAGCGCAACGACGAGGCGCTGCAGGGCATGCCTGGAAGTTATCATGGTCGTGGAGTTATGGTTTTTTGTTGATGACTGCGGAAATATCCGATGGTTTGCCGAAATAGGGGGATGACACCACGATGATGTCAATGCCGGTCGATGCGTACTCTGCAGCGTTGCCGGCGTTGATGCCGCCGGCCGCCGAGACGGTGACGCCGGGGCAGCTCCTGCGGATTTCGGCGATGAGGCCTGACAGTTCCTGAGCCGGCATCTTGTCGACCTGTACCACATCCGCTCCGGCTTTGGCGATGCGGAGCGCCTCGTCAGCGGTATCGGCTTCGACGAGGATCTTTTGTTCCGGTGCACTCCTTTTCATTGCGGGTAGCCTTTCGAGCAACGGTTCGATGCCTCCGAGGAATGCCGTGTGGTGCCTGAAGACCAGGACTGATCCGGAAAGGCCCAGCCGGTGAGGGAATGCTCCCCCTGCCAAGATGGCTTTCATCGAAATCTTCCTGGTGCCCGGAAACGATTTACGTGTGGTCACGACGACGACCTCCGGATTGACAGCGCGGGCCTTCTCGACGATGGTCCGGGTTCTTGTCGCTATCCCGGAGGCGTATTCGAGCAGGTTCAGGGCCACCTTCCACCCTTCATGCAGGGTTGCGGCGCTGCCTTCGGCCTTGAGGACGAGCGTGCCCGCTTCGACGGCCGTCCCCGATGGAATCGAAAAGGTGATTGTCGCCCCGCACGTTTCGAGCACCCGACCGGCCTCTTCGGTGCAGCAGGCGATGGCGTCCTCGCGGGTGGTGAAGAGGATTTCACCTTGAGCTTCACCGATGTCGAGCAGTGACGTCGTCAGGTCGCCGTAAGGCACGTCCTCATCGATGAACCGCTCTATTTCACTCTTGCCGATCCGGTAATGCATCTTCGTCTTTTGTTGGTCGTTATGTAGTTGGAGCTATATCGCCGGGCGCTACTCTTTGCGCCAACATGCTTTTTTCCGGCATCCGTATCGATGCAGTGGTCTTCGTTGCTTGTGACCTGGTTATCGGTGCGTTGTTACTTTCACCTAAAACAGTAAGGAGAATAAGTGATAAAACCTAATAAATTATGCTGCATGTCCGCATGGTTGATTGAAAAATCTACAGGCAGGTTGTGCGTCCCATTGTTAGTGTTTTATTAGGGCACCTCAAGGTATTTGTTCCAAAACCCGATGATGGCGTTGGTCCCGACAAGTCGGGATCGACAATAAATAGAGAGGCCCTGTATTGTGTTTTTTCTGATTCATCGTATATTGCCGATGAACAAAACCTGTCGCTTATGCAGAGAACATTGAGCTCCCTCGATTACGCCGTGGATGAAGAGGTTATCTCGACGATTTCGCGGGCGCTGGCCCATCCGGTCAGGGTACGGATCCTGAAGTTGCTTGCCGGCGAGACCTGCTGCTTCACCGGTGAACTGACCGGTATGATACCCATGGCACAGTCCACCATCTCCCAGCACCTCAAGGTACTCCTTGATGCCGGCCTGATCCAGGGTCGTATCGACCCGCCCAAGGTGAAATATTGCATTGACCGTGAGCGGTGGCGCCTGGCGGAGGAGCTGTTCATGGGGTTTTTCGGGCCGGAATCCGGAGCTGCTTGCGATGGCGACTGAGTTGTTTTGTCCTTACTGATCAATCGTTCATTTGCGATAACCACATAAACAGGAAAAGGAGAGGGAATGAAACAGGTGAAGATTCTTGGAGCCGGATGCGCCAAATGCAACCAGCTGGCCGATGCGGTCAAGGCAGTGATCGCGGCCGAAGGTATCGATGCGTCGGTCGAAAAGGTCGAGGATATCCAGCAGATCGTCGGCTATGGCGTGATGGCCACGCCGGGCCTCGTCGTCGACGGCAAGGTCGTCTGTTCCGGCAGGGTGCCATCCGCGGCGGAAATCAGGGAGATGCTGACGGCACAGCCGCACAAGTGCAGTTGCGGCGAGCATGCGAAGGGTACCGGCCGTCAAAACGGCACCTGCTGTTGAGGCGATGGCGGATATGCGCAATGCGGGGAATCTGAAGGATTCGACCGGTGCATGGGTGGCGGGGCTCACCGTTGCGTCGGGATTATGGCTCTTTGCCTATTCCAATCTCGGGGAAGGTGCGGACTTTCTCGTCACCCTCATCGGGATGAGCCGTGCCACGCCGATCGGCGAGGCACTCAGGTTCATGCTTTTCGAGGTGCCCAAGGTGCTGATGCTTTTGCTTGCCGTGGTGTTCGCGATGGGGGTGGTCCATACCTTCGTCTCCCCGGAACGCACCCGCTCGATGCTTTCGGGACGTCGGACCGGCGTCGGCAACGTGATGGCCGCGTCGCTCGGTATCGTTACGCCGTTCTGCTCCTGCTCGGCTGTGCCGCTCTTCATCGGTTTCCTGCAGGCCGGCGTGCCGCTCGGGGTTACCTTCTCGTTCCTCGTTTCGGCACCCATGGTCAACGAGGTCGCGCTTGCCCTGCTCTTCGGCATGTTCGGCTGGAAGGTGGCCCTCCTGTACCTGGCGATGGGGCTCCTGGTAGCGATCGTTTCGGGCATGGTGATCGGTCGACTCCGGATGGAGGGATATCTTGAAGAGTGGGTGCAGAAACTGCAGGAGGGAGCCGTCGGAGGCGATTTCGAGGCTGAAGTCCTGAGCTGGCCGCTACGTTTCGGCGAGGGGATCAGGCATGTGCGCGAGATCGTCGGACGGGTATGGCTCTACATCGTGCTCGGCGTCGGTGCCGGGGCGGCCATCCACGGCTATGTGCCTGAAAATTTCATGGCTTCCCTCATGGGGCGGGGTGAGTGGTGGTCCGTGCCGGTCGCCGTGCTGCTCGGCGTGCCCATGTATTCGAATGCCGCGGGAATCCTGCCGGTGATCGAGGCCCTGCTCGGCAAGGGGGCCGCGCTCGGTACGGCGATGGCGTTCATGATGAGCGTGATTGCACTTTCGGCTCCCGAGATGATCATCCTGCGCAAGGTGCTCAAGCCCCGGCTGATTGCGGTCTTTGCCGCTGTGGTGGCCACGGGAATCATGCTGGTCGGCTATGTGTTCAATATGATTATCTGAAGAAAAGGACGTTAGGGACGGCAAGGACTAACGTAAATCGTATTCCTGGAAGCTCCGGATCGAAATCGATACCGATTTCGACTTTGCATCAAATCATTACTAGACGACCATGGGCATCTCGGTTCTCATCGTGTGTACCGGAAATACCTGCCGGAGCCAGATGGCTGAAGGGTTCCTGAAATCATTCGCCCCGGCACTCAAGGTCTGGTCCGCCGGTACCCGTCCGGCCTTCGAGGTCCACCCGATGGCCGTCCGGGTCATGCGTGAGTCGGGCATCGACATCAGTGGCCTGCATCCGAAAAGCATCAACCAATTCCTCGATCAGGCGTTCGACTATGTGGTGACCGTTTGTGACGCGGCCAGGGAGGACTGCCCGATTTTTACCGGTGAGGTAAGGCATCGGCTGCACTTCAGTTTCGACGACCCGGCTATGGTGATCGGCAGTGACGAGGAGCAGTTGGCCGTGTTCCGGCGGGTACGCGACGAAATCGCCGCACGGTTCAGGGTGTTTGCAGACGATATCGGCAGGAAAGCGTAACGCCTGCCTGATGTTTCGTTGTGGTGCGGGAAGTGAAATTCTTGCGCCATGGCGGATGGGTAGCCCATCGTCGTGGCGACGATGACGTATCTGTCGCTTTTTTGTTATACTTGTTAAGGCGCGCTCCGGCTGGAGCCGACAGCGGGCCCTGTTCTTCAGGTGAATCCCAGCAGCATCAACAAACCGCTAGCCGATGGCTGAATCGATCCTCCGTCTGGAAGGCGTCCGCAGGGAGCTCGAACTTTCGCGCGATGTCCGGCAGACCATCATTCCCAACCTGTCGCTCGACATCTTCAAGGGCGAGTTCGTGGCCATTACCGGTCCGTCGGGCTCCGGCAAGTCGACCCTGCTCTACATGATGGGAGGCCTCGACAAGCCGACCTTCGGAAAGGTCTGGCTGGACGGCCAGGACATCACCGAAACCGACGAGTCGGAGATGAGTGTCATCAGGAACGAGAAGATCGGTTTCATCTATCAGTTCCACTTTCTCCTGCCCGAGTTCAGCGCGCTTGACAACGTCTGCCTGCCGATGCTGATCCGGCGGAAGTTCGGGCGCAAGGAGATTCGCGACCGGGCCATGAAGCTGCTTGACATGGTTGACCTCGGGGACAAGTACGCCAACAAGCCGAACCAGCTCTCCGGCGGCCAGCAGCAGCGCGTCGCCATCGCCAGGGCCCTGGCCAACGACCCGAAGGTCCTGCTCGGCGATGAGCCGACAGGGAACCTCGATACCAGGTCGGCCGACAACGTCTACCACCTGTTCGACCGGCTCAACCGGGAACTCGGGCAGACGGTGGTCGTCGTCACGCACGACGAGGAGTTCGCCAACCGGGCGGGCCGGCGCATCCACCTTGTGGACGGCAAGATCGAGAGCGACTCCCGCATGAGCCGTTCGGTGCCGGCCTGAACCCTATGTCCAAGACATCCATGCCCGAAAGTATCAGGACCACGCACCCCCTCGTCTACCGGAATTTCAGCACCCTTGAAAACGGCGGGGAGCAGCTCCGTTCGATCCTGGCGATCGACCGTTACTGGGAGCAGTTGTCGCTGCCGGTACCAGAGGTGGTATACGACGGCGGGAAGATGCCTGCCGGCGCCGCGGTGTCCGGTGACTTCGACATCGTCTATGCCGGCGGAACGCTCGGGCTGCTGCACGCTGTCGTCATGGCCGTGCGTTACGGTTGGCGGGTGCTGGTGATCGACCGCAACGAACCTGCCCGCTCGACCCGCGACTGGAATATCTCGAGGGGCGAGCTTCTCCGTCTTGCCGAGACCGGCGTGTTCACCGAAGCCGAACTCGATTCCCTTATCGTGAGGAGGTACCGGACCGGATGGGTCGAGTTCCACGTCCCTGAAGAGCGCAGGAAGCGCTTGTACATCGATGAGGTGCTCGACTGCGCGGTCGATGCCGATAGGCTGCTCGGTCTGGCCATGGCGAAACTCGTCGCATCGCCCGGCTCCAGGGTGATGGGTCGAACGTCGTTCAGGGCCTGCTACCGTTTCGACGACCACGTCCTCGTCGCGGCCGAAGGGCAGGACGGCGGTCTGTCCATGTTCAGGGCGAGGATGCTCTGCGATGCGATGGGCATCGTCTCCCCGGTGGCCATGCAACTTAACGGCGGCAGGCCGCAGACCCACGTCTGCCCGACGGTCGGCACCATCGCGAGCGGGTTCGAGGATGCCGATTACGATGTGGGGGAGATCCTCGCCAGCACCGAACCTGCGGAGCTTTCCGGCTGCGGGGGGCGGCAGCTGATCTGGGAGGGGTTTCCGGCCAAAGGCGAGGAGTACATCACCTACCTGTTCTTCTACGACCGCGTCGATTCGCCGAACGACAAGTCGCTGCTCAACCTGTTTGAGACCTATTTCCGGAAGCTACCCGACTACAAGCGGCCGGGCGCGGGCTTCAGGGTCCATCGGCCGGTCTACGGCATCATCCCTGCCTGGTTCCACGACGGTGCCGGTTGCACCAGGGCGGTGTCCGATGAGCGCATTCTCCTGCTTGGCGACGCGGCTTCGCTCGGTTCTCCCCTCACCTTCTGTGGCTTCGGTTCGATGGTGCGCAACCTCGGGCGGCTCACCGCGGGGCTCGACCGCGCGCTGCGAGCCGACACCCTCGGCAGGGAGCCGCTGGCCGGTATCAGCGCCTTCGAACCCAACGTGGCCGTCATGGCGAACCTGATGAAGTACATGTGCTTCGATGCAAGGACGGACGCCCCGGATTTCGTCAACGAGCTCATGAACGAGGTGATGATAGCGCTCGATGGATTGCCGATGCATTACCGCCAGGCGATGTTCCGCGACGAGATGAAGATCGAGGAGCTGGCGACCGTGATGCTCAAGGTCGCCTTGCGCTACCCGAAGATCCTCGGCGCAACCTGGGTGAAGCTCGGCCTTCAGGGGTCGGCCGGGTTCATGAAGAACCTTGCGGGCTGGGTCATGGCATCGTCTACCGGGAGGCACTGAACCGTGGAGATGGCAAAAGCGCAACGGGAGGCCGAACGGCTCAGGTTCGAGATCAACCGGCACAACCGCCTTTACTATGTCGAGGCCCGGCCGGTCATCTCCGATTTCGAGTTCGACAAGATGCTCGAACGGCTCATGGAAATCGAGCGGGAGCACCCTGGCCTCGCCACTCCCGACAGCCCTTCGCAGCGTGTCGGCGGCGAGATTACGAAGGTCTTTCCCGTGGTAGTGCACCGCGAGCCCATGCTCAGCCTTGCCAACACCTATTCGCTTGGCGAGGTGGAGGAGTTCTGCCGCCGGGTCGAGAAGCTGGTCGAGGCCGAAGGCGGGCGCCAGCCGGAGTTCGTGGCCGAGTTGAAGTTCGACGGCGTGGCTGTCAGCCTGCTCTACCGCGACGGGGTGCTGGTTCGTGGCGCGACGCGCGGAGACGGCACCAGGGGTGACGACATCACGGCGAACCTCAGGACCATCCCGACCGTGCCACTCTCCATCGCCATGCCCGGCGGTCCGCTGTTCGGGACCCCCGTGGGCGAGATCGAGGTGCGCGGCGAGGTGTTCATGCGCACGGAGGATTTCGCGAAACTGAACGAGGCCCGCCCCGAGGAGGACCGTTTCGCCAACCCGAGGAACGCCACGGCCGGCACCCTCAAGCTGCAGGACTCCGGGGAGGTCGCCCGCAGGAAGATGTCCTTCGTGGCCTATTTCCTCAAGGGGGTCGACGACGGGCGTACGCCCCACCTGCTGAGGCTGCGGCAACTCGAGTCCATGGGGTTCATGACCGGGTGCAACTACCGGCTTTGCCGGGATGTGGAGCAGATCGCCGCGTTCATCGGTGAGTGGTCGGAAAAACGGTGGTCGCTGCCCTACGAGACCGACGGTGTGGTGTTGAAGCTGAATGACACCACCCTTTGGGACCGCCTCGGAGCGACGGCCAAGAGCCCGCGCTGGGCAATTGCCTACAAGTATCCGGCGCAACAGGCGAAAACCGTGCTGCGGGAGGTGGTGTTCCAGGTCGGTCGCCTCGGCACGATCACGCCGGTTGCCGGGTTGGAGCCGGTCCACCTCGCCGGCTCGACCGTCTCCCGCTCGACCCTGCACAACTTCGACGAGATCGAACGGCTCGGGGTCAGGATCGGCGACCGGGTCATGATCGAGAAGTCCGGTGAGGTGATCCCCAAGGTCGTGGGGGTGGTGCTCGATGAGCGACCGCCGGGCACCAGGGCCATCGAGGTGCCCGATGCCTGCCCGGAGTGCGGTACGCCGCTTGTCCGGGCGGAGGGGGAGGTCAGCTTCTATTGCCCGGACGAGGAGGGCTGCCCGGCCCGGAAACGGGGGCGCATCCTCCATTTCGCATCCCGGAACGCCATGGATATCCAGAACCTCGGCGAGTCGCTGGTGGCGCAGCTGGTCGACAAGGGGCTCGTCGATGACCCTGGCGACCTCTACCGGCTCGAAAAGTGCCGGATCGAAGGGCTGGAGAGGATGGGGGCGAAATCGGCCAGTAACCTGCTGGACGCGCTTGCTGAAAGCCGGAAGCGAGGCTACGACCGTTTGCTGTACGCCCTCGGTATCCGTCATGTCGGCCGGGCGACCGCACGTGAGCTCGCCCATGCCTACCCTTCGCTCGGTGCGCTTCGCCAGGCAGGGGAGGAGGCGCTTGCCGCCGTTCCCGATATCGGCCCTGTCGTCGCCGCGAGCATCCGCGAGTTTTTTACGAGGGGCTGGGTTGACGGGATGCTCGCCAAACTTGAAGCGGCCGGCCTTCCGATGCAAGCCGACGGGCAGAAGGCGCTGGTGAACGGCAACTTCGAGGGGCTCAGCGTGATCTTCACCGGAGGCCTGGAGCGCCACGACCGCCAGCGAGCCTCGGAACTGGTGCTGGAGCGCGGCGGACGGGTCGTCACCACGGTGAGCAAGAAGACGAGTCTGGTTGTGGCTGGCAGTGAGGCCGGCAGCAAGCTCGACAAGGCCCGGAAGCTCGGCATCCGGGTGATCGACGAGGCGGAGTTCGAATCAATGCTCTAACCCCATTAACTTTCTGCCATGGAACCGAAATACCGGGTGGCGATCTTCGGATCTGCCAGGATCAGTGAAGGGGACGAGCAGTACCGTGACGTCTATGCGATCGCGAAAGGGCTTGCCGCAGCCGGGTTCGACATCGTTACCGGTGGCGGCCCGGGCCTCATGCAGGCGGCCAACGCCGGCTCCAAGAGCGTCACCAACGGAGGGCAGTCGATCGGCCTCAACATCAGGCTCCCGCGCGAACAGCATCCCAACCCGTACCTCGACATCAAGACGGAATTCGACCGCTTCAGCAGCCGCCTCGATACCTTTATGGCCCTTTCGGACGCGGTGGTCGTGGCTCCGGGCGGTGTAGGGACGCTCCTCGAGCTTTTCTACACCTGGCAGCTTGTCCAGGTGCAGCAGATCTGCGAAACGCCGATCATCCTCTATGGCGAAATCTGGTCGGGCCTGCTGCAGTGGCTCAAAGCCGAGGTGATGCAGAAGAAGCTTTTCGACCGGCAGGACATGCACATGATCTTCCATGTCATCGAACCCTCCCAGGTAGTCGACCTGGTGGTGCGGATCCATGGAGACCGGCCGCAATCGGAACACGTCTGCACCAACTACTCCCGGTACCGCGGCGACCTGCCCGGCCTCTCCCCGACCTGAACCTTCAACCCAATCCCCGACATCCAATCGATGGAACAGACATTGCAGTCCATTCTCGACCAGGCCATCCCCCTCACGCAGGCCATGGGTATCACGGTCGAACGCTACAGCGGCAGGGAGCTCACGATCCGGGCTCCGCTCGCCAACAACTTCAACCACCTCGGCACGGCCTTTGGCGGCAGCCTCTACATCGCGGCGGTGCTCTCCTCCTGGGGCCTGCTCTACCTGCGTCTCCGGGAAGCCGGCGTGAAGGGGAGCATCGTGATCCGCAAGGGGGGCGTCGAGTACCTCAGGCCGGTCACCGGCGACATCATCGCCACCGGCACCATGCCGCCCGACGATGAGTTCCATGAGTTCCTCGACACCTACGCCCGCACCGGCAAGGCGAAAATGGTCATTCATGCGGTGGTCAAGGGTGAGGATGGCCCGGCCGTGAAGTTCGAAGGCAACTTCGCGTTGGTGAAATGAGAAAGGTCTACTTCACGGCGACGTAGAGGATCGATGTCTCGAAGGTCATGGGGTAGTAGTCGGCCTTGCTGAAACCCGATTTTTTCAGGATCGAAGTGAAAGCTTCGGCCTGCGGGAACTGTTCTACCGAGTTCGGCAGGTAATCGTAGGCGAACGAGGATTTGCTGAACATTGCGGCGACCTTCGGCAGCACCTTCTTGAAATAGACGAGGTACAGGCTTTTCATGAGATGGTTGCGCGGGATCATCGGTTCGATGATCAGGGCGCAGCCGCCGGTCTTGAGTACGCGGACGAACTCACGCATCCCCTGCTCAAGGTTCTCGAAGTTCCTGACGCCGAACCCGGCGCTGACCGCATTGAAGCTCGCTGCCTCGAAGGGGAGTTTCTCGGCGCAGCCTTCAAGGAAGGTGATGGCCGGGTACTTTTTCCTGGCGATGGCGAGCATCTCCGGAGAAAGGTCGAACCCGGTGACTTTTGCCCCCGGGATCTTTGCCATTGCTGCCGCCAGGTCGCCCGTGCCGGTGGCGACGTCGAGGATCTTCGGTTCACGCACCCTCGCCAGGAGCTTCCTGGCCCTCGCCGAGGCTGCTGCCCGCCAGTAATTGTCGATGCCGAGGCTCAGCAGGTGGTTCAGGAAGTCATAGGTCGGCGCGACCTCGTCGAACATGCTCCTGATCGATGAGCGCGACTTGGTCTGGAGCAGGGACTTCGTGGTTTCTCTTGAACTACGCATCGGGGTCAGCTTTTTTTCCCGTAGACATCTTCCGGGTTGAACATCAGGGTGTCGCAGATCTCCATGGACTTGCCGTCGGGGGTCCTGCGGTAGAAGCAGGAGTGGTAGCCGACATGGCAGGCTCCGCCTTTCTGTGAAACCTTGAGCAGGAGGGTGTCGCCGTCGCAGTCGATGAGGATGTCGTGGACCTCCTGCATGTTGCCGGAGGACTCGCCCTTCAGCCAGAGCTGCTTGCGGCTGCGGCTCCAGTAGCAGGCTTTTTTCCTTTCGAGGGTCATTTCGAGGCTCTCGCGGTTCATCCAGGCCATCATCAGCACCTTGCCGGTTTCGTGGTCCTGCACGATGGCGGGGACCAGCCCCTTCTCGTCGAACTTCACCGTTTCAAGAAAGCTCTTCTGCAAATCTTGATTCTCGCTCATTGAAGATGTAGATTAGTGTTCTTGCCGTAGCGTTCCGGACCCGGGGTCATACGGCGAAAAGATTTTTAAGATTGGCCAAATATATGGAAAAATCAAGGTTGCAGCCCATAAAAAGTGCCAACCGCCCCTATCCTGCCCCCGAACCTTTCCGGGGAAGCGGTTTCCGACCGTTTCCTCCTGTTCCATACGGGGCATTCCTGTCGGCCAGGCCATCAACCATAACCATCTGACCCCATGCAGAACCTGCAGAAAATGCTTCCCAGGTACTCGCTTGCGCTTGCCGTAGTGTTCATCGCCACGGTCGGTTACCTGCTGACCCGGGGCAATACCGTGAATGTCGAGGCCGGCAGGGTGGCCAGGGCCGAGCTGGTCCAGGCGGTCTATGCCACCGGGTACGTCGAGGCCGAGCGGGTGGCGAGCCTGAGTGCCGAGATCTCCGGCAAGGTCAGGGTGGTCGGGGCCCTCGAAGGGCAGTTGGTCAGCAAAGGGCAGGTCATCATCGGGTTCGACAGCCAGCAACCGGGGCTTGCGGTCCGGGAGGCCCGTGCGGCGGTTTCCGGGCAACAGGCGGTGGCCCGCGAGAGCCGCCTCAGGCTCGAGCGTAACCGCCGGCTTTTCGGTGAGGGCGCCGTTGCACGCCAGCAGCTCGACGAAGCCGAGCGGAACAGTATCCAGGCTGCCGAAATGCTGAGCCAGAGGGAGCTCCAGCTCAAAAGCCGTGAGGACGACCTGAAGAAGCTGGTCGTCACGGCGCCGTTCGACGGTATCCTGACCCTCCAGAACGTGAAGGCCGGGGATTATGTCAATGCCAACACCCAGGTTGCATCGGTTACCGACAGGAGCGGGTACCTGGTGACCGTGGAGGTCGACGAGCTCGACGTGCCGAGGCTCAGGGTCGGGATGCCCGCGGTCATCGCGCTGGACTCCATGCCAGACAAACGGTTCAATGCAACGGTCAGCCGTATCGTGCCCCAGACAGACCGGGTCACCAAGACTTCGCGGGTCTACCTCCGCTTCGACCAGCCGGTGGTTGCGGCGCAGGCGGGTATGACGGCGACGGCCAACATCGTCTACAGTATCCGGAAAGGGGCCCTCCTGGTTCGCAAGAGCTCGATTTTCCAGGATGAGCGCAAAGACTATGTCTGGAAGGTCGAAGGCGGTCGGCTGAAGAAGCAGGCGGTCAGGACCGGCGACAGCGACCTGACCTTCGTCGAGGTGGTCAGCGGCCTGAAACCCGGCGACATGGTGGTCAGCTCTCCCGGGGAGAAGTTCCGTGAAGGCATGGAGGCGAAGCTGTCGAATGGAAAGAAAGCCAAATCCTGACCGGGCATGACGGCCCGCAGGAAGGTCGCCGTTATCCTGGCGTCCCATGGAGAGGCCGAAACCCCGGGCCTCATCGAAAACTACCGGGTCAGCCTTCATACGCTTTCGCGTGCGTCGCAGGTGATGCGCATCCCGGTTCCCCTGCAGCACCTCATCTCCCTCAGCTCTTCGGTGAAGAAGCGCCTCGCTGCCCGGGGCTCCGGCGGTTCGCCGCAGAACGGCCTCACCAGAAGCCAGGCATCCCTCTTGCAGCGGTGCCTCGACCTTCATCCGGCCTCTTCATGCATAGAGTTTGATGTCAGGGCGGCCCACTCCGCATCCATGCCTTATATCGAGCAGGTGCTCACGGATACCTCGGGCCATGACGGCCAGGTCGTCATTCCCATGGCCCCCGTCGACCATGCCCTGAGCTGTGGCCTTATCTGCGCCCATCTCGCAGCTTCACTGCCTGTCGATGCACTCCATCGGGTCAAGGTCGTCGGTCGGCTCTGGAGCGACGACGAGCTCGTCCGGGCGTACCTCAGCCATCTTCTCGGCGATGCCGGGAGGCTTCCGGAAAGAGCGGGCCGCCACAACCTCCTCTTGCTCACCTTCCACGGGACCCTGGTCAGGGACAGCGAGGGCCGGGAGCCCGGTTTCCGCACCGGCCGTGACGAGACGGCCGCCTTCGCCCGGCGGCTCACTGCTGCACTCGAGGCCGATCCCCGGAACCCCTGGGGGACGGTCATGACCACCTACCTGAACCACGACGTCGGAGGGGAGTGGACCCGGCCGGCGTTCGAAGAGTCCTGCCAGGCCATAACGGCAGGCGGGTATGATGGCGTGTGGCTCTTCGCCGCCGGCTATTTCTCGGACGGCAACGAAACGATCCGGCGAGCCTCGGAGCTTTCCGGCACCGGGCAGGGGCTCCGGGTCGAAGCGATACCCTGCCTGAACGATTCGCTTGCCTTCGCGGAGTACCTCGCGGGAAAGGTCGTCGGGGCGGCCGGGCAGATCCTCCGATTTTCGGGAGAAGCGATCCCCGATGCCGCGAGATTTACCTGAAGAGGCTATATTGGATTTTTACGCTACGGTTTGCCGGGGAACTCCCGGACCCGGCAAGACATTTACGAATACCGTCCGCGTGCACATGCTTCGACGTGCAGGGACAAACCTGACAAGGAAAACATCATTATGGAGCACAGCAAGGATACCATCGCCATGCTCATCGACGCTGACAACTCCCCCAGCGACAAGATCGATTTCGTCCTGACGGAGCTGGCCAAATACGGCGTGGTGAACATTCGCCGGGCATATGGCAACTGGAAGAGTCGTTCGCTCGCAGGGTGGGAGGACAAGCTTCACGACTACGCGATCCGCCCGATCCAGCAGTTCGACTACACCAAGGGCAAGAACGCCACCGACATGGCCATGACGATCGATGGCATGGACCTGCTTTACGGCAGCAAGCTTGATGCCTTCTGCATCGTTTCGAGCGACAGCGATTTCACCCCGCTGGTCATGCGCATCCTCGCCGAAGGCCTTCAGGTTTACGGGTTCGGGCAGAAGTCGACGCCTTCACCGTTCGTGAACGCCTGCTCGACCTTCCTCTACCTCGAGTCGGTCGGAGCCTCGGAGAAAACAAAGAGCGGGGACAGCGGGCGCGGCAGGAGGTCCCCGCATGAGCTGAAGGGCGACAGCAAGCTGCTGACCCTGATCAGGAACGCTGTCGACAGCGCCCAGGAGGAGGACGGCTGGTCGAACCTGGCCAAGATCGGCAAGAACATCGCCAACCAGGCATCCTTCGACCCGAGGAACTACGGGTTCAAACGCCTTTCGGACATGGTCCGCTCGATCGACCTGTTCGAGATCGAGTTCCGCAACAATAACTCCGAGCTCTACATCAGGGACAAGCGCAAGGCACGGAGGCCGGAGCAGGGGCAGGGCGAGCCCGAAACGCAGTTGACCTTCGCCGAGGCGATGCGTCCCGATCCTGCCCGTTCCGTGCGGGCACGTTCCGAATCCGCACAACAAGGATCTTTGCATCATATGCAGGAGCAATCCGAACCTGCCCGCCCCGAGCCTGTTTGGGTTCGCCCCGAACGGACCAAGCCTGCGGCTGCGGAACCGGTGACCCTCGAGTCTGCACCTGCCGAGCTGGTACTTTCCGAGCCGGTACCTGAGGTTCGCCCTGAACGGTCGCGACGCCGTCCGGCACGCTCGAAGTCTGCCCGTCCGGAACCCGCCCCATCGGAGCCGACGGTAGCCGACGCGGCCCCTTCGCCAGAACCCGAGCCCGTGCCGGCCCCTGAGGTGCAGGATCGGCCCAAGCGCAAGCCCCGCCGGGCTACGCCCAAGAAGGCCAAGCCCGAAACGAAGCCGGACTCTTCCGAACCATCTCCCGAATCCGCCGGGTAAATTTCCCGCGCCGGGCGTCCGGTCGTGCAAGGAACCGTTGCAGGGTGAGCGGCGTTGAACTTACGTCGACCGCTTCCCCTGCAACGCCCAAACGACAGGAGCCTGTCTCATGAACATTTTCGACGACCTACTCGCAGGGGTGACTGGCATCGCCTCGAACCTCTGGCCGCAACCCTCCGAAAAACCCGGCATGTCCGACGGGAAGCTGCGGCCCTGTCCCGGCACGCCGAACTGTGTCAGCAGCGAAAGCGGTACCCCCACTCCTGCAGTTGTTTCCCCAATCGTGTTCAGCGGTACGCCGGATGATGCATGGAAAGGGCTGAAGGAGGTCGTCGTGAAACTCGGCGGCACCGTGCGCGAAGAGTCGGGCGGCTATCTATGGTCGACCTTCCTTGTACCCGTTTTCGGGTTCACCGACGACGTGGAATTCCGGCTCGATGCTTCCGCGAAACTCATTCATGTCCGATCAGCCTCCAGGATGGGCTATTCGGACCTCGGCGTCAACCGGTCGAGGGTTGAGCAGATCAGAGACGCTTTTCGCGAGTGAGGAGTGAAGGTGACGTAGCCAGGCGGAGGTCTTGTTGGGTTTCATGGGACCCAGAGGACTCATAGGTCTTATGGGATGAAGACGGCTCCGTCAGTTTACCTTCTCTGGTCACGACGTTTCCCGTCACGCTCCCTGCAATCTCAGGGGTAGCTCAAGGCCGTTCCGTTCCAGCAGTTCCCGGTCGGAGAGGAGTTCGTGGGCGGGGCCCGAGGCAACCGCCCGTCCGGCGTTCATGACAACGACGGTCGTGCAGGTTTCCCAGATGAAGTCGAGGTCGTGGGAAACCGTGACCCTGGTGACCGGCAACCGGTTGACCAGGCCGATGAGTTTCCGCCGGTTGCGAGGGTCGAGGTCCGCGGTCGGTTCGTCCATGACGAGGACCGACGGTTTCATGATGAGCACTGCCGCCAGCGCCGCAAAATGTTTCTGTCCTTGTGAAAGATGTGCCGGGGGCTTGTCCCGCAGTTCCCAGAGGCCGAAATCCCTGAGGAGGCGCCCGGCTTCCTCGCAGGACTCTTGCTCGTCCATGCCGAGGTTCCGAGGCCCGAACATCACGTCATCCCAAACCCGGGCCGTGAAGAGTTGATCGTCCGCGTTCTGGAACACCAGCCCCACCAGTTTCCGGATCTTTTCCTCATTTGTCCTTCCTGACGTGATGCCGTTGACGACGACGCTCCCTTCCTGTGGCTTGAACCAGCCGTTCAGATGGTTGACGAGCGTCGATTTGCCGGCACCGTTCGACCCGACGATGCCGACCGACCCTCCCTCCATGATGTGGAATCCGATACCGTCGAGCGCCCTGGTGCCGTCCGGGTAGGTGAATGCGAGACCTGTTACGGTAATCAATGGCTGCTCCGGTGTTCAGAAGATGATGCGGATGACCAGGAACAGCAGGGTGGCGAAGACGAGCGTGAGCGCGTCCACCGCAGGCATCCGCACCGGCCGGCTCGACGCCGGCGCCGTTCCGAATCCCCTCGATTCCATGGCCTGGTAGATCCGCCCGGCCCGAACTGTCGTCCTGATGAGCAGCGCACCGATCAGGCGAGCCGTCACGATCGGCCCCTTTCCCTTGCCGTTGAACGACCTCAGGTTGCGGGCTTTCTGCATCATGCCGGCCTCCTCTGACAGTAGGGAAGCGTAGCGGTAGACGAGGAGGAGTTGCGTGACGAACACTGCGGGTACGCCGAGACTGCGGAGTGCTGTCCCGAAACGGTGGAACGGCATGAAGGCCATGAGCGAAAGCAGGGCGGTCAGGGTGACCATGGCTTTCAGGGTGATCACTGCCGCCGACACCATGCCCCCGGTCAGGGCTACCCCGCCGAGGTTGCCGGCAGGGGAGCGGTCGAGGATGATGTTGCCTGCGGCCATGGACAGGATGAAGGGCGATGCCGCCATCAGGCGCCTGGACAACGGCGAAAGGGGCATCCCGGCCGTGGTGAGGAGCAGCAGGGGAATCGATGCGAATGCGATCACCCCGGGAAGGTCGTATTTCGGGATCGAGACGACGAATATGACGAACAGGGCGAGCAACATGATCGACGTGCGGTCGCCGACCGGCAGTGCGCACGGCCGTGCCGCCTGCTCCATGGCCCCCCGGCCCTCATGAAGCTTCATGAGGCCGCAGCTCCCCTGCGTTGCCGTAATATGAGGCCGGTCGCCCCGGCGATGAGGAACACCATGATGCTGCCAAGCATTCCGGATATCGACGTACCGGTTCTCACGGCCGAAGCCGGGGCTGTTCCGGATGAGTTGGGGCCTTCGCTGCGCCTGAAGCCGTAATCGGGCATGAAGGCGAGCCGTTGCTGCACTCCGGCGAGGAGTGCGTGGGCGGTTTCAGCAGGGGAATGGAGTTCCTCCTTGCCGGTCACGTTCGAAATCGACCATTCCAGGCCGTCCGGATTCGACGAGGCGAACCATGAGAGCGAGCCTCCGGTTGCCATGGCTGCCAAGAGGAATGCTCCGGCGACGAAGCGGCGGTTTGCCCTCGCGCCGGACCGGCCTGCCAGGAGAAGAACTGGGTCGGTTTTCATGACGAACGAAAGGACGCCCCAGGTCACGAGCCCCTCGATGATGCCGATCGCCAGGTGGATCGCGAGCATGAAGAGGATGAACGTGCCGAAGGGGAGGTCGGAGATGCCGGATGCCGTGGTTTCGACGACCACGGCGCATGCTCCCATGAGAATTCCTGCCGTGGCCGAGACGATGCTGGCGGCGGCAAGCCTGCCCCGGGAGCCCGTGGATCCGGCAATCGGTTCGTAGATGAACGGGAAAGCGACGAATGCCGGGAAGAAGCCCATGTTGAAGATGTTGCAACCAAGGGCGACCAGCCCTCCGTCCGCGAAGAAGAGGGCCTGGACCACCAGCACGGACGAGATGGTGATGAATGCCCTCCAGGGCCCGAGCAGCACGGCCAGGAGCAGGCCGCCTCCGATGTGGCCGCTGGAACCGGTGCCGGGAATCGTGAAATTGATCATCTGTGCGGCGAAGACGAACGCTCCCAAAACCCCCATGAGTACCGTTTTCGAGCCGTCGGATTCGCTGGAGATTTTTCGCGACGACCGGCCGATCATGCCGGCACTGGCAGCCCAGAGTGCGCCGCCGACGACCGGGGAGAGCAAGGCATCAGACATATGCATGGTTCAGTCCCCTGTCGTTTCGTTCAAAAATGCATCGTCACGCCTGCCAGCAGGGAGGTGGCCGGTTGCGCAGCATTCAAGCCGCCCTTGACGCCAAAATCGAGATCGATACAGCCGGAAGGGCTGTAGATGATGCCTCCGAGCAGGTAGGCCGGATTTATATCGTTGTCCTTGTCTTTGTTCGTGTCCACGCCGATATCCGCTACGGCCCTCAGTTCCGTCGCCATATTGAGTTCCCCCGCAATCGATGCATGCCAGATGTCGTTTTTCGACGCGATCCTGTCCGCTTCCAGGCGGTATTCGTTGCGGGTGTAGCCGAGGTTGACGTGGACGGCCCCGAGTGCGCCTTTGTGTGTCGCCGCCAGCAGCATGCCCCCGCTCCTCCTTCCGGTGCCGAATCCGTTGCCATCTTTGCCGGTCGGCAGGGTGATGCCGGGCTTGAGGGCCAGATTCAGCTTGCCCTCCTGGAGTTCCAGGAAGCGCCACTTGAGCTGGAGCGACAGGTCGCCGATTCCGTCGCCGGTGGTCGATGTTCCTCCCGCCTCGACCTTTCGCCAGGTGTACGGCATGCCGGCAACCAGGTCGATCTTGTCCGCAAGTCCGTAGGTGAGCGTTGTGGCAGGGGCCCATGCAGTTGTTTTTGTCGCCACTCCCTCGGCATCTGCATTTGCCCGTTGCCTTTCCATGCCAAGTTCGACCTGCAGGCCTCCTTTGCCCTGGGTCCCGGTATCATCGGTAACCAGGGGCATGGCCGCAAAAGAGGTTGCTGAAAAAAGCGTTGCGGCAAGCGCAAGCGGGTATGCTTTCTTATGCATGGTCGGTCGGTGGTTTACAATGGTCAATGCCGATAGCATGAAAATAATAATCGTGCTATCGGCATGCAATCAAAATAATACGAGGCAGGCTGTTCAGTCGGTCGCCGATACGCTGAGGTTGAGGTGCTTGACACCGACGAGCACCTTGAGGGCGGTGGAGAGCTGGTCCACCTGGGGAGCCTGGCCCTTGACGGCGATCACTTCGAGGCAGTTGCCGTGGTCGAGGTGCACGTGCTGGGTGGAGATGATGATGTCGTGGAAATCGTGCTGGATGTCGAGCAGGCGGTTGACCAGCTCGCGCTTGTGGTGGTCGTAGGTCATCACGATGGCTCCCGCCACCGTGCCGCCTTCCGCCCACTTCTTTCGGACCAGCTCTTCGCGGATGAGGTCGCGGATCGCCTCCGACCGGCTCTGGTATCGCTGTGCGGCGACGTGCCGGTCGAAGGCCTCGATCAGTTCCCTGTCGAGGGAGATGCCGAAACGGTAGATATCTGCCATGGCTTTACGACTCCCTGGAGCCTGGCGCGGTTACGCTGAGCTTTTCGTGGATGGCCAGGGCCGCCTTGCGTCCAGCCCCCATGGCGAGGATGACCGTGGCACCACCCGTGACGATGTCGCCGCCGGCATAGACGTTTTCTTTTGATGTCTGCATGGTGTTGACGTCCACGACGATCGTATCCTTCCTGCTGACCTCGATGTCCGGGGTGGTCTGCTTGATCAGGGGATTGGATCCGTTGCCGATCGAGATGACCGCCATGTCGATCGGGAGCACGAACTCCGACCCCTCCACGGGAACCGGCTTGCGGCGGCCGGACTCGTCGGGTTCGCCGAGCTCCATCTTCTGGCACCTGACGCCCGTGAGGAGCGCCTTGTCGTCCCCGATGAACTCGAGGGGTATGGTCAGGAGCATGAACTCGATGCCCTCCTTCTGCGCGTGGTGGATCTCCTCCTCGCGGGCCGGCATCTCCGCCTCCGAACGGCGGTAGACGATGTACGCGTGCCCTGCGCCGAGGCGCTTGGCGGTACGGACGGCATCCATGGCCGTGTTGCCACCGCCGAAGACGGCGACGCTTTTGCCCTTGCAGTCGAACACGGGGGTGTCGCTTTTCGGGAAGTCGTAAGCCTTCATCAGGTTGACCCTGGTGAGGAACTCATTGGCCGCGAGCACGCCGACAAGGTTCTCGCCGGGAATGCCCATGAACCAGGGCAGGCCGGCGCCGACGCCGATAAAGACGGCGTCGAACTCCTCCTCCCCGAGCAGCTCTTCGACCGTGATCGTCCTGCCGACCACCACGTCGGTCCTGAACTCGATGCCCATTTTCCGAAGGCCGTCGAGCTCGTCCCTGACGATCTCCTTCGGCAGGCGGAACTCCGGGATGCCGTACATCAGCACGCCGCCGAGCTCGTGCAGCGCCTCGAACACCACCACTTCGTGGCCGAACCGTGCGAGGTCGTTGGCGCAGGACAGGCCGGCCGGGCCGCTACCGATGACCGCCACCCTCCTGCCGCTCGGGGGAGCCATTTCAGGGGTGATCCGCTGGCCGGTAAGGCGTTCGTAATCGCCCACGAACCGCTCCAGGTTGCCGATGGCCACCGGTTCGCGCTTCTTGCCGATGACGCACACCTGCTCGCACTGGTCCTCCTGCGGGCAGACCCTGCCGCAGATGGCCGGGAGCACGTTGTCCTCCTTGACCTTCCTTGCCGCGCCGAGGAAGTCCCCTTCGGCGATCAGCCTGATGAACTGGTCGATCTTGATGTTCACCGGGCAGCCCTTCACGCACACCGGATCCTTGCACTGGATGCAGCGTAGCGCTTCCATCTGTGCCAGTTCCGGGGTCAGGCCGAGATGCACCTCCCTGAAGTTGCCTGCGCGGAGCACGGGGTCCTGTGCCGGCATCACCTGGCGGGGAATGGCAAGGCGTTCCTTGGTCGTGATCTGTTTTGGATCCATGATACTTGCGATTGTACTTACCGTCTGTGAAACTGTTTCGATGAAAAACCGGGTACCGCCTCGGTCCTGCGGGTGCCGGCGGTAAAAGGTGCTGGTGGAATCCGCGTTGGCCGCTTAATCAGCTTTGGCCTGACAGCCTGCAACGATGGGCTTCGGCTTCGTCAGACGCACGCTCTTCCTGCTGGTAGATCCTGTTCCTGTCGGAGAGGTTCTTGAAATCGACCAGGTGCGCGTCGAATTCAGGGCCGTCGACGCAGGCGAACCTGATCTCGTTACCGACCGTTACCCGGCAGCCGCCGCACATGCCTGTACCGTCGATCATGATCGGGTTAAGGCTGACGACCGTCCTGATTCCATACGGGCGGGTCACCTCGGCGACCGCCTTCATCATCGGGATCGGCCCGATGGCCAGCACGAAATCGATCTTCCTTCCCGAGTCGATGAGCTCCTGCAGCTTCTGCGTCACGAAGCCGTTGAATCCGTACGAGCCGTCGTCCGTCGTGATGTACGCCTCGTCGCTGACCGCCTTCATCTCATCCTCGAGGATGACCAGGTCCCTCGAGCGGGCACCGTTGATCGTGATGACGTAATTGCCTGCAGCCTTGAGCGCCGCAGCCGTCGGATAGGCTATGGCCGTGCCGACGCCCCCGCCGATGCTGACTGCGGTGCCGAAGTTTTCGATGTGCGAAGGGGTTCCGAGCGGCCCGACCACGTCGGTGATCGTATCCCCGGCCTCAAGCCGGTTCAGCGCCCTGGTCGACTTGCCGGCTCCCTGGGCGATGACCGTGACCGTTCCCCTCACGGGATCGGAGTCGGCGATCGTCAGGGGAAAGCGCTCGCCGTTTTCCGTCAGCCGCAACATGAGGAACTGGCCGGCTTGACGCTTTTTTGCGATCCCCGGGGCCTCTATTTCGAATTTTTTGATATTTTCAGCTAAAAAAATAGCGGACACAATCCTGTACATTGTTTTCTGCGATTTCTCGTGGTATGTGCGATTGGGATGACTTTCAGGGAGCAAGGTAGAAGCGAAAGCCGTAATTTGTAAAAATAAGCTTTGCGCTTCGTAATTGAAAGCCGGCTTGACGCTTTTTAAGGACCCGGATGGATATATTTTCGCTTTTCAGTGCCTTTCAATGAATGATATAATCAGTTTTCCATGGTATTCATCGCTGACTACGGGGCAGGCAACCTTCGATCGGTCCACAAGGCTTTCGATTATCTCGGCATCAAGTCGGTCGTCAGTGACAGGGCCTCCGCAATGTCCGGATACGACAAGGTGCTCATTCCCGGCGTAGGGGCGTTCGGTCCCGCGATGGAAGCGTTCGGAAGGCTCGGCTTCACCGAAGCGATCATGGAACATATCGACAAGGGCAGGCAGGTACTCGGCATCTGCCTCGGCATGCAACTGCTCCTGAACGGCAGCGAGGAGATGGGATCCCATTCCGGCCTCGGCCTTATCCAGGGAAAGGTACTCCACTTTTCCAGCGAGACCGACAAGATCCCTCAGATCGGCTGGAACTCCGCCGACCTCTGCAAGCCGGACTCGGTCCTGTTCAGGGGTCTCGACGACCACTCATGGTTCTACTTCGTCCACTCCTACTACTGTAGCCCTGAAGAGCCCGGGAGCGTTGCTGCGACAACCTTTTTCGCCGGAAATAATTTTTGTTCGGCCATCGAAAAAAATGGTATTTTCGCTGTACAGTTCCACCCTGAAAAGAGCTCCGAATCGGGCTTGCGGGTCCTCAGGAATTTTGCAGAGTATTAAGCAGTATCCAGGTTTACGGACATGTTGATTATACCGGCTATAGATATCAAGGACGGCAAGTGCGTCAGGCTCACCAGGGGTGATTTCGCACAAAAGAAGATTTACCTCGACAATCCTTGCGACATGGCCGTGATCTGGCGCAAGCAGAATGCCAAGATGCTCCATGTCGTCGACCTCGACGCAGCCCTGACGGGGGAGTTGGTGAACTTCGACAAGATCCGCGAGATCGTCGGCATGCTCGACATCCCGATCCAGGTCGGTGGCGGCATACGCTCAGTCGATGCCGTCGAGAAGTACCTTGAGATCGGCGTCGGCCGGGTGGTCATCGGATCCGCGGCCGTCACCAACCCGGGGCTTATCGCCGAGCTGCTGAAGAAGTACCGCCCTTCCCAGATCGTTGTCGGCATCGATGCCGAGCACGGCGTGCCCAAGATCAAGGGATGGACCGAGAGCAGCGGCATGAAGGACTATGAACTCGCCCTTGAGATGAAGAAGCTGGGCGTCGAGCGGGTCATCTACACCGACATTACCCGCGACGGCATGCTGCAGGGCATCGGCTACGAAACGACCAGGACCTTCGCTGAAAAGGCCGGCATGAAGGTGACTGCTTCGGGTGGCGTCGCAAGTTCCGAAGACCTCCACCAACTCAGGTCGCTCGAAAGGTTCGGGGTCGATTCGGTCATCATCGGCAAGGCGTTCTATGAATGCAACTTCCCCTGCCAGGAGCTGTGGTACGCTTATGAACAGGGGCTGGGTATCGACGGGGAATTTTCCACGGCGCGCAAGAAGCCGTGTTTCCCCTGAACACCGGCACCGGCCTTTCCCGGATCTCTTCAACGACAACAAGACCTCCCTCATCGTGCAGGATCGGGACCGACACATCCTCCAGTCCATCGAAGCCCTGGTCTTCGCTTCCGAAGAGGCCATTACCTTCCAGACCATCTGCCAGGTTACCGGTTTCGAGCTGAAGTACCGGGACCTTGAGGAGATCGTCGCCGACCTCAACCGTGAATACGAGGCTACCGGGCGCACCTTCAGGATCCACGCCCTCGCCGGAGGGTTCCGCTTCCTGAGCGAACCGGAGCACGGCGACCTTATCCGCAAGTTGCTGGCCCCGGTCATCCAGCGGCGCCTTTCCCGTTCGATGATCGAAGTGCTTTCGGTCGTGGCGTGGCACCAGCCGGTGACGAGGGGGGAGATCCAGCAGATCAGGGGGGTCAGTCCGGACTATGCGATCGACAGGCTGCTCGAACGGAGCCTGATCGACGTGCGCGGCAGGGCGGATTCCCCGGGCAGGCCGCTGCAGTACGGGACGACCAGGGAGTTCCTCGACCTGTTCCATCTTCCGTCGCTGAAGGACCTCCCGAAGCTTCGCGAGATCCGGGAGATCCTCCAGGAACACGAGGAGCAGCAGTACCTTTCGGCCGCCGGCGGTGACGAACCGCCTGAAAGCGGCCAAACCGGTGAATTACAGGAAAAGGAATGAAAAAGCAGGTTCTGGAAGAGAAGGTAAGGATCAACAAATACCTGGCCATGTGCGGCGTCGCCTCACGGCGGGCTGCGGACCAGATGGTCATCGAGGGCAAGGTGGTCGTGAACGGCCGCGTCGCCGACGAGCCCGGCATGAAGGTCGATCCCCGGAACGACGAGGTGATCGTCGATGGCCGGTTTATGGCCAAACCGGAAGAGAAGATGGTGTACATCCTCTTCAATAAGCCGAGGAATGTCATCACCACCAGCCACGATGAGCGGGATCGCCAGCAGGTTTTCGATTTTGTGAACGTGAAGGAGCGGGTCTTCCCGGTCGGGCGACTCGACAGGAAGAGCACCGGGCTCCTGATACTCACCAACGACGGCACGCTCGCCCACCGGTTGATGCATCCTTCTTCGCAGGTCCGGAAGGAGTACCTGGCCGCGCTCGACCAGAAGTTTCCGCCGGCCATGCTGCAGAAGCTCACCGGCGGGATGCGCCTGAAGGATACCGGCGAGAAGGTCAGCCCCTGCCGGGCCAAGATCCTCGACGAGGGGATGACCGTCCTGGTCAGTATCCATGAGGGCAAGAACCACCAGGTGCGGCGCATGTTCAGCACGCTCGGCTTCGAAGTCAAGCGGCTCGACCGTGTCGCCTATGCCGGGCTGACCCCGGGCGACCTGAGGCGCGGCGAGTGGCGCTTCCTCAGCCGCAGGGAGGTGGACGAGTTGTATCGTTTGTGCCCGGAGGCGGATAAAGCCTGAGTGGCTCGCTGACCCCTCGCCCATAACGGCATGTCCGGCGAAGGGTCAGCGTAACAACCTGACGGATATGCCCACAATTCATCGACCCCCACACGATGAGTTCAACAACATCATATCGTTGCCGGCGACTTGTTTCGGTCGCCGCGCTTTACGCCGTCATGGCATCACCGGCTATTGCCTTCGGGCTCGAAACGGCAGAAGAGCTGCTCGATCGCAGCGAGCAGGAGGGAAACGGCGAAAATCTCGTTGAAATCCTGCATGAGCTCCGAAGCAGGCCGTTGCCGCTCAATTCGGCGACCTGGCAGGAACTGCTCCGCATACCCTTGCTTTCCGCGGATGATGCGTCACGGATTGTCGATTGGCGGAGCACGAACGGCGCGATCGGTTCCGCTATCGACCTCGAAAAGGTCATCGGAGTCGACCAGGCCCGCCGGGTTGCCCCGTTCCTTTTGTTCGAACTGCCGAAAGCGGTGAGGCGACCGGCGGGAAGCAAGGGATTCCAGGGCAATGCGTACAGCCGGCTCTATTGGGAAACACCTCCGAGGAAGGGCATCGAAACCGGCAAGTACGAAGGGGAAAACCGGCGGTTGTACGGTCGTATCCAGGCTTCCGGCCCGAATTATGGCGCCAGTTTCGTGCAGGAGAGCGACATCGGCGAGCCGGATGCCGGGGATTTTCAATCGTACAGCCTTTCTGCCGAACGTATCGGCATCGTCAGCCAGGTCGTGGCGGGAAACTACCGGCTCAGTTTCGGGCAGGGCCTGCTGTTCGGCCAGGGGCGCTACTTTTCGAAGGGCACCGACGCTGTCGACGGCGTGCTGCTCTTTTCGCCCTCCGTGCGACCCTATACCTCCGCGTCTGAAGAGAATTTCATGCAGGGTGGTGCCGTGACCCTGAGTCCCGGGGCGTTCGAGGTGACGGCCTTCACGTCGCACGCGAAGCTCGATGCCTCCATCACCGACGGTGTCGCTACGAGCGTATCGGCCTCGGGCTACCACCGTACGGTTTCCGAACAGGCCAAAAAGGACAACTTCACGCTCGGAGCAAAAGGGGTGAATCTCCGTTACCGTTACCGCTCCGGCAAGCTGAACGCCGGCATTGGCGGGACGCTCGCGGACTATCGTTACGGTATTCCAGTCGACTGGCTGCGCGACAACGGGCAGGAGCGACGTGCGGGTTCGGTCGAGGCGAACCTCGTCTACCGTGATGTGCAGGCGTTCGGCGAGGCGGCGTTTTCGCAGGAGCCGGATGAGGCGTCGTGGATTTTCGGTCTCCAGGCGCCGGTTGGCCCCGGAGTGACCGGGGTTGCTTCCGTCCGCCGATATGCCGTGGGATACTTTTCCCCCTTTGCCTCAGCCTTCGCCGAGCGGGGCGATGGAGGCTCGAACGAAGAGGGCTTCTACCTCGGCCTCAAGGCCAGGGTGTCCGGCCACCTCGACGTCGGGGCATCATACGACATCTTCAGGTTTCCTGAACTTTCCGACACCTATGCACTTCCATCCTCAGGTCATGACGCTCGGCTCTACATCACCTGGAAGCAAAGCACGGCGACGACCTGGAGTGGATTGTACCAGCACAAGCAGAAGGAAGAGACGCTGACACAGACGGCGGATGGAGGATGGCTGCAGTACGTCATGCCGGTGCCGAAAACCACGAACCGCATCCAGCTGAACCTTGAAACGAAAGCCTCGACCATGTTCACCTTCAGGACGAGGGGGGAGTACAAGAGCGTCGAGAGCCGTTTCTCGTCAGGCAAAGAGACTGATCGCGGCTGGCTGGTGTACGGTCAGCTGAAATCGACGTTCGGTAAGCTGTCGGTGTCCACGCGCTATACCCGTTTCGACACCGACAGCTATGACGCGGCGATCTACGCCTATGAAGACGACCTGCCGCTGGTCTATTCGCTCGGTACGTTTTATGGAAGGGGCCAGGCGATGTTCATTCTCCTGAACTACGAGCCCTTTGGCAACTTCAGGCTGGCTGCAAAGTACGAAACGAGCTGGTATGCGGACCGGAGCAGCTACGGAAGCGGAAACGACCTGCGGGCGACCTCCTCGCCGGGAGCGTTCAACCTGGGCGCGATGCTGAAGTTCTGAAGAGGGGGGAAAGGGAGATCAAGGTCAGTCCTTTTCTTTAATTCCCCGCAGCTTTGAACAGCCGGTCCCTGATGGCCCTGCCGATCCCTTCTTCCGGCGGCAGCTCGCACCAGATGGTGCTGATGCCGGCGGCGTCGCAGGTTCGGAAGAAGCCGAACAGCACGCGGGCGTACTCCTCGGGGGAGCGGCAGGCCATGCCCAGGATGGCGCCTTCTGGCGGGGGCGAGAGGCCGATCCATGCTGCCTGCGGGAGCTGCAGGAGGTCATGCGGGGGAGCTTCGACCAGCACGATCGAGGCTTCAGGCGAGTAGTGCCGGTATTTCATGCCCGGGCTTTTCGGCGCATCGCCTGGCGTGCATGAAGTGGCGAGTTCCAGATCCGGCACCACCTCCATGAGCGATTCAAGGCCGATTGCCCCGCTTCTCAGCAGCAGCGGCGGATCGGCCGTGCAGTCGACGATGGTCGATTCAAGCCCGATCGTGCTTGGCTCCCCCCTCAGGAGGCAGTCGATCCTTCCCCCGAGATCATGGAACACCGCCTTCCAGTCGGTCGGGCTCGGGCGGCCCGAGAGGTTTGCCGACGGTGCGGCCACCGGATGCCGACAATGCCTCAGGAACTCCGCGGCCACCGGATGCGACGGGCAGCGGACCCCGACGGTCGGCAAGCCGGCCGACACGATGTCCGGAACCGAGTGGTTTTTCCTGAGCACCACGGTCAGCGGGCCGGGAAAGAATCGGGCAATAAGGGCTCGTGCAGGTGTGTTGATTTCGCTGGCCACCTCGCCAATACGATCCGGGTCCTGCAGGTGGACGATCAGCGGGTTGTCCGACGGCCGGCCTTTTGCCGTGAAGATGCCGGCGACCGCGCCCGGATTGAACACGTCCGCCCCCAGTCCGTAGACGGTCTCCGTCGGAAAGGCGACAAGGCCTCCGCGGTTGAGAAATCCCGTAGCTTCGAGGGGGGAGTCGGTGACGACGGTCTGCATGCTCATGGCAGGTTCAGAAACAGGTTGCCAGGTCGGACATCGACGACGGGAAGAACCACAGGTAGCAGCAGAGGCCGGCTACGGCAGCGGCAAGGGGGACGGAGATGTTGTCGTCGATCTTGAATCCGCCAATGCGGATGACCACGGCTTCGGCAATCGTGCCGGCCGCCGCCATGGCGAGTCCTGCCGGAAGCAGCACATGCGGCACGGCTGCTGCAATGGCTACGGCCGAGGCAAAGAATGCTAGGCTGCCCTCATAGCTCTTTTCGCCGAAACGGTGGCGCCCGAAGCGTTTGCCGACCAGCGCCGCCATCGTGTCGGAGATCGAGACCATGGCGAATGCGGTCACGGCGATCATCTTCGGGAAGAGGGCGATGAGGATGAAGGCGGAAAGGGTGATCCAGGTCGCACCGTTCAGGTGGATGCGGTCCTTCTGCAGTTCGTGTTGCCTGAGCATGGGGGCGAAGGTGCCGTGGTACCACACGGAGACGGCCGGCACGAAATTCTTCAGGATGTCCACGGACAGGAAGCCCGCCGTCATCGGGATGAGGATCGTGAGCGCGAGCTCGCGGCTGATGCGGCAGTAGATGAGCGGAATCAGCAGTGACGACAGGTGGATCGCCTTGCGTGCGAACTCGTACCTGAAGTCCAGGCGGTCCTGATTATGCTCGACCTTGCCGGTTTTCAAGCAGTTGCTCATCGCGCTGGGCTGGTTCTGAATCGTTGTCCATCAGGATAGTGTGGATGGAATTCCTTGCGGAATATACGCTGAAAAAGAGGATCGCGGAAAGTTTCAAGGCCGTACGTTTTTCAGGGAAATCCCGTATTTTTACCCGAGTTCAACCAGTCAGCCTTTTTCAGTATGCCAGCAGACAATATCAGGGTAGCCGCCATCGACCTCGGCACCAACTCGTTCCACATGGTCGTTGTCGAGGAGAGCCCGGGCAAGGGCATCGTCGAGATCGATCGCGTCAAGGATATGATCTGCATCGGGCGGGGAAGCATCTCGACGAAGATGCTCGACGAGCGGGCCATGCAGCAGGGTGTCGCCACGCTGAAGAAGTTCCTCGTGCTGGCAACCCAGCGTGGAGTTGAGCCCCGCAACATCATCGCCTTCGCGACCAGCGCCATCCGCGAAGCGTCGAACCGCGACGAGTTCATCGGGATGGTCAGGCAGCAAACCGGCCTGGAGGTGAAGGTCATCTCCGGCAAGGAGGAGGCCCAGTTCATCTACTACGGGGTACGCAACGCCGTCCGTTTGGGCGAGACTCCCGACCTGCTGTTCGATATCGGCGGAGGCTCGGTCGAATTCATCATCGCCGGATGCGACGAAGTCCATCTGCTCGAGAGCCGCAAGATCGGCGTCGCCAGGATGCTGGAGCGCTTCATCACCACGGATCCGGTTTCACCCAACGAGCTGAAGCTGCTCGGGCAGTTCTGCGCGGCGGAGCTCTACACGTCGGCAGAAAAGTCCAGGCAGTTGGGCGTGACCCGAGGCATCGCCTCGTCGGGTACGGCGCTGAACATTGCCCGCATGATCCGCTCCGACCGGGAATCCGATTCGGTCGAGGGGCTGAACCAGAGCGGGTTCACCCGGGAGGAGTTCGAAAAGTTCTACCAGTCGGTGATTCAGCTCGATTCGACGGCAAGGCGGAAACTGAGCGGACTCGATGAGAAAAGGGTCGACCTGATCGTTCCGGGCATCGTACTGATCGATACCATCTTCCGGGTATTCGGGCTGAAGGAGGTGGTGGTTTCGGAATCTGCGCTGCGCGAGGGCATGGTGGTGCACTACATCTCGGGGCTGCGTGGCAGGGTCGAAGGCAACGGCCAGCTCGACATCCGCCGGCAGAGCGTGGTGGAACTCGGGTTCCGCTGCAACTGGCATGAGCCCCATTCGCTCCAGGTGGCAAGGCTTTCGGTGATGCTGTTCGACCAGCTCCTTCCCCTGCACGGCCTCAAGCCTCACTACCGCGAGCTGCTCGAGTACGCAGCACTCCTGCACAACATCGGCGAGTTCATCTCGATAGCTGCCCACCACAAGCACAGCCAGTATATCATCATGAATGCCGACCTGCGCGGGTTTGCACCCGCCGAGGTCGACATCATCGGCAACGTTGCCCGCTACCACCGCAAGAACCCGCCTTCACCGAAGCATCCCCTCTACGCCCAGCTCGAACCGGCACACCGGCGCGCGGTCGATGTGCTTTCAGGCATCCTTCGCATCGCCAACGGCCTCGAACGGGGCCACCGGGAGAACGTGCGGTCCATCTCGGCCGTCATCGGCGAGCGGCAGATTGTGCTCGAAGCAGTCACAAGGGTCGAGTCCGACATCGAACTCTGGGCGGCCGAATCCCTGAAGGCGTGGCTTGAGGAGGTGCTTGGCCGCCCCATCCTGATCGAGGCCCGCGTGCGATGACCCTCCTGCACGATCGCCCGGACCAGCCAGGCCGACAAGGTTGATGGGGAAGGGGAGGCTCCGTATATTGGAGGAGTCCCACCTCGTAACCAATGCAACCAACTGCTCCGACCATGAGAGACCACACGCCGAACTTCAAAATGCTCGAGCTATCCCGGGAGGGCAGGCAGCTTGTCAGGGATACGGTCGTGCAGTTGCTCGAAAAACTTGCCGGCGACGGCCAGCTCACCCCGGAGGCCCGTCTCGAATTCTGGGTGGAGATCCCGGGGGTGAAGCATCCCCGGGGGACCTTCAGGGGCGGCTGCCTCATGCCCGACAGCTACCTCTGCCTCACCGACTGGTTCAGGGCCGGGAACCACCCGCTTCAGGCGTCGGAGCATTACACCACGCATGCCAGTCCCCTCGATGAGGCATGGGAGGACTTCCTCGACGAACTTTCCTACCAGATCGAGATCTTCACCTCGCAGGCCAGCCGGAACAACGGGGTGACGGTGGAGCTGTGGGCAGGCACCCGCGGCCGCCCGGAGTGCGAATGGCTGTATGCGGTGGACAGGAAGATAGAATTGCCGTAAGGAAGAGAGGTAAAAGGACTTCAGGGACAGCAGGGACTACAGGGACAACAAAGAAGAGCATGCCTCTCAGCATGATCTTCTTTGTTGTCCTTTATGTCCTTTTAGTCCTTTTCAGCTGTTCCCTCCCGGTCGCAGGCTTCCCTTATCGGGCAGGTGGCGCACTCCGGCTTCCTGGCTTTGCAGGTGTAGCGTCCGTGGAGGAGGAGGTAGTGGTGGAAGTCGATCAGCTTTGATTCGGGGATGATTTTCAGCAGGGCCGCTTCGGTCTCCTCCGGTTTCGAGCTCCTGCACAGGCCGATGCGGTTCGATACGCGATGGACATGGGTGTCGACCGGCATCGACGGGATGCCGAAGGCGTTGCCCAGCACGACGTTGGCCGTCTTCCTCCCCACTCCCGGCAGGCGCTCCAGCCCTTCCCTGGTCGAGGGGACTTCCCCCCGGTATTCGTCGACGAGGATCCTGCTGACGGCAAGGATGTTTTTCGCCTTGTTGTTGTAGTAATTGATGGATCGGATGGCGGCCCGGATGTCGTCGAGCTCCATGCGGCTCATGCTTTCCGCGTCCGGGGCGGCCCTGAAGAGCTCCGGCGTGAGCTGGTTGACCTTCCTGTCCGTAGCCTGGGCGGCCATGATGGTGGCCACGAGCAGCTGGAACGGGGTCTGGTAATCGAGCTCGCTCCGGGGGTTCGGCCAGACGGCTGAAAGTGCCTTTTCGATAAAGGCGACTTTCTTCGGGACGGACATCTTTTTCATCTGCTGAAGGGGATGTTTGACGGTGCCGATCCTATTTCCCTGCCTCCGTTTTCTGCGCCTTCGCCTCCGAATGCTCAATCAGCCCCCGACCGCACTTCTGGATCCTGCCTTCGGCCTTAAGGTCGTTGAAGATGGCGTCGAGGATGCCATTGACGAATTTGCTGCTCTTCTCGGTGCTGGTGAACTTCTTGGCGATCTCGATGGCCTCGTTGATCGAGACCTTCGGCGGGATGTCCTCACAGTAGAGGATCTCGGCAAGCGCCATGCGCAGGATGTTCTTGTCGATGATGGCGATGCGGCTCATGTCCCAGTTGAAGGTGTGCTTGGCGATGTAGCCGTCGATCTCTTCGCGGTGCTTGATGATGCTCGAAACGAGGTGGTTGAAGAACTTCATGGCGTTCGGGTCGTCCATGATCTCCTGGGTCAGGAGCCAGTTGGTGGCGGATTCGACATCGACATCGCGGATTTCCAGCGTGTAGAGCGCCTGGAGTATTTTTTCCCTGATCTGTCGTCTGTAGGTTTTCATGATGGCAATGATGATTGGGTGTTCAGGATCTCGGTGATGACCTCACCGGTCGCAGCAAAATTTTCGAAGAGCGCGCCCGGGTTGTGGGCGGCGAGTTCCTGCATGGAGAAGTTTCCCGTGGCGACGGCGATCGAGCGGGCGTCAAGGACGCGGGCGCAGCCGATGTCGTGCGCCGTGTCGCCGATGATGACGGTTTCCGCTGCGGAAAATCTGGTGCCGGTATGCCTGGCGGCACGATCGACGGCTATGGGCGGTAGTTCGGTTCGCAGGAGGGCATCTTCGGCGAATGCGCCGAAAGGGAAGTAGTGGTCAATTCCGGGAAGTCGCAGCTTGTGGCGGCCGGATTGTTCGAAGTTGCCGGTCAGGAGGCCGAGCTGGATCTCCGGTAGTGTCGACAGCTCGTCGAGCAGTTCGCGCACCCCCTCGAGCAGGGTGATGTCCGAAGGCTTCGTCCGCTCCCTGAAAAGGGTGATATAGGTCTCCCTGGCCCGCTCGAAGCGTTCGGTGATCTCCCGGCGGTCGAGGCCGGCGTTTTCCAGCACCTCGTAGATGATGGCGCCGTCCATTTTTCCCGAGAAGTCGTGCTGGCCCGTGCTGCCTTCGGTTCCGTAGACCTCGAGGAGTGCGTCGCCGAGGACGCGCCGGTTGATGCTCCCGACCTTGAGCAGGGTTCCGTCGATGTCAAACAACACGAGTTTACGGTGCATTATCAGGCTGATACCCCTTCTTCGGAACGTGCTTTTTCTATCTTCACGGGAATGAGCTTCGAAACCCCTTCCTCTTCCATCGTGACGCCGTAGAGCGCCTGGCACGAGGCCATGCTCTTTTTGTTGTGCGTAACGATAATAAATTGGGTGTTATTCTCAAATTTTTTCAGGAGCTTGACGAACCTTCCGACGTTGGCGTCGTCGAGCGGCGCGTCGACCTCGTCGAGGATGCAGAACGGGCTCGGTTTGACCAGGTAGATGGCGAAGAGGAGCGAGAGCGCCGTCAGTGCCTTCTCGCCGCCGCTGAGCTGCTCGATGGCCAGTGGCTTCTTGCCCCTCGGCTTCGCGACGATCTCGATGTGCGCTTCAAGCGGGTCTTCATCGCTGTGGATGAGGAGGTCGACCTCGTCCTCAGGGTCGAACAGGTCGTGGAATATCCTGATGAAATTCCTCCTGACTTCGGTGAAGGTCTCCCTGAACTTCTCGAGGGCCGTCCGGTTGATCTCCTCGATCGTCTCCCGAAGCTGCCGTTCGGCGTTGACCAGGTCGGCTTTCTGCGAGGTGAGGAAGTCGAACCGCTCCTGCTCCATTTCGTACTCCTCCATCGCCAGTTCGTTGACCGCCCCGAACAGCTCGCGCTGCTTCTGCAGGTAGGCGAGCCGCTCCTTCGACTCCGCAAGGTCGAACCCGAAGGGCATGAGTGCCGGCATGGGTTCGAGTTCGGCGCCGTAGCGCTCCAGGACCGTGGTCCGAAGGTGGTCGATCTCCTGTTCGATACGGGTCCGCTGCCCGCCGAACTCGAGCATCAGCTGCATGGAGACTTCATGCTTTCGGCGCATGTCACGCAGTGTCGAGAGCGCTTCGTGGTTCCGGGCCTGAAGGTCGCGATAAGAGGACTCAAGCTCATTGAGCGACTGCTGCAGGCGCCCGGAAACGACCATCGCCTGTTCGTGCGCTTCGCCGGCTTCGGTGATGGCGATGCCGAGCGTGGCCACCTCCTTTTCGGCGGAGGTGCGCTCCCGTTGCAGCGAAGCCGACTCGTCGCCGAGCGTTTGGATGGCCTGGCGGCAGGCGTCGATCCTGAATCCGAGCCGCTCCTTTTCGAGCAGGGCGTCGCGGTACCGGCCTTGCTGCGCCTGCACCTCGGTGTTCAGGGTGCGTCCTCGGGACTCTTCGGTCGAAAGCGCTTCCTGCATGGCGACGAGCTCCTGCTGGATGCCTGCCTCCGCCTCCTGCAACCGGGTGCATTCGGGGCTGATACGCTCCAGTTCGGCCTCTACCTCCCGCACCGAAGCCGAGAGTGCGGCGGCCTCGTCCGACGTACGCCTGGCCTGGTCGCTCCTGGAGTGCTTTTCGGCTTCGAGCCGGGCCAGCTTTTTTTCCAGGGCGCCGATCTCCTGTTCAACCATGGCTGCGGCACGCCTGGTGTCGTCGGTCCTGATAGCCTCGAACTCCCTGCGCAGTCCTGCCAGCTCCGTTTCGGTTCCGGCGATCGATGCGGCTACCCCTTGCAACTCCTTCTGGAGCTGGTCGCGTTCGGCTTTCCTGCCGAGCCTCAGGCTCTCGCTTCCCTTTGCGCTTCCCCCGAACAGTAGCCCCTTCGCGCTGAACTTCTCCCCGTCGGCGGTGATGAATCGCGCTTCCGGATGCCTTGCGGCAAGCTTTTCGGCCGTGTCGAGGTCGGGTACCAGATAGCTGTGCTGCAGCATCAGCAGGAGCGCCCTGGAGGCCTCTTCCGGGCATCCGGTCACGTCGACCATCCTCACCGCGCCCTCGATCTGCGGGTAGTCCGCCACCGGGCTGCCATTGACCAGGTCGAGGACGATGAAATGGACCTTCCCCTTGTCCCCTTTGACCAGGTTGGATACGGCGCCCTTCGCTTCGTCAAGGCTTCTGCAGAGGTAGTAGCCGAGGCTTTCGCCGAGGGCGGCGTTGACCGCCTTCTTGTGGGCGGCATCGAGCGACAGCAGGTCGGACAGGCAGCCGAGGCCGGGTTTCCCGTCGCGGTGTTTTTCGAGGTAAGCCACCCCTTCCGGGAGCCCTTCGAATTTTTCGAGGATCGAATTGCACAGGATGACCTGGTTGTTCAGCCGGTCGTGCCGGCCACGCAACGAGAGCAGCTGCTCCTTGAGCCCCTCCATCTTTCCGGCGAGCGATGTCTTCCTTTCCGTAAGTTGCTTGTCGTCGGCTTTGATGGCGTCGAGCTGCGTCCGTTTTGCCTCGAGCTGTGCATCGGCCTCAGCGCCTTCGGGATCTGCGCGTTCAGCCAGCTCCTCGAGTTCCCGTTTTCGCTGTTCGAGCCTTGCCACCGATCCTGCGAGGTGCTCCCTCTTGCTGTGCAGCGATTGCCGAGAAAGGTTGAGGGCGTTGGCCGACCGCTGCAGCTCGGCCGCCCTCTGGCGGACCTGTTGCAGTTCCCGGCGCCTCAGGTCGAGTCCGGCGTTGAGCCCCTCTTGCTGCCCTTTGAGCGTATCGAAGGCTTCGAGGCGTTCGGCACAGTTCCTGTCCAGCGGGGCCTGGCTCGCGGCGAGTTCTTTGGAAAGGGCCTGCTGTTCGACGAGCTTGCGTTGTTTTTCATCAACCGAAAAGCCGATCCTCTCGATGGAGATCAGCAGGTTCTTCTGCTTTTCCCGAAGCTGGAGGAGTAGCTTCTCCTGGTCGTGGACAGCGGCGTTCGCAGCGTTCAGCTCCTTCTGGGACCCGGCGAGGTGGCCTTCGAGGTCGAGCTGCTTCAGTTCGGCATCCTGATGTGAGCTGTCGAGGGTGGCGATCTTCGCGGAGAGTTCGTGGTTCTGGCGCTCTTCAGCGGCGCTGGAGTCGAGCAGTGGCCGCAACCGGTCGTGCAGTTCGCCCATGGCGATGCTGGAGAGGGTGAGGTCGAGCGACCGGAGCTCGTCTCGTATCTCTTTCAGCCGTTCCGCCTTCTTGACCTGCTGCTTGAGCGAGCGGACCTTCTTTTCGACCTCGGCCAGCACGTCGTCAACCCTCGACAGGTCGCGGCCCGCGCTTTCGAGCTGGCGGAAGGTCTGCTTGCGGCGCTGCTTGTAGCGGGTGATGCCGGCGGCCTCTTCGAAGAGCTTCATGCGCTCCTCGCTCTTGTTGCTGATGATCTCCTCGATCATCTTCAGTTCGATGACCGAATAGGCGTCGCTACCCATGCCGGTGTCGGCGAACAGGTCGAGGATGTCCTTGAGGCGGCAGGGAACCTGGTTGAGCAGGTAGTCGCTGTCGCCGCTCCGGTAGAGCCGGCGCGTGACCGTGACTTCGGTGTACTCGGTCGGCAGGACGTTGCGCGTGTTTTGGATGGTGATGGAGACTTCGGTGAAGCTGAGGGGCTTCATGTTCCTCGTGCCGTTGAAGATGATGTTCTCCATCTTCGGCGAGCGCAGGAGCTGGGATTTCTGTTCGCCGAGCACCCAGCGGATGGCGTCGACGACGTTGGTCTTGCCGCAGCCGTTCGGGCCCACGATGGCGGTCAGCCCCTTGTCGAAGGAGATCCTGACCCGATGGGCGAAGCTTTTGAAGCCAAAGAGCTCGATTTTCGACAGATACATGAGAACAGGAGAACAGGGAGTTATCGGTCTGTTTCAGGCCGCACTTGAACCGCCGGCAACCTGTCAGGGGCAAGCTGACAGAGCTTTCAAGTTAACAAAAAAAGAGGCATACGGGAAAAGGGATTCGTGTCACTCCGTTCCACCGCACGACCGGCGGAGCGCTTCGACGACGGCGCGTGCCTGGATCGCTGCCCCGACGTCGTGCACCCTCAGGATGTCGGCCCCGTTCAGGAGTGCGATGGTGTTCGCGCTGGTGGTCGCGTCGAGCCGCTCCGGGGGGGGAGGGATTCCTTCGCCATCCCTGCGGATCGCCTGGCCGAGGAATGATTTCCTCGACACGCCGGCCAGGATCGGCAATCCGAGTGCGTGCAGTTCGTCCAGGCGGGCGAGCAGCCGGAAGTTCTCTTCGACGCTCTTGCCAAACCCGATGCCGGGGTCCGTGACGATCGATTCCACGCCGTGGCTCCGGGCGATGCCGATGGAGCGGGCGAGGGCTTCGAGCACCGTCGCAACGATGTCGTGACCGGCGGTTCCGGTGTCGTGGCTCCACTGCATTTCACCCGGCCTGACCGGGGTGTGCATCAGCACCACCCCGCACCGGTGGCGACCGCAGAGTGCAGCCATGCCTGGGTCGAAGGTGAATCCGGAGATGTCGTTCACGATATCCGCACCGGCACGGAGGGCCTCCCCGGCGACCGCTGCCTTCCAGGTGTCGATCGAGACGAACACATCGGAGCGGCTGCGAAGCAGGGCGATGAACCGGGCAGTCCGTTCGATCTCCTCTTCGGCGCTCACCGCCACGGCGCCGGGCCTCGTGGATTCGCCCCCGACGTCGATGATGTCCGCCCCTGCCGAAACCATGTCGAGGGCGCTTTCGAGGGCCTTGCCGAGGTCGGGGGATGGGGCCGTGCCGATGAAGCGGCCGCCGTCGAAAAAGGAGTCCGGGGTCAGGTTCACGACGCCCATGACGGCCGGCTGGCCACTGAGGTCGAGGATCCTGCCTGCGCAGTCGAGCCGGAATCCGGCCGGGGTTCTTTCAGTAGGGCTCATCAGGTCGCCATGGTCAGATGATTCCAAAAGGTACAGGGGTAAAGGTAAGCACGAAAATAGCGATACAGAGCCAGCCGGCAATACGCCGTGGTTTGGAGAGCTTCAGCGGGTGCATGATCGACGGGTGCTTCGTTCCGAGCAGCCGGGCAATGATGAACGCCCAGAGCATCCAGCCAGGCCATGACCACTGCAGCAGTTGCGTCGGAATCGACGCCGCAACCTCAGGGTCGATCAGGGCGGCAATGCCTGCCGAGAAGCCAGGCAGGCCCAGTGCCGTAATGAAGGCCAGGAAGACGCGAGCCGTCCGTTCGTGCCCTCTCCGGCCGAACAGGGCATAGACGACGTGCCCGCCGTCGAGCTGTCCGACCGGCAGCAGGTTCAGCGAGGTTACCAGGCACCCGAGCCACCCGGCGAAGAGGTAGGGGTAGTGGTACATCTCGGTCATCGGAGGCAGGGCTTTCGGGGCGATGAGGGTTTCGAGCAGCAGGTACAGCAGGTTCCTGCCGAGGAAGAGGGTCCCCGGTTCCGGGGCCGGGATGCCTCCGGTCGAGAGGTACCCGGGATGTATGGAGAGGATGTAGCCTTCGGGAGGGAGGTGCAGGAACCCGTAGATCAGCAGGCCCAGGGCTACGGTAAATCCGGCGATCGGGCCGGACGCGCCGGTATCGAGCAGCGATTCGGCATCCGGAAAGGGTTCCCTGACCTTGATGACGGCGCCCATGGTGCCGATGTTCAGCATGAACGGCAGCGGCGGCAGCGGGATGTAGTAGGGAAGGGTCGCCCTGATCCCGTGTGCGAGGGTCGCGAAATAGTGGCCGAACTCATGCACGCTCAGGAATGCGAGCAGCGACAGCGAAAAGGGGAGCCCCTCCCGGAGTTCACGGAAAAATGCCGCTATTCCTCCTCCTGTTCCGGCTGGCCTGCCGATCCAGAAGGTCCCTGCCCAGGTGGTGCAGAAAAGCGTCGCCAGGAACAGGAGCGCATGTAGTGGATAGTGCTGCCTGCTGCCGGGCGTCCGGATGTTACCGGATGGATGGTTGGATCGCATGGTCTGGGTCAGGACGAAGGTTGTTGGCCCGGGGGCATGGCCGGTGGCCGGTAACGGGGGAGTGCTTTCAGGTTGGCCGGCCGGATTTCGGGAATCCAGCCGGCATCGATGGGGGGGGCGGGGTTCAACGGGCCTCTTTGCCGGCCTCTTTCTTCTCTTCGCCGAAGGTCGCTGCCAGGCCTTTGGCCAGTTCATCCTTTTCGGACGGAGTCAGCCTGGCCTCGGGGTGTGCCGGCAGGTAGAACCATGGCGGCATCTTGCCTTTCCTGGTCTCTTCAGCCGCTTCTTGGCCTTCGTTCTTGCCTGCACGGCCCCATTCGGAGACGTTGAACTTTTTCCGGCCGATCTTTACGTCCAGGGCGGTCAGCCAGGAGACCGGCGCGACGTTGCTGTACCAGGGCCAGACCGTCTCGTTGGAATGACAGTCCTTGCAGGCACGGTCGAAAAGCTCCACGGTTCGCGGGCTGTCCCATTGAGGCGTGCCGGTTACCGGAGGGTTCTGGTGGTCTTTCCCGAAAGGGACAAGCTGGATGAGAACGAGGACGGCGGCCGTCCCTGCGAGTACCTTGCCTATGTTCATGATCTTATGTTCCGTTTTGTTGGCTGAGTGGATGTGAAATCCCATGCAGTAGACAGTAAAATATAAGCATTCGCCCTTTTATCCAAGAGCCGCGCGGGGTCGGCTTCAGGGGGCCGTCCGGACGGTCAGCATGCTCATCGGCCACGAGCATTCGACCTGGTGCGACCGCCTTCCGGTGGCGATCTCGGCGATGATGTCGAGTTCGAGGTCGCTGTAGAATTTCCTCGACGAAGTGAAGGCGTCTGCCGTGAATTCTGCCATTCCCTGCAGGCTCGCCACGATCGGCACACCGGCCAGCAGGAGCAGGCTCCGGTGGCCATCGATCCCGACGAACGCCGATGCGCCGAGATCCCCTGCGCCGGCGATCATCAGGGCGAGCTTGCCCGGCGAGAAGTGGTGCAGGCTCTGCGAAACGACCACCAGGTCGAAGGCGCTCCGGCCGATTCCCGCCAGGTCGAAGGCGTTGACGACCCGGAACGCTACCTCCAGGCCGCGTTCGGCGGCTGCGGCCCTGCCGGCTTCGACCAGTTCAGGTACGATGTCCGAAGCGGTGACCTGGAGCCGTAGTCCCTTTTTTCGTGCATATTCCGCCAGGGCAAAGGCGAGCCCTCCAGAACCGGCAGCCAGTTCGAGCACCCTGACGGGGCCAACGCGCTCTTGCGACAGCTCATGGAGCAGCGGTTCAAGCAGGCCGATCTGGTGGCGGTAGGCCATCGTCAATCCGTTCATACGGTCGAGCGCTTCGACCATGGCGGCTTTCCCGTCTCCCGTCATCGAGTCCGAATCCATGTTTTCCGTATCAGGGCACCTTACCGCCCGGTCGAGAAGTTCGAACAGATGGAATCCCGGGCCGAGTTCCCCGGACGCTTCGAGGCGCTCCTCCATGAAGCGTTGCATGAATCGGTCCGTAGCGGTTTCCAGCTCTTGCGGGCCGTTCCATTCCGGAGGGAATTCGCCTCGCGCGCGAAGCCGGTCGAGCGCACGGTAGCCGGTAGTCCTGAGCTGCAGCATGGGCTGTATTGTTTGGTCATGGGGCGGGGGGAGTTGCAATATACATGATCCGGAACGTACAAGAAAACCCGGCTACCCCGTCGAGTTCGATCGGAAAAAAATCGACGAATCGAAAAACCCGGGAATTTTCTCGAAATGTTTTTGATTGTGATAAACTGATACTAATTTAGTATCAAATAATGACAGCCATGAAAATACTGAACAAGCATACCGATTACGCCTTGCGTGCACTGATCGCCCTCGGCATGAACCCCGGCAGCCGCATGTCGGCCAAGGCGCTCTCCGAAGGGCAGGTGATTCCCTACCAGTTCCTCAGGCGCATCCTCCAGGAGCTCATCAGGTCGGGACTGGTAAACTCGAAGCAGGGGGTTGGCGGTGGCGTCGCGCTTGCGGTCGATCCGGAAAGGATCAACGTGCGGGACGTGATCGAGATTTTCCAGGGGCCGGTGCAGGTCTCCGAGTGCATGTTCCGCAAGCAGCTCTGCTCGAACAGGGCCAACTGCGTGCTTCGCCACGAGATCATGCGGATCGAGCAGCTGGTGGACGACGAGTTTTCCAGGGTCTCCGTCGGCAAGCTGATCACCGACCTCAAGAGGGTCGGGGAGGCGGGGAAAAGCCGGCATGTCCATGAAACAAACTAAGGGTACCCAATCATGAAACGACAGATCATCACCATAGAAGAACGGCTCTGTACGGGTTGCTGCCAGTGCATCCCGGCGTGTCCCGAGGGGGCGTTGCAGGTCATTGACGGCAAGGCCAGGCTCATCAGCGACCTGTTCTGCGACGGCCTCGGCGCCTGCGTCGGCAAGTGCCCTACCGGAGCCATGCGGGTCGAGGAGCGTGAAGCCGAACCCTACGACGAGCGAAGGGTCATGCACGAGAGCATTTCCAAGGCAGGGCCGAACGTGATTGCGGCGCACCTCAGGCACCTCATGGAGCATGGCGAGGCCGGCTACCTGCAGACCGCGCTCGACTACCTGCAGGAGCAGGGGATCCCCAACCCGCTCGAGGCCGAGGCGTCCGGTAAGCCGGCAGCTCACGGGCATCATGGCGGAGGGTGCCCCGGCAGCAGGATGATGGACCTCAGGGGGACCGGAAACGAGGCCCCGGCGGTTACGGCGGCAACCACGCCAACCTCCCCCGGAGAGCTTCGGCAGTGGCCTATCCAACTGCATCTTGTCACCCCCGTCGCATCCTGCTACCAGGGATCGGACCTCCTGCTCGCCGCCGACTGCGTCCCCTTCGCCATGGGCGATTTCCATTCCCGACTCCTCCGGGGCCGGAGCCTGGCGATCGCCTGCCCGAAGCTCGACGTCGAGATGGAGCGCTATGTCGAAAAGCTCATCGTGATGATCGACGAGGCGAAGGTCGACACCATCACCGTGGCGATCATGGAGGTTCCCTGCTGCGGCGGCCTGATGGGGCTCGTTTCCAGGGCGCTCGAACGCGCACACCGAAAGGTGCCGGTCAGGCAGGTCGTCATCGGCATCGGAGGACAGGTCCTTTCGGAGGAGTGGGCCTCATGCTGAAGGATGCGCTTGGCGCCTGGCGCGGATCGGCACGCGAGATCACGAGGCTCATCGAAAACGATCCCGGGAACGCCGAAGCATACTACAGCCGGGCATCGCTTCCGTCTCCGGATCACGACCAAGAACAACCAACACCAACCAACCACAGGGAGTACGATAGTATGAGCATGCATTGTGACCAGTGCCAGGAGAGCATCAAAGGAACCGGGTGCAACGTCCGCGGCGTGTGCGGCAAGGACGAAATGACCGCCAAACTCCAGGACACCCTCATCTACGTCGTCGAGGGGCTCGCCCTTTGCGCGGCGGAACTGCCGGGGACGCTCGACCGGAAATACGGCCGGTTCATCAGCGAGTCGCTGTTCGTGACCGTGACCAACACCAACTTCGACGACGACGTCATCGTCGACCGCATCCGCCGGACCCTCGCTGTCCGCGATGAGGTCAAGGGGGTTACCGGCAGGACCCCGGCGCACGACGCGGCGACCTGGAACGGTTCCAGCCGAGATGAATTTATCGCCAAGGCGCTGGCCTGCGGCATCGACAGCCTCAGCGAGGACGCTGACCTGCGCTCCCTCAAGAGCCTCGTGCTCTACGGACTCAAGGGACTCGCCGCCTACACCGACCACGCGGCGGTGCTCGGCTACCACGACGACAGCATCTACGCGTTCTATGTCAAGAGCCTCTCCGCCCTGCTGCAGGAGCAGACGGCCGACGAGCTGCTCGCCCTGGTGATGGAGACCGGCGCCACGGCGGTCACGGCGATGGCCCTGCTCGACAAGGCCAACACCACCACCTACGGCAACCCGGAGATCACCACGGTGAAGACTGGCGTCGGCACGCGCCCGGGCATCCTCATCTCGGGCCACGACCTGCGCGACATGGAGGAGCTGCTCAAGCAGACCGAGGGCACCGGCGTCGACGTCTACACCCACTGCGAGATGCTGCCGGCCCACTACTACCCGGCCTTCAAGAAGTACAGCCACTTCGTGGGCAACTACGGCAGCGCCTGGTGGGCGCAGGACCGCGAGTTCGACACCTTCAACGGTCCGATTCTCATGACCACCAACTGCATCGTGCCGGTCAGGGAGTCCTACCGCCACCGCATGTTCACCACCGGCATGGCCGCCTACCCTGGCCTGAAGCACATCCCGGCGCGTGAAGAGGGCAAGTCGAAGGATTTCGCGGCGCTGATCGAACTGGCGAAAACCTGCAAACCCCCGGTCGAGCTTGAGAACGGCGAGATTGTCGGCGGCTTCGCCCATACCCAGGTGCTGGCGCTGGCCGACAAGGTGGTCGAGGCCGTGAAGTCCGGCGCGATCAGCCGCTTCGTGGTCATGGCTGGCTGCGACGGCCGCCACTCCTCGAGGCAGTACTACACCGACGTGGCGCAGGCGCTGCCGAAAGACACGGTCATCCTGACCGCCGGCTGCGCGAAGTACCGCTACAACAAGCTACCCCTGGGTGACATCGGCGGCATCCCGAGGGTGCTCGACGCCGGCCAGTGCAACGATTCCTACTCGCTCGCCGTGATCGCGTTGAAGCTCAAGGAGGTGTTCGGGCTGGAGGACATCAACGACCTGCCCATCTCCTTCGATATCGCCTGGTATGAGCAGAAGGCGGTTACCGTCCTGCTCGCCCTGCTCTTCCTTGGCGTCAAGGGCATCCGCCTCGGGCCGACGCTCCCCGAGTTCCTCACCCCGAACGTCGCCGCGGCCATCGTCGAAAAGTTCGGCCTCAAGCCGATCGGCACGGTCGAGGCAGACATCGAGGCCATGATGGCCGGCGCGTGACCGGCGCGTGACGCGAAGCAACAGGAAAAAGCGGGCTCCGGCCCGCTTTTTCTGTTGTACGATGCACCGACGGTTACGGCTCTTTGTGTATGCGTTGTGTGGATATATGCGTTTTATTGTATACTTTGAGTGTTATTCGTTCGCGACTCCCCCCAGCCTGTCGCGATCCGGTCGATCGGCAGTGCCCCTTTTATTGTTTATCTGTCCTGAAAAGCATTCGTGCGCCATTGCGGCTGCGCGACCGTTCAGGCCGTTGCCGGTGCGTTTCCAGTACATCCCAATCCACTGGCCGGAGGCCAGCCTACATGGCTTATTTCAGGAGCATCTGCCTCATCGAGGCTCCACAGGCGTTCGTCACGCCGTTTCCCAGGTTCATCACCGACTGCATCGGCGTCTGCTACCTGGCCGCGGCGGTCGAGGATATCGCCGAAAGCCTGGTCATTCCGGACAACTACTACAACGACCGGCTGGCGGAAAGTTTCGATCGCCTCTTGCAACGCCGCAAGATCGACCTGGTGGCCATTTCGTCGATGACCGGCGGTTTCAACAGCGCGGTCCGCCTCGCCGGAATAGCGAAACGGCACGGAGTGTTCGTCGTCATGGGCGGATTCCATCCGACGGCCCTGCCCGAAGAGGTGCTCGGGCTCGACTGCGTCGACCTTGTGGCCATCGGCGAAGGGGAGGCGACCTTCAGGGAGCTGGTCCTCCATGGCCCGTCGCGCGAGGTGAAGGGGTTAGCCTGGCGCGAAGGCGGCGGCATCGTCCACACCGGCGAGCGGGAGCTGATCTCCGAGGTCGATTCCATCCGCTTTCCCAAGCGTGGCCTCCGGCCTGAGCGGTTCGGCGAGCGAGGGGATGCGTACACCATCGACACCATCTATACGTCGAGGGGCTGCCCCTGGTCGTGCTCATTCTGCGCCAATGACAAGATGCACAAGGGCTGGCGCGGCAGGAGTCCGGGGAACGTCGTGGAGGAGGTCGCGGCGCTGCACGACCCGGACAGGAAGAAGCTGCTCAAGATCTGGGATGCCAACTTCCTGACCAACATCAAACGTGCCGAGGCGATCTGCGACCTCATGATCGAGCGCGGCCTGACCAATTTCAGGATCATGACCGAAACGAGGGCGAAGGATATCGTCCGGGCCGAGCGGATCCTTGACAAACTCCGGGCCGTTGGGCTGAACAAGGTGGGTCTCGGTATCGAAAGCCCGAACCCGCAGACCCTCGAGCTCATGAACAAGAAGAACTCCCTCGATGATGTCTCCAAGGCCATCGGCCTCCTCGAACGTCACCACATCGGGGCCGAGGGCTATTTCATCATCGGCCACCATTCGGAGAGCGAGGCCGACACGATGGCCTATCCCGAGTTCGCCCGATCGCTTGGATTGAAACAGGCGCTGTTCATGTCCATGACCCCCTATCCCGGCACGAAGATATTCGAGGAGTATCGGAGCGAGGGGAACATCACCTCGACGGACTGGGACCTGTACAACAACTTCTCCCCGGTTGTCAGGACCTCCTCCATGGAGACCATGGACCTGGTGCGGATGATGGCCTACTGCAACGTGGCCTTCTGCAACTACCGTTCCGTGCTCAAGAGGCAGCGTGTGGGGGCAGCGCTCCTCGTGTTCCTGCAGGACCTGTTCCAGCTCGTGTTCCTCTTCAAGGTCAACAAGACCCTTGACGGCCCGTTGGTCGCCACGATCGTCTTCGAGGCTTTCGAGCGCTACCTGGCCACCAACCCCCGCATCGTGTACGAACAGGAATTTTCGTCGCCGCCCCTCTCGCGGCCGATGAGGTTCAGCCTCGAGCACCCTTCCGGACGGCGCGTCGATTTCACGATCCGCCAGGAGGGCGACCTGAGGGTGATGGACATGAACCTTGCAGCATCAGGGGAGCCTGCCCCTGGTCCCGTCATCCGGCTTGCCGAGGTGGTCGACGCGGCATGGTCGATTTCGATGGACGTCCTCATGCGCATACTCTACCGGAACGAACTGATGCGCAACAACCCGGGCCGGCTGAGCCGACGCCAGGTGTTCGCGCTCATGGCAGACCGCGACGTCCGTCGTGCCGTCGTGCGGGCGATCAGGCTCTACCGGGGCTGTTTCATGCAACGGCAAGGGCGCTGAATTCGTATATTTACCTCGTTCGATAGCCGTTGCAACCACCTCTTTTCGCGCCCGATGATCCATGCCGTCCTCTGGGACAACGATGGCCTGCTGCTCGACAGCGAGGCCCTGTTTTTCGACCTGACCAGCTTCTTTTTCGCCGAAGCCGGCCTCAGGATCGACGAAACCTACTGGGGCATCGAGTACCTCGGCAACGCCAAGCACAGCGCACAGATCGCCCGTGAGCTGGGCATGCCTGCGGAGGTCGCCGGCCCGTTGCTCGAACGCCGGAACGAGGCCTTCGTCGAACGGATCAGGCACTCCGTGCCGCTCATGCCGATGGTTCGTGAAACCATCGGGTCGCTTGCGGGAAAAGTCCGCATGGGGCTCGTAACCGGGAGCCCGCGTGACAAGGTGGAGCTGATGCACGGTCCGGACGGGCTGCTCCACCATTTCGAGGTGATCGTCACGGACGACGATGTCGCCAACCCAAAACCCCATCCGGAACCCTACCTCAAGGCGCTCGAACGCCTGGGTCTGGCCCCGGAAGAGTGCCTCGCGGTGGAGGATTCCCGCCGTGGGCTCGCCTCCGCCCACGCCGCCGGGATCGACTGCATCGTCGTGCCGAACGCCCTGACCAGGGTGCAGCGCTTCGAACATGCCTATGCGGTGGAGGCTGACGTCTCGGGCGTTATCAGGCACCTGCATGCCAGGAACGGGCTTTCCCGATAAAAGTGTAAATTCCGGCAATCCGGGATTTACAACGCGTCATCCGCCCATCACAAGGGCAAATCATCGCTTCGACCGACTATGTATCACGCTCAGCATCGCCGCATCGACGGGCCGACGACCGCCTCTGCAGGGCTATCGTTCATCGTGTTCGCCTATGTCGCGGCGAGGGCGGCGACGATGTGCATCACGCTCGACGAAGCGGCTACCTACAATGGCCACGTCACGAACGGGTGGCTTGACATCCTCCTGTTCCGGACGGACGGCCTGCCGGACAACAACCACCTCCTGCATACGTTGCTTGCGAAGTTATCGGTGGGCATCTTCGGCGTTTCGGAACTGACCCTGAGGCTTCCCACGCTCTTCGGGACCATCCTCTACCTGCTGGGGCTCAACCTGTGCCTCCCCCGGGTCGTTTCCGGCTGGAAGGCCGTACCCGGGCTCCTTGCCGTCGCGATGAACCCCTACGTGGTCGACTTCCTCGGCGTCGCCCGCGGTTACGGGCTCGGCCTCGGCTTCACCATGCTCGGGCTTGCAGCCCTGCTCCGGGCCTTCGGCGAAACGCCGGGAAGGATCAGGGAGGGGCACGCCCGCATCGGCATCATGCTGTTCGGGTTGGCCGCACTTTCGAACCTCTCTTTCCTGCTTGTCCTTGGGGGCGCCATGCTCCTGGTCGGAGGGTTCGTGCTCGTCAGGGGCCTTGCCGGTGCCGGCGTTTCCGAATCAGCATCCTCCCCGTGGCCGCTCGTTCTTGCGAGGCTGCTCCTGCCGGGGATCCCGTTCATCGCCTACCTGGCGCTGCCGCTCTACATCATCCGGCAGTGGAAGCTGTTCGGCGAGGGCGGCCAGGCCGGCTTCTGGAACGACACCGTGGGCGGACTGGTCAACGGCACGGCCTACGACAATAACTGGTTCTGGAGCTACATCCAGGTGATGACCGATTGGGTCGTCGTGGTCTCGCTCTTCGTGCCCGTTGCGCTCTTGCTGCTGTGGCGCAAGGACCGGAGGCGTTTCGCGGTGCTTGCCGTGCTTGCCGGCATGACCTTCACCGTCGCCCTGGCGAGCATCCTGCAGCACCACCTGATGCACGTCGCGTACCTGCAGGGACGACGTGGCATTTTCTTTACCCCGCTCTTCCTGCTCACGGCCATCGCCCTTGGCGACCCTCCCCGCACGTCGTCCCGCTGGTATTCGGTGCCGGCGGTGCTGCTCGGCTTCGTCGCTCCGATGCTGCTGGTGGTGCAAAACATCTACTCCGCAAACCTGAAAAGCCTCTACGATTGGCCCGAGTACGGGGGCACCAGACCGGCGATGCTTGCCGTCAGGGAGGAAATCGGGCGCAACGCGCCTGGCCGGCCCTGCAAGATGCGGGTCGACGAGCCCTATTTCGACACCATGAACTTCTACCGGAGCATGTACGGCATGGAGCGGCTGCTGCTACCGGTCGAGCTGGACGGCCTGGACGGTCCGGCGGATTTCTATTACGGGTTCATCCGGGATGAAGCGAAGATGGCTGCGCAGGGCGCCCGCCCCCTGTACCGGCACGCCGAAAGCGGCACGATTCTTTGCGTTCGGGACAAACCCGCAGGCGGGCATGGCGGAAAAACCATCACGGACGGGATTGTTCCGTGACCTTCACAGAAGTTTCAAAGGAGGAACCTGCATGTCGTATAGAGGATTGAGCGTTGCCCTGACCATACCCTGCTTCAACGAGGAGGCTGCGATCGCCAAAGTGATCCGGGACTTCAGGCAGGCGATTCCCGGGATGGCGATCTACGTCTTCGACAACCATTCGACCGACAACACTGCAGCCGTGGCCCGAGCCGAACAGGTGCCGGTGATCAACGTCCCGCTGAAAGGCAAGGGCAATGTGGTGCGCCGTATGTTCGCCGACGTCGAAAGCGACATCTACGTCATGGTGGACGGGGATGCGACCTACGATGCTCCGTCGCTCACCAGGATGCTCGATAAGCTCATCGACGAGCACCTGGACATGGTCGTCGGCTGCCGGAAGGCGTCCGAAGAGGTCGCCAGCGCGGCCTACCGCTCCGGTCACCAGTGGGGCAACCGGATGCTGACACAGAGCACGGTGAACATATTCGGCGGTGGATTCACGGACATGCTCTCCGGGTACAGGGTCTTTTCGAAACGGTACGTCAAATCTTTTCCGGCACTCTCGCACGGTTTCGAGATCGAGACCGAACTGACCGTCCATGCCCTTGAACTGCGCATGCCCTACGGGGAGGTCATGACCCCGTACTATGCCCGGCCGGAAGGTTCGACGAGCAAGCTCTCTACCTACCGGGACGGATTCCGCATCCTCAAGACCATCCTGCGCCTCTACATGACCGAACGCCCGTTCTCCTTCTACGGTATCTGGGGCTCGCTCATGGCGGCCGTGGCGATCCTGGCTTTCGTCCCGGTGCTTGCCGATTACTTCAGGACCGGGCTTGTCCCGCGTTTCCCCACGCTCATCCTGTCGTCCGCCCTGATGGTCTGCTCCATGCTCTCCTTCACCTGCGGCCTGATACTGGACAACGTCACGACAGGCAGGCACGAAACCAAACGGCTTGCCTACCTCACCATTCCCTTCCGGCTCCCCTGAACGATGCGAAGGGATCAGTTGGGTGAAGCGGCCGCCGGCCTCTTCTGGTTCGCCATTGCAGGCTTCATCGGCTTCCTGGTCGATGTGGGCGTCCTCTACCTCCTCAAGGGTTCCCTGGGGGTCTACGGCGCCCGTGTCGCCTCCTTCCTGTGTGCGGCGTTCTCCACCTGGCTGTTCAACCGCGCCGTCACCTTCCGCAGCCGCCGTTCGGGCCACTCCGCGGCGAAGGAGCTCGGGATCTACCTCGCACTGATGGCGGTCGGCGGATCGGTCAACTACGGGGTCTTCGCCCTGCTCGTTTCGAAGGTTCTGCTGGCCGCCCGGCATCCGGAGCTCGGAGTCGCGGCAGGCAGCATCGCGGGCATGGGTGTCAACCTCCTCACTTCGCGCTTCCTGCTTTTCCGGTTCCGCCACGAGTGATCCGCCGGCACCTGTTGCCAGCTCCATCGAATTGTTTTATACTCGGATAACACTCATTGCAACCCCAATCAAGCAGCTCCATGCAGGAACAACCCCAGGCAAGCATCCGCGCCATTTTCAGCCTGCCGGTCATCGTGGCCGCCCTCGGCTATTTCGTCGATATCTACGACCTCGTCCTCTTCAGCATCGTGCGCGTGCCGAGCCTGAAGTCGTTCGGCCTGGAGGGGAAGGGGCTGATCGACTACGGCGTCTACCTCCTGAACATGCAGATGGTCGGCATGCTCTTCGGTGGCATCCTCTGGGGATGGCTCGGCGACAAGAAGGGGCGCCTGAAGATCATGTTCGGGTCGATCCTGATGTACTCTGTGGCCAACATTGCCAATGGCCTGGTGACCACGCTGCCCGCCTATGCCGTGCTCCGCTTCATCGCCGGAGTCGGCCTCGCCGGTGAGCTCGGCGCAGGCATCACGCTGGTCTCCGAGGTGCTGCATACCAGGATCCGAGGTTACGGCACCATGCTCGTAGCCTCCATCGGCGTCTCCGGTGCGATTCTGGCCAACTTCGTCGCGACCGGGTTCGAGTGGCGCAACGCCTTCTTCATCGGTGGCGGCCTGGGCCTCTTGCTGCTGCTGGCCAGGATCAAGGTCTCCGAATCGGGCATGTTCCAGGCGATGGAGGGGAGCGCTTCGGTCAGCAGGGGCAACCTGCTCGCCCTCTTCACCGGCAGGGAGCGCTTCCTGAAGTACCTGAACTCGATCCTGATCGGCGTCCCGATCTGGTTCGTGGTGGGCGTGTTGATCACCTTCTCGCCCGAATTCGCCTCATCGTTCCATATCTCGGGAGAGGTATCGGCCGGCAATGCGGTGATGTACTGCTACCTCGGCCTCGTGTTCGGCGACCTGTCGAGCGGCCTGTTGAGCCAGCTGTTCAAGAGCCGCAAGAGGGCGGTCCTGCTGTTCATGCTCCTGACGATCGCCTCCGTGGCGCTCTATTTCACCCAGGAGGGGGCCACCCCGGGCTATTTCTACGCCGTCTGCGCCGCGCTCGGATTCTCGGGTGGCTACTGGGCGATCTTCGTCACCGTGGCCGCCGAACAGTTCGGTACCAACCTCAGGGCCACGGTCGCCACGACCGTGCCGAACCTGGTCAGGGGCATGGTCGTCCCCATCACCATGCTGTTCCAGTTCACCCGCGGCCGCTTCGGGCTCGAGACCGGAGCACTCATCGTCGGCGGTATCTGCATGGTGCTGGCCCTTGTCGCGCTCTTCTCACTCGAAGAGACCTTCCACAAGGATTTGGACTACTTCGAGGAGTTCCTGTAAGGCCAGGCCAGGGACTGGGGGGGAAATTCCCCCGGTCTACGCTCCCCCTTTCGCACGATAATCGACACTTCCCGCGGCCTTCACCGTGGCTGGTGTTGTAAGGTGTTGTAATATGCCCGGAAAAAAGAGTACCTATAACTCATTAGGGAAGTTGTCCATCCATAGGTCGCTTTCGGAGCCGCACAGCGCAGAAAGGCCCTATACCCGGCGACCGATAGCGACATGCGCTGCTTTTTCATTTTTGCGCTTGCCAGACAACGTTTCCTGATTTTCTGCCGCACAATTTTATGAGCTGAGGAGTCATAATGTACAAGTTCATTGCCGACAACGTCGTTGTCTTCGATATCGAGTGGGTCCCGGACCCGGCGTCGGGCAGGCGTATCTACCGGTTGCCGGATACGGCCTCTGATGATGAAGTCCTTGAGGTCATGTGGCGGGAGGGTGGTGCTACGCCGGAAGATCCCCGCCCGTACCTGAAAACGGCGATGTGCAGGATCGTTTCCATTGCGGCCGTGGTTCGTAAAAAGGTGCGAAGTGACGTGAGGCTTGAGCTCGTGTCTCTCCCCGGCTTGCATGACGGCGTGCAGCAGGAAGGGGAGATCATCCGGCGGTTCCTGGAAGCCGTCGGGAATCTGGGGGCGCAGCTTGTGGGGTTCAACTCGTCGAATGCCGACCTGCCGATCCTGTTCCAGCGGGCACTGGCCTGCAGGGTGACGGCGCCGACCTTCTGCCATCGTCCGGACAAGCCCTGGGAGGGAGCCGATTACTTTGCCCGCTACAGCGATTTCAACATCGATTTGAAGAATGAGCTTGGAGGCTTCGGGAAAGCGGCCCCATCGCTCAATGAATTGGCCTCGTCACTGGGAATACCGGGCAAACTGGGAACCGATGGCGCCGACGTGATCAATTTATGGCGCTCCGGCGACATTCGGAAAATCGTCGAGTACAACCAGTTCGATGCGCTTTCCACGTACCTCGTGTGGCTGAGGAGCGCCTACTTTTCCGGAAGGCTCACGGAAAATGCGTTTGTCCACGAAGAGCAGCTGCTGGAAAGCCTGCTCCATCAGGAGATCGAGGACGGGGCGGAACATCTGACCATGTTTCTGGAGGTGTGGAAGGCGTTTCGTCAGTAGACTGTGGCTCAAGATCTCCCTCTGCTCTTACAACGGAAACCGATAATTGCCATGTCAGACAATGCCGCCGGTCGTTTTTTTGAATATCTGAATTGGCTTCTCAATCCGTTCCATGGGTTGAAGACGACGGAAGTCTATGATTTGATCGGCACCACCTCGCTTACCGAGCATCGGCTGTATCTGAATCTTGGCTATTGGCGGGATGTTGCAACCATTGATGAAGCCAGCGAGGCGCTCGCCCTGCTGGTAGCGAAAAGAGGAGGCATGGGCGCGGGTGATGTGGTCCTGGATTGCGGATATGGTTTTGGGGATCAGGACATTCTCTGGACGGGGAGCATGAAGCTAGCAAGAATTGTCGGGCTGAATATCACAAGGTCCCAGGTCGAACGGGCCCGGAAGAATGTTGCCGATGCCGGGCTTGAGCGGCTGATAGATTTACGGGAAGGTTCGGCAACGGAGATGCCCATTGCAAATGAATCCGTTGATCTGGTCGTTTCCCTGGAAAGTGCGTTCCACTATAGAACCCGTGAAGATTTTTTCAGGGAGGCGTACCGGGTGTTGCGACCCGGGGGCCGGCTGGTGACGGCTGATATCGTGCCGACAAAAAACTCCGACAATCCCTTCAGACGGCTGGAGCAATGGATTTCATGGAGCCTTGTGGCGGGAAAATTCAATATTCCGCCGGAAAACTACTATTTGATCCCGTCCTACAGCAATAAACTTTCCGGAGCCGGATTCGTCAATATCGACATCACGTCGATACGTGACGATGTCTATGCGCCCCTTCACGAGTATCTGTCAAAAGATCAGTCATTTGTCAACAAGTTGCCTCCGGTGGCGATGATTATGGCAAAATCAGCATTGCGCCGCTCTGCAGCGAGTGTCTACGCTGGCCTGGACTACATTCTGTCATATGCCGAAAAGCCGGGGAAGTCTGAGGACGGCCAGGTGCTTCATGCACAAGCAAAAGGGTGAAGGCGAACGCAAGGGATGGCGGTGCCGGTGACTTCAGTCCTCAACTGCCAACCTTGTATGCCAAGAGGCTGCCGGTTCGACTGCCTGGTATATCGATGCCGGAAGCTTCTGCGGTTATGAGCCGTTCATGAGTCTGGGAAGTGCAAGAAGTAAAGGGCGTCCCTGAATCCTCAGAGACCGTGTGCTGCCTTGAACTGGTTGGCCTCCTGTACGGCGGCCACAAGCTTTTCGGAAAGCTCAGGCATCTTATCGTAGTCTACCCAGAGCGAATCTTCGACGATATCATGGATCCGTGATGCAATCTCAATTGCCGTGCGTTTACGCTTGGCAAGCTCTTTTTTCAGCTCATTGGCCTCTTCTGACATAATCGTTCTCTTTGGATTTATTCTTTTAATACATACTACGCCACTTTGTGGACTTCGCTACCGTTCGCATCACCGGGATGAGGGCACGTTGTACGGTAAGCAAAAAAACTCGATGGCGAATCACTGTCGGCAATCCTGCTTGGGACTGCTGTCTCTATGACGGTTTCGATACCGATTTCGATGGGCAGGGAGATCTGCTCACCTGAGACCCATACGTCCCATAGCACCCATTCGACCTCTACGACTTATTCCCCCGTTCCTGCCATCTCCAGCTTCAGGAACCGGCCGGTGTGCGACTTTTCGCATGCCGCGACCTGTTCCGGGGTTCCTTCCGCCACCAGCATGCCGCCGCCGTTTCCTCCTTCCGGGCCGAGGTCGATGACCCAGTCGCTGTTCCTGACGATGTCGAGGTTGTGCTCGATGATGATGACGGTGTTGCCTTTGTCGGCCAGGCGCCGCAGGACCTCGAGCAGGTGCTGGATATCCTGGAAGTGCAGGCCGGTGGTCGGTTCGTCGAGGATGTAGAGGGTCTTGCCGGTCTGGATCTTGGCCAGCTCGGCGGAGAGCTTGATGCGTTGCGCTTCGCCGCCCGAGAGCAGGGGCGATTGCTGGCCGAGCTTCAGGTAGCCGAGCCCGACGCTTTGCATCGTGGTGAGGATCCTCCGGATGCGCGGGAAGTCCGTGAAGAACTCCGCGGCCTCCTCGATGGTCATCTCCAGCACGTCCGCAATTGATTTGCCGCGGTACCTGACCTGCAGGGTCTCGCGGTTGTAGCGCTCCCCCTTGCAGTGCTCGCACTGGACGTAGACATCGGGAAGGAAGTTCATCTCGATCTTTCGGGTGCCGGCACCCTGGCACACCTCGCATCGGCCCCCTTTGACGTTGAAGCTGAATCGTCCGGCTTTGTAGCCCCTGATCTGCGCTTCGGGGAGGCGGGTAAAGAAGTCGCGGATGAAGGTGAACGCCCCGGTGTAGGTGGCCGGGTTCGAACGTGGCGTGCGTCCGATGGGGGACTGGTCGACGTTTACCACCTTGTCGATGTGTCCGATCCCTTCCAGGCCGTCGCAGGGCAGGGCCAGGATCTTTGAACGGTAGAAGTGGCGGGCCAGGATCGGATAGAGGGTTTCGTTGACGAGGGTCGATTTTCCTGAACCGCTGACGCCGGTGACGCTGGTGAGGGTGCCGATCGGGAACGCGACATCGACGTTTTTCAGGTTGTTGCCCCGGCACCCTTTCAGGACGAGGTGTTTCGGCTCCTCCGTTCCGCTTTTTGCTTCGGCGGGGAACGATACCGATTTCGTGCCGTTCAGGTAGCCTGCGGTGATCGAACGATGGTCGAGCTTCAAGGCGGGCCCCTGGGCGATCACTTCGCCACCGTGCTCGCCGGCGCCCGGGCCGAGGTCGATGATCTCGTCGGCCATCAGCATGGTGTCCTTGTCGTGCTCGACCACCAGCACCGTGTTGCCGAGGTCCCTGAGTCGCTCCAGTGACTCGATGAGCTTGTGGTTGTCGCGCTGGTGCAGGCCGATGCTCGGCTCGTCGAGCACGTAGAGCACTCCGGAGAGCTGGGAACCGAGCTGCGAGGCCAGCCTGATGCGCTGGGCTTCGCCGCCTGACAGGGTCAGCGAGTTCCGGTCCAGGGAGAGGTAGCCGAGGCCGACGTTCAGCAGGAAATCAAGGCGTTTCGTGATTTCGTGCAGTACCGGCGTCGACACGAGCAGCTCTTTTTGGCTCAGTCCCGGCGGGAGTGCCTTGAAGAATTCGAGCGCTTCGGGCAGGGCCATCGCCTCGACTTCGGCGATGTTGAGCCCACCGATCTTCACCTGCAGGCTCTCCTGCTTCAGGCGTGCGCCCCCGCACTCGGGGCAGGTCTGGCTCACCATGAAGCTTTCGGCCCACTCGCGCAGCTTCGGCGAATTGGCGTTTACCCGGACCTCCTCGACGTAGGGCACGGCCCCCTGGAAGTTCTGCGGGTAAAGGTGCTCCCTGCCGGCGTAGGTGTAGCCGACGTCAAAAGTCTTCGTCCCCGAGCCGAACAGCAGGATGTCGAGGGCTTCCTTCGGGATCTCGCGAAGGGGCGTGGCGAGGGTGAATCCGAAGGATTTCGCCATCGCCCTGATGATCTGCCACAGGTTACGCTTGCCCGGTTTGCCGAAGGGCTCGATGCCTCCCTGTTCGAGGGACCTGCCGGAGTCGGGCATCATCAGTTCGGCCGAGAGCTGCATGATCTCGCCGAGGCCGTTGCATTCAGGGCAGGCGCCGTAGGGCGAGTTGAAGCTGAACTGGTTCGGGGCGAGGGTGTCGACGGGCACCGTGCCGTCCGAATAGGCGAACTTCGTGCTGAAATGCATCTCCCGCCCATCCTCTCCGTCCAGAGCGCAGATGATCGAGGATTTGTGTTCCGAAAGAGAAACGGCAAGCGACACGGCCTCCTTCAGGCGGTCGCCGATGCCAGGGCCTGCCACCAGGCGGTCCACGACCAGCGCGATGTTATGGCTTTTGTAGCGTTCAAGCTGCATCCCGACCGACATCTCGACATATTCGCCGTCGACGCGGGCGCGAAGGAACCCCTTCTTGACGAGCCGTTCGAACAGTTCGCGGTAATGCCCTTTCCTGCCGCCGACCATCGGCGAGAGGACCTGGAACTTCGTGCCTGACGGCAGGCCCATGATGGTGTCGCAGATCGACTCCTCGCTCTGCTTCTGCAGCACCTGCCCGCTTACCGGGTCGTAGCGCCTCCCGGCCTTGGCGTAGAGCAGCCTGACGAAGTCATGGATTTCGGTGACGGTGCCCACCGTCGATCGCGGCGAACGGCTGGTGCCCTTCTGGTCGATCGAGATGACCGGCGACAGCCCTTCGATGAAATCGACATCCGGGCGCTCGATGTTGCCGATGAACTGGCGGGCATAGGGGGAGAGCGTCTCCATGAAGCGCCGCTGGCCCTCGGCGTAGATGGTATCGAACGCAAGGCTGGACTTTCCGGACCCCGAAATGCCCGTGATCACGACCAGCTTGTTGCGGGGGATGTCGAGCGAGACGTTCTTGAGGTTGTGCACCCTCGCCCCGCGTATGGTGATGTGGCTGAAATCCATGAATGTGGTGAGACTGCAAATAAGACTGTCCACTAATGTAGGAATGTTCCGCCAATAGGCAACGCCTGTTTACGGTAACGGGTTCAACGGGGATCGTCCGTATTAGGTTTCACCCCGTTGAAAAATCATTTGAAAATCGGGGCGGCGGCGTATATTCCAGCAGTCCGGAAACAAGGACGCATTCATGCATCTTAACCGATAAACCGATCGAACGTCATGGAACCCATGTACAATCCGAAGGCTGAACCCGGCAAGCAGTGCCAGGAGTGCCAGAGCTTCACCATCAACCCCTCCAATCCGGCGGCAGGCACCTGCTTCGGCAAGGATGTTATCGCCGAGGGCGGCTGCACGTTCTTCAAGAAGAAGGAGTCAGAGCAGAAATAAGGCAGGTGTCGCCAGGCGGCTGTCGTTACGGAAGGCTTCCGGGAGAGCGCCATGTCGGCGTGGTCCCGGAAGCCTTCCGTCGTCATGACGTGATGGGGGTCTTCGGCGTAGCCGGGCTCACGCGTGCCTTGCCCTGCAGTGGCGCGGTTCGATATCGGGATCGCTTTGCAGCATCTGGGAAACCATGTTCATGAATGCATTGATGGAGAACGGTTTCTGAAGGAAATTGATCCCTTCGGCAAGCTTGTCGTAGTGCACGATCAACTCCTGGGCATATCCCGACATGAAAAGCGTCTTGAGGCCGGGCCGCCGTTCCTGCAAGCGGTTGCTCAGCCAGACTCCGTTCATGTCGGGCAGGACGATATCGGTGATCAGCAGGTCGATATTCTCAGGGTACGGCTCCGCCATGTTTACGGCTGTCTGCGCATCCTGCGCGGCCAGTGTCGTGAAGCCGCTCTCATTCAGGAGTCCTGTAAGCATTGTGAGGATGCTTGATTCGTCTTCGACAAGGAGGATGGTGCCGCCGGTATGGCTGAAATGGTTTTCGTGCCGTTCTGCCTCGTTTCCTCCGGAAGTCGCTGCATGCTTGGGCAGGTAGACGATGAATGTCGTCCCCTGGCCTTGCTCCGTAAGGCAATCGATGAACCCGTGGTTCTGTTTGAGCACTCCGTAGACGGTTGAGAGTCCCAGCCCCGTGCCTTTTCCGATCTCTTTGGTGGTGAAGAATGGCTCGAAAATGTGCGGAAGCGTTTTCGGGCCGATGCCGCTTCCCGTATCGGAGACCAGTATCTTGACATAGTCGCCGGCAATCTGGCAGGGGTGTCCCATGGCGCAGTCGGCGGGGTGGACCTGTTCGGAGCCCGTTTCGATCGAGATGACACCCCGGTCGCCGATGGCGTCCCTCGAATTGATGCAGAGGTTGACGATGATCTGGTCGAGCTGGGACGGGTCGATATGGATGCCGTGCCCATTTGCATTCGGCGTCCAGACGACCTGGATGTGGTTGCCGATGAGTCCCCTGAGCATCGGGAGCAGTTTTTCGATCTCGTTGTTTACCCTGAGGACTTTCGGCCTTGCGGCTTCCTTTCGTGCGAATGCGAGGAGCTGCCGGGTCAGGTTGGCCGACCGCTCGGCCGATTTTTCGATGTCGGTGATATGTTCGGCCAGCGGTGAAGAGCGGTCGACCTTGTCGAACAGCAGTTCGATATTGCCCAAAATAGCCGTTAGGGCGTTGTTGAAGTCGTGGGCGATGCCTCCGGCAAGCTGCCCGACCAGCTCCATTTTCTGTGATTGCAGGAACAGCTCCTGCAGTTTCTCGTATTCGGCCTCCTCCTGCTTTCGTTCGGTGATGTCCTGGACGATGCCGAGGATATGGGTGGCCGTGCCGTGACGGTCGAAGCGGAGCGTGCCGGAACTCCAGATCCAGCGAACCTCCCCGGTGGCGGTGGAGATTCGGCACTCGAACGCGTAGTCCCGTTTGTTCTCGATCGAGTCGAGGATGATTGAGTTGATCCTTGAGCGGTCTTCAGGAACGATATGCTCGACGAATTGCTCGAACGACCAGTACGCAAGCAGCGAGTCGTAACCGAAAATACGGGCATGTTCCATCGTCCTGAGTACCGTATCGTCTTCGAGGTTCATTTCCCACCATCCGATGTGGCCTTTTTCGAGTGCAAAGTCAAGGTGCGCCCGGCTCCGCTGGAGCTCAGTATCTATCTGCTTCTGCTCGGAGATGTCGATGGAGGTGCCACAGTAACGGATCACCTCCCCTTGTTTGTCGAAGATGGGTTTCCCGCTTGCCATGATCCAGTGTATCGAGCCGTCCGGGTGGTACACGCGGTGCTCGATATTCAGTGCGGCCTGTTGCCGGGCCGCGCTCTTGACGGCGGTGATGGTCATATCGCGGTCGTCCGGGTGAAGTGAGCCGGCCCAGAGCTTGAACGATGGGCTTTGTTCGGCTTTCCCCAGGCCGTACAGCGACCAGATCTGGTCCGACCAGAGGAGTTCACCGGTTTTGACGTTCCAGTCCCAGACTCCCGAATCGGACGCCGCCATAGCCGTGTCCAGCCACCTGTTGTACCTGAGTCCATGCTCCTTGGCCGCTTTCCTTTCGTCGATGTCGATGCCGGCCACCACGAGGTATGCTTGCCCGGAGATCATGGCTCTCCCGGATTGCAACACGAACCACCTTACCTGTTCCCGGTTGCCGTGGATGTACATCCTCGCTTCGCCGGCGCCGGCCTTGCCTGACTCAAGGGCGTCGAGGAGCCCTGCAGTGACACGGTCCCGGTCGTCAGGATGGAAAAGGCTGATCAGGTCGTTGTCCAGTATCTCGCGGTTGCGGTCACCGAACAGCTCGAATGCGAAGTCGTTGCATCCGACCAGCAGCCCTTGCTCGTCCAGGATAAAGACCGCTCCGGGGATGGCGTCGAGAAGCTCCCTGAAGACCGTGTTCTCCTTGCGGATCCGGAACTCTTCGAGATTTTTCCCGGTCATCTCCCGGATGATGAAGAGCAGGCGGGAGATTTCACCATCTTCCGAGCGCACCGGATAGACGGAGTTGCGCCAGTAGCTCCCGCACATATCCTCGTCGAAGTCCTGGGGCATGCCGGTCCCGAGTACCTCGCCGGCCTGTTTTCGCCAGTTTGCCGCCAGTCCGGGTCGCTGATGGACCGATGTCGGCAGTTCATGGATGTCCAGGCCTCGGAACTCCTGGGTTTTGCCGATGAATCGGCTGGTGAATGCTTTGTTTGCGTCGAGAATCGTCCCGGTGGGCTCCATGACAAATACCGCCTCGGGAAAATCCTTGAACAACCCGAAATCAGGGTTTTCAGTAGACATAGGTGGCTATCCGTATCAAACAGACGGTTGCTGCAAGGGGGGAAGTATACAAGAGGGGATACTCGAATATATCAAAATAACATGGATTGTGACAAAGACAATCGATAATCATTTTACGACGGCTTGTCTGACGCCCGGTGGCGTGGCGATGGGTTTTGTGCGTTCTTTGTGTGTATATTCCAGCCATGCGCGCCGCATGTTCCCTGAAAACCTTCAAGCCTGTACGATATGATGGATCTCTCCAGCTGGATGTTCATCCTTGTGATGAGCGCCGGATGCGGCATAGCCTGCATGATCATCGCCCGCGGCAAAGGGTATCGGGGGAGCCGGATCCTCGGGTGGTTGGCCGCCGGCCTGATCTTCAGCGTGTTCGGCCTGATTGCCGTCGTGTTGACCCCGAACCGGAGTGAAGGATAACCGTTTCCGGGGTCAAGCTGGTTCACGGCGATCTTTTTGTATATTTTTCGAGCGCTTTCCTTTTGCAGTTCCCTGTAGTACGCACAAAACGGATCAACAACCTTTTCGGAGCAGCAATGAAAAAAAACATGGGTCGGACGGATCAGATCGTTCGTGCCTTGATCGGTGCGGTCATGATCGTGTATGGTCTGGTTTTCCAGAATTTTGTCGGGCTTGTCGGCCTGATCCCGCTGGTAACGGCAGCTTTCGCTTACTGTCCGCTGTACACGATCCTTGGTATTTCGACTGACAAATATGGTGAATGACCGTTTTTCAGCAGCACGGAAGTTGTACGCTATCGCATGGTTGAGGCGCTGAAAAGGATGCCGTCCGGTACGGTGGTCGTCCTGGATTTCGAGACCACCGGGCTCTCTCCGCAGTATGGCGACCGGGCCATCGAGATCGGGGCGGTGTTCGTCGAGGATGGTTCGGTTGTCGACCGATTCCAGAAGCTCATGAATCCCGGATTCCGTATCAGCCCCTTTATCGAGCGGTATACCGGCATTACCAACGAGATGCTGAAAGGACAGCCGGGGTGCGAAGAGGTGATGGCTGAATTCGCCCGGTTCATCGCCGGCCGCAACATCGTGGCGCACAACGCATCGTTCGACCGGAGGTTCCTCGATGCGGAGCTGAAAAAAGCAGGGAAATCCTTCGACGGCGGCTGCTGCTGCTCGCTCCTGCTCTCGAGGCGCATCTACCTCGATGCCCCGAACTACAGGCTCCAGACCCTCGTCTCCCATGTCGGCATCAAGCCTGCGGGCAGTTTTCACCGAGCCCTGGCTGACGCCGAGATGACCGCTTCGCTCTGGCAGGACATGCTCGCGCGGATCGAAAGGCAGTACGGCCTGCGGACGGTAACCTTCGGCCAGCTCATCGAGCTGTCGAAAATCGACCGCCTCTACACCCACCGCTACCTCTCATCCCTCGCCGGTTGATTGGTCCTTATCGTCCTTTTTCCCAACAAAAAAGGCTGCCTCTTTCGAGACAGCCTTTTTTAGTTTTTGCCCTTTCCTTGCGGATCAGTCGAGCAGTGCAGCGCGGGCTGCGGAGAGGCGGGCGATCGGTACGCGGAACGGGCTGCAGGAGACGTAGTTCAGCCCCGTCTTGTGACAGAACTCCACGGTGGCAGGGTCGCCGCCGTGCTCGCCGCAGATGCCGAGCTTGAGGTCCGGCTTGACCGAGCGGCCTTCCTTAGCCGACATGCTGAGCAGGCGGCCGACGCCGTCCTTGTCGATGCTTTCGAACGGGTCGCGGTCGAAGATCTCCTGCTGCTGGTAGATGGGCAGGAACTGGCCGGAGTCGTCGCGGCTCATGCCGAGGGCCATCTGGGTCAGGTCGTTGGTGCCGTAGCTGAAGAAGTCCGCTGCCTTGGCGATCTGGTCGGAGGTCAGTGCGGCGCGAGGCACTTCAATCATGGTGCCGACCAGGTACTTGACGCCGACGCCTTGTTCTGCGATGACGCTACGTGCGGTCTTGTGGATGATTTCGCTGGTGATTTCGAGCTCCTTGACGGTGCTGACCAGCGGAACCATGATTTCAGGGACAATCTCCTGGCCCTCCTTCTTGATCTTGCAGGCCGCCTCGATGATGGCGCGCGCCTGCATGACGATGATCTCGGGGTGCAGGATGCCGAGGCGGCAGCCGCGGAGGCCGAGCATCGGGTTGAATTCGTGCAGGCTGCTGATGCGCTGCTTGATCTCGGCGCTCGACTTGCCGATCTTGACGGAAAGGTCGTCGATCTCGGCATCGGTGTGCGGCAGGAACTCGTGGAGCGGCGGATCGAGGAGCCTGATGGTGACCGGGCGGGCGCCCATGGCCTTGAAGAGGCCGTAGAAGTCATTCCTCTGGTAGGGGAGGAGCTTGTCGAGCGCCGCCTTGCGGCCGGCGACATCGTCAGCGAGGATCATCTCCCTCATGGCGTCGATGCGGTCGCCGCCGAAGAACATGTGCTCGGTCCGGCAGAGGCCGATGCCTTCCGCGCCGAAGGTGATGGCGATTTCAGCCTGGTCGGGCTGGTCGGCGTTGGTGCGGATGTTGAGCTTGCGGTACTTGTCGGCCCACTGCATGAGCTGGTCGTAGATCTTCCAGATTGGTGCGTCTTCTGGTTTCAGGGTCTTGTCGATCAGCACCTCGAGGATCTCGGAGTTCTTGGTCTTGACCTGGCCGGCAATCACTTCACCCGTGCTGCCGTCGATGGAGAGGAAATCACCCTCCTTGAGCACGATATCCTTGCCGTTGACCCGCATCTCGCCGGTCTTGTAATCGATCCTCAGGGCTCCGCAGCCAGCCACGCAGACCTTGCCCATCTGGCGCGCTACGAGGGCCGCATGGGAGGTCATGCCACCGCGCTCGGTGAGGATGCCTTCGGAGACTGCCATGCCCTTGATGTCTTCAGGGGAGGTTTCGATCCTCACCAGGATAACCTCTTCCCCACGTGCGGCCCCTTCCTGGGCGTCCTCGGCGTTGAAGTAGATTTTTCCGCAGGCAGCGCCGGGGCCGGCGTTCAGGCCGGTGGCGAGCAGGCGTCCGCTTTCGATGGCGGCCCGTTTTTCGTTAAGGTCGAAGACCGGGCGGAGGAGCTGGTTGAGCTGCTCGGGCTCGATCCTGCGGAGCACCTCCTTCTCGTCGATCAGCCCCTCGTTGAACATGTCGACGGCGATCTTGATGGCGGCGAATCCGGTGCGCTTGCCGACGCGGCACTGCAGCATGAAGAGCTTGTCGCTCTCGATGGTGAACTCGATGTCCATCATGTCGCGATAGTGCTTCTCGAGGATGGAGCGGATCTCGTCGAGCTGACCGTAGATCTTCGGGTTGTCCAGTGCGAGCTGCTCGATCTTGAGCGGGGTCCTGGTGCCGGCCACGACGTCCTCGCCCTGGGCGTTCATCAGGAACTCGCCGTAGAAGATGTTGTCGCCGGCGGCGGCGTCACGGGTGAATGCCACGCCGGTGCCGCAGTCTTCGCCCATGTTGCCGAACACCATGGCCTGGACGTTGCAGGCGGTGCCCCAGTAGCCGGGGATGTGGTTCAGTTTGCGGTACACGATGGCGCGCTCGTTGTTCCAGCTGTTGAACACGGCGCCGATGGCTCCGCGAAGCTGTTCGGTCGGGTCTTCGGGGAAGGTCCTGCCGGTCTTGTCGAGGATGGCTTTCTTGTATTTGGCGACCAGGTCCTTCAGGTCTTCGACGTTGAACTCGGTGTCGAGGCTGATGCCGAGCTCATGCTTCTTATGCTCCAGGATCTCCTCGAAGGGGTCGATCTGCTTTTTGTCGGTCGGTTTGAGGTCCAGCACCACGTCGCCGTACATCTGCACGAAGCGGCGGTAGCAGTCCCAGGCGAAACGCTCGTTTCCTGATTTCTTGGCCAGGCCGGCTACGGTGCGGTCGTTGAGGCCAAGGTTGAGGATGGTGTCCATCATGCCGGGCATCGAGGCGCGTGCGCCGGAACGGACCGAGACGAGGAGCGGATTTTCGACATCGCCGAACTGCTTGCCGAGGTACTCCTCGATCTTCTTCATCGCGGCGGGGATGTCCTTGTCAAAGAGGTTTGCCGGGTAGGACTTCTGGTGGTCGTAATAATAAGTACAGACCTCGGTCGAAATTGTGAACCCGGGAGGGACGGGAAGGCCTATGTTCGCCATCTCTGCAAGGTTTGCGCCTTTGCCTCCAAGAAGGTTCTTCATGGAAGCGTCCCCCTCTGCAGCACCACCGGCAAAACTGTAAATGTATTGCTTGGTTGCTGATTCGTCAACGTGAGAATTCGGCATTGTTGTCTGGAGTGTATTGAGTGAAAGAGCAGGTCGTCCCTTGTGGGCAACCCGGGAAAAAACCAGGAAATTCCGAAAAAAAGCGACAGGTGTTCGCTAATTTCCAGTTTGTGAATTTAACAGAAAAAAACGTCCGGAAAAACCCCGGATAACGCTCTAATTCCTTTCCTGCATGGAAAACATTGCCGTGGTTTTCATATTCCAGGTGCTCGGAATCTCCGTGCCGTACCTCCTCGCGTCGGTGGGTGCCACATTTTCGGAGCGGGGCGGGGTGGTCAACCTTGCGCTGGAGGGGCTGCTGCTCGCCGGCGCGTTCGGGGCAGCCGCGGGGCAGTACCTGACCGGTTCGGCCTGGGCCGGGGTGGGCTGCGCGTTACTGCTCGGGCTGCTGGTCGCGCTCCTGCACGCCTTCGTGACGATCACACTGAAGGCCGACCAGATCGTGAGCGGCATCGCCATCAACATCCTGGTGATGGGGGCGACCCGTTTCGGCCTCTCCCTGCTGTTCGGAAGTGCCATGAATTCCGGGCGCATCGCCGGCATGGAGGCGCCTTCGCTGCTTGCCGATCCGCTTTTCCTGATCGCCGTGGCCACGGTCGTGCTCGGTCATTTCGTCATGTTCCGGACGCCGTTCGGCCTCCGGTTGCGCGCGGCGGGCGAACGTGCCGAAGCGGTCGAGACCGCCGGGGTGGGCGTGCGCGGGCTGCGATATGCCGGAGTCCTGCTTTCCGGCGCCCTTGCGGCGCTGGGCGGGGCGTTCCTTGTCTACCAGCAGCACAGCTTTACGGACAACATGTCTGCCGGCAGGGGGTATATCGCCCTTGCGGCCATGATCATCGGCAAGTGGTCGCCGGTCGGTGCGGCCCTGGCCAGCCTGCTGTTCGCCGTGACCGAAGCCATGGAGATGTGGGTGCAGACCGGATGGCTGCCGACGCAGCTGGTGCAGTCCCTGCCTTACGTGATCACCCTTGTGGTACTCGCCGGTTTCGTTGGAAAGTCGACCCCGCCTGCCGGGCTCGGCGTACCCTACGACAACGAGCGGTAGTCAGCAGAGTTCAATCACTTTCCTGACCAGGGCATCGATCCCTATGGCCACCTGGCCTATCGAAGGCCCGAGCATGTAGGCCGGAGTGGTGACGACCTTATTGTGCATGTCCACGACAATTTCGTCCACGCGACGTTCGGTGTGGGTGGCGCCGAGGGCCTCGATGTCGGACGCCGTGGCGGGATCGTTGCCGATGGTCAGTTCGACCTGCTCCGATCCGAGCAGCCTGGCGGCGATTACCGGGGCAATGCAGACGAACCCGAGCGGCTTGCCTGCACGATGGAAGCTCCGGATGGCGCTGGCTACATCGGGATCGACGTTGAAATTCGCGCCCTTTACGGCGTAGTCGCTCAGGTTTTTGGCCGCTCCGTATCCGCCAGGAATGATCAGCGCATCAAGGCCGAGCGAGTCGAGCAGCTTGAGGTCGGTGATGTTGCCGCGGGCGATGCGCGCCGACTCGACGAGCACGTTCCTCCGCTCACCTCCGGCGGGCTCGCCGGTGAGATGGTTGACGACATGGTGCTGGTCGATATCCGGGGCAAGGCAGGCCGCAGCCGCCCCGGCGTTGTCGATGGAGAGCAGCGTCAGCACCGCTTCGTGGATTTCGCTTCCATCGTAGACGCCGCAGCCGGCGAGGATGACTCCTATTTTTTTCATTGGTTCTCTGATGCTGGTTCAGGAGATGCCGGTTGCCCGGGGACATGAGGGAAGTGTACGAAAATCGCCCTTTTTTTGAAACCCGCCGGGTCCTGGACGAATGCCGGCATTTGTGCATCACCGGTATGATAATTGCTCGAAATGACTATCTTAAAAACTACGCCAATGTATGAAATATGGCTTCAGATCAGCTATAAATCACCACTTCACCATACGTTATGATATCGCCGAAAGATACACTCCTGCTGGTGGTCGACGTGCAGGGCAAGCTTGCTTCACTGGTCTCGAATGCGGCACTTGTTGAAAAAAATATCGGGAAGCTGCTCAGGGCCTGTAAACTCCTCGACCTTCCGGTGCTGTATACCGAGCAGTATCCGAAAGGCTTGGGGCATACCGTCGAACCGCTGAAGGAACTGCTCGGTGAACTGGTTCCGTTCGAGAAGATTTCGTTCAGCTGTTGCGGCAGTGGGGATTTCATGAAACGGCTCCGGTCGATGGGCCGAAACGACATCCTGGTCGTCGGCATGGAGGCGCATATCTGCGTCTACCAGACCTGTGTCGAACTCCTCGATTTCGGCTACAATGTGCATATCATCACCGATGCGGTCTCTTCGAGGAGCGAACAGAACCGGCAGCTCGGCATCCACTGCATCGAACGTTTGGGCGGCGTTCCCACCAGCACCGAAATGGCGATTTTCGAGCTGCTGCGAGTTGCCGAAGGTGATACGTTCAGGGAGATATCGAAGATCGTCAAGGAGTGATCCCCAAGGTCAGGCGAGGTCGATGAGCATCTGTTCCAGTACGGATTTCCCTTCGCCGATTTCCGGTTCGATGGCGAGGTAGCGGCATCCGGCTTTTTCGAACATGGCGGCGAGTACTTGCTCATCCCTGATACGGAACCAGTCCTTTTCGGTCGTGACCGGCACCAGCCCGAGTCGCTGCGAATCGGCGATGATCGCCCTGGCCGCATCCGGGGTGAACGGCTGGTGGTCCCTGAAGAATCTTGATGCAACGACATCGACATCAGCTTCCGCGAGGCTTTGCAGGAACCCCTGCGGGGATCCGATACCGGCAAAGGCGAGCGCCCTGACCCTGCCCCCATCCACGATTTCACGATGTTGTCCGATCTCGACGAGCCCTCCGGACCGGATCCGTGAGCGCACCACCGGTTTGCCCAGGGGTTTCAGCTCCTTGACGATGCCGGCAGCCCGGCGTTTGTCAGTGACCTTGTTCAGGATGAAGATGCCTGCTCGCGCGAGGCCCCGAAGCGGCTCGCGCAACCGGCCGGCGGGAAGCACCCTGCCTCCGCCGAAAGGCTCCTGGGCGTTGATCACCACGATGTCGAGGTCTCGGGCGATTGCCCGGTGCTGGAAGGCGTCGTCGAGCACGATCACGTCAGGCATCCGTCCCGCGAACTCGCGCATGAGCAGTTCTACCCCTTCCCGTCGATGCTCGGCCACGACGACGATCGTCGACGGGTTCCTTGCGGCGAGCATGGCGACCTCGTCCCCGGCATCGCGGCTGCCGAGCAGTATCCGCGAACCGTCGGAGACGAGCCTGGCTCCTTTCGTGCGCCGGCCATACCCTCGAGAGACGATGGCCGCCCTTCTGCCGTGCTCCTGGTAGAATTTGACGATCCAGTCGACCAGCGGCGTCTTGCCGGTGCCGCCCGTGGTGATGTTTCCGACCGAAACGACCGGGAGGGGCGCCCGCCAGGGCTTGAGGATCCCCAGGTCGTACAGGGCGTTGCGGCCAGTCATGACCAGGCCGTAGGCCAGGCCTGCAGGGGCGAGCATGGGTGGTGCCGGGCGATCACTCATGGGCGAAGCGCTCCGAAAGCGAGTTCGCAAAGCGCTGCAGCTCCATTTCGTCGGCGAACCGGGGAACATCGACCAGGTGCAGCGTGACGACGGTCCTGCCGAACAGGCCGGGGATTTCGAAGCGGTCCCAGCTTTTCAGCATTCGGGGCCGCTCATGGGCGATATCGGCGAAGAGGATCGGCGAGCCGCTCTCGGAGGCCAGCCTGAGTGTGCCGTACTTGAAGCGGTGGATCGGGCCCCGGGGTCCGTCGGGCGTGACGGCGACCACCCCTCCGGAGCGCAGTCCTTCGGTGATGCCCGAGCGGACCTCCTCCTTTCCCTTCGAGCTCGATCCCCTGATGAGCTTGAAGCCGAGCCGTCCGAGGGTGTCGGAAAGGAGCTGGCCGTCCCTGGAGAGGCTGACCACGGCCGAGGGGACGGTGCCAGGGAACAGTCGGAGGGCGAGCAACCACCCGGTGGCCATCTTCCCGTGCCAGAAGGCGAACACCACGCCGCGCCGCGCGTCCGGCAGCCCTTGGTGAGGCACGCGGATCTCCATGCGCTGGCTCGCAAAGAGCAGCCTGAGCATCGGTGCGAGAAGGACGGGGAGCATGTTCCTGGGTGTCGTGTTCACGAGGGGAGGTGCGGGGCCACGGGGGCAGCCGGGGTTTTCAGGCCGGAATTTTTTTTAATTGCTTTTTTGATGCTTCATGCATTATATACTTCCAGCATTCAGCCGGATGTAATTTAATTAATCCACGCCGACAAACCACAGGGTGATTTGAGGCCGGAGCTTCACACGTCAACATGAATATTCTGATTATCGGCAGCGGCGCCAGGGAGCACGCCATGGCGTGGGCCGTCCTTCGCAGTGAAAAGGTTTTGAAGGTCTTCGTCGCGCCGGGCAACGGCGGTACCGCCATGATGGGAGGCAAGGTCTCGAACGTGCCGATCGGGACCACCGAGCTTGATGCGCTGCTCGATTTCGCCTCGAAGGAGTCGGTCGACCTGACCATTGTCGGCCCGGAACAGCCGCTCGGGCTGGGGGTCGTCAACCGGTTCAGGGATGCCGGCCGGCGGGTGGTCGGGCCGACGCAGGAGGCGGCGAGGCTCGAGACCAGCAAGGTGTTCGCCAAGGATTTCATGAAGCGCCAGGCCATCCCCTCGGCGGAGTACCGGGTGTTCCGCAGCCATGCCGAGGCGAAGGCGTATCTCGAATCGTGCGGTTCGTTTCCCCAGGTCATCAAGGCGAGCGGACTTTGCGCTGGCAAGGGCGTGGTTGTCGCCATGAGCCGCCAGGAGGCACTCGAGGCGATCCACGAGTTCTTCGAGGCCCGGGTTTTCGGCGACGCGGCCGACGAGGTGGTGATCGAAGGCTTCCTGCATGGCCAGGAGGCGAGCGTCTTTGCCCTTACCGATGGCCATGAGTACCGGCTTTTCCAGTCAGCTCAAGACCACAAGCGCATCGGCGAGGGGGATACGGGCAAGAATACCGGTGGCATGGGTGCCTACGCGCCGGCCCCGCTGGTAACGCCGGAGGTGATGCGGAAGGTCGAGGAGCAGGTCATTCGTCCGACGCTCGCCGGCATGGCCGCCGAAGGCTACCCTTACACCGGATTCCTCTATGTCGGCCTGATGATCGAGCGCGGCGAGCCCTCGGTGGTCGAGTTCAACGCCCGGCTCGGCGATCCCGAGACACAGGTTGTCCTGCCGCTGTTGAAGAGCGATTTCGTCGATGCGCTCATGGCGAGCGTGGACGGTGGCCTTAATGATGTGCCCTTCGAGATGCATGACGGCTCTGCCGCAACCGTCGTTATGGCTTCTGCCGGATACCCCGACGCCTACCAAAGCGGAAAGGAGATCAGCATCGACCCGACGGTGGCCCTGATCGATGGCGCGACCGTATTCCATGCGGGTACGAAACGGGAGGGATCGAAGCTGCTCACCGCCGGCGGCAGGGTCCTGTCGGTCACGGCTCTTGGCGGCAGCCTGAAAGATGCGCTCGACAAGGCCTACGAAGGCATCGGCAAGATTCATTTCGAAGGGGCCTGTTTCCGCCGCGATATCGGTGCGAAGGCCCTCTGAACGAGTCGTCATATTAGTGAGCAGCCAGCAATGAAACTACCCCGTCGCAAGTTCGAAATCATCCAGGAACAGGCCGTCAAGGAGCTTCCCTACGAGTGCTGCGGCCTGCTCGTCGGCCGAAAGTCCGTCGACCACCGCGGCAACGTCGACAACATCGTGCTCGAGGTCGCCCCGTGCAGGAACGACCTCTATTTCGGCAAGGAGACCAGCTTCGAGATCTCGTTCAGGGAGTACGAGGAGGTCGAGCGCGAAGCCAGGGGGCTCGGGCTCTCCATCGTCGGCTCGTACCACTCGCACATCAACTCGACCGCCGTGCCCTCCCGGCACGACGTCGATTTCGCGAGGCCGGGCCACTCCATGCTGATCATCTCCCTGTACAACGGCCTTCCAAGGGAGGTTACCGCGTGGCTCCGCCGGGAGTCGGGAGGGTTTCACCAGGAGCAGATAAGGGTGACTGGATAATGGATAATGGATAATGGATAATGGATAATGGATAATGGATAGTTGATAGTTGAAGAGGAGGGGGAGGGGATTTTTGATTTCAACACATGGGACCCATACGACCATGGCCCATAGCCCCCATTCCAGCCATTCTCCCCTACTACCTGGGCTCGGGAACCCGGAAATATTTCGTACATTACGCAACGGAAAACCTACACCAAGATTTAAAGCGGAAGAACAGTGCCAAAACGCGAGGATATCAAATCGATTCTGGTAATCGGGGCAGGCCCGATCGTCATCGGTCAGGCCTGCGAGTTCGATTATTCGGGTACCCAGGCGTGCCGCGCCCTGAAAGAGGACGGCTACCGGGTCATCCTGGTCAATAGCAATCCGGCGACCATCATGACCGACATCGAATTCGCCGATGCGACCTACATCGAACCCATCACTCCCGACTACGTCCGCAAGATCATCGAGAAGGAGAAGCCCGATGCGCTGCTCCCGACCATGGGTGGCCAGACGGCGCTGAACACTGCGGTGAAGCTTGCCGAATCCGGCGTACTCGAACGCCACGGTGTCGAACTCATCGGCGCCAAACTCCGCGCCATCCGCAAGGCCGAGAACCGTGAGTTCTTCAGCGATGCGATGAAGAAGATCGGACTCGATATGGCCAAGGGCTTTTTCGTGCGCAACGAGAAGGAGGCGAAAGAGGCGCTCGAGGAGATCGGCCTGCCGATCGTCATCCGCCCGTCGTTCACCCTTGGCGGTACCGGTGGCGGTTTCGCCGAGACCAAGCCCGACTATTATGACGCGGTGCGCCGCGGCCTGGCCGAAAGCCCCATCGGCGAGGTGCTCGTCGAGGAGTGCCTGAACGGCTGGAAGGAGTACGAGCTTGAGGTCATCCGCGACCTGGCCGACAACGTCATCATTGTCTGCTCGATCGAGAACGTGGACCCGATGGGCGTCCACACGGGCGACAGCATCACGGTCGCCCCGGCCCAGACCCTGACTGACCGCCAATACCAGGAGCTGCGAGACGCTTCGATCAAGATCATCCGTGAGATCGGCGTCGAGACGGGAGGCAGCAACATCCAGTTCTCCATCAACCCGGAGGATGGCCGCATCGTCGTCATCGAGATGAATCCGAGGGTCTCCCGGAGCTCTGCGCTCGCCTCGAAGGCGACCGGGTTCCCGATTGCCAAGGTTGCCGCCAAACTCGCCGTGGGCTACACGCTCGACGAGATCATGAACGATATCACCAAGTCGACCCCGGCAAGCTTCGAGCCATCGATCGACTACTGCGTGGTAAAGGTGCCCCGCTGGGACTTCGAGAAGTTCAAGAACGTCGACGCGCGCCTCGGCGTGCAGATGAAGTCGGTCGGCGAGGTCATGGCTTTCGGCAGGAACTTCAGGGAAGCGCTGCAGAAGTCGCTGCGCGGCCTGGAGATCGGCCGTGCGGGCCTCGGCTGCGACGGCAAGGAGATCATGAACGTCATCGACATGACCCCGCAACAGCGCCAGTTCGCCAAGGAGGACCTGCTCGAGAAGATCAGGATTCCGAAGGCCGACCGCATGTTCTACCTGCGTTACGCCTTCCAGGCCGGCGCCACCATCGAAGAGGTGCACGAGTCCACCGGTATTGATCCCTGGTTCCTCGACAACATCCGCCAGATCGTCGAGTTTGAAGATGAGCTCAGGGAGATGGCCGCCGCAGGCATCGAGTCATGACCGTACTGGCGAAGATCCTCCAGACGAAATCCGAAGAGGTCGCGGAGCTCAGGAAATTGAATCCCGAGCTCCGGTACCGCGCGGTGAGCCGCGACCTTCCGACGGCAAGGGACTTTCGGGCTGCGGTCACGAGGCGCGACGGTGGCATCCGCCTTATCTCAGAGATCAAGAAGGCATCCCCTTCGCGAGGCGTGCTCGTTGAGGATTTCAGGCACCTGGAGCTGGCTGCGGAATACGCCGCCCTTGGAGCATCCGCATTCTCCGTCCTCACCGACCGCAACTACTTCCAGGGATCGCCGGACTATCTGGTTGCGGTCTCGCAGGCATTCCCGCTCCCCGTGCTTCGCAAGGATTTCATCGTCGACGAAAGCCAGATCTACGACACCCGCCTGATGGGCGCCGATGCTGCGCTGCTGATCGTCGCAGCCCTTGATCCCGTCCAGCTTCGTGACTACCTCCAGCTGTTCGCCGAACTGGGGCTGCATGCCTTGGTGGAAGTCCACGACCGGCACGAGCTCGACATCGCCGTCGAACAGGGAGCCGGCATCATCGGGGTCAACAACCGCGACCTGAGGGACTTCACCGTCGACCTGCAGACCTCGGTCCGCCTGAGGGCAGCGATGCCTGAAGGGGTGCTTGCCGTGGCCGAAAGCGGCATGAAGCAGGCTGCCGACATCAGGCTGATGCAGGACGCCGGGTTCGATGCCGTGCTGATCGGCGAAGGGCTGCTGGGCAGCGCCGAGCTCAAAAGCTTCGGCTGGCAGCGGGGGTGAGCGTGGAGATGATGGACGCAGTGGACTGAATGGACTGAGTGGACGATAGTAAGCAAAAACCCGCGGGCGCTGATCGTAGCCTGCGGGTTTTCTGTTTTTATTCTGCCCTGACGTCCTTGCAGTCCCTGATGTCCTTTAAGTCCTTTTCCCTTATTCCAGACCCTTGATCTTCCTTGCTGCTGCGGCCGGGTCAGAAGCCTTGAAGAATGCCGTCCCGGCGACGAGCGAGTCGGCGCCTGCCGCGGCAAGCCCGGCGGCGTTCTCTTCGGTCACGCCCCCGTCCACGGCGATGAGCATCCCCGGGTTCATCTCCCGGCGCATCCGGTCAAGCTTTGCGATCTTGCCGATCGATGAAGGGATGAATTTCTGGCCGCCGAATCCCGGGTTGACCGACATCAGCAGCACGAGGTCGAGGTCCGGAAGGATCGATTCAAGCACCGAAACCGGGGTCGCGGGGTTGATCGACACGCCCGCCTTCGCTCCGAGGCCCTTGATGAACTGGATGGTGCGGTGCAGGTGCGGGCAGGCCTCCTGGTGTACCGTGACCTGGTGTGAACCCGCCTTGACGAAATCCTCGATGTAACGGTCGGGGTCCCGGATCATCAGGTGGGTGTCGATGACCAGGTTGGTGCACCTGGCGATGGCCTGGACGATGAAGGGGCCGAAGGTGATGTTCGGGACGAATGCGCCATCCATGACGTCGCAGTGGATCCAGTCAGCGCCGGCTGTTTCGGCGAGGTTGAGTGCACTTTTCAGGTCTGCGAAATCCGCCGACAGGATCGACGGGGCGATGAGTGTTGGTTTGCCTGGCATAATGGTGACAGCGCTAGTGATGGATGAAAATGGACTCGATGATCAAAAAGCCTCGCCGATGCCGAAGTTGAAGGTCACATCCTTCAGGTTCCAGTTTGAAATCTGCCAGGGCTCTGGAGCTGCCGGGTCGTGCAGCTTCCAGGCGAAGTCGAACCTGAACGGCCCGATCGGGGAGCCGACGCGCAACCCTGCGCCGGCGTCCCAGGCGAAGTCGCGCTGGAGCGAAGCGAGCGAAAAGGCATAGGTGCCCTTGCGGTCCCAGATGTTGCCGATGTCGGAGAACAGGGTGACTCCTGACGGCTGGCCGAGGAATTTGAAGAGCGTCATGCGATACTCCATGCCGAGCTCGAGCTTGATATCGGCGCCAAAGTTCGAGGCGGCCTTGCTCGCGCTGCTGCCGGGCCCGAGGGTGTTGAAGAGCCACCCCCTCATGCTGTTCGAGCCGCCGGCGTAGAAGCGGTGCTCTTCCGGGGTGGTGTTCGATTTGCCGTAGGGGCTCATCCAGCCAAGGTTGATCCTCCCGGCGACCTGGCGGTCCTGGGCGACCTGGCTCGAGAAGGCCACCTGGGTATCGAGTTTGAGGTACTGGGAGTATGCCGTTCCGAAGATCTGCGGATCGTCGTCGATGAAGCCGGGATGGCTCGATTTGTCGATGTACTTGTCGACCAGCCAGAAGAGGCTGCCGGACTCTTCTGCAGTGGCGCCGATGTTCCAGACCGTCTTCCTCTGCCAGGCAGGGGCGTTGCGGTTCGAATAGTCGTAGCGCAGCCGGAATATCTGGCTGATCCTCCGTTGCAGGAGGCTGTCGATGCCCCTGTTGACAGCATCGTCTTTGGTGGGGTCGATTCCGATATTTTTGGCGAGCTGGGATTTGAACAGTTGCCTGAATCCCCTGAGCGAGTCCTTTTGGGCGATCTCGATCTCGAAGAAGTCGAAATTGAGCCTCGAGTACCGGCTGAGCGGGGTGCTGTAACTCGCCCTGAAGAGCTCTTTCCTGCTTTGGAGCAGCACGGGGAGCGTCGATTGCGAGTATTCGGCCGTCGTGCTCGTCATGGCGCCCTGCCTTTTCAGGACCGGCATCGACAGGTTGGCCTTGAGGCTCATGTTGTACAGTCGTGCATGGTCGTACTGGTCGTCCGTCATGTTGCCCACCAGGTTGTTCTTCGTGGTGGTCTGGGTACCGTAATCTGCTGAAATTCGCAACTGTTCGGCGCCGCCGAAAAGGTTCCTGTTCTCGTAGGCGAGCGAGCTGCCGACGAACAGGGGTCCGTACCGGTTATCCACCAGGAGCTTTGGTTCGATCAGGTGCTTCGGGCCCGGAAGGAGGTGGACGGTGGTGTAGAGTTTCCCCGCCTTCAGCGAGTCGTTCTCGATGGATATGGATGAGAAGAGGTTCGTCGCCCCGAAGTTCTGCAACGTCCTCTGTTCGAGCGAATACTTCGTCGACACGCCCGGGTGGTACGCCAGGGAATGGATGAAGATGCCGTCGTTGAGCTTCTGGCGGCCGTAGATTGTGACCGACATGCCATCCTTGACGACCTTCCTTGCCGTTGCCGCGTCGTCTTTCCTGACAGGGTCGTGGACGACGACGTTGACCGGCCCATAGGCAACTTTGCCCGGGAGGCTGATGCGGTAGTGGATGCCTGCGTTCAGGCCGACCGTGTCGACCTTGATCCGGACGCTGTCGGGATGGAACAGCGCATAGCCGTGCTCCCTGAAGAACTCCAGCGACCGGTCGCGCTCCAGGATGAGGTTCTCGACGGTGAATACATCCTTCACCTTGATCCGGCTTCGTGTGACATAGCGGGTTCGGAGTTCTGCGGGGATGCTGTCGAGCCCTGCGAATGTCACCGTATCGATGCGTGACGGCCGGTTTTCTCGGATGCGGATGAGGAGTTCGACCTTCTGTCGGTCAACCCTGCGCACGACGGTCGTGTCGATTGCGGCCGAGAAGTAGCCCTTGAATGCGTAGAGTTTCCTGATCAGGCTGACATCCTTTTCGAAGTCCTCCTGGCTGAACGGGCGCGTCGCACCGCCGAACAGGCCCGTCCCGAGGAACGAACTGCTCGTGGAGGTGAGCATGATGCTCCTTATCTCATCGGTGGTGATGGCCTTGTTGCCTTTGATGCTGATGCTGCCGACCGCGGTGGGGACGGATGTCTTTGCCTCGATCGCATCGGGCAGCATGGCGATGCAGGCAAGGAGGAGTATGCATGCCGCCCTGGAAAGGTCGGTCAGCCTAAAAAAAAAACATGATGCCCGTGGCTTACGTTAACGGTTCTTCATCGCCGTATCCGAAATCTTCATCGGTAGGATAATCCGGCCAGATCTCTTCGAGGCTTTCATAGAGCTCGTCGCTCTCGGGCAGGTCGATCAGGTTGTCGACAACCTGCTGGGGAGCGCCGGTCCTGTTTGCATAGTCGATCAGTTCTTCCCTGGTCACAGGCCATGGTGCGTCTGCGATATATCGGGCAAGGTCGAGATTCCAGTACATACGGGTCGATGAAATGATTGATTCAGGTTAAGAGTTGCTGTCCTCATCCGGAACGGTGTCGTGCAGGGACATGAATTTGTCCGGGTCCATGTCGTCCTGGAAGAATGCGGTCGGATTGACGACCGTATTGTTCTTGCGGACCTCGTAGTGGAGGTGGGGGCCGGTCGAGAGTCCGGTGTTTCCGGAGAATGCTATGATGTCGCCGCACCTGACATGCTGTCCCTGGCGGATGACTGCCTTGGAAAGATGGGCGTAGATGGTCTGGTAGCCGTTGCCGTGATCGAGGATCACCTTCTTTCCGTATCCGGTGTCGAAGCCGGAGAACATCACGGTGCCATCCGCCGTCGCCATCACCTTTGTGCCGACTGGTGCAGAGAAATCGGTGCCTGCGTGGAAGATCATGCGTTTGTGGATCGGGTGCATCCTCAAGCCGAACCCGCTGCTGACGAGGCCTTCTATCGGTTTGATCGAGGGGCGTGTGCCGACGATCGATTTCTCCCTGCCGGCCGGGGACTTGGTCCGGATTTGCTGTTTGTTTTCCCGGTCGATCTGCATGACGAGCTTCTCGATCATCTGTTCGGTCGTCGAAACCACCTCTTCATTGGAGTCGGAGGCTGAGGCCTCCTTGACGGCAGCAGCTTTGGATTGCTGCTTCTCGATAGCCCCTTTCCCGGCCTGCCTTACGGCGGCGTGGAGCCCCTCCTGTCCTGAAAGGGACTGGACGGCGGGATTGACGAATACCAAGAGGGCGGCCGCCAGGACGGCGGGCAGGAGGGCTGAACGGACCTTCCGGGCCTGCGCGACCATGTCGATGGTTGCAAGGTATGCAAGCCTGTTAAGGAGAGGCATTCAGCGTGCGATTGATTTTGGGAGACTGGATGATCTGGTTGAAATTCCGTGCAATATAAAAAAACTTTCCGGTAACAATCAAAGCCTAGTGGGCCTCCAGCCAGTTTTTCCCTGTGCCGGTCTCAACCTCGACGGGCACGTTCCGGATCCCGCATTCGACGGCGGCTTCGACCATGCAGCGCTCGACCAGTTCCTGCAGCGCATCCTTTTCGTCCATGGAGGTTTCGAAGAGCAGCTCGTCATGTACCTGCAGGAGCATGACCGACCGGAAGTCTCCTTTTTCCAGGCGGCGGCTGATGGAGCACATGGCATACTTGATGATGTCGGCTGCGGTGCCCTGGATGGGTGTGTTCATGGCAACGCGTTCGGCTGCCTTGCGGAGGTTCACGTTCGTACTGGTGAGGTCGGGGATGTAGCGTCTCCTGCCCATGAGCGTCGAGACATACCCTTTTTCCCGGGCCTCGGCGATGGTCGCGTCAAGCGAACCGAACATTCCGGGGTATTTGGCCATGTAGGTGTCGATGATCTCCCTGGCCTCTTTCTGGGGAATGCCAAGCCGCTGCGAGAGGCCGAATGGCTGGATTCCGTAGAGGACGCCGAAGTTGACCTCCTTGGCCTTTCGGCGCATGTCGGGCGTGACCTCTCCGGTGTCGAAGATGACCCTGGCCGTGGCGGCATGGATATCCTCGCGGTTCCTGAAGGCTTCGATGAGCTTCGGGTCGCCCGAGAGCTCCGCGGCGATCCTGAGCTCGATCTGCGAATAGTCCGCCGAGAGCAGGAGGTTGCCTGCGCAGGAGGGAATGAATGCCCTCCGGATCTCCTTTCCGAGTTCCGTGCGGATGGGGATGTTCTGCAGGTTCGGGTTCGAGGATGAGAGGCGCCCGGTAGCCGTGACAAACTGGTTGAACGAGGTGTGCACCCGTCCCGTCACGGGGTTGACCATCTTCGGGAGTGCCTCGATGTAGGTCGTCCTGAGCTTCTGCAGGCTGCGGTACTCCAGGAGGTCCGAGGCGATCGGGTGGATGCCGGCCAGGTCTTCGAGGATCTGGACGTTGGTCGACCAGCCGGTCTTGGTAGCCTTTTTGGCCGGAAGCTGCAGTACTTCGAAGAGGATGTGGGCAAGCTGCTTCGGGGAGTCGATGTTGAATGGTTCCCCTGCGGCCGCATGGATCTTGTCGGTGAGCAGGGCGAGCTGGCGTACGACGATCCCTGCGGTTCGCTCAAGGTGGGTCGTATCGATCGAGACTCCCTGGTACTCCATCGATGCGAGCACTCCGACCAGCGGGAACTCGAGCAGTTCACATACCCGGCGCAGTTCAGGGTTGGCGTCGAGCAGTTCCGCGAGTGCAACCTTCAGCCTCAGGGCGATGTCCGAGTCCTGGCAGCCGTAGTCGGAGAGCTTATGCCGTTCGACGTCGAAAATGCCGATGGCCGACTTGCCTTCGCCCACCAGCTCCGTGAACTTCGTCGTGCGGCACTTCAGGTGCGTTGCGGCGAGGTCGTCGAGGTTGTGCTTCTGTTCGGGATCGAGCACGTAGCTGGCCAGCATGGTGTCGAACGACACGGGGGAGAGGTCGATCCCGTAGCGCTTCAGGACGAGGATGTCGTATTTGAGGTTCTGGCCGGTCTTGGGGTGGGCAGCACTCTCGAGCAACGGCTTCAGGCGTTGCGTGGTCCTGGCCGCGTCCAGCCCCCCGTCGCCGAAGTAGACGAAGAATGCCTCCATCGGAGCGACGGCGAACGAGATGCCGGCCAAATCAGCCTTGAAGGTGTCGAGGCTCGTCGTCTCGGTATCCACGGCGAACCCCTCCGATGCTTCAAGCCTCCGGACCAGGCTGTCAAGCGCCTCATCGGTGTCGACGAGGGTGTATGTGGCGCCATGGCCCGCAGGGACGAGCTCCTCTATCCCGGATCCTCCTTCGCCTGTGGCATCCCCGGAGCCTGCGCCCGTGGCCGAAGGCGGCTCGATGTGGAAAAGGGCGGGCACCCTTGCGGCTATGGCCCTGAGCTCAAGCCGGTCCAGGAGTTCGAAGAGCATGGCTCGGTCCGGTGTGCCGCAGCGCAGTTCGTCCAGCGAGACGGTCAACTCAAGGTCGGTGCGGATCGTGACCAGTTCCCTGACCATGGGCATCATGCCGCGGAACTCTTCGAGGCTCTGCCTGGACTTCGGCGATACCTCCTCAAGATGGCGGTAAATGGCGTCGAGCGATCCGTACTTCCCGAGCAGGGCCGACGCTGTTTTCGGGCCGATGCCTTTCGCCCCCGGGATATTGTCCGAAGTATCCCCGGTCAGGGTCAGGAAGTCGATGAACTGTTCCGGGGGTACGCCGAAGTGTCCGGCGACCTCATCGGGGCCCATGAGCTCGAAGTCGTTCTGCCTCTTGCCTGGTTTCAGGATCCGCACCCCGTCGTGGACCAGTTGCGACATGTCCTTGTCGGGAGTGACGATGAAGACCCGGCAGGCCTCCTCGAACTTGCGGGCGGCCGAACCGATCAGGTCGTCGGCCTCGAAACCCGGCATGATGACGATCGGAATGCCGAAGGCCCTGATCAGTTCGTGGATCTCCTCGATCTGGCTGATGAGGTCCTCCGGAGGTGCCGGCCGGTTTGCCTTGTAGGGCTCGTAGCGGTCGTGCCTGAAGGTCTTCTCCCGGCTGTCGAAAGCCACGGCCAGGTAGTCGGGCCCGTAAGCCTCGATAATCCTGAGCAGGCTCGAAGCGAAGCCGAAGACGGCTCCGGTCGGCCGGCCGTCGCGAGTGGTCATCCTGGCCTGCTGGAGGGCGAAGAACGAACGGTAGACCATCGCCATGCCGTCGAGCAGGTAGAGTCCCGGTTTTTCCTTCGGGGCGGGCGTTGGTGGCGAAATGGGCGCGGCTGCTGCCACATTCGGCGCGGGTGCCGCAAAGAGGTCGAACTGGCCTTCGTTCATCATGGGTTCACGACGCCGTAGCTTCCCAGTACCTTGAGCATCGGGGCGAATTCGCCGAGGTGCTCAAGGGCGTTGTGGATGTTCGGGTCGTCGCGTTGCCCGATGAAGTCGGCGTAGAAAAGGTATTCGAACGCCTTTTTCCTGGATGGGCGTGATTCGATCTTGGTCAGGTCGATGTCGCGCAGGGCGAGCGTTGCCATCGCCTTGAACAGCGATCCCGGTTCATTGGGCAGGGAGAAGACGATCGAGGTTTTCTGCCGCGTCGTGTCGGGGGTTACCCGAAGGTGCGAGATGTCCGGATTGTCCTGGTGGGCGATACAGAAGAAGCGGGTAATGTTCCACTCCTCGTCGGCAAGGTTTTCACGCAGTATGTCGAGTCCGTAGAGCTCCGCTGCACGCCGGGAGGCGATGGCCAGTACGGATGGGTCCCCACCGGCCGCGACGATCTTTGCGCTGCCGGCGGTGTCGTAGGCGGCCTCGGCCTTGATATGGGGGTGCTCGGCAATGAAGTTCCTGCACTGCGCCAGGGCCTGTGGGTGCGAGAGCACCTTCCGCGCTTCTTCGATGCTCGAGCCGTGGAGCCCCTGGAGGCAGTGCTCGACCTTGACGAAGGTTTCGGCAAGGATGACTACCGGCTGGTCCTGCAGGAGGTCGTAGTTCTGGTGGATGCTGCCGCCGAGCGAGTTTTCGATCGGGACCACGGCGTAGTCGGTCCTCTTCGAGGCAACCGCTGCGAACACCTCGTCGAAGCTTTCGAACGGCCGGGGAGTGCCGAACCTCAGGGCTGCGATTTCGCTATATGCCCCGGGTTCTCCCTGATAAGCGATCAACCAGTTTGTCATTCTTTGTCGTTGTGCTTAATTTGTTCTCACACGTCGCCGGATATCTATTTTTGCTTTCATTGAAAATAAAATCTTTTATCATAAACGCGACAATTCCGGAACATATCAACTATCGGTTTGCAGACCTATGTCAGGACACAGTAAATGGGCGACGATCAAACGAAAGAAAGCCGCCACCGACCAGAAGAGGGGGAACCTGTTCACCAAGCTTGTCAAGGAGATCACCATAGCGGCCAGGATGGGCGGGGGAGATCCCTCCGGCAACCCGCGCCTCAGGCTTGCCGTCGACACGGCCAGGGCCAACTCGATGCCGATGGACAACATCCAGCGGGCAATCAAGAAGGGTACCGGTGAGCTCGATGGCGCCATGTATGAGGAGATCACCTACGAAGGGTATGGCCCTGCAGGTATCGCCCTGATCATCGAGACGGCTACCGACAACAGGAACCGTACGGTTGCAGACATCCGCCACCTCATGAGCAGAAGCGGCGGTTCGCTTGGCGAGAGCGGCAGCGTCGCATGGATGTTCCAGCGCAAGGGATCAATCGAGGTGCCGAAGTCCGCGGTATCCGAAGACCAGTTGATGGAACTGCTGCTTGATGCCGGCCTCGAGGAGCTTGAGGGTGACGACGAGCAATTGTTTACGGTACTGACCGACGTGAAGGACCTCGAACTGGCCAAGAACTCGCTTGAGAAAGCGGGCATCCCGTTCGAGAACGCCAAGGTCGACCTGTTGCCAGACAACTATATCGAACTTGAGGCTGAGGATGCGGCAAAGGCGATCAAACTGATCGACGCGCTTGAAAACAACGACGACGTGCAGGCGGTCTACAGCAACATGGAGATCAGCGAAAGCGCCATGCAGAGCCTCAATGACTGAGCTGTGATCGTCCTCGGTGTCGATCCCGGAAGCCGCACTACCGGTTACGGCGTCATCAGCGGCGGGGATGCCGGCTATTCGGTGCTTGGTTGCGGCGTGGTCCGCATGAAGGGCTCGATCGCCCTTGCCGAGCGGATCGGCATGATCTGGACCGGGCTTGAGGAGGTCATCGCGGCGACCAGGCCGGACTGCATCGCCATCGAAACCGCGTTCGTCGGCCGCAACGTCCGGAGCGCCATGATTCTCGGGCAGGTGCGTGGAGCGGTGATCGCCCTGGCGGTGCGCAACGGCCTTCCGATCCGCGAGTACGCGCCGAGGGAGGTCAAGCTGGCTGTTACGGGATACGGTTCGGCCGGCAAGGAGCAGGTCGCGTCGATGCTTTCGAAGCTGCTTCCCCTTGGCGGAAAGCCGATGCCTTCCGATGCGACCGATGCCCTCGGCATAGCGCTTTGCGATCTGTCGAGGAACGGGCCGGCAGGCCCCGGTGGCAGGGTCCCACTCCCGTCGCCGGGCAAGAAGAGGAAAAAACAGGGGTGGTCGGACTTTGTCGACGGCCACCCCGAGCTGATTGCCTGAATGGCCCGCCCCGGGGCTGGTGACACGCAGACTTAACGACCTAAACGCAACAAGCCGTGCAGGGACACATTGTCAATCTCCCCAATTTCCTGAGCTTCCTGAGGATCCTCCTGATCCCCTGGTTTATCTATTTCCTCCATGTGGGGAGGTCGACAGAGGCGTTCGCCGTCATGATTGTCGCCCTGTTGACGGACTGGTTAGACGGACGGGCTGCCCGATGGACCAATGAGGTTTCCGACATGGGGAAGATCCTCGACCCCCTGGCCGACAAGCTTTGCCTGGCCAGCGTGGCCATCTATTTCCTCTGGAAAGGGGAACTGCCCTTCTGGTTCGTGCTGTTCGTCCTGCTGCGCGACCTCATCATCTTCCTCGGCGCCGCATGGATCCGCCACCGGCATAACGTGCTCACCACGTCACTCTGGCCGGGGAAATGGGCCGTCGGATTCGTCTCGATGATGTTTATCGCCATGATCTGGCCGCATCCCGTGTTCGTGCGCTATCCGGTGAAGGAGTTCTTCATGTACCTCTCGGCAGCGATGCTGCTCTACTCCTTCGTCGAGTACTGCATCCGCTTCTACCGCATCCGGCAGGGTCTGGATTACCGCGCCTGAATTCCTCCGGCGCTCCCTCCTGAACCCTGCAAATCCCCTCGCAAGCCCGTGTATCCTCAGCCTGCGCTAGTTGCCCACGGAGTTAACGCACTGAATACGGGCAAGTGTATACAAAGTCAATCCAGGCTTATGTATGGTTTTATATAAGTTATTGTATTGCAATGACTTATATGGCTTTTTAGGGCGTTTTCCCTGCGCGCGGGAAATGTGGATAACTTGTTGGCAACCTGTTGGCAGGGGTGTTGGCAGGGTGTGGAGAAGATGGAAAAGCCCCGGATTTCGGGGCTTTTCGGTGTCGATGGGACGGGGTCAGCTTTTCTTGGTCATGACCGTGGCCATGAGGGATGCTTCGCATACCAGCTCGCCCCTGACATAGGCTTTGGCGTCGAACTGGCAGACGGACCTGCGTTTGTTGGTCATGACGGCTTCGATGACGAGGGTGTCTCCGGGCAGCACCGGCTTGCGGAAGCGCGCCTTGTCGATGCCCATGAAGAAGACCACCGAATCCTTGATGTTCTCGTTGCCGTTCAGCATGATGATGCCGCCGGTCTGGGCCATCGCTTCGACGATCAGGACGCCGGGCATGACCGGGTTGCCGGGGAAGTGCCCCTGGAAGAAGGGCTCGTTCATCGTCACGTTCTTGATCGCCACGATCTTTTCGTCGAGGGTGAATTCGACGATCTTGTCGATCAGGAGGAACGGATATCGGTGCGGCAGGATGTTCAGGATGGCGTTGATGTCGAAGATGACGCCGGCTTTCTTCTCGTGCTGGAACTGGCGTGCCAGTTTGTTCCTGTCGGCATACTTCTTGAGCTGTTTGACGAATTCGACGTTCGAAGCGTGGCCGGGCCTTGCGGCGAGCACCTGAGCCTTGACCGGCATGCCAAGCAGGGCCATGTCGCCGAGCAGGTCAAGCAGCTTGTGTCGTGCGGGTTCGTTGGTGAAGCGGAGTTCGCGGTTGTTCAGGATCCCGTTCTTGCCGAGCACGAGGTGGTCGCTGTCGACGCCGATCTTGTCGGCGAGCTCCTGGATCTGCTGCTGGTCGAGCTGCCGGTCGACGATCACGATGGCGTTGTCGACGTCGCCGCCCTTGATGATGCCCTGGCTTGCGAGCGCTTCGACTTCGCTCAGGAAGCAGAAGGTGCGGCAGGGTGCGAAATCGGCGAGGAACTCCTTGTTGAGGTCGAACAGGCCGGAGTGCTGCGAGCCGAGGGCCGGGTTCTTGTAGTCGACCATGACGGTGGTCCGGAAGCCGTCAAGCGGCAGGGCTACGATATCGACACCCTGCTCCGCGTTGTGGAACTCGATGGTTTCGTCGATGACCAGGTAGTTCTTCGGTTCGTCCTGATCGGCGATGCCTGCCGAGAGTATGGCGTCGGCGAAGGGACGGGCGCTTCCATCCATGACCGGCGGTTCGGGCCCGCTGAGCTCGATGCGGCAGTTGTCGATCTGCAGCCCGTACAGCGCGGCCAGCACGTGTTCGGTCGTGTGTACCTTCACCTCGCCGATGGCGATGGTCGTTCCGCGGCGGACATCCACCACATGGTCGATCAGCGCAGGGATCTCGGGGCAATCGTCGATGTCGTTGCGGACGAAGGTGTAGCCGTAGTTGGCCGGGGCGGGCTTGAAGGTGATCGTGCACTCCTGGCCGGTATGGAGACCGATCCCCTGGAGGGAGACCTCGTTCTGGAGGGTGCGCTGGTGGATGAGCATGGGTGGAATGGCTAAGTGATAAAAGGTGGAAGATACGAAAGCGCGCCGTTCTCTTCAAATCGGATCCCGGAAGGGTATCAGAAGCGTTTGTCCTTCCTGAGCTCCTCGTTGAAGTTGCGTTGTGCCATGTCGAGCAGCATCGGGTGCGTGACGGCGTTGCCGGCAAGGATGCTGGAGTGGCCGAAGAGGTCGCTGCTGCCGTCGAAGCCGGTGACGATGCCGCCGGCTTCGCGGACCAGCAGCACGCCCGCGGCGAAATCCCATGGGTACAACCGATACTCCCAGAATCCGTCGAACCGTCCGGCAGCCGTATAGGCAAGGTCGATGGCCGCCGACCCGGCGCGCCTGATGCCGGCCGAATCGCGGATCACTTCGCGCATCATGGCCACGTAGGCATCGAGGTAATGGTACTCCTTGAAGGGAAGTCCGGTCGCGAACATGAAGATCTCTTTCGAGTCCCTGTCCGAGACCCGTATCCTTTCGCCATTCAGCAACGCCCCGCACCCACTCACCGCCGTGAACAGCTCATCGAGCACCGGCTGGTAGACTACGCCGGCGAGCAGGTCGCCAGCGGTGCCACGCAGGGCGATGCTTATGGAGAAGACCGGGAAGGAGTGGATGAAATTCAGCGTTCCGTCGAGGGGATCGACGATCCAGGTGCGCCCCGATGTGCCGTCGTTGAGGGTGCCCTCTTCGCAAAGCAGGCTGTCGTCCGGGAACTCACTGATGATGATCGAGGTGATGGTCGCTTCACACTGCCGGTCCACCTCCGTGACGAAGTCCTTGTACTCCTTGGCCACGATCTCCGGCCTCGAGAGCTCGCCGAAGCGGGAGATGGTGATGGCCCCGGCCGCCCTGGCGGCCTTGACGGCGGTTTCGAGTTCCTTGTTCATGTCGTGCGGGCTGGATGGTTGACGGATTCGCAGGGAATATATCAATTGCCCCGCAGATACGCACGCACCCCTGCACTCCGGTATAATTGACTTCGAGGGCAACGCGACGGGAATTATCAGTAGATTCTGGCGTTATCAAAAGTATGAGCCAACGAAACAGCCGTGGACCAGATCGGGTGGCGGCGTAAACCCCTTGATTATATGAACAGCAAACTCATCACCGCGCTGTCCTGCATCGGCATCTGCATGCTTTTCGCCTTCGCCGGAAGCCTGTTCACCCCCGAACCGGGGTCATGGTACTACACGACGCTGCACAAACCGTCCTGGAATCCGGCGGACTGGCTTTTCCCGCCAGTCTGGACCGTGCTGTTCGTGCTCATGGGCATCTCGCTCTCCCAGGTGCTCGGTGAGGGGATGCAGCGCCGGGAGGTCAGGGTCGGCGTGGCGTTTTTCGGCATCCAACTGCTCCTGAACCTCGGGTGGTCCGCTTCGTTTTTTGGTTTGAGGTCGCCCCTCGCCGGCTTCGTCGATATCCTGCTGCTCTTGAGCTGCATCGTGGCCACCATCGTGGCGTTTGCGAAGGTTTCGAAATCCGCGGCCCTGCTCCTCGTCCCCTACCTCTGCTGGGTCAGCTTCGCAACGTACCTGAATTTCACGATTTTGCAGCTGAATCGGTGACGCGTCACGTCCTTATCACTCAAACAGCGCATCAAGTACCCGGGCATCCTTTGTCCGGTTGTCGGAGGCGATGGCCTGGATGCTTTGGGAGGCGTTTGCGACGTTGATGCCTTTCTGTTCTAGTTTCTTGACGGCTTGTGCCGGTGTCAGGCGTGCAATCGGCGCGACCGTTTCGACGGAGGCCGTCGACATGGCTTTGCCGGCCTTCATGAAGGGGTTGCCGTGTCCGCCCTTGACTGGCGCCATGAACGAGGCCAGGGCGACGATCGCCCCGATGGAGATGGTGGCGATCGAAGACCTCTTCTTGAAGTAGGCGGTGAAGCTTTTCCAGTGCGCCGCGGTGTGCAGTGCCGCACCAGCCACGAGCGCCCAGCTCAGCAACTCATGGACCGGTTTGACCAGGCCGCCCTCCATGTGGAAGAAGATCAGGATGCCGGTGATGCCTGAGATGGTGAAGGTCGCGATGATGAGCGGGGTCGCCCAGGATTTGGATGTCGGTTTCATGGTAACGGTCGGTTTTGGTTTAGTCTTGGCCTGCTACCTTTTACGACGTTTTTGATGCGGAATTCAGGTGCCGGAAAATGAAAAAGCGGGAGAGGCACCAGGCCGCTCCCGCTTTTTTTTGCTGTCCTTCAGGCGAGTGGCTCAGCCCTCGTCTTCGTGCTCGCGGAGGTTTTCGATAACGCCGAGGTCTTCGAGTGTCGAGACGTCGCCCTTGATCTCGTTGGACGTGGCGAGCTCGCGAAGGAGGCGCCGCATGATCTTGCCGCTCCTGGTCTTCGGTAGGCCTTTGGCCCAGCGGATCTCATCCGGCTTGGCGATAGCGCCGATCTCCTTGGCGACGTGTTTGCTCAGCGAGTCGCGGAGCTTTGCGTCACCTTCGTAGCCGTCCTTGAGCGTGACGAACGCGACCAGCGCGTTGCCCTTGAGATCGTCGGGACGGCTGACGACCGCAGCTTCTGCGACGGACTCGTGGGAAACCAGGGCGCTTTCGACTTCGCTGGTGCCGAGGCGGTGGCCCGAGACGTTGACCACGTCGTCAACGCGGCCCATGATCCAGATATAGCCGTCATCGTCCTTCCTGGCGCCGTCACCGGTGAAGTACATGCCCGGGAACTCAGACCAGTAGGCCGTCTTGTAGCGCTCGTCGTCGCCGTAGATGGTCCTGAGCATGGATGGCCAGGGCTGCTTGATGACGAGGTAGCCGCCTTCGTTGGCGTCGCACGGGCTGCCGTCCTTGCGAACGACGTCCACCATGATGCCCGGGAGCGGGCGGGTGGCGGTACCGGGCTTGGTCGGGGTGGCGCCGGGAAGCGGGGAGACCATGATGCCGCCGGTTTCGGTCTGCCACCAGGTGTCGACGATCGGACACTTCTCCTGACCCACGTACTTGTGGTACCACATCCAGGCCTCGGGGTTGATCGGCTCGCCGACCGTGCCGAGCAGCCTCAGCGAGCGGAGGTCATGCTTGGTGACCCACTCGTTGCCAGCGCGGATGAAGGCCCTGATGGCCGTCGGCGCGGTGTAGAGGATGGTGACCTTGTGGCGGTTGATGATATCCCAGAAACGGTCCCACTGCGGGTAGTTCGGGGCGCCTTCGTACATGAAGACGGTGGTGCCGTTGAGCAGCGGGCCATAGATCATGTAGGTGTGGCCGGTGATCCATCCCACGTCGGCGGTGCAGAAGTAGATGTCCTCGTCCTTGATGTCGAACACGTACTTGAACGAGCTGGCTGCGTGGACCATGTAGCCGGCGGTGGTGTGCAGGATGCCCTTCGGCTTGCCGGTCGAACCGCTGGTGTAGAGCAGGAAGAGCGGATGCTCGGCATCGACCTGAGCCGGTTCGCACTCATCCACGGCGAGCCCCATGAGGTCGTGCCACCAGTGGTCCATGCCGTCGTGCATGTGGACAGTCTCGCCCGTAACCTTCAGGACGATGACGCTCCTGACGGAAGGGGTGTTGACGATCGCCTCATCGACGATGTTCTTCAGGTTGATGCTGCCGCCGCGGCGCCTGGTGCCGTCGGCGCAGATGACGAGCTTTGCGTGCGAGTCGTTCACCCTCTCGGTGATGGCGTGGGCTGCGAAGCCTGCGAAGATCACGTTGTGGACGGCGCCGACCCTGGCGCAGGCGAGCACGGCGATGACCAGTTCGGGAACCATGCCCATGTAGATGGCCACACAGTCGCCCGACTTCACTCCGGCAAGCTTCAGGACGTTGGCGAACTTGGAGACCTGGCGGTGCAGTTCGCCGTAGGTGAGGATGCGCTCATCGCCCTCTTCGCCTTCCCAGATGATGGCCGCCTTGTTCTTCCTCCAGCTGTTGACATGGACGTCGAGTGCGTTATAAGAAATATTGGTCTTTCCACCGTCAAACCATTTGGCATACGGAGGGTTCCAGTCCAGGACCGTGTCCCATTTCTTGAACCAGTGGAATTGTTCGGCAATGCCGCCCCAGTACTTGTCGGGGTCTGTGGCAGCTTCCGCATAGAGTTGCTCATACTGCTCCATGCTCGACACGTAAGCCTTGGATGCGAAATCTTGGGGCGCCGGGAATTTCCTCCGTTCGGACAGTACCGAGCTGATCGATTCAGTAGCCATTTGATTAAATGGTTTTATTTTAATAAAAAAGATAACCACCCTTTGAAAGGGAGATTATTGCTATCGGACGAATGGTTTCAGCCTGTGGTATAAAAGACAGGGCCTGGCTGAAGAGGCGTTCAGGATCGTTAACATCCAATTTACGAAAAAAAATCAGGATACCAATAGTTGGGTCATATTGGCTGCAGGAGGGCCACAGGCCCCTCTCAGAGGGGCTTGACGGCGAAATTGACGAGCTTGCCCGGCACCACGATCTCCTTGACGATCGCCTGGCCTTCAAGGAATTTCATGACGCTTTCGATCTGCTTTGCTTCCCTCAGCAGTTCCTCCTTGGTGCTTTGCACCGGGGCGTCGAAGGTTCCGCGGAGCTTGCCGTTGACCTGGACGGCAATGGTCGCCACGTCGTCCCTGGCAAGGGCCTGGTCGAACACCGGCCAGGCGGCTCCGCTGATCGAGGTGCCGTGGCCGATGGCCTCCCACAGCTCTTCGGTGATGTGCGGCGCGTATGGCGAGAGCAGGAGCAGTACCGTTTCGACGGCCTCGCGGCTGTAACAGCCTGCCTTATGCAGCTCGTTGACCAGCACCATCATTTCGGAGATGGCGGTGTTGAACTTGAGCAGGTCGGTATCCTCACCGATCTTCCTGATGGCCTTGTGCATCCGCTTCAGCACCGCTTCGGCCGGTTTGTCGCCGGTGACCCTCGTCGAGGTTTCATTTTCGGCCCAGACCAGCCTCCAGACCTTGCCGAGGAAGCGGCTGATACCCTCGATGCCGTTGGTGTTCCATGGCTTGACCTGCTCGAGCGGCCCGAGGAACATCTCGTAGAGCCTGACGGCGTCAGCGCCGTAGGCGTTCAGGACATGGTCGGCAGGGATGACGTTGCCGCGCGATTTGGACATCTTCTCATTGTCCTCACCGAGGATCATGCCCTGGTTGAAGAGGCGCTGGAACGGCTCCTTCGTGCTCACCACACCGAGGTCGTAGAGCACCTTGTGCCAGAACCTCGAATAGAGCAGGTGCAGCACGGCGTGCTCGGCGCCACCGATGTAGAGGTCGACGTTCATCCAGTAGCCTTCCTTCGAAGGGTCGATGAGCTTTTCGGAGTTGTCGGGGTCGATGAATCGCAGGTAGTACCAGCAGCTTCCCGCCCACTGCGGCATGGTGTTGGTCTCACGGCGGAACTTCCCGTATTCGTCCGAGCCGTAGAGCCACTCCCCGATGTTAGCCAGCGGGGATTCGCCGGTCGAGGTCGGCTGGTAGGCTTCCACCTCCGGAAGGGTCAGCGGCAGCGAGGGTTCCGGGCGCATCGTACCGTCATCGTAGTGCCTGATCGGAATCGGCTCTCCCCAGTAGCGCTGGCGGCTGAAGACCCAGTCCCTGAGCTTGTAGTTGACCTTGCGTTTGCCGCGGCCCTTCGATTCGAGCCAGCTCGCCATGCGGTCGAAGGCTGTTTCGAACGGGAGGCCGTCGATACTGACCTCGTCGTTCGACGAATTGACGCTGACACTCTCCTTGCCTTCGAAGACCGCCTCCTGCACGTCGTGCGGGCTCTTGACGACCTCGCGGATCGGCAGGCCGAACTTCCTGGCGAACTCCCAGTCGCGGCTGTCGTGCGCCGGCACGGACATGATGGCGCCGGTGCCGTAGCTGGTCAGCACAAAGTCGGAGATCCAGACCGGCAGGGCTTCGCCGTTGGCCGGGTTGATGGCGAAGGATCCGGTGAAGACTCCGGTCTTGTCCTTCTGCAGGCCGGTACGCTCGAGCTCGGTCTTTAATTTCGCCTGTTCGATGTAGGCCTTGACCTCGTTGAGCTGCTGTGCGACGGCCAGCTTTTCGGCCATGGGGTGTTCGGGCGAGATCACCAGGTAGGTTGCGCCGAACAGGGTGTCGGGCCGGGTTGTGTAGACCTTCAGGTTCGTGCGGTGGCAGCGTAGCTCGAAGTCGATTTCGACCCCCTCGGAACGGCCGATCCAGTTGCGCTGCATCTGCTTGACGTTCTCAGGCCAGTCGAGCCCGTCAAGCTCCTCGATCAGCCGCTCGGCGTAAGCGGTGATCTTCAGCACCCACTGCCTGAGCGGCCTCCTGACGACCGTGTAGCCGTCGGCCAGCTTTTCATCGACCTCTTCGTTGGCCAGCACGACCTTGAGCTCCTCGCACCAGTTGACGTCGACCTCCGAGACGTAGGCGAGGCCCATCTCGTAAAGTTTCAGGAATATCCACTGCGTCCACTTGAAGTAGCCCGGGTCGGTGGTGTTGACCTCCCGTTCCCAGTCGTAGGAAAAGCCCATGCTCTTCAGGGTCTCGCGGAAGCTGGCGACGTTCTTCTCGGTGGTGAGCCTGGGATGGGTACCGGTCTTGATGGCGAACTGCTCGGCCGGCAGCCCGAAGGCGTCCCAGCCCATCGGGTGCAGCACGTTGAAGCCACGGCTGCGCTTGTAGCGGGCGATGATGTCGGTGGCGGTGTAGCCTTCGAGGTGGCCGACATGCAGGCCCGAACCGCTCGGGTAGGGAAACATGTCGAGCACGTAGTATTTCGGTTTGTCAGGGTCGGTGCCTGTGGCGAAGGTCTTCTGGCCAGCCCAGCGGGCCTGCCATTTCTTCTCGATAGGTGAAAATTCGTACCTCATGGTTCGGTGGTCGGTTTCGGTATGGGGTTCCCCAAAAGTGCCGGAAGATACTCCGCAGGGGTGAATGTCGCAAAAAAAAGGCAGTGCAGGCCTCGTCGCGGCGCCTGCACTGCCTTGCTTGTCAATCAGGTTTGCTCAACCCTGCCTGGCCGGGGTGGCGTCGTTCTGCGCGCCTGCTGCATCCGCCTCGAGGAGGGCCCGGATGGAGAGGGCGAACTTGGTCTTGCCGGTGCGGGGGTCTTTGCGCACTTCGATCAGCTTCACCTTCACCCGGTCGCCGACCTTCAGTACGTCGCTGACCTTGGCGATGCGCTCGCGGGAGATTTCCGAGATGTGCACCAGGCCGTCGGTCTTCGGCAGGAATTCGACGAAGGCGCCGAGCTCGTCGCGGATGTCGCGCACCTTGCCCATGTAGATGGTGCCGACTTCGGGCTTGGCGATGAGGGTCTTGATGGTTTCCACGGCTGCCTTGGTCCCCTCGGGGCTGTTGCAGGCGATGGTCACCGTGCCGTCGTCCTCGATGTTGATTTCGGCGCCGGTCTCCTCGGTGATGCTACGGATGGTTTCGCCGCCCTTGCCGATAACCAGGCCGATGGCGTCCACCGGGATCTGGATCGAGGTGAGGCGCGGCGCGTACTTGCCGATATCCTCGCGAGGCACGTCGATCGCCTCGGCCATGACGTCGAGGATGTGCATGCGGCCTTCGCGTGCCTGCTCGAGGGCTGTTTCGAGGATGTGGTAGTCGAGGCCGTCGATCTTGATGTCCATCTGGCAGGCGGTGATGCCGTCCCTGGTGCCCGAGACCTTGAAGTCCATGTCACCGAGGTGGTCCTCGTTGCCGAGGATGTCGGAGAGCACGGCGTAGCGGTCACCCTCCTTGATCAGGCCCATGGCGATGCCGGAGACCGGCTTCTGCAGCGGGACGCCGCCGTCCATGGCTGCAAGGGTGCCGCCACAGACCGAAGCCATCGACGACGAGCCGTTCGACTCGAGGATGTCCGAGACGATGCGGACGGTGTACGGGAAATCCTGCTCGGGAGGCATGACCATCCTGATGGAGCGCTCGGCGAGGTTGCCGTGGCCGATCTCGCGACGGCCCGTGCCGCCGATCCTGCCGGTCTCGCCGACCGAGAAAGGCGGGAAGTTGTAGTGCAGCATGAAGCGCTTGTCCTTGTCGTCGGTCAGCGTGTCGACCGACTGGGCATCCTTCTTGGTGCCGAGGGTCAGGGTGACCAGCGCCTGGGTCTCGCCGCGGGTGAAGAGCGCCGAGCCGTGGGCCCTCGGTATGAGGCCGAGCTCGATGCTGATCGGCCTGACCTGCGAGAGGGTACGGCCGTCGAGGCGTTTGCTGTCGTCGAGGATCATGTGGCGCATCACCTTCTTCTCGACCGAGTGGATGCACTCGTCGATCATGTGCTCGCTCAGGCAGAGCGCGCTCAGCGGGTCGGCTTCGATCTGGTCGGGGCCGATGATGCCGGAGAAGTGCGCGATGGCCTTCTTGATGGTCTCCTTGTAGACAGCCTTGGTGCGGTCGGCACGCTCCTCCTTGGCAAGTGCCGTGTAGGCCAGTTCCTTCAATCGGGCGGCGCACGCCTCTTCGATAAAGGCGACCAGTTCGGCCGGGGCTTCCGTCGGGGTGAAGGCGCGTTTCGGCTTGGCGACTTCGAGGGCCAGTTCGCGCTGCACGCGGCAGATCTTCTTGATGGCATTGTGCCCAAACCGGATGGCGTCGAGCATCTCGGCTTCGGAAATCTCCTTCATTTCGCCCTCGAGCATGCAGATGGTCTCCTCGGTACCGCCGATGCAGATATCGAGGTCGCTCTGCGACAGCTCGTTGGTGTCGGGGTTGATGAGGAACTCGCCGTTGATGCGGCCGACGCGGACTTCAGACATCGGGTTGGCGAACGGGATGTCGGACACCATGATGGCGGCCGAAGCGGCGACGCCGCCGAGCACGTCGGAGTCGTTGATCGTATCGGAGGAGATGACCGAAATGATGACCTGGGTCTCCTGGTAGTAGCCGTCAGGGAAGAGCGGGCGCAGGGCGCGGTCGATCAGCCTTGCCGAGAGGATCTCCTTTTCGGAAGGACGGCCTTCGCGCTTGAAGAAACCGCCCGGGAACTTGCCGGCGGCGGAGTACTTTTCACGGTATTCGACCTGCAGCGGAAAGAAGTCCTGGTTCGGGTTCGGAGGGGTCTTGCTCGAGACCACCGTGGCGATCACCATGGTGTCGTTGAGGCGGACGACAACCGCGCCGTCGGCCTGCTTGGCCATTTTTCCTGTCTCGATCGTGATGGTCTTGCCGTGTCCAAGATCGATTTCTTTTTTGATAAACATTGAGATCAGTTGAGGTTAGTGATGAAAAACCTTTCCGGTGGATCTTCCGGGCTGCTGCACTCCTCGCCCGTGCTCAAGAGGTGCGTTCCGGTTATGGTCGTGCCGTTGTCAATTTTTACAAGTCTATTAATATAATGAAATTTTCGTGACGCGTGTTGATGAAAGAAAAGGACTCAAAGGACGACAGGGACAGCAGGGACAATAATGTCAATATATCACGTCACGTGTTACGAGTCCCGGATTCCCCCTCGCACACGAACCTCCAGTTGTCGATCAGGCGGGTCCTGCCGATGCGGACGGCCATGACGAGGCGGTAGGCTTTACCGGGTGCGGCCTGGTCTGCCGGATCGAAGGTGTCGTCATCGACGAAGCAGAGGTAGTCCGGGCTCGACCCGGGGACCGACGACACGATGGCCAGCCCCTCCTTCGCAATGGCGGAAAGGTCCCTTCGTCCCCGTCCTGTCTCCGTTTCGGCGTGGCGTATCGCGCGGAACAGCGCGGTTGCATGCTCCCGCTCTTGGGACGAGAGGTAGATGTTCCTGGAACTGGTGGCCAGGCCGTCGGTTTCGCGTGCGATCGGGGCGGCTTCGATCTTCGTGCCAATGTTCAGGTCGGCCGCCATTCTCCTGATGATGGCGAGTTGCTGGGCATCCTTCTCGCCGAACACGGCGAGATGGGCTTTCGTGATGTTGAAAAGCTTCAGGACGACGGTGGCGACGCCCTTGAAGTGGCCAGGCCGGGCGCTGCCTTCGAACCGTTCAGCCATCGGGCCGGGATCGACCGTGCACCTGAATTCCCCGGGGTACATCAGGTCTGGCTCCGGGGCGAAGAGGTAATCCACGCCGGCCGACCGTGCCAGTGCAGCATCCTGTTCGAAGGGGCGCGGATATCGCTCGAAATCCTCGCCCGGTCCGAACTGGAGTGGATTGACGAAGATGGTCATGATCACGATGCCGGCCCTCTTCCGGGCGATCCGCACCAAGCTGAGATGCCCGTCGTGCAGGGCGCCCATGGTCATGACGACGCCGATGAGCTGTCGCTGGAGCCGGAGGTTTTCGGCGATCGCCTGCATTTCGGCAGGGTCAGTGATGATCTGCATGTTCCTGCTGCTGTTTTGGACGTTTGCCGCCCGGATGGACCACGACGACGAACTCCCCGCGGATCTGGCCGGTCGAGAAGTGTGCGATGAGGGAGTCAGGGGTGCCGCTGACGTACTCTTCGTGGATCTTGCTGATTTCACGGGCAACGAACAGCCCGGCATCGGGAAAGTTGTTCTTGACCTCTTCAAGGAGCTTCAGGATCCTGTGCGGCGATTCGTAGAGCACGACCGTGCTGCCGAGGGCAGCCAGGTACTCCATCCGGGTTTTCCTTCCCTTCTTGTGGGGCAGGAATCCCGCGAAGAAGAAACTGCTGACCGGCAGGGGGCAGACGGACAGGGCTGCCGTCAGTGCGCTCGCTCCCGGTATCGGTATGACGCTGAATCCCTCTGCATGGAGGGCGTTCGACATACTGTAACCGGGGTCGCTGATGCCCGGCGTGCCGGCGTCGGTGACCATGGCAACGTCGGTGCCCTCTTCCAGGAGCGCCGTGACCTGCTGGACCGCGCGAGCTTCGTTGAAACTGTGGTAGCTGACCAGTTTTTTCCCCTGGATGCCGAAGTGTTTCAGCAGGATCGAGGTGCGGCGGGTGTCTTCGCAGGCGATCGCCCCGGCCTCGCGGAGGGTGGTGACGGCCCGGAAGGTCATGTCGTCGAGGTTGCCGAGGGGTGTGGCCACGACGTACAGCGTGCCCTTGTGTTGGATGCGGGTGCTCAAAATAGTGCGGTCCTCTCCCGGTTCGGCTGCGGGCGCCTTTGTTTGGCGGATTAAGCTTTTATATTAGTAGAGCATAGTATAGCAAAAGCAGCAGATATGACAAACAACCTGATGTCGCCGCCGGCGCATGAAGAGATCCTTTCGGTCAGGGACCTGAACGTCCATTTCCCGGTCCGCAAGGCGGGCCTGTTCGGTGCCGGAGCGGTGGCACGGGCGGTCAACGGCGTCTCCTTCGAGGTCATGAAGGGCGAGACCCTCGGCCTGGTCGGCGAGTCGGGGTGCGGCAAAACCACCCTCGGCAGGGCCATTGTCAGGCTGGTCCCCCCGTCGAAGGGGGGCAGGGTCATGTTCCGCGGGCGCGACATCACGGCCCTCGACAACAGGAGCTTCAGGCCGTTGCGCAAGGAGATCCAGATGATCTTCCAGGATCCGTTCGGGTCGCTCAACCCGCGCCTGACCGTCGGCCAGACGATCGGCGAGGCACTCCGGGTGCACGGTATCACGAAAGGAGGCGAGGCGACGACCAAAAAGGTCCGTGAGCTGCTCGATACGGTGGGTCTCAACCGGGAGTACGCGAACCGTTACCCGCACGAATTTTCGGGAGGGCAGCGGCAACGCGTCGGCATTGCCCGGGCCCTGGCCGTCGACCCTTCGTTCATCATCTGCGACGAACCGGTCTCGGCGCTCGACGTATCGATCCAGTCGCAGATCATCAACCTGCTCAAGGACCTGCAGCGGGAGTTCGGCCTGACCTACCTCTTCATCGCCCACGACCTCTCGGTGGTCGAGTACATTTCCGACCGGGTGGCCGTGATGTACCTCGGCAAGATCGTCGAGATCGCTGACGGGGATTCGCTCTACGCGAACCCGAAGCACCCCTATACCCAGGCGCTGCTCTCGGCCATTCCCATTCCTGAACTCGGCGGGAAGCGGGAGCGCATCGTGCTCAAGGGGGACCTCCCGGGGCCGCTCGCCATTCCGAAGGGGTGCAGCTTCCATCCGCGCTGCCCCTTTGCGACCGCCGGGTGCCGCGAACGCGAGCCGGAGCTGAAGGGACTCGACGGGAACCCCGGACACCGTGTCAGCTGCCTGCTCTACCAATGAACCTTTACTTCGATCCGAGATTATGACTGTCCAGAAAAAAAGGCGGGGTTGCTTCCTGAAGGGATGCCTCACCCTCCTTGCCATACCGCTTGTCATCCTGGTTATCGCCTGGGCGATGGTGTCGTGGGGCCGCCGCCTTCCCGACAGCTTCGTCCTGCGGTTGCCCGTCGGCGGCAGCATCGACGAGCGCCCCTCCGACCAGATCCCGTTCCCGTTGGCCAGGGAGCGGCAGGAAATTTCGCTCCAGGAACTGATGACCGTGATGGACAGGGCACGGACCGACGCCCGGGTCCGCTCGGTTCTCCTCGAGATCGACGGCGTCTCGGCCCCGGCGGCAAAGATCGGGCAGCTCCGTCGTTCCATCGAGGCTTTGCGCGGTTCCGGAAAGCGGGTGACCGCTTTGCTCCGTTCGCCCGAAGACAAGGACTACCTGCTAGCCGTCGCCTGCGACTCGGTGGTCGTGCAGCAGGGCTCCTGGCTGTTGCTCGACGGCCTCAAGGCCGAAACCTTCTTTTTCGCCGAACCTCTCGGCAGGATCGGCATCGGGTTCCAGGCTTCGCAGTGGAAAAAGTACAAGAGCGCCATCGAACCATTCACCAGGAGCTCCTCGACCCCCGAGTCCCGTGAAGAGCTTTCGGGCCTGCTCGACGCATCCTGGGACGACTACCTCGGCTACGTCTCGGCCCGGCGCGGCATCGGAAGGGCTGCCTTTGCCGGCATCATCGACTCGGTGGCGGTGCTCACTCCCGAAAAAGCGCTTGCCTGGAAGCTTATCGACCGGGTCACCAGCCCATGGAAACTTGAGAAGGAGTACGAGAAGCGGTACGGCGCGAAGGCTGCCGAACTGTTCGTCGGCGCGCGCGACTACCTCCAGGCCACCGGCGGCATGAACTCTTCCGGCAAGGGCGGACACGTGGCGGTGATCAACGTCACGGGGCCGATCAGCTCCGGTGGAATCGCGGGCATGGCCGAAGGGGAGGGGATCGACGAGGCCACGCTGAAGCATGCCCTGCAGGCGGCCCTCGACGATCGCGACGTCAAGGCGATCGTGCTGAGGATCGACAGCCCCGGAGGCGAAGCGGTTGCTGCCTCGAACATGCTCGAGATGCTCGACGCTACCCGCAGGCAGAAGCCGATCGTGGCCTCGATGTCGGGCGTTGCCGCCTCTGGCGGATACATGGTGGCCCTCGGGGCGGACCGCATCCTCTGCGAGCCCATGACCGTCACCGGTTCGATCGGTGTTTTCTCGCTCAAACCCGACCTGTCGGGCCTCCTGAAGAAGAGCGGCCTGAACCGCGAGGCGCTCACCCGCGGCCGGTTCGCTGACGCTTATACCCCGTTCAAGCCTTTCGACGAGGCGGCATTCAGGAAGTTCGACGAAACCTCCGGCGGGATCTACCGGGACTTCGTCGGCAAGGTGGCTGCCCGCAGGAAGATGTCGTTCGACCGGATCGACGCCGTGGCCGGCGGCCGGGTCTGGACCGGGAAGCGCGCGCTGGAGGCGGGCCTCGTCGACCAGATCGGAGGATTTGACGCCGCCGTCAGGGCCGCACAGCAGCTGGCCCGCATGGACTCCTCGAAAAAGCCCGGCATCGTGTACCTTCCGGCCCCGAAGAGCCTGGTGGAATACCTTTCCGACGGCAATGCATCCGTTTCCGCCCTTGGCGCCAGGCTGGCCGAAACATGGTTCCGGGAGTCGGTTCCCCTCGGACGTTCGCTTCCCGGTACGGCGACGACCCGTTTCCTGCTCCGTCAGGACAGGCCGCAGGTCCTTGCCATCGATCCCGTCGAAGTGGTCGTGAAATGATCGGCCGGTCATGCCCGGTTCAGGGTACCTTTACCACGTGTGTCGTGAGTGAACCGATCGCGGAACAGGTTTTTTGAGCTGCCCATCAGTAATGTTTCAAATTATTTGCCGTATGCTCAGGTCTCCCTGTTTTTCCCGATGTTTCCGTACCCTGTTCCTCGCCTTGCTGCTGGCGGCCTGCGTCATCGATGCAAGCGTCCCCGTCAAGTCCCTTGCCGGGCAACCCGAACAGGATGGCCTGACCATCGTCGCGGTCGGCGATATCATGATGGGATCAGCTTACCCCTCCCAGGACGGCCTGCCACCCCGCGGCTCTTCGTTGCTGGAACCTGTCGCCGGAGAGCTGGGGCAGGGCGACGTGACCTTCGGGAACCTCGAGGGCCCGATCCTGAACGATGGCGACGCGGTCAAGAGGTGCGCCGACCCTTCGAAGTGTTTCGCCTTCCGGCAACCGGAACAGGTCGCCGGATACCTCGCGGAGGCAGGATTCGACCTCCTCTCGGTGGCCAACAACCACATCAACGATTTCGGGATCCGCGGAAAGGACAATACTTCCCGGCTCCTTGCAGAACGGCGGATCGCCTTTGCGGGCCAGGAATCCTGCCCGACGACCATAATCGTCAGGAAAGGGATCAGGGTCGGCTTTACCACCTTTGCCCCGGTGACGGGCTGCCTGAACCTCAACGACGATGAACTGGTCCGGAGGGTCGTGTCCGGATTGCGCCGGCAGTGCGACATCCTCATCGTCTCCTTCCACGGCGGTGCGGAGGGTGCCGGGCACACCCATGTCACGAGGCAGGGCGAGATGTTCTACGGGGAGAACCGGGGTAACGCCTACCGGTTCGCGAGGCTGGCCATCGATGCGGGGGCCGACGTCGTCCTCGGGCATGGCCCCCATGTAGCCAGGGCCATCGACCTCTACAAAGGCAAATTCATCGCCTACTCGATGGGCAACTTCTGCACCTACGGCCAGTTCAACCTCAAGGGGCCCAACGGCATCGCCCCCATCCTGCGGATACAGGTCTCGAAAAATGGCGATTTCATCGGAGGCAAGATTATCTCCGTCATGCAGCAGGGGAAGGGCGGACCGGTGATCGACCCGTCAGGCCAGGCGCTGGAAGCGATCAGGCGCCTGACCGGGAGCGACATCCCCGAATCCAAACTCAAATTCGATTCCTCCGGTAGTATCTCCCTCTGACAGGGAGGGGATAGGGGATGTTCCTGACTGGCAGCACAAAACCCTCCCGATTTCACCAATTTTTTCCGGCGCCCGGCGTTCCAGGGTCAGAAGTTCCAGAACTCGCGGTCGAGGTTGCGGTACTGGATGCCCAGGACGAGGTGTTTCATTTCAATGTTCTCAGCCCCTTCGAGGTCGGCGATGGTGCGGCTGACCTTGAGGATGCGGTCGTGGGCCCGGGCCGAGAGGTTCAGGCGGTTCATCGCCTCCATCAGCTTGTCCGAGCTCTGGCGATCGAGCTGGCAGAAGCGGCGGATGAGCTTGGAGTTCATCTGCGAGTTGGTGAAGATCCTCGGGGTGTCGAGTCCGGCGAACCGCTCCTGCTGGATCTTGCGGGCGGCGATGACCCTGGCGCGGATGTCTCGGGAACATTCGGCAGTGGATGACGAGAAGAGGTCGATGTTCTCCACCTTGGGGACGTCGATGTGGATGTCGATGCGGTCGAGCAGGGGTCCGGAGATCTTCGAGAGGTAGCGCCGGATCTGCTCGGGCGAGGCGGTCGGGCGCCCTTCGTTGTCCTTCAGTGCTCCCGCAGGGCTCGGGTTCATGGCGGCCACGAGCATGAACCCCGCCGGGTATCGCGTGGAGAGCGCGGCCCTTGATATGTTGACCTCCCGGTCCTCCAGCGGCTGGCGGAGTACTTCGAGGGCGCTGCGGGTGAACTCCGGCAGTTCGTCGAGGAAGAGTACGCCGTTGTGCGCGAGGCTCACTTCGCCCGGTCGGGCCTGGGCGCCCCCGCCGATGAGAGCGATATTGCTGGAGGTGTGGTGCGGGCTGCGGAACGGCCTGGTAATCATGAGCGGCCGGTCGCGTTCCAGCAGGTTGGCTACCGAGTAGATCTTGGTGGTCTCCAGCGACTCCTCGAAGCCGAGGGGCGGCAGGATGCCGGGGAGCGCCTTGGCCAGGAGCGTCTTGCCGCTGCCGGGCGGGCCGATCATCAGGATGTTGTGGGCTCCTGCGGCGGCGATTTCGAGGGCCTGCTTGGCTGCGTGCTGTCCCTTGATTTCGGCGAAGTCGACCGGGTATTCGGGTTCATCGGAGAAGAGTTCCGCAATGTCGATGCTCATGGGCAGGGCATCCGCTGCCCCGTTGATCAGCGCGACGGCTTCGTTGAGCGTCTCGACGCCGTAGACGCTGATGTCGGCAGCCGATGCCGATACGGCCACGGCGGCTTCGGGTGCATTCACCGCCGGGATGATAATGCGGTGGATGCCCTCCTTTGCGGCCATGACGGCTACCGGCAGGGCGCCGTTGATCCTCCTGACCGAGCCGTCGAGGGCCAGTTCCCCCATCACGATGGTCCCTTCGAGGCTGCCGTGGATCTCGGAAAGGGAGCCGAGGAGCCCGATGGCGATGCCGAGGTCGAACGCCGTACCCTCCTTGCGCACGTCCGCAGGTGCGAGGTTGACCGTGATCTTTTTCGACGGGAGTTCGAAGCCGGAGTTGCGGATGGCCGTCAGGATGCGCTCCCGGCTCTCCTTGACGGCGCTGTCGGGCAGGCCGACGACCGTGAAGGCGGGCAGGCCGCCAGCCACGTTGGTTTCGATCTCGACCTTGAGGGCGTCGATGCCTACGAGCGAGGCTGCGCACAGGGTGGTGAGCATGGGGGTGGTGGTTGGGGGTTGACCACTCGGAACAGCTATCTGGCAACAAGTACTCTACAACGATACTCAAAAAACTGCAGATTCCCCTCAGGCGGCGTTCAACCGGTCGAACGGAGGCCTCCGGAGATGGCGTTGACCGTGAGCAGCAGCTCGGGCAGGAGCATGTCGGCCTCCGCAGAGTTTCCTTCCGCCTTGAGCTCCCTCCATCGTTTGAGCAGGTCGATCTGCAGATGGTGCAGCATGGTAAGCCCTTTCTGCCGCATCGCGATGAATCGGCAGACGTTGAACAACTTCTCCTCGAGCGGCCCGCCGTAGATGATTTCGAGCAGGCGCCTCGTCCGCAGGTATTCGGCGGTAATCATGCCGAGCAACTCATCCCTGACCCCGGCGTTCCCGACCAGCATGGCGTAGCGCTCCATGATCCAGGGGTCGACGACCGCGATGCTGGTGGCGATATTGCTGACGACATAGTTGAAAGGGGCCCAGGAGAAGTCATCTTTCCTTGCCGCCTCGAAGTGGTCGGGGCGTTCCGTCCGTAGTGCCTCGAGCGCCGTGCCGGCGCCGTACCATCCGGAGAGCGAGAACCTCGCCTGGTTCCAGCTGAACACCCAGGGGATGGCCCTGAGGTCGTCGAGGCTCGAACTGCCGGTCCGCCTTGACGGACGCGAGCCGATCCGGCTCGATTCGATGATGTCGATCGGGGTCGCCTGGCGGAAGAATTCGATCAGCCCCGGATTTTCGATCAGCTTGCGGTATGCCTGGTTGCTCCGTTCCGCGAGGAAGTCCATGCTCTCTTCCATGGGGTGCGGTTGGCGAGCCTGGTGGCTGTGCGAAAGCCTGGCTTCGGCCGCGCCCGCAAGGAAGAGCTCGAGGTTGTAGGCCGCACTGATCCGGTTGGCGTATTTCTGGGCGATGGTCTCCCCCTGTTCGGTGACCCTGAGGCCGGCATCGAGCGCCCCGTGGGGCTGGGCCTGGATGAACCGGTGGGTCGGCCCGGCTCCGCGGCTGATGCTTCCTCCCCGGCCGTGGAAGAACAGGATCTCGACACCGTGCTCCCGGCCGGCAGCCATCATCCGCTCTTCGGCCCGGTAGAGGTTCCAGAGGCTGGCGACGATGCCGCCGTCCTTGTTGCTGTCGCTGTAGCCGACCATCACCTGCTGGGCAAGGCGCTTCCTGCCGGCCAGTTCCTGCTGGCAGGAGAGGCTCCGTGCGGTGACGGGATGGGCGAGGAACTGGCGGATGATCTCAGGGCTGTTGCCGAGGTCGTCGATGGTCTCGAAGAGCGGCACTACCGGCAGGATGCAGGCGTCGCCCTCCGCGCAGGGCGCCATCAGGCCGACCTCCCTGGCCAGGAGGTAGACGACCAGCAGGTCCGAGACGCTGCGGGTCATGCTGACGATCAGGGCCCCGATGCCTTCGGAGCCATACTCGCGGACATGATCGAAGAGCACCCGGTAGCAGGAGAGCACGGCTTCGGCTTCCGGGCCGGCATGCATGTCGGGGTGCGTGAAGGGGCGGGGCGAAAGCAGTTCGCGGTTCAGGAATTCAAGTCGTTCGGGCTCGTCCCACCTGAGGAAAGCCTCGCCGTCGAGACCGGCCGCGGTCATGAGCTGCGACAGGGCGAGGTCGTGGAAGCGGCTGTTCTGCCTGATGTCGAGCCTGCCGAGGTGGAAGCCGAAGGTCTGGATGATGCGGTAGGCGGGCGCAACGACTCCGGAGGCGATATGCCCGGCGTCGATCAGGTCGAGCGAGCGGAGCAGCAGGTCGAGGTCGCCGAGGAGTTCGGCGTGGCGCCGGTAACGGCCGGTCCCTCCTGCGGCATCCCCGGCCTGGCCGGTGCCTGGCTCCTGAGGGAGCGAGGCGACCATGAGGTTGACGAACTGCCGCCACGGCTCCTGCGGGTTACGGTCCAGGGCTTCGTCGCCCCTGTTGCCGAGGGCTGCAAGCATATCCTCCATCCGCTGCCGCATCTCGGTGCCGGGGGTGTGGAACCGTCCGGAAAGGCTGAGTTGCGAGGCCAGGCGGAGCAGGTGCTTCCGGACGAGTTGGAGCGCGTGGCGGCGCATCTCGTCGAGCGTTTGCCTGGTCGTTTCGGCCGTGACGAGGGGATGGCCGTCGCGGTCCCCTCCGACCCAGCTCCCGAAGGACAGGCGGGGCAGGGCTCGCGGGTCCGCGGTCGTCGCGGGGTCGAAACCCGCGTTCGCCCAGGCGTGTTCGAGGCGCTTGTCGAGCATGGGGAGGACGTCGGGGAAGATCGTGTGCAGGTAGTGCAGTACGTTTTTCCGTTCAGTGCTGACCGCCGGCTTTTCGAACAGGATCTCCCCGGTGCGCCAGAGCCGTTCAAGGATGACCTTGATCTCCGAGCGGATTGCATCCTGCTCCGCTGGCGTCCACATCCGGTTCTCACGCTTGACCAGCAGCAGGTAGAGTTCGCGGTGCTGTTCGAGCACGGTCCTGCGTTTCGCTTCGGTCGGGTGGGCGGTAAGGGCCGGTTCGACCTCGATCGAGGGGAGTTCGGCAGCTATCTCCCGCTCGGTCACGCCCAGCGACTTGAGGTTGCGCAGCGCTTCGCCCCAGAGGCCGGGAAGGTGTTCGACCCCCTCCTTCGATTCGAGGGTCCGGCGATACTGTGCCGCCGAGTTCTCTTCGGCCATGTTCAGCAACTGGAAAGCGACCGACCACGCCTGCACGGCGCGCTCTACGTTGCCTGGGCCGGCTTCGTGCAGCCGCCCCCCTTCGAGCAGCAGCCCGGCGAGTTCGCCGTGGCCGAGGTCGCGCAGCATTTCGATGAAACAGTCGAGGAGGAATTGGTAATCGAGCAAAGCCTTGTCGAAATCGACGACGCTGGTGGCGGAGGTAATCATGGGCCAGGATTTCTTGGTGGAACGGCAGGATGTGCCATGAATAACATAACCACGGTTCAGCCAGTTGCCAAACGGGGCCCGCCCTTTTATTCGTTCCCGGGCGCCAGCTTTTTACATGTTAATTGTTTGCCGCCTTTGTCAATTATGTTTATCTTGACTTATTATTTCTTTCAAGAGGCTAACACCAAATTCAATTACCAGTCATGGACAACAAGTCAAATGGTAAGCTTATTGCTCTGGCTATTGGCGGGGCTGTGTTAATGGGGGCATTGTTTTTCGGCGTCTCGTTCCTCACCGGATATGCCGTGCCGGCCAAGACCATTTCCCCGATCCTGACTCCTCTCAGGTCCTTCATGGGATGGTTCCTGCTCATCTTCTGCGCTTCCCTGATCATCATGGGGCTCGGCAAGATGTCTTCTGCAATCAGCGACAAATGGTTCCTCAGTTTCCCGCTCAGCATCTTCGTCATCGTCATGGTGATGTTCTTCAGCCTCAGGGTCTACTGGGAGCAGGGCCGAACCACCACCGTCGAAGGCAAGTACATCAGGACGGTATCGGAACTCAACGAATTCCTTTCCAAGCCGGCAGCCACCAGCGACGTGCCGCCCGCACCGGCAGGCTTTGACTTTGCTGCAGCCAAGACCCTGACCGACGCCCGTTGCAACAAGTGCCACACCCTGGACTCCGTCAAGGACCTCTTCATGACCAAGTACAAGAAGACCGGCCAGGTTAACCTGATCGTCAAGCGCATGCAGGGCTTCCCGGGAGCAGGCATCAGCGACGACGAGGTAAAGACCATCGGCATTTGGCTTCACGAAAAGTTCTGATCGCAGATAAAAAGCACAACGGATTTTAGATGAACCCCGGAGCGAACCTCCGGGGTTTTCTGTTGGTGCGCCCGGCATGGGCGCAGTCCTTGAACCGGTCAGGCGTTCGACGCGGTGTAGGTGACGGTGATCGATTCGGTGATGCCGCCCCTGGCGTTCCAGTCGGTTTTGACGGTCATGCTCTTGGGCTGGCAGGCTGCGACCAGGTCGTCGAGGAGGCGGTTGGTGATATTCTCGTAGAAGATGCCGGCGTTGCGGAACTCGAGGAAATAGTACTTCAGGGACTTGAGCTCGATGCAGCTCTTGCTGGGCACGTAGGTGATGGTGATGGTGCCGAAGTCAGGCAGGCCCGTCTTCGGGCAGACCGAGGTGAACTCGGGGTTGACGATCTGGATGGTATAATCCCGACCGGGGTAGGTGTTGTCGAAGACTTCGAGGAGCTCTTTTTTCATGGCGATGTCGCTGGTTAGTCGTTGAGGTGATGCATCCATTCCTGCCGCAAAATAGAAAACAGCGTTGATTTTCATTAACTTCATGGCGATATTTGCCTGTTTCATATCCTTCAGCCAACCCTCGCCATGATTACATCCAGACACCATGTGCCCGCTACGGTCGTCCCCGGTGATCCCGGCGTCGAGGCAGAACTGCTTCGCCTGCACGACGAACTCGCCGCCGAATACGACCTTCGGGAGGTTCCTTACCGGTTCGGGGAGTCCGGTTTCAGCTTTCTCAGCGTGCTCGACAGCTACGCCCTGCTCGACCGGATCGATCCCGAGGAGTTCGTCAAGGATGAGCAGATGCCTTACTGGGCCGAGATCTGGCCGGCGGCCGTGACCCTGTCGCATGTCATTATGGAGGAGCTCGACATCGAGGGCAAATCGGTCATCGAGCTTGGCGCTGGCGTCGGTATGGCGAGCGTGGCCGCCGCGAGGCGCGGGGCGAAGGTGCTCTGCACCGACTACTCCACCGAGGCGCTGCGGTTCGTCGTGTACAATGCGCTCCGCAACGGCGTTTCCCTCGATACCGGCCGGCTCGACTGGCGGATGGTCAGGAACGACGAGAAGTTCGATTTCGTCATTGCGGCCGACGTGCTGTATGAGCGGGTCAACCTCCTGCCGATCATTACCGCCATCGAAAGCCTGCTCAAGGAGGGGGGCGCGGCTTACATCGCCGATCCGAGGCGCCGGTTGGCGGAGCAGTTCATCGAACTGGTGCGCGAGAACGGGTTCGTGGTGACCGAGTCGCAGATGCACGACGCCACAGGCGACAAGACCGTGGCCGTTACGATCTACAAACTTGAACGGGCCGTGAAATGAGTCGGGCCGACCTGGGGGCAGGGGAAGGTTCACTCACCCGGAGCTGGTCCTGGCATGCGGGGAAGGGGGCGGTCATCTGGCAGCTCATGTTTCCCGAAAGGGGGGTGGTTGCAGGCCTGAAGCGCTCTCCAGCCACACGCACGGCATCACTTTTCTGCCTTGAGGCGCCGAGCGGCTGCGCGGTTTGCGACGATTTCACGCTCATGCTCGCCGAGGGATCGGAGCTGCCTGTCGGCGAAGGGTGGATGATCGGGTTGGAGACGACCCATGGCGGTTTGCTCTTCTGTCATTCCTTCCAGCCGGGAAGCCCTGAGCACCAGGGACTTTGGGCTGTCGACCTGGCGGCCCGCCGCGTTGTATGGGGACGGCCGGAGGCGGTGTTCGCCGCCAATCTCGGCGATGCCCTCCTTGTCTACCGGACCCGCATGTTCGCCGGTTTCCCGGAGCGGGAATACTGGCTGATCGATCCACGGAACGGGGATGTCGTCGAGTCCCTGGGCACCGGCCACGAACGCCCGAACTTCCTCAGGATGTCGGCCGAAAGCGAGGAGTCGAGGCAGGGCATCGCCCTTCCCGAAGCCCGCATGTCGTCCGACGGCCCGGTAGAGGTCGTCGAGGTCGGGGTCGCGACGGTCGAAGGGCGGCACATGCCATCGCTCCTGCCGGGAGCCTGGCGTTCCACGGTCAGGGCCGGCGTCGGAGGGGTGACGGTGCACGAGGGGATCATGGCCGCGGCCGCACCGGCGCCGCTGTTCAATAATTTCCTGGTCAGGGACTCGGTCTTGTACTACATCAGGGAGAACGAGGAACTTGTCGGCGTCATGCTTCCATGAAGAAGCCCTTGTCCAAACCTTCCTCTTCACGGTCCGCCTCCGGCGCGCATCCCTGCATCGGTGAGTTTCTCTCGTTCCTCGAAACTTCGGCCAATGTCTCGCCCAAAACCCTGACGGCCTACAGGACCGACCTCATCCAGTACTTCACGTTTCTCCGGGAGCACTGGGAGCTCGGCCAGGATGACCCGCTCGACCCGGGCCGGGCTGCGCCGGTGGATGTCAGGCTGTTCATGGGCAGCCTGCTCGACCGGGGCATCCAGCCCCGCTCCATCGCGCGGAAGCTCGCTTCGGTCAAGAGCTGTTACCGTTACCTCCTGGAGTCGGGCACCATAGGGCAGTCGGCGCTTTCGCTGGTCATGACCCCCCGGTTGAGCCGTAACGTGCCTGAGTTCCTGAGCGAGGGCGAAGCGGCCCGCCTGTTCGAGCATTTTCCGGAGACCCGGTCCGTCGGCGGCAAGGATGTCAATGCCCCGGGGTTCGAGGCCTCAAGGGACCTTGCCGTGCTCGAACTCCTCTACGGTTGCGGCCTGCGCCTTTCAGAGGTGATCGGCCTTGACACCGTCGACATCGACCTGCAGAACGGGTTCCTGAAAATTACCGGAAAGGGGCGTAAGCAGCGCATCGTACCCCTCGGGAAACCCGCCACCGACGCGCTCAGAAATTATTTTGAAGTCCGCCGAAACTTCTTTAGAATATCTCTAGATGGGTCGGGAGTTTCGTCCAGGGCGTTCGTTACCACGAGAGGCAGACAGCTATATCCCATGCTTGTGCAGAGAATGACAAAACGGTACCTCTCCCCGGTTACCGAGTCGGAAAGGAAGAACCCCCATATTCTCCGGCACAGTTTCGCCACCCACCTCCTGAATGCCGGCGCCGACCTGAAGAGCGTCAGCGAGATGCTTGGCCACAGTAGCCTGAGCACGACGGAGCTTTACACCCATGTGACCTTCAGCAGGCTCAGGGAGGTTTACCGGAAATCACATCCACGAGCCTGATCCCCGCAACAATCCTTTAGGTTTGCAGTTCGCGGGTTCGCCACTGTTATGTTCTTTCCCAGTATTCACCTATTTTCAATGGAGGTATGTATGACAAAGTCCTTCACGAACGAAGCGGTCTCCGTCAAGGTTACCCTTCGGCATTCAAACAACCACAACAGCATCGAAGGCTATGCGCAGGAGGCGGCTTCCGGCCTTTCCAGGTTTTATCCGGGTCCGATGAGTTGTCATGTCATCCTCGACCATCAGAAGAACGATTACGAAAACAACAAGATCGCGGAAATATCAGTCCACGTTCCGCAGCACGATTTTGTCGCCTGCGAATCAGGACAGTCATACGAACAGGCCGTCGACACCTGCATCGACACCCTGTCGCGGCAGTTGAAGAAGTTCAAGGAAAAACAGCGAAGCATCTGATATGGCTTGTCGTAACAGGGTCAGCTTGCTGACCCTGTTCGATGTAAGGCAGCGTGGAACCAATAGCATCTCCCGAGCATGAATTTTGAACAGAAGGGCTTGAAGAAGCGATCGATCACGGTCGCCTATTTTTTTGAGCACATCGGCGCGAAGTACGACCTGAAGCTTCGCCGGCTGAACAGTGTCGATGAACAGACCCGGCGTATCTTCGAACGCGACCTGCATCGCCCCGGCCTTGCCATCGCCGGTTTCACCAACCTGTTCACCTACAAGAGGGTACAGGTCCTCGGCAATACCGAGACGCGTTTCCTGAACCATCTCGGCCAGGAAGTCCGGCGGCAGGCCTTCGCCAACTTCGTCAAGTTCCGGATGCCGTGCATCATCCTCACCGGCAACAACAAGCTCGACCAGGAGCTGCTCGACCTGGCGACCGAGGCGGGAATCCCGGTCTTTACCACCCGCCAGTCATCGACCAAGGCGATCTACTTCATTACCGACTTCCTCGACGAGCAGTTTTCGATGTACCAGCAGTACCACGGCTCCATGGTGGATGTGTACGGCGTCGGTGTGTTGATTACCGGCAAGAGCGGGCTGGGCAAGTCGGAGATCGCGCTCGACCTGGTCGAACGCGGGCATGGCCTGGTCGCCGACGACGTGGTGGTGCTCAAGCGGAAAGGGGAGACCTCCACGATCGTCGCTTCGCGGAACAACATTATCGACCACTTCATGGAGATCCGCGGCCTGGGCGTCGTCGATGTTCGCGCAACCTTCGGCATCCGGGCTATCCGCGACCGGAAGGTGGTGCAGGTCGTGGTTGAACTGCTCGAGTGGAGCAAAGAGGGCGAGTATGAACGGCTCGGGCTGGAGACGAAGAACGTCAAGGTGCTCGGGGTCGACCTTCCCCTGGTGCAGTTGCCGATCTTCCCCGGCAAGAACATCACGGTCATCATCGAGGTTGTGGCCCTGAACGTCCTGTTGAAGCGCTACTCGAACTATGTCGCCGCCGAGGCCCTGACCGAAAGGATCCGCAACGTTATCAACAAGGACCGGTCGGTGGTGCCGGACCCTTCAATCCCGCTTTACCATGACGATGAAACCGAATAAGCTCCGCCTTTTCTGCAGCCTCCTGTTCCTTCTCGCCACCGTTGGCATGCTGTCGTCATGCGGCAAGCCCAAGGGGGGCCAGAAGCTTTCAGGTTCAGCGAGGGATACGACCCTGGTGGTTGCCATGCTCGGGGACGCCGACTACCTCAACCCGGTGATCGGCTCGTCGGTGACTTCCGCGAACATCTCGGGCCTCATCTACCCGTCGCTGCTCCAGAGCGAGTTCGACACGTCGACCGGCCTGCTCAACTACCTCGCGCTGGAAAAGAGCCTTCGCCCCGTCACGAACGCCGAGGGTGCCCGTTCGCCCAGGGGTGCCCTGGCAAAGAGCTGGAGCATGGCCCCGGACCACAGGTCCATCACCTATATCCTCAGGAGCGATGCCCGTTGGGAGGACGGCAAGCCGATCGTTGCTGGCGATTTCAAGTTCGCCTACCGGATGTACGGCAACCCGGTGATCGCCAGTCCCCGCCAGCAATACCTCGCCGAGCTCCTGGGTGCCGAGAAGGGCGCGGTGGATTTCGACCGGGCCATCGAGACCCCGAACGATACGACGCTGGTGTTCCGCTTTTACAAGCCGGTTCCCGAGCACCTTGCCCTGTTCCACACGTCGCTCACCCCGTTGCCCGGGCACGTCTGGAAGGAGGTGAAGCCGCAGGAGTTCCGTGAGTCCAGGATCAACATGCGCCCGGTGGGTTCCGGTCCCTACCGGCTGGCGGGCTGGAGCAGGCAGCAGGAGGTGACCCTCTCGTCGAACCCTTCGTGCGTGCTGCCCAAGCCGGGCAACATCAGGAGGATCATGTTCCGCGTCGTGCCCGATTACACCGTGCGACTCACCCAGCTCCAGACCGGTGCGGTAGATGTGGTCGAGAACGTGAAGCCCGAGGATTTCGGGGCAATCCGGAAAGCCAATCCCGCAATCGAGGTCAGGACGGTCGGCCTCAGGGTGTTCGACTATGTCGGCTGGTCGAACATCGACCACGACTGGTACCACAAGACCGGCAAGATCAGGCCGCACCCGATCTTCGGTTCTCCGGCGGTGCGCGTGGCCCTGACCCATGCCATCGACCGCGAGTCGATCATCGACGGTTACCTCGGCAGCTATGGCACGATCTGCAACACCGACATCTCGCCGTCGCTGAAGTGGGCGTACGACGACACGATAAAGCCCCACGGCTACGATCCGGCCCTTGCCGCGAAGATGCTCGAACGGGAGGGGTGGATACCCGGTCCCGACGGCATCCGGCAGAAGGACGGCCGAAAGTTCAGCTTCACGCTCTACACCAACGCCGGCAACGACCGGAGGAACTACGCCTGCGTGGTGATCCAGCAGAACCTCAGGGAGATCGGCATCGACTGCAGGATCGAAATGCAGGAGTCCAATGTTTTCTTCGAGAACCTGCAGTCACGCAAACTCGACGCATGGATGGCCGGATGGTCGATCGGCCTCGAGATCGATCCGCTTGATGTCTGGGGCTCGGATCTCGACAAGAGCCGATTCAACTTCACCGGTTACCGTAACCCGAGGATCGAGCAGCTCAGCGAGCTTGCCAAGTCGAAGATGCGGATCGAGGACGCCCGCCCCTACTGGGTCGAGTACCAGCAGATCCTGCATCGCGACCAGCCGGTCACGTTCCTCTACTGGATCAGGGAGACCCATGGCTTCAACCGGCGTATCCTCGGTTCGGTGCTGAACATTTCGGGTACGTTCTACAACATCGACGACTGGACCCTCAAACCGTCGGCAAACGCCGTTCCGTAAGACCCAATGGCCACCTATATCCTGCGACGGCTCCTGATCGCCGTGCCCCTCGTGTTCGGGGTGCTGACCCTGACCTTCTTCATCATCAGGCTCGCTCCGGGCGATCCCGCAGCCTTTTTCATCCAGCCGGGCATCAGTCCGAACGTGGCCGAGCAGATCCGGCAGCAGTACGGGTTGAACGACCCGTTGCCGGTCCAGTACGTCAAGTGGCTCGGCAACGTGCTCCACGGTGATTTCGGCCGCAGCTTCAGCCGCGCCCAGCAGCCGGTGCTCGACGTCATCTCGGAGGCGCTCCCGGTAACCATGACCATCGCGGTGCTGACGCTCGTCGCCAACTTCGTGTTCGGCATCGTGATCGGGGTGATATCGGCCGTCAGGCAGAACGGTTTCCTTGATCGATTCCTGACCGTCACGGCGCTGTTCTTCTACTCGATGCCCGAGTTCTGGTTCGCCCTGATGATGATCATCCTGTTCGCCCTCAAGCTGCCGCTCTTTCCCGTCTCGGGGCTCAACGAGGTGGGGGCCGAGAGCTACGGGCCGTTCGGCTTCTTCCTCGACCGGATCTGGCACCTGGCGCTCCCGGTCACGGTACTCAGCATCAACGGCGCCGCCGGCATCGCCAGGTATGTCAGGGGCAGCATGCTCGAGGTGGTCCGGCAGGACTACATCCGCACGGCACGGGCCAAGGGGCTCTCCGAAAGGGTGGTCATCATGAAGCACGCCCTGCGCAACGCGATGCTGCCGGTGGTGACGCTCATGGGTAGTTCCTTGCCCTTCATCTTCAGCGGCGCCCTGTTCATCGAGGTGATCTTCGCCTTCCCCGGCATGGGGCGCGTGACCGTCGAGGCGATCTTCGCCCGCGACTACCCGCTGATCATCGCCAACACCTTCGTTTCCGGCACCTTGATTGTCCTCGGCAACCTGCTGGCCGACGTACTCTATGCCGTGGTGGATCCAAGGATCAAGCTTTGAAGAGGTGCTCAACGAATACGTGTGTGAACCCGATAAAACCTGAAGTACGTGAGGATTGAACTGTTGAATACCGTTGCCGACCCGATCGAGGTCAGGTTTGAGGAGCAGATACGGCCGCAGAGCATGACCGAATTCGCCGGCCAGAAGAAGCTGACCGACAACCTGAAGGTCTTCATCAAGGCGGCAAGGAAGCGCGGCGACGCCCTCGACCACGTGTTGTTGTCGGGACCGCCCGGACTCGGCAAGACCACGCTGGCCCATATCATCGCGACCGAAATGGGCGGCGGCATCAAGATCACCTCAGGCCCGCTCATCGACAAGCCCGGCAACCTCGCCGGCCTGTTGACGAGCCTGAAGAAAGGGGACATCCTCTTCATCGACGAGATCCACCGCCTGGCGCCGGCCGTCGAGGAGTACCTCTATTCGGCCATGGAGGATTTCCGCATCGACATCCTGCTCGACAGCGGTCCGGCGTCCCGTGCCGTGCAGCTCAAGCTCGAACCCTTCACGCTGGTCGGGGCCACGACCAGGGCCGGCCTGCTGACCTCGCCGCTCAGGGCACGTTTCGGCATCAACAGCCGTCTCGACTACTACTCCCCGGAACTGCTCCAGAAAATCGTGGTCAGGTCTGCGGCGATCCTTAACATCGGCATCGACGAGGAGTCTGCCTCGGAGATCGCCGGGCGATCCCGCGGCACTCCCCGCATCGCCAACCGCCTGCTCAGGCGGGCAAGGGATTTCGCCCAGGTCGCCAACCAGGATGCAATCTCACTGCAGATAGCGCGATTGACCCTCGACTCGCTCGAAATCGACGAGGGCGGCCTGGACGACATGGACAAGAAGATTTTGCACACGATCGTACACAAGTTCGACGGCGGCCCGGTCGGCGTCGCTTCGCTGGCCGTGTCGGTCGGCGAAGAGCAGGACACCATCGAGGAAGTGTATGAGCCTTACCTTATCCAGATGGGCTACCTTTCCAGGACTCCGCGAGGCCGTGTGGCGACGAGGCTCGCCATGTCCAGGTTCGGCATACCGGAGCACCGCCCGGGCGATGGTCCGCTGTTCGACGATGCTGGCGGCCATGCGTCCTGACACCTGCCGGCACCTGGGGCGGCGCCCGGCCCGCTTCCTCCCGCAGGCATGGTTCCTTGCCTTCTCGATGATTCCCGGTGTCGCCATCGCCACGGGTGCATCGCCCTCCACCGGACATCAAGATGGCCGTACCGTTCAACTCCAGCCGGCAAGGCCGGACCCGAACACGGGCCTGCGCTTCTTCGCCAAGGGCTCCTTCCAGTCCATGAAGGGAGATTACTGGGGTGCTGTCGAAACGTTCAGGAAGATATCCCCCGCCACATCTTCCGAAGCTGCGGCGGTCGAGTACTCCATTTCCCGGGCATTTACCTCCCTTGCCGTCGCGGATTCTGCGAGGGTGCACGGCGAGGCGGCCGTAAAGCTGGAGCCTGGCAACAGCCACTATGCTCGTCACCTGGCCCGCATCGTCCACGAAATGCAGGATTTCGGACGTGCTGCGGAGCTCTATGGCCAGGCTGCGGCCGCCAATCCGGAGCGGACGGAGATCCTTTACTCCCAGGCGCTCGAATATGTCGCCGCGAACAGGCCGACCGAGGCGCTCGGGGTGTTCGCGAAACTCCTGGACCGGGATCCCCTCGACGAGAAGGGTCTTGCACAGACCCTCTGGCTGCAGATTGCCATCAAGCGCTACCCGGAGGCCATCGACACCATGAGCCGGCTGGTTGCCGTTTCAGGAAATACCCGGAAGCTCCGCCTGGCGCTCGGCCAGCTCTACGATCTCGACGGGAAGGGCGACATGGCCATTGAAACCTTCAGGGGCATCATTGCGGAGGATCGGAGTGCGGTGCCTGCCTGGGTCGCCCTCTTCGACCAGAGGATCCGGATGGGCAAGCACGACGAGCTGCATCGTGAATTTCGTGATTTCGAAACCGTTGAGCCGGTCGATGCCGGCCGTTCAGTCGAGGTGGCGAGGATTTTCGCCTCCCGCTCCGCCCGCGACTCCCTGTACACTGCTCCGGCCTCGATGATGCTCGACGAGCTTGCCTCCCGGCATTCCCGGGATTCCAGGGTGTACCTGCTGCGAGGCGCGTTCGAGATGACCCACAAGAGGTTGGCGTCGGCGTCAACGAGTTTTGGCAAGGCCGTCGCACTCGCACCTGCCGAGGTGTCCGGCTGGGAAAACCTGGTCATGTCGCTGCTGGAGCTGCGGGACAAACAACTGGCTTTCAGGACGATCTCCAGGGCAAAGCGGGCGATCCCGCGCCAGCACCTGAGGCTGAGCGTGCTCGAAGGGTATGCGCTGCTCCACACCGGTTCGCCATCCAGGGCTGCCCGCATCCTCGAAACGGTTGCCGAGCGCAAAAAGGGGAGCATGGACGACGAGCTGCTGATCCAGGCAAACACCTCCCTTGCCATGGCCTATGACCAGATTGGCCAACGCCGACGGAGCAGCGTCGCGTACGCCAGGGTCCTCGAGCTCGACCCGCACAACGCCCTGGCCATGAACAACCTCGCCTACCTTTACGCAGAACAGGGCATCTTGCTCCAGCAGGCGCTGCGCCACGCCAGGAACGCCGTGCTGCTTGAACCGGAGAACGGAGTCTTTTTGGATACGCTCGGCTGGGTGCACTATCGATTGGGGAGTTATGAGGATGCCCGCGAGATGCTCGAAAAGGCGGTTTCCACACGAATCGAGGAGGATGAGGTCTACCGGCACCTGGGGACGGTCTACGAAAAACTGGGCGACCCGGGCAAGGCCAGGGAGATGTTCGAGAAAGCCAAAGGCTTGAAGGGCAGGCGATAGGCAAGGCCTGAAAAACCTGGTCTAACATTCAGCAGGGGTTTAACTCTGCGGACATTCGGTTTTCTTTCCACAGTACCAAAGAAAAAAGCGGCCTTGCAGCCGCTTTTTTCATGAGTGTCACCCCTGGCAATTATTTCTCCCCGCCGAACGGGCGGTTCGCCAGGTAATCGTAGTAGGCAAAGCGTGCATCAACCTCTTTCTGGATCTCCGTATAGTATCGGGCAGCCAGTTCCGGATGGGATTTCTTGAGCAACCTGAACCGGTTTTCCATGTTCAGGAACTGCTCGACCGGGATTTTCGGCTTTTTCGAATCCATGACGAGCGGGTTCAGTCCCTCCTTCACCCTGTCCGGGTTGAAGCGGTACAGCAGCCAGTGGCCTGAATCGACCGCAGCCTTCTGGTGCTCGAGGCCCGCATCCAGGTTGAAGCCGTGAGCAATGCAGTGCGAGTAGGCGATGATGATCGACGGGCCGTTGAATGCTTCTGCTTCGAGGAACGCCTTCAGCGTCTGCTCATCACGGGCGCCCATGGCCACGCTCGCCACATAGGCGTTGCCGTAGGTCATGGAGATCAGGCCGAGGTCCTTCTTGGTGGAGGCCCGCCCTGCTGCCGCAAACTTGGCGACCGCTGCTTTCGGCGTGGCCTTGGAGGCCTGGCCACCAGTGTTGGAGTAGACCTCGGTGTCGAGAACCAGAAGGTTGATGTTCTTGCCGGAAGCCGTGACGTGGTCAAGGCCGCCATAGCCGATGTCGTAGGCCCAGCCGTCGCCGCCGACCGCCCAGACGCTCTTCTTGACCAACATGTCGGCCACCGCGAGCAGGTTCCTTGCGTCCTGCGAGTTGATCGCCTGCAGCTTGTCCTTCAAGATGGCCACCCGCTGGCGTTGCTCGAATATCTCCGGCTCGTTGTTCTGGGTCGCTTCGAAGATTTCACCGGCAAGCGTTCCGCCAATTTCAGAAGAGAGCTTCCGGAGCAGTTCCTGTGCGAACTCTTCCTGCTTGTTGATCGAGATCCTGAATCCGAGCGAGAACTCGGCGGTGTCTTCGAAGAGGGAGTTCGACCAGGTCGGCCCGAGGCCCTGCTGGTTTGCGCAGTAAGGAGTCGTCGGCAGGTTGCCGCCATAGATCGACGAGCAGCCGGTGGCGTTGCCGATCACGAGCCTGTCGCCGAACAGCTGGGTCATCAGCTTGATGTACGGGGTCTCTCCGCAGCCGGCGCAGGCACCGGAGAATTCGAACAGCGGCTGCTGGAGCTGCTGCTCCTTGATCAGCCTTGGGTTGATCTTGTTGCGGTCGAACTCGGGGATGTCGATGAACCAGTTCCAGCAGTCGCGCTGTGCTTCGCGATACGGTGCCTGCTCATGCATGTTGAGCGCCTTGCGTTCCGGGTTCGCCTTGTCACGTGCCGGGCAGACGTTGACGCAGATCTTGCAGCCGGTGCAGTCCTCGGGGGCGACCTGGATGGTGTACCTCATGCCTTTCCAGCTCTGTGCCTTGGCTTCGATGCTCTGGAAAGCTTCCGGGGCTCCTTCGAGGTGTTCCGGATCGTACACCTTGACGCGGATGGCGGCATGCGGGCAGGTGATGGTGCACTTGCCGCACTCGATGCAGAGGTCCGAGTCCCAGAGGGGGATTTCCAGGGCCAGGTTCCTCTTTTCAAACTTCGTGGTACCGGTCGGATAGGTGCCGTCTGCGGGCATCGCGCTGACCGGGAGGCGGTCACCATCGCCGGCGATGATTTTTGCGAGCACGTCGCCGACGAACGCCGAGGCATTGCCGACGATCGGAGCGCGCAGCTCCTTCGTGCTTTCAGCCTTCGTGCCGATCTCGACGCGGTGCAGGTTGGCCAGGGTGCTGTCGACGGCCTCGATGTTCTTGCGCACCATCTCTTCGCCTTTGTTTCCGTAGGTCTGACGGATGGCTTCCTTGATCTTCTCGATCGCCTCCTCGCGAGGCAGGACCCCCGAAATGGCGAAGAAGCAGGCCTGCATGATGGTGTTGATTCGCTGCTCCATGCCGCTTTCATGGGCGACCTTGTAGGCGTCGATCGTGTAGAGGTTGGCCTGTTTGTCAATGAGATGCTGTTGGACCGGACGGGGCAGTTTCGCCCAGACTTCGTCCGCACCGAAGGTGGAATTGATCAGCAGCGTGCCGCCCTGCTTCAGGTTCTTGGCCAGGTCGATCATTTCAAGGAAGACCCAGTGGTGGCAGCCGACAAACTGGGCTTCGCTCACCAGGTAGGTCGACCTGATCTGCTCGGGGCCGAACCTCAGGTGTGAGGTCGTGATCGAGCCGGCCTTCTTTGAGTCGTACACGAAGAAGCCCTGGGCGTAGTTGTCCGTGTTCTCGCCGATGATTTTGATCGAGTTCTTGTTTGCGCCGACCGTGCCGTCGGAACCGAGGCCGTAGAATAGGGCGCGGAAGACCGAATCGGGCTCGATCGAGAAGTTCTCGTCCCAGGCGAGGCTGGAGCCGGTAACGTCGTCGTAGATGCCGACGGTGAAGTGGTTCTTCGGCGTGGCGTCGCCCATGTTGTCGAAGACTGCCTTGACCATTGCCGGGGTGAACTCCTTGGAAGAGAGCCCGTAGCGTCCGCCGACGACCTTCGGCATCTGCGTGCAGCGGCCGCCCTGGAAGGATTCGGCCACCGCATTCACGACGTCGAGGTAGAGCGGCTCGCCTGCGCTTCCGGGCTCCTTGACGCGGTCGAGGACGGCGATCGATTTCACGGTCGACGGCAGGGAAGCGACGAACGACGAGATGTCGAAGGGCCTGAACAGGCGCACCTTCACCAGGCCGAGCTTGTGGCCCTGGCGGTTGAGGTACTCGACGGTCTCGAGGGCGGTTTCAGCGCCCGAGCCCATCATGATGATGACGCGGTCGGCGTCCGGGGCGCCGTAGTACTGGTAGAGTTTGTAGGCGCGGCCCGTCAGTTCGGCGAATTTGTCCATCGCCTTCTGGGTGATGCCGGGGCAAGCGTTATAGAAGCTGTTGACGCTCTCTCGTGCCTGGAAGTAGACGTCCGGGTTCTGCGATGTGCCGCGGAGGATCGGTACGTCAGGCGACATGCGGCGCATGCGGTGTGCTATCACCAACTCGTCGTCGATCATGGCGCGGATATGTTCTACGGGGAGCACCTCGATCTTGGAGATTTCGTGCGAGGTCCTGAACCCGTCGAAGAAGTGCATGAACGGCACCCTCGACTCCAGGGTCGAGGCCTGCGCGATCAGGGCCATGTCCATGACCTCCTGGACAGAGCAGGAGGCGAGCAGGGCGAAGCCTGTCCCGCGGACGGCCATGACGTCGCCGTGGTCGCAGAAGATGGAGAGCCCCTGGGCGGCCAGCGATCGGGCCGAAACGTGGATGACGCAGGGGGTGAGTTCGCCGGCGATCTTGTACATGTTCGGGATCATCAGCAACAGGCCCTGCGAGGCGGTGAATGTCGTGGTCATCGCGCCGGTCTGCAGTGCGCCGTGTACCGCCGCAGCGGCTCCAGCCTCGCTCTGCATCTCGTCGACGAGCGGTATGGAACCCCAGATGTTTTTCCTGTCCGAAGCAGCCCATGCGTCGGAGTACTCACCCATGGGAGAGGCGGGGGTTATCGGATATATTGAGATTACTTCATTAGTACGGTAGGCGACATGAGCAAGAGCCTCATTCCCCTCCATTGTCTTGAATGTCCGGGTCATAAGATCAATAACTGGATTATGATTTGATGGGACGTACACGTTCCTCGGACAAATAAACCACGAAGGTACATGAAGTGTTCCAGTCGCAGGCAAGAAAGGTTCGAGTGTGCTTTTTAAGATAGGAAAAAAACTGATATACTCTTTCAATTACGTAGAGTTTTTGCCGGTCGGTCCGGCCGGTTCCGATTTTGTTTCAACCTTGTACATCCGGAGGTTTTTTTGGAGAAATCAGGCAACGCAGCCGTCCCTGCCGGCGAGCATCCGGAGCAGGTCGTCTATGGGCGCAACGCCGTGGTCGAGCTCATGCAGTCGAAGCCCGAAACCGTGGAAAAGGTCTATCTGCAGTTCAATACCTCCCACCCCAAGCTCAAGGAGATCCTCATCACCGCCAGGCGCCTGAAGATCCCTACCGGCAAGGCGCGCATGGAGAAGCTCACCGAGCTTGCCGGGACGGCGAAGAACCAGGGGGTCTGCGCGCTCATCACCAGCGTCACCTACTATGGTATCGAAGAGGTGCTTGCCGCACCGCGCAACACCGCACCGATGCTCGTGATCCTCGACGGCCTCGAGGACCCCCATAACATCGGGGCGATCGTCAGGACCGCCGAGGCGGTGGCCGCCGACGCCGTCATCCTGATCGACGGAAAGGGCTGCCCGGTCAACGCCACCGTGCACAAGGCTTCGGCAGGGGCGCTTTCCCACATGCGGGTCTGCAAGGTGAAGAGCCTCGTCAAGAGCCTCGATCTCTTGCGCGAGCGCGGATTCCAGGTCATCGCGGCCGACATGGATGCCGAAAAGAACCATACCGATATCGACTGGCGTCGGCCGACGGCTTTGGTGATGGGTGCCGAGGGCAGCGGCCTCGGTTCCGAGACCCGCAAGCGGTGTGACGCCGTGGTGCGCATCCCGATGGCCGGCTGCGTCGAGTCTCTGAATGTCAGCGTCGCCACCGGGGTGCTGCTTTTCGAGGCGATGCGGCAGCGCCTGGGGTGAGGAAGAGGAAGAAAAGGACTTAAAGGACAGCAAGGACATCAGGGATGAAAAGCAAGACGGTTCTGCGCAGTATCGTATCGTTTTTTCTTCCTGTAGTCCTTGAAGTCCCTGCAGTCCCTTCGGTCCTTTTCTTCTCCCCCGAAAAATGTTACTTTCACTCAAATATCCCATTCCCAGAAACAGTCAACCGATTCAGCCATGAACTTTCCTGACAATCTCCGCTATACCAAGGACCACGAGTGGATCCAGCTCCTCGATGACGGCGTCACCGCCCTGGTCGGCATTACCGACTTCGCCCAGTCCGAGCTCGGTGATATCGTGTTCGTCGAAACCAGGCCGGTCGGCACGAAGGTCGGGGAGCATGACGTGTTCGGTACCGTTGAGGCCGTCAAGACGGTCGCTGACCTTTACGCACCGGTGGCAGGAGAGGTCGTGGCCGTCAACGAGGCGCTCGATGCAGCCGAGATCGTCAACAGCAGCCCCTATGCGGAGGGTTGGATCGTAAAGCTGAAGGTCGAAAGCCCGGATGCTGTCGCCGCGCTGCTTTCACCCGCGGAGTACCGCGCGCTCATCGGCGAGTAACAGCTTCAGCAACCGTATCCAGCACCATACCACATGCCGTTCATTGTCAACACGGATGCCGACAGGGCCGAGATGCTCCGCCAGATCGGCGTTACGAGCTTCGAGGAGCTTGTCGTCGACATCCCCGAAGAGATCCGTCTGAAGCGTGCCCTCGATCTTTTTCCCGCCATGGGCGAACCCGAGGTGAAGCGCCTGCTCGAACAGCTTTCGATGCGCAATTCCAGCACCGCCGACCATGTCAGCTTCCTCGGCGGCGGAGCCTACGACCACTTCATCCCGGCTGCGGTCAAGGCGATTTCGTCCCGCAGCGAGTTCTACACGGCGTACACTCCCTACCAGGCCGAGGTGTCGCAGGGTACCCTGCAGGCGATCTACGAATACCAGAGCATGGTATGCCGCCTGTACGGAATGGACGTCGCCAACGCGTCGATGTACGATGGCGCGACGGCGCTGGCCGAAGCGGCGCTGATGGCCGTGAACATCACCGGGCGCAATGGCGTCGTGGTGGCCGGCAAGCTCAATCCCTACGGCTACCAGGTGCTCGAGACCTACCTCGAGGCCTCGTGCGAGCGTCCGCTGGTGCAGAACGCCATCGAGGACGGCATCGGCAGCATCGAATCGCTCAAGGCGCTCGTGACGAACCAGACCGCTGCGGTCATCGTCCAGCAGCCGAACTTCTACGGTCGCCTCGAAGAGGTCGAAGAGATCGGCAGGATCGCCCGTGAGCACGGCGCGCTCTTCATCGTTTCCGCCGACCCGGTGTCGCTCGGCATGCTGGAGGCGCCGGGCAACTACGGCGCGGACATCGCGGTGGGCGAAGGGCAGGTGCTGGGCAACGCCCAGAGCTTCGGCGGCCCCTACCTCGGCATCTTCACCGTCAAGCAGCAGCACGTGCGCAAGATTCCCGGCCGCCTTGTCGGCATGACGAAGGACAGGGATGGCCAGGACGGCTTTATCCTGACGCTCCAGACCCGGGAGCAGCACATCCGCCGTGAGAAGGCGACCTCGAACATCTGCTCGAACCAGGCGCTTTGCGCCCTGCAGGCGGTGGTCTGGATGTCGCTGCTTGGAAAGGAGGGGGTACGTGACGTGGCCATGCGCTCAGCGCAGAAGGCGCACTACCTTGCCGAAAAGATTGCTGTACTTCCGGGATACTCCCTGAAGTTCAACGGTCCATTCTTCCGCGAATTCGTGGTTGATACCCCGGTCGCTCCTTCGGTCGTCGTCGAAGCCATGCTGGGGAAAAAGGTATTCGCCGGCATCGACCTCGCATCGTTCGGCGAAAGCGGCCTCCTGGTCGCGGTCACCGAAAAGCGCACCCGCGAGGAACTGGACATGTTCGTCAGCGAGCTTGCATCTCTCTGAAAAGCAAAAACCCCGGACCGCCGGGGTTTTTTGCAAGTGCTGCGTGCTGAGTTATGAATGATGAATGTGCAGGATTTAGACCTCACAACTCATCATTCATAACTCAGCACTCAGCATTCATCATTCATCATTCCCCTCACACACCAGCCCCAGCTTCTCCATCTCCTTCATGAGCAACGCCTTGTTGGCGTCGGACATCGGAACGAGCGGCAAGCGGTAGCGTTCCTCGATCATGCCCATCTTCGCCAGTGCGTACTTGACCGGTACGGGGTTGCTATCGATGAAGTTCAGCTTGAAGAGCTTCCTGTAGGTCCGGTTGATTGCGCGTGCCTCTTCGAGGTTTCCTGCCTTCATGGCGTCGACGAGTCCCTTGACCGCTTTCGGTACCTGGTTGGCTGCCACGGAGATGACGCCGTCTCCCCCCATGGCCATGAAGGGCAGAATCAGCGAATCCTCTCCGGTCAGCACCGAGAATCGCCCGGGTCGTCGTTCGATCAGCTCCGCGATCTGCTCCATGTTGTCCGAGGCTTCCTTGACGGCGAGGATGTTGTCGAAGTCGTTGGCCAGCCTGATGATGGTGTCGGCGGTGACATTGCTGCCGGTTCGTCCCGGCACGTTGTACAGGATGATCGGGATCGAGACCGCCTGGGCGATGTGCTTGAAGTGCTGGTAGTATCCCTCCTGCGACGGCTTGTTGTAGTAAGGTGCCACGGAAAGGATTACCTGGGCTCCGGCCTTTTCGGCATTGCGCGAAAGCTCGATCGCATGGGCGGTGTCGTTGGTGCCTGCTCCGGCGCCCACCATCATGGAGGAGCCGGCCTCCTCGCGCACGATACGGATGATTTCGGTCTGCTCTGCGGTCGACAGGGTCGGCGATTCGCCGGTCGTGCCGCAAGGAATGATGATATCGGTGCCGGCTTCCCGCTGGAAATGAACCAGCCGGACAAGGGCGTCGGTGTCGACCGTGCCGTCCTGCCTGAAGGGGGTGACCAATGCCACGGCGGAACCGGTGATGAGGCGAGTGGACATAAAACTCAATAAATGATTGGTGTCGAGGTTCGAATATTGCCGAATAATAGCCAAAACTTCCTGAATTGCTATACGGAATTTCCGGCTGCGATCAGTTCGCCGGCAAGCTCCAGGGATGCGGGCGATATGGTGTGCCCGCTGATCAGCCGCGCGACCTCCCCGACCCGTTCGTCGTTGCCGAGTGGCGCCACGCCGGTGACGGTCCGTTCACCCTCGACCCGCTTGGAGACCGACAGGTGCAGGTCCGCCATGGCCGCGATCTGCGGCAGGTGGGTGATGGCGACGATCTGGTGGAGTCGCGAGAGCTGTTTCAGGCTGATGCCGACCGCCTGGGCCGCCTTGCCGCTGATGCCGGTGTCGATTTCGTCGAACACGAGGATCGGCAGGCGGGCAGCCTTGGCCAGCGCGCTTTTCATGGCCAGCATGACCCTCGAGATCTCGCCGCCCGACGCCACTTTCGCGAGCGGTTTCGGTGCTTCGCCGAGGTTGGTGGAGATCATGAATTCGACCCGGTCGAACCCGTTGTCGAAAGCCCGGTACCTCCGGCCTTCGTGCGTGATGTCCCCTTCGGCAGCCTCCTCCCTGGTAAGCTCCACCTTGAAGATGCCGTTGGGGATGCTGAGCTTCTGCAGCACGGCGACGATCTCGTGTTCAAGGAGTCCGGCCGCCTTGCGCCGCATGGCCGACAGGTCGACGGCCGTTGCCGAGAGTCCGGTTCGCGCCGATTCGATCTCATTCCTGAGCTGCGCAGCATCGGCGGCGACGCTCTCTTCGGCCGAGAGCTCGGCTGACAGGCGATCCCGAAGCCCGATCAACTCCTGGATGCTCCTGCCGTGCTTTTTCGACAGTCGTTGCAGCAGGAGTTGCCGCTCCCGCAGCTCCTCGAGCCGGTCCCGGTTGAACTCGATGCCCGAGGTGTAGCGCCCGGCGAACCGGTTGGCCTCCTCGACTGATGCCAGGGCGCCCCGCAGCTCGTCGAGTGATGGCTCGAAACGCCGGTCGATCGCGGCGAGTTTCTCGAGGAGGTGTACCGAGGCCGACAGGGATGCGTAGGCGGAGTGGTCGGCGTCGTAAAGCTTTTCGCCGAGATTCGTGCCGAGGCTGAAGAGTGTTTCAGCGTTTTCGAGCAGGTTGATCTCCTCCTCGAGCGCAGCCTCCTCGCCTTCGATGAGGCCGGCCGCTTCGAGCTCGCGAAACTGGAACCCGATGAAGTCCCGCTTTTCCCTGAGCGTTTCAGCCTGCAGCAGCAGTTCGTCGAGCGCCCGGCGAAGCTGCCGGTACTGTTGTAGCAGGCCGCGGTAGCGATCCGCCTCGCCGTGGAGCTGGCCGAACCCGTCCAGCATGCCGGCATGGGTCTCAGGGTGCAGGAGCAACTGGTGGTCGTGCTGCCCGTGCAGGTCGACGAGTTCCCGTCCCACCTGCCTGAGCAGGGTGAGCGGGCAGGGGGTGTCGTTGATGAAGCAGCGCGACTGGCCCCCGGCGGCGATCTCCCTGCGGAGGATGAGTTCCGGAGTGCACTCGATTCCGGCCTCTTCGAGCAGGGGGGCGATCGTGTCATAGTGCTCGGCGGAGAAGGTCGCCTCGATAACCGCCTTCGCGGCGCCGGCGCGCACCAGCTCGGCGCTTGCCCGTTCGCCGAGCACCAGGTTCAGCGCCCCCATGAGGATCGACTTGCCCGCGCCGGTCTCGCCGGTGATGATGGTCAGGCAGGGATCGAAGCTGACCGACAGCTCGTCGATGAGCGCGAAATCCCTGACGTAAAGGCTCTGAAGCATGGTTCGGGAGCGGTTTGGAATGCCTGGACAAGGTTTCACTGAAGATACGGCGAAATCATCATGTTTGAAACATACCCCGTCTCAGGCATGACCCTCACCGGGCAATGGTGGCGCTTGCGGTCGAGCTGTATCGGGACCCGTTGGATCCGGCGGCGTTCATGGTTATCCTGTAGATGCCTGAGGGAGCTGGTGCGCCGGCATTATTGCAGCCGTCCCATATGATCAGGGCTACCGGGCCGGCAGGCGTTCCCGAGGCGAGCCTCCTGACTTCCGCGCCCATTGCATCGTATACCGTGACGGCGAGCTGGTAGGCGTCTGCCGGGAGGTTGACCGTGATCTTCAGCACGTCGTCCCTCATGTCACCGTTCGGCGAGAAAGGATTCGGTGAGAGCAGGAACATCCCTTCGCTCCTTGACCGAGGGATGTAGATCGAGTTGGCCTTGCCAGGGGTGCCCCCGAAGGTCGCATCGGTCGACGAACCCCAGCTCAGGGGGGAGTCGGACTGCATGAGCGGGTTGAACTTCTCCAGCGAGATCCGTTGGGTCTCCTTGTTGGCCGGATTGTGCCACAGCGTAGTGTAATTGACGGAATCGACCAGCTCGTTGCTTTGGTTGAGCAGCCTGACGAAGTCTCCATCATTGTTCAGGTCCAGTGTAGAGTGTGCGGTGTCCAGGAAGATTATCGCATCGGCAAGCCCCGGAAGGTACCTGAAGTAGGCGACCAGGCGGGACGAGCCGACGCTGCCGCCCTTTTCAGGGGTGATCACCGCGTACTGCCCCGGCCCCAGCGTGTTGATGCCGCCTGTGGGCGCAAAATAGCGCTTGTTGTTCGATCGGTCCGATAGGTACCAGCCGGTCAGGTCGACCGGTGTCGTCCCGGGATTGTAGATCTCGACGTATTCCGGCTGGTCCGGGATGCCGTCGTCGGATTTCTGCAACGGGTCGAACATGATCTCATTGATGACGGGCCGCACCAGGCCGGCCTGTACGGGCAGGGTTTCCGAAAAACTCCGGGGTTCAGTGTGGTCCTTGCAACCGGCGGCCAACAGCATGAACACGACAAAAAGATGGGGGGGACGCGTCTTTCATCATGTTTTGTGCTTGCTCTAATGCCCTGTAAAGCCTTATTTTTCGGGGGTCGAATAAATCTGGTATCACCCGCCGTATACCCGAATATCATAAACTTTGTCCCCCACTTGTACCCTCATGAAAGTCAAGGTCAGAACAAAGCTCATCTCAAACGGTCGCCGCAGCCTGTACCTCGAAATTTATCGAGGGCAGAGCAAGCGATCTAAGGAGTACCTGGAACTCTACATCTTCGACAAGCCCGCCACCGCATCAGAGCGGACACATAACCGGACGACGATGGCCCTTGCCGAAAAGGTTCGAACGAAGCGCCAGTCAGAGATCGATGATGGCCGATTCGGATTCCTATCGGAAAAATCAGAGCTGACCGTTGGCGAGTACCTGCGAGAGCTGACCGACGAGCGAACCGGTACGACGGCGAAGCAGTGGACGAACATGCGGCACTATGCCGATTCATGCGGGATCACCGGCGACATCATGGCGACACTGACAGCGGATCGGTGCGACCGGTTCCGGCGGTACCTCATCAAGCAAGTCAAGGACACAAAGCTCCGACCTGTATCGGCACAGGGATATTTCGCCTGCTTCCGCACGGCGCTCAGACAGGCGTATCGGCACCAGGTCATCCGCGAGCCACTGCACGACCGTATCGACAGCATACAGGGTTCGCCACGGCCAAGAGAGTTCTTATCGCTCAACGAAGCCCGGAGCCTCATGGCCACCGAGTACCGCGAGCCGCACCGGTCCATTATCCTTTTCGCGCTGCTGACCGGTTTACGGACGTCAGACATCAAGGCTCTCGAATGGTCACAGGTCATCGAGGATGCCGACGGCCACATATATATACAATACCGGCAGCCAAAGGTCCAGAGGTGGAGCCGGAAACGGATCCCTGCGCAGGCAGTGGCCTTGCTCGGGACAAGAGGGACGGGCCGGGTGTTCCGGTGGGTGCCGTGGTGTGGCGGGCTTAACACCTCCCTGCAAGAGTACCTTGTCGCTGCCGGAGTGACGCGCAACGTCACCATGCACTGCCTGCGCCACAGCTACGCCATCCTGCAGCTCGCGGCTGGTACGCCGGTCGAGGTCGTCAGCAAGCTGCTCGGCCACTCCGACGTTCGCACAACTCAGATCTACGCCCGGGTGCTGGACTCCGCAGTTGACGACGCGGCAGACCGGATCGTATTGTAGCTTTTGCGCCATTATACTCATCTTTATGCGCACGAGCATTAACACGAGCATAAGTAGCCCGGCGACGAACCGGGCTTCTCATTTGCGCTCGATGTTGTTTATGTGTACTTTTGGACTACGCAGGTATTACGACCGATTTGGCGCTTAAGTACAACCCCAAAGCCAGAGGTAAACATGGATTTACTGGTCATCATTATATTTATTTCAATCCTGTATATCTTTGCTAAATCAAGGCGTAAGCAGGGTCCCGCAGACAGCATATGGCCTACTGTTCCAAGAAATGTTGTATTTGATGGATCTACTACCGAAGAACAGAAGGACGCATGGGAGTTTGACGGATGGGAATGTGAAGAAGCTGTGCCTGTAACAGTATCAATTGATATTGAGTACAAGGACGGCAAAGGACAAGTCACAAGCCGATTGGTAGACGTTAATCAGTGCATGTTCTCTTCTAACGACGGCGGCATGTTTAGGTGCTTTTGTCACTTGCGAAATGCGACGCGCTACTTTAAGATTGATCGTGTTCTTTCCGCTACAGATGTGATGACGGGCGAAGTGATCAAGGATCTAAGGGGATACCTTGAGTCGATATACGAGTCTTCACCAAATAGGTCACTCAGCAGAACATTCGAAAACCAATTAGACGCAATTCGCATCTTACTGTACGTAGGAAAAGCTGACGGCCAGTTAAGGCAGGCAGAGCGAGACGTCATAAATCTGGTTGTTCGCCATCTCGCAAATGACGGCAGGATTACCGATGAAGAGATCGCCCAAGAGCTCAATGGGTATGGAAACCCGTCGATCCAGGTATTCAGGGTCGCAGTTGGAAAGGTTTCGCACGAAGGGACTGCGATGAAGTCTTATCTGTACGAAGCCGCCGAGAAGATAGTTGCAACCCAAAAAACTGTACACGCTCACGAAGAAGAGGCCCTTGATTACATGAAAAAGCGTTTTGGGTTGACGTAACAATAAAGCCCCGATCATAACCGGGGCTTTATTGTTCTACTCTATGCCACCAAGCCCCGCCCGAAAACTTCACGGACGGGGCTTCGTCGTTCCGGCTCGTCACGGTCATCACTCATCGCCTCGCCTTCTCCGCTCCGCTCCGCTCCGCTCCGCTCTCGTTGAACTGTCGTATCCGCTAAAAGTTCCCTCACTCTTGCAGTTGCACCGAACCCATCCTCGGTCGAAAAAAAGCTGAATCTTTTGAGCCTCAGTCTTCAATAATTCAGCGTTTTCAATCTCATCGTCGGCCGACGCCTTCATTTCGTGCGCAAACATGCGACCTTCGCCAGTCAGGTACCAATTACCATTGATACCCTGAGCTATGATTTCTGTTATGAGGTTGGACGGCTTTCTTCCGCCGGACCCATTAAGAAAGTTGCTCAGAGCCGAAGGCTTGATCCCGATTGCCGCAGCGAAGCCGTCTACGCCGAGGCCGGAAGCATCAACGACCTTTCGCAGGTTAGCCCCGATTTCCCGCTCACTTAAAATTTTCGACATGGCCAATAATTTTTTCTTGTGACTAAGAATTTTCTTTGATGTAGCTAAGGAATTTCATAGATTGATACAAATGAGCTACACCGAATGAACTAATATAGAACATCGAATAAGATGCCAACAATTCCTTATGAAACGACACCAGAGCTGGAATACGGCACCATTGCTGAGGTTACGGCGATTCTGCGTCAGCGCGGTGAGACCATCGGATACCGTGCCGTACAGAAGCGTATCACTCGCATGTCTCACTATGAAACATTCAAGCTCGCCATGCAGGTGAGCCGTCGCCTTCGGGAAGAAAGGCAGGAGCGTGCCGCACAATTCAGGAGCCTTATCGAACAAGCAAAACGGGAGGGTATAGCATGAACGACCTGGTATTCATCAAGGACAACGAGCGGGCGCTGACGACGAGCCTGCTGATTGCGGAGAGATTCGGGAGGAAGCACGACATAGTTCTACGTGCGATCAGGAATATGGAGTGTAGCGACGATTTTAACGCCCGCAATTTTGCGGCGGTTGAATACACGGACAAGAAAGGTGAGAGCCGCCCCATGTATCAGATCACCCGCGACGGCTTCAGCTTCCTTGTCATGGGCTTCACTGGAAAAGAGGCTGCGAAGTTCAAGGAGGAGTTCATTGCTGCCTTCAATGCAATGGAAGCCGAACTGAACAATCCTGAGCGCACGAAGCTGAGAGCCTTCCAACTGCTTCTCGGTGACGTGAAGCGCCTTGAGGCTGAGATCGAGCAGAAAGACGAGGTTATCGAGCTTCAAGCGGTCGAACTGAAGGCGCAGGCCCCGAAGGTCCAGTATTGCAACGAGGTCCTTCAGGCGACAAACACACATACCACGACGACGATTGCCAAGGAACTTGGTATGTCAGCTCAGAAGCTGAACGCGATCCTTCGGGAACTTGGGGTGCAGTATTACCACGATGGCCATTGGGTTCTCTATGCCAAGCATCAGGACAAGGGGTACACCAAGACGAGGACAACCACCTTCGAGGGATCAAATGGCGAGACGCGCACCAGCATCACGACCACGTGGACAGAATCAGGCCGTCAGGCGGTTCATCGGGCCGTAAGGAGGTACAATGAGCAGCACGCATCTGCCTCAAATCTGAAAAGGGTGGTGTAGCATGACTGAGACCGATACAATCCTGTCCGAGATTCGCGCCCTGCGGACAGAGCTTGCCGAGATGCGCAACGTAGTAACGATGACGACCGCCGAGGCCGCTGCGTACCTCAAATGTGCACCGCAGACTATCCGCAATATGATGCAGCGGGGAGACCTGGTTGCCATCATGGCCGGGTCAGACATGCGGTTCCGCAAGTGCGACCTTGATAGCAACGTGTGCCAGACGTTGACGTCAAAGGCCGAGAGCCTCATGCAATTGCAGCGGATCAAGCGGGCCAAGCGGAGTGTCGCATGAAAGCGGGGATCATCGAAGCTATCAGCGCCGGACGCCTGAAAGATGCTCTGAGGCTCCTGGAATCGTGCGCGATAACGAAACCGGTGGAGCTTGGCCACAAGTGCATCATCAATGCGTGCCTGCACCCTGACGACGCATACGCTCATGCGCTGATAGCGAAGATCGAGATGAGCAGGTGGCCGGATACTGACTTTGTAGTAGCTCAATAACCAACAAAGGGGGACGACATGATCAACAAAGGATTGGCGGTAATCGTCTTGGAAGCAATCGGGAGGCTGATGACGCCGATGCGCAAGACGCAGCATTTCGAACTGACTGGGTACGGCATCTGCTATCACGGGACGGATTCGTGGCAGTGGAGGCTGATGCAGACTGAAGGGAGTGAAGCATGAAGACGATCAAGCTGATTATGCAAGCCTGTATCCTGCTGGCCTTCTGCGCCACATACGCAATGGCCGTCAACGGCGACAATCCGGCGATACTCAAGCCGCTTGCTGATGCTGCAGCCTATGGGGCAGGGGCCTGTATGCTTGTGTGGGTAGCGGATAAGATAGCAACGTGGTATGAACCAAGGAGGAACTCCGATGGACGACATACGCATGGCAAACCTGTTGGCCGCGTGCCGGTCGATACTGGACAGGCTGGAGGTGGACGGGCCGACTCCAGAGCTGCGGCATGAGATCGCAGGGTATCGGGCGGCGGTACTGGGCATAAAAAAAGCGAGTTCGAAGGCGGCAACCGACGAACCCGCAGAAGCAAAGGGCAGGTCAACAACATCAACAGTAACAAAATAAGGGGAAAATCATGGAAATCAAGCTACAGCGGTTAAGCCTCCAGTCTTTCAAAGGGGTTCAGGAGTTCGGCTTTGAGCCCGAGGGCCAGAACGCAACGATCTACGGCAGGAACGGCGCAGGGAAATCGACGGTAGCCGACGCCCTCTCGTGGGTATTATTTGGCAAGAACCAGGCCGGCGACAGCGCTTTCTCGGTCAAGACGCTGGACGACGCCGGGCAGGAAATCCACAACCTGGAGCATGAGGTCGAGGCAGTGCTCCGGATTGAGGATTTACTTGACCGGACAAGCGGACCTGAGTGGAACCGCACCGTCACTCTGCGCAAGGTGCTTCTCGAAAAATGGACAAAGAAGAGAGGTTCGCAGAGCCCAGAGTTCAGCGGCCATGAGACTACCTACTACATCGACAGCGTGCCTAAGCCGAAAAAAGACTTCGACGCCTTTGTCGCTGGCCTTGTCCGCGAGGACCTTTTCCGCATGCTGACCAGCATCACCCACTTCAACGCCCAGAAGTGGCAGGACCGCCGCCGGATTCTGCTTGAGGTCGCGGGCGACGTGACGGATGTCAGCGTGATCGAGGCCCACGGCGACAAGTTCGCCGAGCTGCCGGGCATCATGGAAAACCGGACCTTCGAGGACACCTTGAAGATGCTCAAGTCGCAGCGCAAGGCCATCAACGACAGCCTCGACGTGATCCCGGCACGTATCGATGAGGCGAGCAAAGCCAAGCCGGGCGAAGCCGCCTGCATGCCGCCGCAGGGCATCGGAAGCTATCCGGACCTGACGGCCAAGCTCAGGAACTTGCAGAACGGCAGGGCCGCAGCGCTTGCCGGTGACACGTCGGAGGTGCAGCAGCAGATTGCCGCGAAGAAGGCGGAGATCGAGCAGGTGGCGCTGGATCATCGAAGGGCGGTCATGGACGCCGACGAGAAGCGCCGAGGGCATCAACGGGAGGTCAATCGAATTGAGGGCCTTATCTCGGAAGTGACCCGCAAGGCGAATGTGCTTGTATCTGACTGCAATCACCTCTCCGACGAAAACGACCGCCTCAGGACGGATTTCAAGTTGGCTTCTGAATCGCTGGAACCTGAAACGACTTGTAGCCTGTGCGGTCAGGAGCTTCCCGCCGAAACCGCCGCCAGTGTGCTGGCGAAGTTCCGCCATAACAATGCCGAGAAGATCAAATCCATCAGGAAGCAGGGACAGGACAACAACGCGATGATCGAGCGCAAGCGCGAAGAGATCACCAAGCTGAAAGCGGAACTTGATGAGCTGCATACCAGCCGCAACGCCGCCGATGAGGCCGCCGCGCTCATCAAGGACCCCGAAGGCCCGAACATGTCCGGTTTGCAGGCCGAACTGGCTGCCCTGACACTGAAGCTCACCGCCGCCACCGGCACCCCGGACACCGCGAAGGTCGACGCCGAGATCGAGCAGGCACAAGCACAGATCAAGGCTCACGACGACGCTTCCGCCAACAACAAGCTGGCCGCGCAGATCGACATCCGCATCGCAGAGCTGAAGGCCGACCAGAAGCGCCTTGGCTCCGAGATCGACGAGCTGGACAGGAAGATCATGCTTTGCGAGGACTTCACCCGGGCGAAGGTGAGCCTGCTTGAGGATGGGGTTGCCGAGAAGTTTGCCCCGCTCGGGTTCCGGCTCTTTTCGGAACAGATCAACGGCGGACTTGCCGAGTGCTGCGAAACACTTGTTCCGAGCCCAGAGGGTGCGATGGTGCCTTGGAGCGACTGCAGCACCGGCGGCAAGATCAGGGCCGGACTGAAGATCATCGAGGTTTTGGGCGAGCACTACGGCATCAGTGCCCCCTGCTTCCTGGACAACTTCGAATCAGTTACCAGACGTCGCGGCCAGGTAAGGGATTTTGATCTTGGAGACCTGACCTTCCAGACGATCAAGCTGGTGGCCAGCGACGAGCACGACGGGCTGACAGTCGAGATCGAGCAGACAGAAGAAGCAACAGCATAACCTTATGGGCAAGAAGTGGCAGCAGGCGGAGCGACGGCTCTCAGATCAGCCCCCGGTAACAATCAGCCAGAAGGCCAGAATGCCGAGAGACTTCCGGGCTTGCCCAACATTTTAACAACACAAGGAGATACGATGAAATGTCCAGAATGCGGCGAAACGCTTGATGCGGTCGGAATTGTCGGGACCGGAGCGACGATATACCACTGCGCCGAATGCGGATCAAAGTGGGAGATCAAGCAGGTGGACGACGACGATGATGAGAATTAATCATAACCACAAAGATAAATCACAATGACACAGGAAAATGGACAGGCGCTTGCTACGAAACAGGACCAGCAGGCACTCGTGGGTATGGGATTTGGTAGCTCCCAATCGTTTGAGCACATGCAGCGAGTTGCGAAGATGCTTTCCTGCTCGACGCTCGTGCCGACCGCATACAGGGCTTTCGATGAAAAGAAGGGTGACAACCCCAACGCCATACCGAACTGCATTGTAGCGCTGAATATGTCACAGCGCATGGGAGCTGACCCGCTGATGGTGATGCAGAACCTCTACATCGTCGAGGGCCGTCCGTCATGGTCGTCGCAGTGGATCATTGCTGCAATCAACGGGTGTGGTAGGTTCTCGCCCTTGCGGTTTGAGCTGAAAAACCTTGGAGAAAAAGAAGTTGAGTACGAAGTCACAAAGTGGGTTGACCGACAGCGCACGATTACTAAGCATAAGGCTTCCGTGCAGAACGTTGAGTGTGTTGCGTGGGCTGTTGAGCTTGCAACCGGCGAGCGCATTGACAGTCCGAAGGTATCAATCGAAATGGCCGTGAAAGAAGGCTGGTACGGAAAGAACGGCAGCAAGTGGCAGACCATGCCGGAACTGATGCTCAGATACCGAACGGCAAGCTTTTTCGGAAAACTCTATGCTCCTGAGCTACTGATGGGTCTGCAGTCATACGAGGAGTCGCGCGACATTGTCGAGGTAGAGCAGTATGACGGCACAACTGCAGAGGTGCGAGCCAAGGCCGAGGTCGTCGCAAACGCCGGAAAGCAGACAATCGGATTTGATGGCCCGTCTCAGGATGCAAAGATTGAGCCAGCTGAATCCGCCGACCAGGTGGACACAGTTACCGGCGAGGTGCTGGATGCTGCACCGGCAATGGCCGACGCGGGGCCGGGGTTCTGACGCTCGCTTGTTCAGCAGATCAGGGTGGTGTGGCGGAATTGGTAGACGCAAGTGCGGGCAGTTCTCACTCGTTGAACGTCACTGCCTCTGGGCCAAAAACCCGAAAGAAGGCGAAACACGTATTGCAGGTTCGAATCCTGCCACCACCCCAACCCGACCCGGCGGAACCGGGGAACAAAAACAACCGAGACGATGAAGCTGTATTACCAAGATGACGCTGTTACGATATACCACGGAGACTGCCGAGAGGTAATGCCGCAGCTTGATGGATTTGATTTTTCATTTACTGATCCGCCTTATAACGTTGGTAAAAATTACGGTCAATATGACGACAGGATGCCAGAGAATAAATATTTCGAGTGGTGCGACGAATGGATATCAATGATTTCCGAACGTTCGAATATGATGGCGGTTTATCCTCCCAAGATATACATCAGATGGTTTCTAAACCGACTCCCTGATCATCATCTTGTTATCGCAACGTGGAACCCATACGGGGCAATCAGGGGATTGTATGTACACCAGTATGCGCCACTTTTGCTTCCAAAAAAACCATACAAAAAGGTACAAGACCATTGGGGGGGATGCATGGTGCCTGGTTGTGGGTACTTCTTCACCGAAAAGACTTACGGTCATCCAGGATACACGAGCGAGCATATAACTCGATTGGTTATTGACTGCTGTTCTGTCGCTGGGCAGATAATTCTTGATCCTTTTGGCGGGACGGGAACGACAGGGCGCGCAGCAAAAGACTTGGGCCGTAAAGCTGTTTTGATTGAGCAAAACGAGCGCTATTGCGAAATAGCCGCGTGTCGCATGGGACAGGAGGTACTGTTATGAAATTCAATTCATACGCCTCGGGATCCACGGGAAACCTATACGAACTGACCGACAGCCACACCAGCATCATTATCGAGTGCGGCGTGAGCTACAAGGAGCTTCAACGACTGCTACCTAAAGCCCCATCCGACTATGACGCGTGCGTTTTTAGTCATCACCACGGGGACCATTTCAACCTCATGACAGCCTCGCAGTTGCGGAAGCGCGGGTTGCTTGTTGAGAATGGGACGTACTTTTCACCAGCCAGGAACGTCGGCACAATTCAAATCAAGAGCTTCGGGGTCCAGCACGACATCACAAATCACGGCTACATTTTCAGGGGCCACGACGGCGAGACCTGCGTGTTCCTGATTGACTGTTTTTATAGCCCGGTTACGTTCAGCTTCTCCCCGACAATCATCGCCATCGAGGCCAACTACGCCCGCGACCTGATGCGCGAGGGTGACAGCATCAATGACCGCCTGTTCGCCAGCCACATGAGTATTGACCAGTGCATCGAGACGCTGAAGGCATGGGACCTGTCCAAGACCCGTGAGATCCATCTCCTGCACCTGTCCGACGACCGCAGCGATGAAGCCCGTTTCGTTCGCGAGGTCCAGCAGGCTACAGGCATCCCGACGACGGCAGCACCGTCTTACAGGAGGGCGGGGCGATGAAACACGTGGTGAAATTTTCAGGCGGGGCCGCCAGCGCAGTAGTTGCAAAGCTGGTTATCGACGAGATCGGACATGATGACGTGATTCTGCTTTACAGTGATACGAAAAGCGAACATCCTGATGCTGACCGATTTAGGGCGCAGATATGCGACTTCCTCAAGCACGAAATGACGGTGGTCGCTGATGGTCGCGATTTGTGGGAACTGATTGATGACAATCACACACTGCCGGGTCAGTTTATGCCGTTCTGCACGCAGTTGCTGAAACAGCGCCCATCAGATCGCTTCCTGAAAGCGCTTGGCGAAGACTTCATCTCGTACCTCGGATTTTCAATCGACGAAATCCGCCGAGCGCAACGGTCAGATGCCCGAGCTGCGGCAAACGGTGAGCGCGTGGCGTTTCCACTAATCAATGCTGGACTGTCGTCGGATGATTGCAAGCGCATTATACGTGATGAGTGGGGCATATGCTTGCCCGAGCCTTATAAGTACCTGAAGCACAACAACTGCATTCCGTGCTTCAAGGCCGGGGCCAAAGGATATTGGGCTGCGATTGCGAAGCATTACCCGGAACAGTTCGAACGGGCTTGCCAAGCTGAAGAGAAATGGAATTACACGGTCTTTCGTGACATCACACTCAGGCAACTAAAGGATTTGAGCGGCCGAGAGATCGAGATGTTTCCAGACGAAGATACAACACCATGTATGTGTGCACTATGATCTACGTCACCACCAACCACCACGAACCAGCCTACGGCAAAGGCTACCGCGTCCTGTATCGCGGCATCATGGCCGAGGTGATCGAGATACTTATCGCCGACCGAGACGAGCCGACAGAGAGATATATGTACCGCATCGAGACAGTCGGAGGCAACCTCATCAAGACAGAAGAGAGCGAGCTAAGGATTTACCAGCAGAGCCTTTTTTAACAACCAAACGGAGGTCCCCCAATGACCCACCACTGCACACTACCCGGCGACGAGTGCGACCACGAGGCGGGATGCGACACCTGCCAGCACGCCAAGCACACCAAGAACCGCCGCCAGATCGCCGCTGACGTCGCCCTCGATGCACTCATCTCATCGATGCCGGAGGACTACTGCCTTCCGCCGATCGTCGTGCGGTACCTGGTCGAGTACAGGGAGGTACAGCCATGACAACCAAGCGCCGCATCTTCACCGCCCTTGCCGACTGCGACCTGCGCGAAGCGTCGAGCATCCTGTACCAGGCACAGAAGGAGAGCCCGGCAGCCGGAAAGGCATATCGCATGCTCCGCAACGCCATCGACGGCAAGATCGACACCATGTCCGCATGCCTACGCATCAAGGACATGCTCTGGAAGGAGGATCTACCGGACGTCACGACGAGACGGAGGGTATCCTGATGATGGCCGATGGAGTATATCGGCAGCCAATGGCGATCGAGCAGCCCTCTGGCCGCATCTTCTGGCGACGCGAGGACAAGACCAACCTGCAGAAGTATGTCCGGCTTGAGACACAGCACTTGCACCTGCATCGCGGCGTGGTCTGGGCATTCTACCACGAGCGCAAGGGGGCGCACCACATCGACGTGATGGGACATGATATCAGTATCGACGGGACATCACAAGACGAGGTGTATCGCATCCTCGATTACTGGATTGATAATGGGAAACTGCCGCCGAAAAGACGGCAGCAGAGACGAGGCACAAAGCACGGGTTATCGTTCTCAGAACGCATCAAGGTCCAGCCATTACCGACCAAAGAAATCAAGGTCTCAAGCTCCTATTGTCACTGGAATATCCACAAGGAGTGCTATCACGTCTCGATCCCTGTGCGCATCGATGGAAAGCTCCGGACGATCTACGGCGGATACTACAAGACCGAGGATGAAGGGCGCCGGATGTGCATCCAAGCATGCCACGATATCAACCACGAGATAGCAAACAGAAGGGCGTCGTTATCCGATAATTAAAGGCCGCAAGGCAAGAGGTTTTACTGTGAAAAACATCCACACTGAGGCGTTATTTACGTTTGGGATAAAGGAGCGTCTCCGAAAGTTACGGACCGAGGCTACCGAGCTTGCGCACGCCATTGATCGGTACGATGAGGGCAAGGGAGATTTTGCCGCGATCCTGCATGAGCAGCGCGATGTCGATTTCGTCTGGCGATCGATCGAGTGCAGCCAGCAGTGCTTTGAGGCTGTCGCGATTAACCAGTGGTCAGCACATGAGGCAGAGTCAAACCGCAAGCTCAAGCAGGCGATATCCGACATGCAGCACTACGTCGATGATATCGCAGGGGATGGTGACGCATGAGCACGATAGAGTTTTTCGTCCCCGGCCCACCACAGGCACTCAAAAGGCACCGGGCGTTCCTGCGAGGCAACCGGCCAATCATGGTTGATCCAAGCAGCACAGACAAGGGCAATTTCCTGCTTTCGTCGCTGGCGCACCGACCGGAACAGCCAATACGCGATCCTTTGGTGGTGGTGCTCGACTTTGGGTTTCCGCGTCCAAAAAGCCACTTCGGCAGCGGAGTTAATGCGTCAAAAATGAAGCAGTATGCGCCGCATTATCACACGTCGAAACCGGACATCGATAATCTTCAAAAGTTCGTCATGGATGCCCTGAACGGAGTGTTCTGGCATGATGATTCATGCGTGTGCGTGGTGCACGCAGCAAAGCGGTACAGCGACACGCCCGGTGTCCGGGTAACAATATCACCTGCAGAGGCTTGATCATGGCAACCCCTGAAAACGACAGCTTCATCACGCTCCACCGCAAGATCACGCAATGGGAGTGGTACACGGACATGAAGACCAAGAGCCTTTTCATTCACTTGCTTTTGCTTGCGAACCACAGAGAAACAAGGTGGAGAGGGGAGACCATTGGCAGGGGGCAAGTGTTGACCGGGAGGGTTCAGTTGTCTCGCGAACTCGGCATGTCAGAACAGGAAATACGCACCGCCCTGGACAAGCTAAAAGCAACCAACGAAATAACCATCAGAGCAACCAAGAAATACAGCGTTATAACGGTTTGTAATTACGCGTCTTATCAAGACAAGAAAGATCGCAAGCAACCAAGTAAGCAACCAACAGAGCAACCGCGAGATAACCAACAAGCAACCACATCCAACAATGATAACAATGATAACAAGAAGAGAGATTCTTACGAATCTCTTCCCTCCAACTTCCAGTCGTCTGAATATCGGGATGAAAGTATTCGCTTTTCGGAGTGGTGGGCAACAGAACTGAGGCCAGGGGCGATCAAGGACAACCAGACGAACCGGGTGAAGTGGGCGCACTTGTGGTTTCACCTCCGAGAGACGGATGGGAGGGCGAACGGTGCCGAGATGTGCGAGGCCATCTCATGGGCAAGGGGCGAGCCCTTCTGGTCAACAAACTTCCTGAGCCCCATGAAGCTCAGGGACAAGGACAAGAATGGCGTGATGTACATCGACAGGTTTCTCGAACAATATCGAAAACAGAAAGACGGAGGAATGAGCAATGGACAGCAACAGCGCGGCCTTACGGCTGGTAAACTCGGGAGACTTGCAGACCTCATCAACAGCAGTCACTCGTCAATTCCTGCCTGAAACGGGGGAGTTGACGATCTACGAAGGAGAAAAGCTATCGCCTCGCGACGATCTCGAAGTTGGCGCAACGATCATGACTGCGTTCCAGGATATGAAGGTCGAGAAGGTGAAGATGATCACCGATATGATGCACGAAGAGGGGTTTACAAAGCAGCGAGCAATCGACGCCGTAAAGCGAGTCATCAAAGATCATATCGCATGGGGACACGAGCCAAACGTCGGAAACTTCATCGGGTTTGACCGGCGAGTGAAGACCCTCACCTACGCCGAGATCACTAAGCAGCACCACGACGGCGCCCTCTCGTGGGACGACTACACCGCTATCGATGTCGGCCTCGACAAACCGAAGTGGGCCAAGATCGAGGACGTCAGGCAGTACGGACTCAAGACCTGGAAGCCATGATGATCATCCACGCGTGCGGCACAGTTGCTGCCGATCTACACACCATGACGCTGTACGTCGGCATGGACTCACACACGATCCGCACACGTGACGACGTGATGCGTTTCGCCGGTCTCAGCATCGGAGACTTCGACATCTACACCGCCGCGATTGATATGGCGATTCAGATGCTTGCCGTGCAAGACGTCGTCGTGACAGCGCAGGATATACTCGCAGAGCAGCGAGAGATCGACGAGGATCGACGAACACACCTCCTATCGAGTATCGCGTCGTTTGTTGGGAGATCGTGGCTTGTAGCCCGTCTATTGCTTCCGTTCCAATAACCACAAAACCCGCTTACTCCCATGAGCGACACGCCGACCAGACAACCAGGCAAGGATGTGAAGGACATGAATATCGATGAGATGAGGAAGGAGATATATCGGTTGCAGCACAAGATCACCGGTCTTGGTAATGCAATCAAGGCCAAGCAGGCTATAATCGATCACATGCGAGACGCTGACAGCAAGCGGCAGGCCCAGCACATCGTAGACGCAATCGAGAGGATGTTCCCACTTGGTGCAATGCGGAGGCTATGATGATCCTGAAGCCATGCCGACATGCCGGATGCAATCAGCTTACCGAGCGCCGAGACGGCCTGTGCCTTGCGCACTCAAGAAGTGAGCGAAACAATCGGTTAAAGCAGTATCCAACGAGCAGTCAGAGGGGATACGGTGGACGCTGGCCGATGATCCGAAAGGCCAAACTCGCAAGAGATCCGTTCTGTGAGCATTGTCAAGAAGCGGGAAGAGTAACCCTTGCATCACTCGTGCATCACGGCGACCGCAACACGAGCAACAACGCGCCGGAGAACCTGGTGAGCTTGTGCCAGAGGTGCCATGCCATCGAGCATAGCGGCGAGCTGTTCGGACGACGAGCAGAAAGCGAGGCCACCGGGGGCGGGTCGGAAATTTCAGAGGAAAACGCCAAGGAATAACACTAGGGGCCTCTTTTTTTTGCGCGTCATAACTCAGGCTGGGGTAATAGAAAAAACGAAACAATGGCAGTATCACGGAAAGGAAAGGGTGGACCAAAAGGTAAAACGATCGAACAACACCAGATCGACGGAACATTCAACAAGTCACGACACGGAAACATCATCGAGTTGATGCCAAAGCCGGATGCTGTCGATGCAAGCAGCACAACGCCGTGGCAGCTCAGTCCAGCAGGAAAACGACAGTGGCGTAAATGGGCTCCGGTCGTCGCAAAGGCTGGGGTCCTCAAGGAAACCGATATCCCGCTTTTCTGCCAACTCTGCGAGGTCATGGCCGAGCTGCGCCAGTGTGAGCGGGACGAAAAAGAGTTGGACCGGCAGTATCAGGTCGAGGATCAAAACTGGAACATCAATGGCCTGTACCGCAACGCAAACGGCAACATCGTCGAGAACCCGAAAACACAGCTCAAGGCGAGACTTCGGAACCAGGCGCTCAAGCTCTGGGCGGAATTTGGTATGACTCCGATTGCCCGAAAGCAGATTGTCGTCGAGAAGCCGAAAGAGGAAAGCAAGTGGGATAAGTTCACTGCTCCGGCACGGAAAAACGGATGACCTACGCCGACAAGATAGCCGGGTATTGCTCCGGAGTCTCATCAGGAGAGATCCCGTCGTGTGAGTTCATTCGTCTTGCTGTTCAGCGGCACACAGGAGACCTTGCGCGGCAGGATGATAAAGATTTCCCGTACTACTGGGACCAGGATGCCGCCGACAGATTCCTCGGATTCGCCGAGGCCATGACGCACATCAAAGGCGAGTGGAGAGGACGACAGATCGTGATGGAGCCGTGGCAATGTTTTGCCTTTGGTGTTCCGTTCGGGTGGGTACGCAAGAGTGATGACCTGCGCCGGTACCGTGAGATTTACGCCGAAATCGCAAGAAAGAACGGAAAAAGTCAGATCGGGGCTATTATCGGCAATTACATGCTGCTGGCCGACGGCGAGGGCGCACCAGAAGTCTACTCGGGAGCCACCAGCGAGAAGCAAGCGCATTTCGTCTACGATCCGGCGTGGATGATGATCAACAACGACGAGGAACTGCGCAAGCACTTCGACATCAACCTCACCGGTAGCCGGGACAACCCGACCGGGATCCATTGCCGGTCAAACGGCGGGAAGTTCCTACCGATCATTGGGAACCCGGGTGATGGAGCCAGCCCGTCATGCGCGATTGTCGACGAGTACCACGAGCATCCGACACCAGTGCTGTATGAGACCATGAAAACAGGCATGGGAGCTCGCCGTCAGCCGATGATGCCAGTTATAACCACAGCCGGAACAGACACGTCAGCACCGTGCTACACTGCGCGAGGCGACGCTATCGATGTGCTGCGAGGGACAATGCAGAATGACCGCTTGTGGGCGGTGGTATATACGATTGATTCCGAGGACGACTGGACGGATTTCAACGTCTGGGCAAAAGCAAACCCAAACATCGGCGTCTCAGTTTTCGAGGATTACCTGCAGGCGCAGCTCCACGAGGCGACGACCAAGGCTGAGAAGCAGAACATCATCAAGTGCAAGCACCTGAATGTTTGGAGTAACAGCGGGCAGGCGTGGATCAACATGAAGAAGTTCGGCAAGTGCGGTGAAGACCTGAACGAGGACGATTTTCTTGGCGAGGAATGCGCCCTGGGGCTTGATCTTGCAAAAGTAATCGATATATGCGCATATGCCCGAATGTTCAAGCAAGGCGACCGGTACCACGTGCTGTTGAAATACTACCTGCCAGAAGACACGGTAAACCTCATCGAGAATGCTCACCTGCAGCAATGGGCCGCTGAAGGGCTGATAACCGTCACACCCGGAGCCAGGACAGACTACGACTATATCCTTGAGGATGTTAAAGCCGACACCAAGAAATACGAGATCCGCGGTCTTGGGTACGACGCATACAACGCGCTGCACCTCATCCAGGGCATCCAGAAGGAGATGCCGAAGCTCACATGCATTGAAGTCCCTATGTCGCCGAAACACATCTCGCCACCAATGAAAGAAATGGAAGCGATCATCTACGACGGCAAGTTCGTGTTCGACAAAAAAGACAAGGTCCTGATCTGGATGTTCGCAAATGCCATGCTGAAATCGACCGTGAACAAAAATTATTTCCTGAGCAAGGAAAACCCGAAATCGAAGATTGATGGCGTCATGGCGTCAATACTCGGGCTGGTTGTTTGGCTGAAAGATGTTAAGGGATCCGTGGCCAGCATTTACGAGCGCCAGGGCGTCCGGATGTTGTGAAAAAAATCTCATTATTTTTATTATTTTATTCTTTTTTCTGGAATAAAACGGTATATTATAAGTGAGGAGACAACAACAACAACATCGACAACGAAAACGGAGACGACAATGACACAAGCAGAAAAGATCATGGAAATCGCCGACCTCAACGAAGCCGCTGAGTCAGCATGCGCACACGCAATCGCTGAAAATCAGCTTTGGAAGAGCGAGACGAGCGTCTTTGTCTTCGATGACAACAGCCAGGTTGCTTTTTCCGGAAATGAGCGCTGGATTATTGAGACGCGTAAGGACTCTATGCTCATCGAATTGATGGAAGCAAAAGAGCGTGGCGTCGATAGTGTGTGGTATGGAAATGTCGAAAACGCTGAACCCATCGGCATTGATGAAGCCATCCTGGATATTCGCAAAATTGATAATGACGCGATCGGAGAGGGTGATTGGGGAGAATGGGAAGAAGGTAAGTAACCAACAGCAAAAACAAAACGGAGAAGTCATCATGTCACCAAAGCACACAATCACCAAAGACGTCAAGGTAGGGATCTACGACAACTGCGAGTATGTCGCGAGAGTCTACGCCGATAAGATCACGGTCAAGTCGCCCTATATCAAGTGGGTCGGAAATACCGGAGGGTATGCTGAGAAAAAAGAAGTGATCAAGAACCAGTCGGTTGTCGATGTGGTCCTCTCCTGCTTGTCCGATGATGCTGAGGATACTGCATGGGAGCGCATCGGGGAGTATCTGTCCGACAGCTATCTGATGCCGAAATACTGACACAGATCAACTATCACAAAGGTATCGCAGCAATGAAAAAGCAGTACACAGAAGACGAGCTGGCAAAGCTCTCCGGATACACCAGGAAGACGCTGCAAAACCTCCGAAACGGTCAAAAGGTCGGGAAGTACGCTTACCCCTCGGAGCTTACCGAGGGGCTGCACTATGCGAAATACGGCGGAGGTGTGGCGTACACTGAGGCCGGAAAGCGGCTGGTGATGGAGCGGGCAACAAAGCGAAACAAAAGCAAGGCAGCAAATGGCTGATTACGGACTATTCGAAATGCTGGATTTTGAGACGCCAGAGTTTGACCTGGATTTCGACACGTCGTTCCTTGAAGAGCACGAAAACCGGTACATCAACCCGAAGAAAGCAGGGAGCCTCTACGTCCCAGAGCGCCACGTCAAATTCAACAACGCGGTGGAGATGGCCAAGGCTATGGAGATCGGAAGCGGCACAAGATCACACGCGATCGTCAGCGGGAACTTTATTTTCGGCGACTTCATCGAGGCGTTGTTTGTCGAGCGAAACATCCACACGAAAAAGCTGTCTGTATCGACGCTAAGCCTGTCAGACGAGAACATCGACAGCTTCAGCAACCTGCTCGACGGCGGATACGTCGATAGCCTGGATTTGATCGTGAGCGACTATTTCCATGCAAACGAACGCCACGGACTGGTGCCGTACATGCTGCAGGAGCTGGACAAGGACGACCGCTTCCAGCTCGCCGTTGCATCATCTCATACCAAAATCGTTATCTTTGAGACGGACGGCGGTAAGAAGTTTGTGATTCACGGCAGCGCCAATCTCCGGTCATCAGCATGTGTTGAGCAGTTCACGATCGAGGAAAACCCGGAGTATTTCGATTTTTGCCAAGCGTATCACGACGTCGTGCTGAAGGAATATGCGATCATCAACAAATCACTCAGGAGGAACAAGCTATGGCAGGTAGTGGAAGCGGAAAATGGAAGCGATACAACGCGACCAGGAGCACCAACGCGAAAAAGCGTAAGGGAAAAAACACGTACAAGCAGCAGAACTTCAACTACGACAACGCCCCATTCTAAGCCATGAGCGCAGTTGTCGACTTCAAACAGGCCGGGCAATACTTCCAGGCGCAATGCAGCGTAGAGGAGGTTGCCCTGCTTGTCGGCGTAACCATCGAAGAGCTGAGAGCGCAGTACATCTCAGCGCACGGCAAGGGCACCAGCTTCGATAAGTGGGCCGAAAGCAAAGCGGCGTCAGGTCGTGCACTTCTCAAAGTGGCAAGGTTCAAGACGGCCGTCGAGGGCAACGCCAGCGCCATCAACGCAGTGCAGGCGGACATCGAGAAAGCCGCAACCAAGACAAAGGCACGGGGATTCGGAACCCGGCCAAAACGCGAAAAGATTGACGACGACGCCCGGCTATAACCGGGCTTTTCACTTCTAAGTGCTTTTAAGCACGCAATTCGACCCGTTCAATTCCCCACCCGTCACGCCGTCTGTAGTTTTCAGATAAACAGACGCGCGTATGAAGCCAAGCATTTCAGACATCATTTTCGTCATCGGGCTCGCCTGCCTTATCTCCGGGGTCGCCCTGCAGTACGGTATCGGCGTTGCGCTGATAGTGTCTGGAGTTGTGCTGCTTTTCGTGTCGATTTATCCACACATCAAGCGCAAGCATGTTTCTTGACAGACTGTTTGCATCATCGCCTGAGCCAAACAGGGAATGGCAGGCCGATGTCGGCGCATCAGGATGGATGGGCACTGATTCAGGCGAGCGCGTGAGCGTTGACGCATCACTGCGTCTGTCCGCACTGTATCGCTGCGTCCAGATTATCACGGACGACATGATGAGCCTGCCGTGGGGCGTCTACGAGAAGCAGGAAGGCAAGCGCGTCCGCCGCCATGACCACCCGGTCGATTACCTGATCAGTACGGAGCCGAATCCGGAAATGGATGCTGGCACGTTCGTCAAGACCATGCAGGTGCATCGAGAGCTGAAGGGCAACGCATACGCAGAGATCATACGCAACCGAATCGGGGATCCTGTCGCGCTGTGGCTGATAGACCCCGACATGATCAGGCCGGATCGAACGCCAGGAGGGGCTCTGTATTATCGGTACCACACCCCGGCAGGATCAGAGAAGCCGATCAAGCCGGAAAACATCCTCCACATCAAAGGCCTGAGCTTCGACGGCATCACCGGGATGTCTGTGCTTGCATATGCCCGCGAGACCGTCGGCGGTGGCCTCGCACAGCAGAAGACAAGCAACAGCATTTTCCGAAACGGGCTGAAGCCTTCGGCGGTGTTTTCGCACCCGAACCAACTAAGCGATATCGCTGAGCGAAATATCCGCTCATCGATTGCGTCAATGTACTCCGGAGCTGGCAACACTGGCCGGCCGATCCTGCTGCAGGAAGGCATGAAAGTCGAGAAGTGGGCCATCACACCGGAAGAGGCGCAGTTCCTTGACAGCCGAAAATTCACCATCGAGGAAATCGCCCGCTGGTTCGGCATCAAGGCATACAAGCTGGGCCTGATGGATCGAGAAACCCACAGCAACATCTTCCAGAACGCCAAGGAACACATCGAGGAGTGCATCATGCCGCGATGCATCGCCTGGGAAAAAGAAGTGAAGCGGAAGCTGTTCCGCCCCGACGAGCGAGGAGCACTCTACACAAAGTTCGATTTCAACGCCATGCTGCGCGGATCCCCGTCGGAACGCGCAGAGTTCTACACACGGATGCGCGACCTCGGAGCCCTCGACATCGACGAGATCAGAGCGAAAGAGGATCTTGACGAGCTGCCTGACGGTCTTGGACGCACGAGGCTTGTTCCGCTGAACATGATCCCGCTCGATAAAGTGCAGGACGCCGCAGCGCAGAAGCAAGCACAAGGCCAGCAATCCAAGCGCAGCTCGGCCGTGCACGAGTCGACCGTCGCCATCATTGCCGAAGTGGTAGACCGAACAAAGCGCAAGGAGGCAAAAGCCTCCGAGAACGGCAAGGCCGATGACGAGTTTTATCGTAAGGTCAGCGCTGAACTGTACGAGAACCTCACTAAGACCGTCGAAAACGCGTGCGCCATTGTCGGCCTTGTTTACGATGACGGAGCCCTTGCGCAAGCGTGCGCGGACTACGCAAAGAGCAGAGGCGGTATTGGTTCGATCGAATTTGCAATCGCAATCATGAAGGAGATGCCATGTATTGGGCAATAGAGAAAAACGCGATGGACAAGATCCTCGCCATCATTGCAGCCAGCGACAAGTTCGGTGAGCCGGAGATTTCGGCATCCATCGGTCACGCGGTAGAGCATCGTGGAGGCGTAGCCGTAATCCCCGTATCCGGTACGCTGATGAAAAACCCGAGCTTCATAGAGAAGTTGTTTTTCGGAGCCACCGACATGGCCGAGATTCAGGACTCCATCATGACGGCCGCAGCAAATAAGGATATCTCCGGGATCGTGCTCAATATATCCAGCCCCGGCGGCACAGTCGCAGGAACACCGGAACTTGCCGAGTCGGTAAAAGCGGCCAATCAGAAAAAGCCAGTCGTGGCCTATGTCGATGATCTTGCGGCCAGCGCTGCCTACTGGATAGCATCACAAGCGGAATCGATCTACGCCAGCCGTCAGGCGGTAGTCGGATCGATAGGAGTGCGAATGGCCATGTACGACATGAGTAAAGCCTACGAGCAGGCCGGCATCAAAGTGATCCCGATCGATACAGGAAAATTCAAGAGCGCTGGACTTGCCGGAACAGAGATCAGTGACGAGCAAAAGCAGATGTATCAGGACATCGTCGATGCCCACTTCTCCGAGTTCAAAAGCGCGGTAATAAAAGGTAGAGGAATGGACGACAACACATGGGACAAGGTGAAGGACGCCCAGGTGTTCCACGCAAGCAAAGCCAAAAGCGCCAGGCTGATTGACGGTATATCGACGCTGTCTGAGGTTATCAAGGAGATTGGCCGGACATCTGGCCGCAGCACGAAAGCCGCACATGAGCGGCTGAGACTTTACGCCGACGCGTGAACCGCTGGCCGATGCCGGCAAACGCAGTGAACGAAGGATCAAACAAAAAAAACAAACACAAAAATGAACTGGAAAGAAAGACTCAAAAAGCTACTCGCTGACGCCAAGGCGATCGTCGCCAAGGCGGACTCCGAGAACGGCGGCATCATGACCGACGAACAGGCCGCGCAGTATGACGCCATCATCAAAGACATCGATGCCGCCAAGACCGCTATCGAGAGGGCTGAAAGCCTTGCTGCGCTCGAAAGCAGCGTGAATCAGGCGTCAGCTCGCATCACCGACCCGATCGCCTCCCCGGTCATCGGCAAAGATCGCCGCGAAGACGATCCTACGGCAGGATTCTCTACCATCGGCGAGTTCGCAACCGCGGTCCGCGCAGCAAACCCCGCGCTTGGCGGCCAGTTCGATGATCGACTGAGGATTCTCGGCGCTCCGTCCGGGTTCATGCAGAGCCGTGGCTCCGACGAGGGATTCCAGGTCCCCGCCGAGTTCCGCGCCGGCATCTGGGAGGTCGTCGAGGGCAGCGAGACAAGCTACGACCTCTTCAACCTACTCCCGCCCGAGCCGACCGGCAGCAACACCGTCGAGATCATCCGCGACGAGACCACCCCGTGGGGAGGCACCGGCGTGCAGGCGTACTACGGCTCGGAAGAATCGCAGATGACCGCGTCGTCGCTGGCGACCAAGGCGTCGCAGGTCGCGCTGAACCACGCCTACGCCTATGTGCTGGCAACCGAGGACCTGCTTGAAGACGCGCCGAGGCTTGGCGACAGGCTGACCAACAAGGCTGGCGCAGCTCTCAGGTACAAGCTCTCGAACGGCCTGATCGATGGCGACGGTGTCGGCAAGCCTCTCGGAATCAAGAACGCCTCGTGCCTCGTGTCGGTCGCAAAGGAGACCAGCCAGACCGCCGCAACGGTCAACGCCACCAACGTGGCCAAGATGTACAGCCGGGCAATCAATCCTACTCAGGGTTACTGGCTGGTCAATCCCGACGTCATCCCGCAGATCATGCTGCTCAACGTCAACAACAACCCGATCTGGATGCCGTTCGACCAGGGCTTCAAGTACGCCCCCATGGGTACGCTGCTCGGCCGCCCGGTCTACCCGATCGAGCATTGCCAGACACTCGGCACGGTCGGTGACATCTACTTCGTCAACCCGAACGGCTACATGCACGTGATGAAAAACTCCGGCATCAAGTACGCGGAGTCGATCCACCTGTACTTCGATTACAACCTGAAGGCGTTCCGCTGGACGGTGCGCCACACGGGCATGCCGTACCTGAGTGCAGCCGTCAGCCCGAAGAATGGTAGCAACACCCGCAGCCACTTTGTGGCTCTTGCAACCAGGGGCTAATCAGGAGTAACAATCAACAAACCGGGGCCGGCATAGGTCGGCCCCACAACGAGAGAAAAACATGAACGCAAAACTGAAAGGGTCTGATATCGTCGCCATTGGTGGCGTCATTGACCCGCAGAGCAACGCCGCATCCGCGACCAAGACGACCGACTACGTCGACATGTCGCTGTTCGAGGGCGCCATGGCCATCATCAACGTCGGCGCCATCACCTCCACTGGCAAAGTCGATGCCAAGATCGTACAAGCAACCGCATCTGACGGGACGAACAAGAAGGACGTCAGCGACAAGGCCATCACGCAGCTCACTGAGGCCGGCAGCGGCAGCAACAAGCAGGCGATCATCAACGTCTTTGCCGAAGAGCTGGATATCAACAACGGGTTCCGCTACGTCGCCGTCGAGATCACCAACACCACCGCCGCCGCTATCGTGTCGGTCAACGTGCTTGGTATCAGCGCGAAGTACAATCCGGCCAGCGACAACGACGTCGCGTCCGTCGCCGAAATCGTGTGACGCGTAGGGTGGGGCGCAAGCCCTGCCCGACATACCGGGATGGAGCAGTGGTAGCTCACCTGACTCATAATCAGGAGGCTGAGGGTTCGAGTCCCTCTCCCGGCACAAAAAGACAAATACCATGATCGCACTGCGCAGAACATCCGATCCGGCGGCATATCCGGTTATCGTCGCCGACGTGAAGACCTATGGACGCATCGGGACGACCGCGCATGACACCATGCTCGATGACCTCATTGCTGCCGCAACAGCCGAAGTAGAGGAAATCTGCAGCCGCGCACTGATCACCCAGACGTGGGAGCTTGTCCTGCCGGAGAATGCTCTTTGCGGACGCGATATCATGATCCCGAGGCCACCGCTGCAGTCGGTGACGTCGGTGCAATACACCGACTCGAACGGCGACCAGCAGACCGCCAGCGCCGACCTGTACCAGGTCGACATCAAGGCCGAGCCCGGCCGCATCAAGCTGGAGCCCGGATCGCAATGGCCAGCGGTCGGCGTCGGGTATAGTGAACCGGTGATGGTGAAGTTTGTGGCAGGTTACGGAGACGCTTCGACGGATGTACCACAGAAGATCAAGCAGGCAATTATCGCGCTGGTCGTTCACTGGTACGACAACGGCATCGGAACTCCGATCCCGTCTGGCGTGCATCGAGTGCTCGACAATTACAAGGTCAGGTATGAGCTATAGGACCAAGACATACGATCCGGGACGTTTCGATATCCCGATCACGATCAAACGGAAGAGCAAAACCCAAAACGAGTACGGCGAGGAAATCGTATCACTGGTCACGGTTACGGATGCGTGGGCCGAAAAGGAGCTGCAGCAAGCACGAGAATTTCGATCAGGCAACGCGGGTGTTGAGGCAAGCAAAAAAGCGCAGGTGGTAGCAAAATATACCTTCAGATTCGTCTCTGGGCTGGCATATGACATGATTATTCTTGACGGAGATGAAGAATACAACATCACAAAGATCGCGGACAAGAACCGGCAGCAGTACAGCGAAGTGATAGCGCAGACCAATGTCAACTGACGGATTCAACATCTCAGGAGTACAGGCGCTGCAAGCAGCCTTCCAGACACTTGGAGACAAAGCGGCAAGACGCGTTGTGAAATCAGCAGCCATCGCCGGAGCAAGCCAACTAAGAACAGCGATTCGGCAATTCGCTCCAGTGTCAAAGGTTGATCGTCAAAAAGTGTTCGGTGGCCACAAATACAGCTACCTCAAAAAGCATCTCAGGCAGCAGATTAGCACGACCATTGTAAAGGCTCGGGAGGCGGATGTAAAGATCCTTGTGCACACAAACGATGCGTTTTGGGGGCGGTTTACCGAAAAAGGCACCAAGCGAGGCATCGATGCTAAACACTGGATGGAAAGCGCATTCGACGGAGCAGAGGACAACGTAAGGTCTGGCATCGAATCAAAACTCGTGCAGGCAGTCATGAGGGAGGCGGGAAAAGGTGGCAATTGACAGCATAGATAAAGCGATCGTCGCCAGACTGACCGGTTACGCCGGGCTTGCAGCATTGATCGGGACTCGGATTTATCCCGGCTATCTGCCGCAAGGCACAACGAAGCCTGCGGTGTATTACGAGGAGGATGCAACCGATCGCATCTCGACGGATGACGGAGATGGCGAGTACCGGGAAAGCGAGTACCTGGTCACGGCGGTCGCGGACAGTTACGGCTCCGCAAAAGCCGTATCAGCCCAGATAGAGGCCGCGCTTGCGCGATGGACACAATCAACGCCGGTCGAGGTGACTGAGACGCTGGTATCGTGCGACGGGACCATGCCTGTCGAGGAAACAAAAGAGTGGATTTCAGTGATCACAGTCAAGATTTTCTATTTCGTTCCATAACAAACCAGGAAAACACCATGGCAGGAGAATTTTCAGGCAGGAGCTTCGTGCTCAAAAAAGGATCGACAAGTGGAACCGGCGGCACCGCTCTTGCCGGTTGCCGTACAAAAAGCTTTACGATCAACAACTCGCCGATCGATATCACCAATGACGACAGTTCCGGCACCCGGACGCTGCTTGATCAGCCCGGCGAAAAAACGGTCGAAATGAGCTTTTCTGGCATCGCAAAAGATGCCGTCGCGCTGACGGCGGCCATGAGCTCGACCGACGTCGTTGATGAGTACCTGATGGAGTGGCCGACAAGCCATAAACTCTACGGGAACTTCTTCATCGCGAGCTATGCGCAGACCGGCGAGTACCAGGGTGCGGCAACGTTCGAATGCACGCTCCAGTCTGCCGGAGCGGTAACCGTCGCCTGATATGGATATCAAGCTGAAGATCGCATCGGGCGAACATAAGGTCGGCGATATCGTGAGTGTATCCGAAAAGCACGGGGCGCTCATGGTGTCGCTCGGCTGCGCTGAGAAGGCGCAGAAGCCAAAGACAAAAGCGAAACTGAAAACACAGACAAAGGAGCTACCGTAATGGCGGCCATTTTCAACGACCTGGTCATCAGCTACGAGGGGCAGGATTACGCGGTCAAGCCGACGTTTGCGATGATCAACAAGATCGAGCAGCCGGTGCTGTCCGGCGGACTCGGCATCAGCCTTGCCGGAATCGTGGCACGAGCAACGCGCGGCGAGGTCCAGATCACCGAGGTCGCCCGCATCCTCGCCCTCATGCTGAAAGAGCATGGCGTCGACGCAAGCGGCGAGGACATGTATGTGTCGATCATGGAGTCCGACAACATCATGGATGTGGTCAATACGGTTTCGACCGCGTTTTTCCCGGTTGTGCGCGATCCTGACAAGAAGCATCAGGTCTCTGGTAAAAAAAAATAGTCTCCGATGTCGAATGGGGCAGGATTTATGAGTTGGCTGTGATCGACCTTGAGCTATCACCAAGTGAGTTCTGGAAGATGTCGCCGGAAGAGCTTTGGCGAATCTACCAGGGAAAAAAGGATCGACAACAGACACACAGCCATCGCCCCACTGACGCGGAATATGACGAAATGCTTGAACTGCTGAACGAATCGGAAAATGGGTAAATCTGTCGGCAATCTTTACGTCTCGCTTGGCCTGAACACGACGCCGTTCGCCAAAGGGATGCACGACGCCCAATCGAAGCTGCGGCATTTCGAAGCGGCGTCGAAGGCCGGATCATCGGCGTTTGCGGGCATTACAGGAAACATCAACCTCACCAGCGCGGCGCTCGGGCAGTTCAACCGAATGCTTACCGCCGGAGCGCTCGCCTACGGCGTAAAGCAGCTCATCGACATCAGCGACAAGTACACGCAGCTCGACGGTCGGCTTCGGCTTGTCACGAAATCCACAGAAGAGTTCCAGTCCGCACAATCCGGACTCTACGCCATCGCCCAGGGCACCCGCGTCGAGTATGCGGCGACGGTTGACCTTTACACCAGACTGGCACGATCTACCGACCAGCTCGGCATATCACAGGGCGACCTCCTGCAAATCACCGAAAGCATCAACAAAGCAATGATCGTCTCCGGGGCATCCGGAGAGTCAGCTGCCGCCGCACTGATGCAGCTCGGGCAAGGAATGGCGTCCGGCGTGCTTCGTGGAGAAGAGCTGAACTCCATCATGGAGCAGACGCCAAGGCTCGCGCAGATGATCGCCGACGGTATGGGAATCACGATCGGGCAGTTGCGGCAGTACGGCAAAGACGGTAAGCTGTCTGCCGACGCTGTGACGAAGGCGCTACTATCGCAGACACAGACGATCAATGGCGAGTTCGCTCGGATGCCGGAGACTGTCGGGCAGGCGATGACCAAGCTCACAAATGTTGTCGAGTCGATCGTCAACCAGTCGAACAATGCCGCAGGGGCAACATCGAGCTTGTCCGGCGCTATCGACCAGATCGGCGTCACGCTCGACCAAAACCGAGACGGGATCATCAACAGCTTCATCGCCATCGCAAACGCGGTAAACTGGACGGCGAAACGAGTGGCTGCTCTCGGGAACGCCGTGGCTCTATTCAACCAGATGCGAGCGGGAAAGGTCAGTGTAGGTGAGTGGGTGACTGCCGACGACACCGAAGCACGCCGCCTACTGGCGAGATCTACAGGCACTGGATATGGCGCAACCGGATCATGGGGAGCACCTGAATCACCGTCAAAACCAGCCGCCACGGCAAATGCGATCGTTGCGCCGGGGAATGGTGCTAAATCGGGATCGGGAGGTGGTGCGGCCGACAAGCAAAAAGACCGGATCGACGCGCTCCGCACATCACTGATGACGGAGCGTGAGCTGGAGGACCAGCGATACGCCGACGGGGCCAAGGCGCTTTCAGAGTACTACGGCAAGAGCGGGGAACTCACAGCAGAAGGAAACGAGCTCGCCATGAAGCTAGCCGAAGACCATCAAAAGAAGATGGACGAGATCAATGGCGTCACCAAGTGGCAGCGCGACCTTGAGGCGCTGCAGGAAAGATTCAAGATAGAGTCCGAGCTTGAGCAGGAACGGTATGACGAGCAGATGAAGGCACTTGAGGATCAGCTTGCAAACAAAGAGATTCTCGAAAGCGATTATATGGCCCGCAAAGAGGAAGCAGAACTGGCGCACCTTCAAAGTCTCGCTCAGATCGCCGAGCAGAGATCTCAAAAAGAAGCGCAGGTCGAGCAAAGCATCCGAGACATGAGGATGCAGACAGCATCAATGGCGATAAACCTGATGACGATGGTCGCGGGAAAATCAAAAGCCGCTGCACTCGCGGCTATCGCGCTGAACAAGGGCTTGATGATAGCCCAGACAATCCAGAATACTGCCGCAGCAAAGATGCGAGCCATGGCAGAGCTTGGTCCGATTGCTGGGCCACCCGCAGCGGCCGCTATCGCAACTATGGGCGCAATACAGGTAGGCCTTATCGCAGCGTCAGGACTTGCTGAGGCAGCCAGCGCCGCTGGAAGCTCAGGAGAATCAATATCGGCATCATCAAACAGCACAAGCTATTCATCGGGATCAGACGGAAGCACAAGCGCAGCGACGACGACGAGCAACCGCACCGTCACTATCTACGGCCTCAACAAGGACAGCCTGTACAGCGGCGAGCAGGTGGCTGAGTTGCTGAACGACTACATGGCCGACGGCGGTAAACTCTACATCAAATAGGCATGGCGACGCAGCAGCAATACATCGGATACGACAATATCGTCACCATCGGGAATATCACGGCAGACAGCTCGATTTCCGGATATCCAGCGACCAACGCGGCTAACCCGGCGACAAACCTGAAATGGAAGAGTGACAGCACGGCGGCGCAGTATGTGACAATTACGAACACTGCCAGCGCGGAAATCGATTATGTCGGTATCGCAGCGCACAATCTGAGCTCATCCGGATGCACTGTTGATATACAGGTACAGGCGACAAGCAACGGGTCATGGGTAAGCGCATTGTCGTCACCGTTCACAGTGACGGATGACCGACCTATACTTAAGACATTCGTATCATCAACGCCTTACGCCATCCGCCTGAAGATCACGCCATCCGGCAGCATAAAACCGTATATCGGCGTTATCTATGCCGGGTCGATCACGCAGTTGCAGCGCGGCGTCTATGTCGGGCACACTCCGATCACCTACAGCCGGGATGTTTCCGAGGTCAATGGTATGGCCGAGAATGGCGATTTTCTCGGACGCATAGTCCGGCAGACCAGCTACGCCAGCGCAATCAGGATCAGCAACATGACGCCGGCATGGTATCGTGAGACCTTCGAGCCGTTCGTCATTGCCTGTGCGACCAAGCCGTTTTTCTACGCATGGCGAAAGGACGAGTATGCCGATGAGGTCGGATACTGCTGGACGTCCGGAGGCGTTCCTGTGCCGGAGAACAGCGGACCTGGTGCGCTGATGAGCATATCGTTCAAGATCGGGGGTCAGGCATGACAAAAGTATTAACCTACATCGAGATCGACGTTCCCGTATGCTCACACACCTTCGGCGTTTCGCCATGCACCGCAACCGGGACGAAATGCTTCAACTCGCTGGCGACCTGCAGGGACACCGCTAGTTTCGGATCGACAGCAGAGGTGTTTCGATACGACTTCGCGTCAAGTTCCGAGGGATGGACAATAACAGGCGGAACTGTTACACATAATGCAACAGGCACGATAACTGTTGCGTCAACAAGTATCGATCCGATACTAATATCAGCTAGGATCGACAGGCTCGGATCAGGGATCCCTATCATATCGACACGAATCCGCCGCACATCAGGTGCCAGCATACAGGGAACTGTTTACTATTCGACAACCGGACACGGTTACGAAGAGTGGCACTCGAATTGGGGGATGACAGGAGTTATCTCGTCAGAGTGGTCCGTTGTAACGTGGGACATGCGGCACCTTACATCAGGCGGTGACGACTGGTCATCGAGTACGATATTCACAATCCGAATGGATATCGGTGCATCTATAGGTGACGCATTTGAAATCGATTACATCGCATTCAGCGCTATCGATGACCCCGATCATCAGGCGATCCGCTTCGGATATCCTGACGCCAACGACCAGAGCGGCATCGAGTGCATCCCGTCGCTGAAATCCGTGGCATATCGGCCGCAGCAGATAAGCCTCGCCGAGAACATCGGCGTGCGTGCAAGTGTCTCGGTGTCGTTGATCGATCACCGCGATTCCGACACAGGAGCGGCCGGGGATCCGTACTGGACAACGAGAGGATACAACCCATTCGAGCAGGGGACGTTCTGGGGAAAGTTTCGGGCACGCCACAAGTACATGCAGGGCGCAGAACTCCGTTATATCCAAGGCACCGAAGGCCAGACGCGGGAAGGCATGGACGTCCGGACGTTCATCGTCGATAAGATCAGCGGGCCCTCGCTTGACGGCAAAGTCACCATCACAGCCAAAGACGTGCTCAAACTCGCCGACGACGACAAGGCGCAATGCCCGGTCATCAGCAAGGGGAGGCTATCGGCTGACCTGACAGCTACGGCACCGACGATCACCCTGTCGCCGTCGGGCATCGGAGATACAGAATATCCGACATCAGGATACGTGGCCATCGGCGGGAAAGAGATCTGTTCATTCACGCGCTCGGCCGACGTCATGACGATCACCAGGGCGCAGTTCGACACGACGGCCGACACGCACAAAGCGAACGACATGGTGCAGCTCTGCAAGGCGTTTTTCACCTCGACCGGAGCAGGACTTGACCCATCAGACATCATCTATGACCTACTCATCAACTACTCGACGACAGACGCGTCGTGGGTTACGTTGACCGACTGGAAAGCCAAGACAGCCGCGTTCATCAACCGCCTGTACTACTCGCTTGTCGCGGAGCCTACCAGCGTTCGCGACCTGATCAACGAGCTGATCGAGCAGACGGGGATCATCCTGTTTTCGGACGACATCAGCCGACAGGTGCGCATGGACGTCGTGCGTGAGCTGACAACGGCGGATCGAGCGCTGGATGAAAGCGACATCATGCGGGATTCGTTCAGCGTCAAAGACCAGCCAGAAAAGAGGCTATCGCAGGTGTGGGTATACTACGGGCAGCGCAATCCGCTCGAAAAGCTCGACGACACGCAAAACTACGCGGCGGCCGTGGCTATCGTCGATGAAGACGCAGAAGCAGCCTACGGAGTGCCGAGCATCAAGAAGATCTACTCTCGATGGATTCCTCGGGCCAACCGGCCAGCGGCGTCTGATCTCGGATACAGGCTCCTATCTCGGTTCCGCGATGCGCCGAGAGTGTTCGAGTTCGCAATCTTCCGGCATCAGGCGGACGTGCTGGTCAATGTCGCGTTGGCCGGGCGATACAACATCACCGGATGGCCGCTACAGCTACCGACGGGCGAGCAGACGACAGCAAACGCACAGGTGACAGAACTCGACCCCGGCGATGCCGTGATGACAGCGACCGCGCAGGAACTTCTGTGGCACAGCTACCCAGAAGAGCCGGAGCAGCCGCAGACCATCATCTTCGATCAGGACGCGCTGAATGTCAACCTTCGGGCTGAGTTCGATAAGAGTTATCCGACGCCGGTCAGCGGTGATACCGTGACGTTTATCGTCGAGAACGACGTGGTAATCGGATCGTCGAGCACATCGCTATATGCGCTGGATGTTGGATCGTGGCCGGCTGGCGTAACTGTGGCAATGATTAATAACGGGTATATCGTTGGCACGGGCGGATCGGGCGGTTCAGGAGGATCGGATACATCATTTTCCGGATATAGTGGTAATAGCGGTGGCACGGCGATATATGCTCGGTACCCAGTATCACTGGACAATAACGGTTTGATTGGTGGCGGTGGCGGCGGTGGCGGCGGTGGCGGCGTATACTTTTACGCTGATTGGCTACCAATCCTTGGATCTGGCGGCGGCGGCGGTGGAGCCGGGAACGCCATCGGATACGGCGGATTAAGAGGAGATTGCTATCGTGCAGGAAGCTCTGGCGGATCCGGTGCATTACTCACTGGTGGCGAGGGTGGGACCGGATACTACGGAAATACCAGTCATGGTGGATACGGAGGAAGCGGCGGAGCGTTAGGCGCTGCAGGAGAATCGGGAGAACCAGCAAACACCTTCGCCGGAGCCGGTGGATCCGCCGGAAACGCCGTAGACGGCAACAGCTACATCACATGGGCGACGCTCGGCGACGTTCGCGGGGCAAGGGTGAATTAATCACTGCAAATAAGCACGCCTTTTTGTTGGGCTATCCATCGCCCGGAAGATCGGGCGGTAACTTGAACAAAACACAAAAATCAAACTCCCCGGACGTGAATATGCCTGAGAAGCAGCATATATATGATATGGCTCTGGCCGGCTTGTCCGGTGCGGCAACAAGCCTTTTGCATAAGATCAAAATCGGTATGCCAGTGACGGCCAAGAGCGTCATCATCGATGCCGGACTTGCCGCGTGTGCCATGGTGCTGGCGTACATCGCCTGCAGCCTGCTCTCGTTATCACAAGAGATGTCGAGAGCCGTGTACTTCGGGGCAGGATGGCTTGGATCAAGAATCATCACAATTGTCGAGCGTAAGGCCGATGATAAGATCGAGGCCGTACTTGACAACTTTACAGACAGGATAACGCTGTGAAAGCGAGTGGTAAACTTATCGCACTCATCGAATCAAGCGAGGGCTTTTCTCCGAAACCCTATCTGTGCCCTGCAGGAGTGCCAACCATCGGCTACGGGTCTACACGGTATGCCGACGGCAGACCGGTCAAACTCCCCGACCCGCCTATTAACGATTTGCAGGCTGTCGAGATCATGCGTGCGGCACTTGCTGAGTATGAGGCCGCAGTCAACCGATACGTCGCCGTCAGGCTTAACCAGAACCAGTTCGACGCCCTGGTCGACTTTGCCTACAACGTCGGGGCGCAGAATCTCCGCACCAGCACGCTGCTCAAACTGGTCAACCAAGGCAAACTCAAGGAGGCTGCCGACGAGTTCGGGCGATGGGTAGTTGGTGGCGGGAAAAAGCTGCCCGGACTTGTCCGGCGCAGGGAAGCGGAGCGAAAGCTCTTCTTATCATGAGCATACTATCAGATATCACAGGGGTGATCGGCAGTGTTGCCCCCACCATCGCCAAGGCCCTCGGTGGCCCTTTAGCCGGCACCGCCATCAACACCATCGCCAAAGCGCTTGGCCTCGACGACGAAACGCCTGACGCGGTTGCCCAGGTCATCGCCAGGGCGACGCCGGAACAGCTCATCGCGATAAAGCAGGCTGATGCTGATTTCGCTGTCAAGATGCGCCAGCTCGATATCGACTTCGCGCGAGTGAACGCCGACGACCGGAACAGCGCCAGACAGCGAGAGATCGCCATCAAGGACCGAACGCCGGCCATCTTGGCCCTCGTGTTGACTGTCGGCTTCTTCGGCCTCCTCGGGTGGATGATGCAGGCAGCTCCTCCGGACGGAAGTCGGGACCTGCTCAACATCATGCTCGGCGCACTTGGTGCCGGGTTCAGCATGATGCTGGCCTACTACTACGGCAGCAGCGCCGGAACAGTCCTGGCCGCCAATGAGAAAAAATGATAAAACGGCGAAAAAATTAACCAAATCGAGGAGAAACAATGTCAACAGCCTATTTCAACGACAGGGTTCTGGACTACGGGGTCAATGAACTGTTCGCAAACGGAAACAGACTCACCATCTGCTCACAGTTACCAGCGACCTTTGCCGATGCGAACGCCACATATGCCCTTGGAAGCAAGGCGGCTCCGACGATCAGCGCCCCGGGTGCTCGCACTGGCGGAGGCCGTAAGGTGACGGTCTCGGCGATTACCGATGGTTCCGTGTCCGGGACCGGGACGGTATCGCACTACGCGATCTTAGACACTGTAAACAGCCGGCTTTTGGCGGCTGCTCCTTTGACGGACACCCAGGCTGTTACGACCGGAAATACGTTCACCCTGACGACCTTCGATATGGGCATCCCGTCACCGGCATAACCGAAAGCCGGTCTTGATCGTGGCCCTTCTGCGTGACCGTTCAGCGAGCGCCGGAGGGCTTTTTTTAACGATAACCTGATGAGAGATGGACGAGGAGATGCTGGACATATCTGATGGCAGCGACGGGCTCGATGCTCCGTTGTTTACCTTCCTGTCGTTCCGGGACATTGACGGCAATGTCTTGACGGCCGTGCAGTTTGATGGTTCCAATTGGGAGCCATTGATCGCCATGGCTGCGTCCGTCGTCGGATCACCTGTCGTACAGGTAGACGGTGTATTCACTTGCCCAGACTGCACTGGCCTTGCTGTGGCTGGCGATTATTTCGCCCGCATGCCGGACGACTCGTTCCGGATTATCTCTGCTGACAATCTCTCAGCAACCTATACGGCGGTCTGATGGCACAAACGGTACTGACATATACGACCCCTGGATATAGTTGGTTGACAATCCCGGTTGGCGTTACGTCAGTTTTTGTCGAGGCGATCGGCAGCGGCGGAGCTGGCGGAGGGCGGAATACAAACGGATATGGAGGTGGCGGACAGGGCGGATGCTATTGCGCCGCAACGGCAACCGTTGCCCCTGGGGACTCGCTTAAGATCATCGTTAACACGGCAGCCACAGGATCATATAGCAGCACCGTCAATGGTTCTGGTTCGTCGGTCACGAACTCAAGCACCAGCAGTCTGCTTGTCCTGGCTCCAGGTGGGAGAGGAGGGCCAGTAAACTCAGCATCAGCCGCGACTCCATCAAGTAGCGGTGCTGTCGGATCTACCATATATATCGGAGGCCGAGGACAGGACGGTCAGACAAACTTAGGTGGCGGTGGTGGCGGCGGTGCTTCTGGGCCCGGTGGAGTCGCGGCTGATGCGATACCATCGATGATGAATGGCCCGTCACAGCGTGGAAATGGTGTATCGCCCGGTGGCAAAGGCGCTGCGTCAAATTATAGTACATCGAGTACAGGTTCTTTTGCCGGAAACTCCGGCAGCGTCTATGGTGGCGGTGGCGGCGGATGCGTCAGGAGGACGACGACAAACCGTGCAGGTGGAACCGGTGCACAGGGATGGGTGCGGATCACGTATACGGTGATACCTCCGATAGCGCTATCATCGACCAGCATTGATACAGCGGCGCCGATCCTTGGAACCCCAACGGCGACGCAGGAGGTAACGCCACCTCGGGAACTTACAGCGACAAGCATAAGCCCCGGTGCTCCGGAGCTTGAAACGCCAACAAGTTCAGTCGTATCATCTATTGATCTTGCGGCATCCTCGATAAGTGGTACGGCCCCGGCGATCGACTCGTCAGCTATTGGGCAGCGTCATACTCTGGGATCGGCAGCGCTCAACTCTGGATCTCCGGAGCTTTCCGGAGCGACGTTGACGATGGTGTACACCATGGGGGCATCCGGCGCATCCTCGGGGGTGCCGAGTTCGGGATTGTCGATGATCGGGCAAACACACAGCCTCGCCGGTACAGTCATCTCTGCCGGTGTCCCGGTGCTGGCGGTAGGGATCATCGCAATCACGACGGCGCTTGGTGCGGCTCCCATTTCCTCCGGGATACCTGACACCGGCGTCCCATCGCTGGCTCAGAAGCACGGGATCTCGACGTCGGGAATATCTGCCGGCGTTCCTGTTTCAGGGGTGCCGTCGGTCGCTCAGGCACACGTTATCGAGGCTGTAACGGTCGCGGCCGGAGCTCCTATCCTGTCTCCGGCAAATGCCTTACAGGCGCACGTTCTTTCAGCGAGTGTGCTGACGTCTCGGATACCTACCCTTGATTCGCCGGATTTCTCCAGTGGGCAGGTTCTTCACGGAGCCGACATCTCAAGCGGGGTTCCCAATCTTTCCGCGTCCTCGATCAGTCAGGAGCAGTCGGTGTCGGCGGTCTGGCTTTCGGCCGGCATACCAACAGCCGGTGTTCCTGGTCTGGCGGTAATCAGCAACCTGTCGGCGTCAAATCTTGAGGCGCCGGGGCCAGACCTGGCTGGCCCATCGGTCGGGGTCGTGTCGCACCTGATGGCGGCTTCGGTATCGGCCGGAACCCCGGTAGCCGGTCGTCCGGTAATAGGTCAGGTTGACAACCTTGAAGCGGCCGGGGTCGAATCCGGCAGGCCTGAGTGTGCGCTTCCGTGCGTCGGGCAGTCGCATGCGGTTATTGCCACCGGCATCGGTTCCGGAAGGCCTGATGCGGGGATGCCGACGCTACAGCAGGTCGTTGCGCTCGCATCGGCGGGCATCTCATCGGGGGCTCCGGTGTCCGGGTACCCGGAAGCTCGTGAAGTGTACGCCATGTTTGTCGGTGGCATATCAGCAGGTGCTCCTATGCTGGACGCTCCGCACATCGGACTCGTCGATATGCTCCGAGCATCGGACATCTCGGCGGAACTACCGGAGGTGGTCGCGGCGACTATCGGGCAGAGGTATGGGCTCGAAACTGCCGGACTCATGTCGGGTATCCCGGATGCTGGAAGGCCGTGGCAGCCGGGTGCTCCGGTGCGGTGTTCGGCGATGCAGGTGTCGCGGATCATGATGCAATCAGTATCTGTTGGTGCTGTCATGCAGCAGACCGTCGTGGCTGATGCGGCGATAACGCAGGTGGTGGCTGTGTCGAGTGTTATCGATCAGCACATCAAGGCAGAAAAATTCATAAACCAGAAAATTACGATCAGGGAGGAATAAGTATGCCGAGAATCGGAAGCCCAATCAAGATACAGACGACGGTCACAGTGGAAGGAGGCATCACTCCGTCGTCGGTTACTGTAACCCTGATAGATCCGAGAGGTGTCGTGAGGGTTAATCACGCCGATATGACTGCGGTCGATGGATCGCTTGGTGCTTATGAGCGTCGTATCCAGACCAGCGAATCATGGCCATCTGGGCCATACCAGGCCGTATGCAGGGCGACGAGCGGAGAGTATAGCGACCCGGAGGTAACAATAATCAGCATGTCGCCCACGCCGTCATCTCGATAACCGACAGGGAATTGATTTTGGTGGTCATGCTCGTGAGACTTATCACCTCCAGCGCACAGCCTCACGGGACTGTGTCGCGGTAAGACAGGCCGATAACCTGCGCCGCCTTATCAAGCCCTCGGTACTTGCTCTACCGGGGGCTTTTTTTTTGTCCCTTTGACCTCTACTTGTCCCCCCGATGCCTGAAGATGCCTGTAAATACGGACATCACCATATGGGGGGGACGCATCTTTTTCCTGTTATGGTGTGTCGATATCTTACGGTCAATGCAACGGCAGGGGGTGGCTCAGCGGCGGGCGGGGGGGAAGCCGGTCCCGATGCCTCGAAAACGTGAATACGTGGGATCCTTGGCGGTCCCGCGTGGGAACATCAGGCCTTGTGCTCCTGGTCTGGTGCTTTTTTCGGTTCTTCAGCCCTCTTCGGCTCATCCTCAACGGCCTTGTTGAACTCCTCGGTGAGGTTGTTCTGGGCCTTCTTGAACTCCTGGATGCCCTTGCCCAGGCCGCGGGCGAGTTCGGGGATCTTTTTCGGTCCGAACAGGAGCAGGACGATGAGAAGGATGAGCAGGATTTCCTGGCCGCCTAATCCAAACATGGGTGTATCTCCGGAAAGTGGTAAACTGGGCGCAAAACGCATCATGAATATATATACCTAAAGCTTACGGTCAAATCAAGCGCCTTGGTTCACAAACCCTTCGCCCTGGCGATGACCGTTTCCCCGGCGACGGTCTTATCGCCGACGGCGACGCTGGTGTTCATGCCGGGGGGAAGCACGATGTCGACCCTCGAGCCGAACTTGATCATGCCGAACCGGTTGCCGGCCGTTACGTTGTCGCCCTGCTCGAGCTTGCAGATGATCCTGCGGGCGAGGAATCCCGAGACCTGGCAGAACCAGATGGTGCCGAACCTGCTGTCGATGCCGACCTCCATGCGTTCGTTGTCGGTCATGCTCCGGTGGTCGAAGGCCATCAGGAACTTGCCTGCGTGGTAGGTGAGGTGCATGACCCGGCCGCTCACCGGTATCCGGTTGACATGCACGTTGAACGGCGACATGAAGATGCTGACGAGGGTCGAGGGCTCTCCGGTCAGTGGATGGTCGACCGCCTTGACCAAAAGCACCTTGCCGTCCGCAGGGGAGAGGATCGCTCGGGGATCGGCGGGCGTCGTGCGTTCGGGGTCGCGGTAAAAATAGAGCGAGAAGGCGATGAAGAGCGCCGCCGCTATCGAGATGGCGGCTCCTCCCGCTGAATGGACCCAGATGCCGGCCGAGATGGCGGCCGTGCAGATCACGGTCGTTTTGATGACGCTGTCTTTGCCGTACCGGGTAGTGCGCATGGTCCTCCTGTTCGTTTCCTGAGGGTGAATGATAGCCTTTTTGCGGCTTTTTTCATGAACAAACCGTGACGAATACGTTCGTTTTCCGGGGATTGCAGAAAGACGGGGCGAGTTGCTATCTTGGAATCGAAGAGACCAGCGTATTCAACCATCGGCCCTCAGGCATGGACCATCTAGAGAGAAAGTTCCTCGAAAACCTCCGGCAGCGGCAGCTGGCCGAAGCGGGCGACGTCGTGCTCGTGGCGGTCTCCGGAGGTGCGGACTCGATGGCCCTGCTCGCACTCCTTATGGCTTCCCGGCCGGTGGTCGGGTACGGCATCGCTGTCGCCCATGCCAATTTCGGCTTGCGCGGTGAGGCGAGTGATGGCGACGAGGAGTTCGTGAAAGAGGTCTGCCGCCGGCTGGGGGTCGAGTGCCACACCCTCCGATTTGATGCCCGGGGCGATGCCGAAACCTGGAGGCGGTCGCTCGAAGAAACGGCAAGGATGCAGCGCTACGGCTTTTTCGATGAGCTTTGCGAGGCGTTCGGCTACACGCGCGTCGCGACCGGCCACCATGCCGGCGACAATGCCGAAACCATGCTGTTCAACCTGTTCCGGGGCACCTCCCCCGGAGGCTTCAGGGGCATCAGGGCCGTCAACGGCAGGATCGTCAGGCCGCTGCTGCCCTTCGGCAGGGAGGAGCTCGCAGCCTACCTCGACTCGAAAGGGATCACCTGGCGCACCGATGCGACGAACCTCGATACGGTCCACGACAGGAACTTCATCCGGCACCGGGTGATCCCGGTGGTCGAGGAGCGGTTCCGGGACAAGCTCATGCCATCCCTCCGGCGCATGGCGGAGCATGCCGGTGAACTCGACGAATTCGTGGAACTTTACCTCACGAGGCTGATCCGGGGAAATCCATTGCTCGATCCGGAAGGTGGAAGGCTGCATGTCGTGACCCTCTTGAAACTGACCCCCTTCGAGCAGAAAGAGCTGCTGAAACGGGCGGTTATGGCGAAGGGTGCACCGGTAGACAGCCAGTTGCTGCAGCGCCTCACCGCACTCATCAGGCTCCAGCCAGGGCGGGTCGTGCAGGCCGGCCGCGGTATTTCGGTGGTCAAGCGTGACGGGTTCCTGGTGTTTGGAAGACGTGACGCTTGACGAGTCACGGTTTTCTGAATGTTGTAATCGGCAGGTCGGCGTTGATGACGACCGATTCGAGGTTCTGGTGCACGCGGACATGTTTCAGCAGGTTCCTGGCGGCAGGGTCGGTCCTGGTGCCGGGGGCGCCGGCGACGGTGATGGTCCCCCACAGGAACGACGAGGCGAAGAACGCGGCGCGGCGGTCGCGGTACACCCATTCCGACTGGCCCTTCAGGCCGTCATCGAACTTTACCGACATGGCCAGGTGCTGCAGGCTGCTGAGGTTGCCCACCGACCTGACGTCACGGTTCTTCGACGTGAGGCTCTGCAGGGCGGCGGCCGTCCATTGGGGCGAGGAGAGGGTGAACCACAGGTGCGACTTGTACGCGGCCTTGCCGAGCATCGCCGCCGAGACCGAATCGCGTTCGAGCATATGCCCCGACGGATGGAAAAAGCCTTCGAGCATCTCCTTGCTGCTGGCGACGGCGAGGGCCCGGGGGCCCATGGGGCAGACCCACAGGGCGCTGTCGAGGGCGTAGGCGTGCCTTCCGGAGATGTCGGCGGTTTTAAGGCTTGCGGCCTGGAGGGTGGCTGGTGGAGCCTTGGTGAGGAAGTCGCCCCAAGCTACGCCGATGAATTTCTGCTGCTTCCTGCCGGAACGCTGGAAGCTGACGAGCAGCGTGTCGAGGTCACGGGAGAGGTCGATGCCCTGCCGCTTCATCAGCTCGTCCACCCGCTTGCCTGCGCTGAACGGCATGGCCCGCTTCAGGGAGTCGGGGAGGGCGTCGTTCCAGAACCTGCTTTGGCGGATATCCTTGAGGCCGACGTAGACCATGGCATCAGATGTGCCAGGCATGTCCTGGATGATGGTGGTAAGCGCCGGGCTGAGGGGTTCCGGCTTCTGGCGAGGCTTGGTCCAGTTAATCCAGATGACGGTGGCGAGCAAACCCGTCATGCCGATGATGAATACGGTGGCCAGGACTTTCGGGCCAGTCTTCTTCGGCGCCTGTAGCGCCGGGATTTCCGGGGTCTTTTCGGTGCCGCTCATACGTGGTGAGGGATTAGGCGTTGTCCTTGATGGCCGTCCGTGCCAGTTCGTCGCAACGGTTGTTGTAAGGGTTGTCGCTGTGCCCCTTGACCTTGTGGAAGGTGACGTGGTGTAATCTAATCAACTTCAGGATTTCCTGCCAAAGGTCGATGTTCTCCACCGGTTTTTTTGCCGCGGTTTTCCAGCCGTTCTTCACCCAGCGGTCAATCCACCGTTCGTTGATGGCATTGACCAGGTAGGCCGAATCGCTGTACAGCTCCACGCGGCAGGGCTCCTTGAGCGCTTCGAGTCCCCTGATGGCTGCCATGAGCTCCATGCGGTTGTTCGTGGTTGCCGGGTCGTAGCCTGAAATTTCCTTCGTGCTCGGGCCATACATGAGTAGCGTACCCCAGCCTCCCTTGCCGGGGTTGCCGCTGCAGGCGCCGTCCGTGTAGATGATGATCTTTTTTTCCATAGATAAAAAAAAGGCTCACCGGTGGATGAGCCTTGTAATTTCCTTACTGCAGGGATTCCGGCGGACCGGTTTTACTTCAGCAGCTTCGCAAGTTCGGCCGTGCCGGTCTTGGACATGATTTTCATCGCCTTGGCGGTAATGCGGACCTTCACCCAGCACTTCTCCTCTTCGATCCAGATTCTCTTGGTGTGGAGATTGGGTTCCCAACGGGTACGGGTATGGTTGTTCGCATGGGAGACATTATTGCCGTATTTCGGCCTTTTTCCGGTCAGCACACAGACTTTGGACATGATAGGATCTCAGTTGTCGTTATAAAATGAAGCTGAATATACGAATTCAATCAGAAAAACCGAAACAATTACACTGCCCATTTGGCTCTGTGCCCTTTCAGCAATTCTCCCAAGCCTCGTCCATTATCCATTATCCATTGTCCATTGTCTTATGGCCTTATCCCTACGGCGCACACCATCATCGACAACACATACAGCAGTGTGCCGAAAGCGTTGTACCATACGGCCTTTTCGGCGGGTCGGTCGATCAGGATCTTCTGCATCGGGAGCTGCAACACCAACAGCGCCATGGCGATGACGGCTGCCGGGAACGAGCCTTTCGCCACGAGGATGGCTATGGCGGCGACCTGGGCTAGGTCCATGACGACGGAGGCAAGGATGGCCGCCTTCTTTTCGCCGAGTTGTACCGGTATTGATGCGACCTTTCGGATGTTGTCGCCGACGATTGACTTGAAGTCGTTCAGGGTCATGATGCCGTGGGCGCCGAGTGAGAAGATGACGGCCAGCGCGATCGATTCGGTCGACGGGACCCCCTGGGTGATCGAGAAGCTGCCGGTCAGCCAGGCGACCCCTTCGTAGGCGAGGCCGACGATCAGGTTGCCGAACCACCCGTTCCTTTTCGCGCGGATCGGCGGGCCTGAGTAGGCATGCGACATGAGCACGCCGACGAAGGCGATGACGACGACGTAGGGATGGATGGACAGGGCGACGAGGAAGCCGGTGATGATGAGCCCGAAGGTGATGAACCAGCTTGCCTGCTTCGAGATCTTTCCTGACGGGATGGGGCGTTCCGGTTCGTTGATGGCGTCCACTTCACGGTCGAAGTAGTCATTCATCGTCTGGGACATGGCGCACATCAGCGGCCCGGCGAGCAGGACACCGCGGACCAGGATGGAGAGGTTGTCCGAGACGCTGTGGCCGGTGGAGACGACGCCGCAGGCGAATGCCCACATCGGCGGGAACCAGGTGACCGGCTTCATGAGGGGGACGATGGCTCCGGGTTCGATCCTGAAGCCCGGCCTGTTGACGTTCTCCAGAGCCTGTTCGATAATCTTCTGCCTTGACGGGCTGATGCCCGAGAGGTGCAACTTCTCGCGGATGTTCTGCTGCAGCTCGGGGTTGAGCGTATCGCTTCCGTTCATGCTAAACTGATTCTCGCTTCGGCTGTGAAGAAAACATTCATTATACGTGTTTTTCCGAAAAATCGTAAGCCTTTAGTTTTCGGCTGTCTTGAGGCCGGCGACAAGCCGGTGGTTGACTTCGATGATCTTCGAGAGTTTCTCCGAAGCGTATCCTCCTTCGAGGCTCTCCTTGGCTTTGCTGAGGCCGTCGTCGATGCATGTCGCCATGCCCGAGACGTGGCAGGTGATGGCAGCCGCGAACAGGGCGGCATCGATTTTCGCCTGGGTCGCCGAGCCGTCGAGGATCTGAAGGATGATCCTTGCGTTGTCCTCGCTGTCGCCCCCTTCAAGCTCTTCGAGGGTCCATCTGCCAAGTCCGAAATCCTCCGGGTTGGTCGTATAGCGGGTCAACTGGCCATCCAGGAGTTCGAGCATTTCGGTCGTGCCGCAGACGCTCGGCTCGTCGAGGCTCATGTCGGTGTCGGTCTTGCCGTGCACAATCACGGCATGATCGCATCCGGCATGCATGAGCACCTCGGCATAAAGCTCCATGACCGATGGGTCGAATACGCCGATCAGCTGCCGCCGCACCTTCGCGGGGTTCAGGAGAGGCCCGAGCATGTTGAAGATGGTCCTGATGCCGAGTTCCCGCCTGATGGGGGCCACGGCTTTCATGGCAGGGTGGTACAGGGGCGCAAACAGGAACGCGAAGCCGGTTTCCTGGAACTGGATTTCGGAGGCCTCAGGCGGTAGGTCCACGCGGCAGCCGAGAACCTCCATCACATCGGCGCTACCGCACTTGCTCGTGACCGAGCGGTTTCCATGCTTGGCGATCGGAACACCGGCACCGCAGGCGATGAGGGCCGCTGCGGTCGAAATGTTGAAGGTTCCGGTGTGGTCGCCGCCAGTGCCGCAGGTGTCGACGGCGTTCGGGGCGAGGCTCACCGTCGTGGCCTTGTCCATGACGCCCTCCCAGGCACCGATCGCTTCAGTCGGGGTGATGCCCCGCATCTGGAGCATGCCGAGTATCGCCCCGATGCCGGCAGGGGTGAATCGCCCCTCCATGATCGAATTCAAGCATGTTTCCATGTCCTGCCCGGAAAGGATCGCTCCCTCCAGCAGTTTCTGAAGAAGTTCCTGTTGGTGCATGGTGTTGGTCGAGGTCGAGATGAGAAAAATCCGTGAATTTGAATTATACTAAAATCTGGTCTATTAGCAACTGCCGGTCTGGCAGCACTTTTTCGAGGTACCGTTCCCATGATCCAGCAGCATCTCCAGGCCCATCGGGCATCCCTGCTCGGCGAGATCACCCGTAAAATGGCCGCCGGGTCGATCGATTCGCTCCTGGTGACCGACTTGCCGACGATCCGGTGGCTTACCGGCTTCAGCGGCTCCAGCGCCCGACTCCTCCTTGTCGGCGGGCAGGCCGCCCTGTTTACCGATTTCCGCTACCAGCAGCAGGTGCGGCGGGAAACTTCCGGCATCGCCGTCGTGATCATGAAGGATAACCTCGCCAGGGAGCTTGCCGCCTGCCCCCTGCGGCTTGGCGAGCGCATGGCCCTCCAGGCCGACCATGTCAGCTGGCACGAGATGCGGCAGCTCTCCGAAGGCCTGGATGGGAGGCAGTTCCACCCGGTCGTCGGGTTTTTTGACGGATTCCGCCAGTTCAAGCACCTCGCCGAGCTCGAGAAGATGCGGAAAGCCGTTGCCTGCAGCGAGCAGGTGCTTGAAGAGGTCGTCGCCATGATATCGCCGGAGGTGAGCGAGATCGACATTGCCGCAGAGATCACCTACCGGCACCGGAAGCTCGGGGCCGAGAAGGACTCCTTCGACCCCATCGTCGCCGGGAGCGTCCGGTCGGCGATGCCGCACGCCAGGCCGACCGCGGAGAAGTTCGTGCCCGGTTCGCTGATTGTTATCGACATGGGGTGCATCGTCGACGGCTACGCCTCCGACCAGACCCGGACGGTGGCCCTCGGCAGGGTGCCGGAAGAGGCACGGAAGATCTACGGGATTGTCCGGCGGGCCCAGCAACTCGGCATCGATGCGGCGAGGGACGGCATCGGCGCAAAGGAGCTTGACGCCGAAGTGCGCTCCTTCATCACCGCCGAAGGTTACGGCGAGGCGTTCGGCCACGGACTCGGACACGGCGTCGGCGTCGAAGTCCACGAGTCGCCCCGCGTCGGCAAGGCCGGCACGGAGACGCTCCGGGAAGGCATGGTCTTCACGATCGAGCCCGGCATCTACCTCGAAGGGCGATTCGGCGTGCGCATCGAGGACATGGTGCTGCTCGGGCCTCAGGGGGCTACGCCATTGCAGCGTTTCACCAAGGAGCTGATCGAACTGTAACGGGAGAGAGGGCATGGACAAGAGCTATTGCATCGTCATCACCACTGCGCCGGACAGGGAAGAGGCCGACCGTCTTGCCGAAGGCATCCTCGGCAACCGGCTGGCCGCCTGTATCCACATGTCGGACATCCGGAGCCTGTTCGTCTGGGCGGGATCCCTGCAGCGGGAGGAAGAGGTCGTGCTCACCATCAAGACGACCGAAAAACGGTATGCGGAGCTCGAAGCCTATATCGGCGAGTACCACCCCTACGACATTCCCGAAGTCATCAAGCTCCCCGTCACCGGCGGCCTGCCCGGATACCTCGGCTGGCTGGATGATACGACCGGGACGTAATACGTAATCCGTAACGCGTCACGATCTTCCCAATATCCCCTTCAGCTCCGCCGCAAGCCCGGCCATCACCAGGGTGACGTTCGCGTTGCGTTCGATCGAGCGGATCGCCTCCTCGATGAGGGACGAGGCGCGGTGCAGGTCGCGTGAAGGAAATCCCTTGACGAAGCGGTCGATCGACACGGCGATGTCCGGGTTGTTGAGCTCGGGGCATGACGGGGATGCGCTGCGGCGTGCGACATCCTGGAAGAAGAGCAGGAGCGAGCCGAGGAACATGAGCTGCTCGGCCCGGGAGAGGCTTTTCGACACCTCCTCGCAGGTGGCGATCGCTTCGTGGAGGCGGGCCGGGGTCAGGAGGTTCCTCAGGAAATCAATCGCCTGGTCGCGGAGGCGCACCAGGGCAGGGGTAGTCCCCTCGCCGCTTCTGCCGGCGAGCAGTTCGGTGGCGGTCCTGAGGTTGCCTCGCGAGAAGCTGGCGATGAACCGCTGTTCGGTCTCGTCGATGCCGGGGGCGTTGTTTGAGATCCATGCTTCGAGTTCGAGCGGTTTCACCCTCTGGAAAGCGATGAGTTGGCAGCGGGAGCGGATGGTCGGCAGGACCGATTCCGGCCTTGACGACACGAGGATGAAGATGACGTGGGCCGGGGGTTCCTCAAGTAGCTTCAGCAGCTTGTTGGCGGCAGAAGGATGGAGCCGTTCCGCCTGCGAGATGATGAATACCTTCCTGCCGCCCTCCCTCGGGGCGAGCGATGCCTTCTGCTGCAGCGAGACCACCTGTTCGGTCAGGATGCCCATCGAGCGGTCCATGGCCGGGGTGAAGTAGGGGTTCCGCTTCTTCTCCTCGATCAGGGCGTCGTAACGCTCTTTTGCCTCGACAAGCTTCTTGTTCTCTTTTTTCGAGGGATCGGAGGGTTCGAGCAGGACGGCTTCGACCGGAAAGAGGTACTCGATGTTCGGGTGCATGAACCGTTCCGCCTGACGGCAGCTTTCGCACTGGCCGCAGGCGCCTTGCGGGCCCGCAGCACCTTCGTGGCGGCAGTTGAGGATCCTTGCCATTTCGAACGCCACGCTCTCTTTGCCCGACCCCTCCGGGCCGGCGAAGAGGTAGGCATGGGCGATGCGCCCGGTCACGAGTGCCGTTTTCAGCACCCGGATCTGCTGCCCATGTCCGACGATGGAGTCCCAGCCCATGCTCCTGAGGCTCAGATGAAGGTCAGCCAGTTGTACGGGTCTTCGCCGGTCTGCACAACCCTGAGGTAGTTGTGCTGGAGTTCTTCGGTTATCGGGCCGCGTTTTTCGTTGCCGATCGGGTACTTGTCGACGCTCCTGACCGGGGTGATCTCGGCTGCCGTGCCGGTGAGGAAGATCTCGTCCGCCACATAGAGGGCTTCCCTCGGGATGAGCGTCTCGCGCACTTCGTAGCCGAGCTCCTTTGCGATGCGCATGATGGCGCCACGGGTGAAGCCCGGCAGGATCGACTGGCCAGACATCGGCGTATAGATGACGCCGTCCCTGATGACGAAGATGTTCTCGCCGCTGCCTTCGGAGACATAGCCGTTCACGTCGAGGGCGATCCCTTCGGCGTAGTTGTCCGCGAGCGCCTCCATCTTGATGAGCTGGGAGTTCAGGTAGTTGCCGCCGGCCTTTGCCCATGAGGGCAGGGTGTTCGGCGCCATGCGGTTCCACGACGAGACCCTGACGTCGACGCCGTTCTCGAGCACGTCCTCGCCGAGGTAGGCGCCCCACTCCCAGGTGGCGATGGCGACCTCGATGGCGGCGCGGTACGGGTTCACCCCGAGGGCCCCGACGCTGCGGTAGACCAGTGGCCTGATATAGCAGGCTTTGTGCCCGTTGGCCCTGATGGTGGCGATGGTCGCCTCCTTCAGCTCGGTTTCGGAGTAGGGGATCTCGATGCGGTAGATCTTCGAAGAGTCGCTGAGCCGGCGGATGTGTTCGTCGAGGAAAAGGATCGCCGATCCCTTCGCCGTCTCGTAACAGCGGATGCCTTCGAAGGTCGAAGATCCGTAATGAACGACGTGCGACATGATGTGGATCTTGGCGTCATTCCAGTCGATGAGCTCCCCGTTCATCCATATTTTTGCAGACTTGTTCATGACAGGTGCATTGGGTTTGAAAGCTGTTCGGTATAAACTTCTAAGATAGTCCGTTTCGCCTTTTTTGAAAGTGGGGGACACCCATTTTCGGTGAGCGTCTGGGCGAACGGGTAACGTCGATGGTGGGGGATAGCGGATTTTACAGGGAGAAAGAAATGGGGTCAGGCCTTACTTTTACAAGGCCTGACCCCAGACTTTTTCCTCAGTAGATGCGCTCGTAGACGCCTTCCACTTCGCGGAGGATCGGGTCGTACTGGACGGAGTTTCTTCCGAAGCAGGTGCCGAGCGACTCGTACATGGCTACCTGGTCGAGGTCCACGTAGCGCTGGGCGATGGCTTTCGACGACTCGATGTACTCGACCTTGCGTCCCTTCACCTTCGAGACGGTGACCCCGGTCTTGCCATCGAGCAGCAACAGCACAGCCGCGGCTCCGGCCTCAAAGCCGAAGTTGATGTCGTAGGCCGACGAGTTTCCGGCGCGCACGAGGTGGCCGGGATGGATTTCGCGCACTTCGGGGATTTCGTAGACCCCCTCGACGAACATACCGGTCTCCTTCATGAAGAGGGGCATGCGCGGATCGGCTTTCATGCGTTTCTGGATCTGCTGGCAGACGAACTTGCCGGCGCCGGCGAGCTTCTTGTGCCCGAATGCGTCGATGCCTGCCGATTCGTCCACGATGTCCGTCCCGTCAGCGTTCTTCATGCCTTCGGCAACCACGATCGTGTAGGTGCCGCTGTGCACGTCGCTCTGGCGGATGCGGCGCGTGAAGCGCTCGACGACGTGTTCGTAGACCACGTCCCAGTCGACCGGGATCTCCGGGATCAGGATGCAGTCGGCCTCGGCGGCCACGCCGCTGCGGAAGGCCGTATGGCCGGCGTAGCGACCGAACACTTCGGTCACCAGCACCCGGTTGTGGGTGCGGCCGGTCGTCTTGAGGTCCTCGACGAACTGGGCGATGCGGTTGATGGTGGAGTCGCCGCCGACCGAGTAGGTCTGCAGGTCGAGGTCCATGGTCTTCGGTGCGTGGATGCACTGCACGCCGTTCTGGTTCAGGTCGATCATGACGCTGCCCGAGTCGTCACCGCCGCTGATGATCAGGGCGTCGAGGTCGAACTTCTTCATGCCGGCCTTGATGCGGTTGTACTTGTCGGGGTTGCTGATCGCCTTGATCTTGACGCGGGAATGGCCGGCTTCGGATCCGGCGAAGTTGGCGTCGAACTGGTCGAGGCGGGCCTGGTCGAACCTGACCAGCTTCTCCTGGTTCAGGAGGTTGTAGAGTCCTGCGTACCCGTTCGGGATCACATACAGTTCTATTCCCTTGTTCAGGGCCATGAGTGCGGCGCCCTTGATGACGGCGTTCAGGCCGCCGCAGTCGCCGCCGCTGGTTAAGATGCCTATTTTTTTCACAGTGCTGTCTCCTCGTTGCTCGGGTTGGTTTTTAATGGCTTATTTTGGTAATTACACCATGCAATGCCGTGGTGGGTACTCTGAGAGCCAAGATATGGCATTTATACGATATTTCATTGCCGCGTGATGAAATACCGGCGCCGCAAACCCCTTGATCCATCGGCAAATGACCTTTTACGACCATCTCAGGATCGCCTGGATCCACCTCCGGGAACGCAAGCGCCAGACCATCCTGACGGCGCTCGGCGTGGCGGTCGGTTCGGCGATGATGATCACCACGATCGCGGTGGCCAGGGGTTCGTCGCAGAACGTTTTTACCAAGATCATCGACATCGCCCCCCACATCACCATCGGTGCCGACCGGGTGGTGCCCCTCGTGCCGGACAACTTGATCGGCCTCGTTCCGGGGAAGGTCGCCATGGTCGAGAAGCATGTGACCAGCGACCGAAGGGAGGTCATCAAGAACTTTTCGGAGGTGACCGGCGCAATCGGCCCTATCAGGGAGGTGGTCGATGTCTCGCCTTACGTGTCGAGCAAATTGATCGCCCGGAACAAGACCCGTTTCGCGCCTTGCATCGCCAAGGGGATCATCCCGGTCCGCGAGGCCAACATGGCGAACCTGAAGAAGAACCTGATGGAGCCCAACGGCCTGTCCGAGCTCGCCTGGACGCCGAACGGCATTATCCTCGGATGCCTGCTGGCCGAGAAGCTCAGGGTCGGTTACCGCGACCATGTCGTGCTGGTCAGCAAGACGGGGCAGGAGTATCCGGTGACGGTCGTGGGGCGTTTCAGGAGCGGATTCAACGCCAAGGACCTTCGGGAGTCTTACGTCAACCTCGCCCTCGCCCAGCGCATGGAGTCGATGCCGTCGAACTCCGTGACCGGTATCGGCATCAGGATAACCGATATCGCACTCGCCGACCGGCTGGCCGCAAGGATTGAGCGCCTGACCGGATACAACACCGAAAGCTGGAGCGAAACCAACCGCAACGTCATCGAGTTCTACAACCGCAACGGCACGATTACGCTGGTGCTCGTCGGCTTCGTGTTCATCGTGGCCGGGCTTGGCGTGGCGTCGGTCATGACCACCATCGTCCTCCAGAAGGTGAAGGACATCGCCATCATGCGCTCCATGGGCGTGCAGCGCAGGAGCATCACGCGCATCTTCATGCTCGAGGGGTTGATGATCGGCCTCATGGGGGTGCTCCTCGGCAGCCCGGCAGGCCACCTGACCTGCAAGCTCGTCAGTTCAATCCGCTTCCCGCCAAGCACCGCAGGCGTGATCAGCGCCGATCGCATCAACATGGTCGAAACCCCCGATGCCCACGTGATCGTGGTCGTCTTCGGCGTCATCATTGCGGTGGTTTCGTCGGTTGGGCCTGCAAGAAGGGCGACGAGCTACCTGCCGGTGAGGGTACTCAGGGGGGAAGTGGGGTAGAAATAATGCACACCGCGTGGGCGCAAGCGCCCTCTTCGCGGCCGATGTAGCCGAGTTTTTCGTTGGTGGTCGCCTTGACCGATACGGCGCTGATCTCCATGTCGAGGCAGCGCGCGATGTTGCGGCGCATCTCCTGGATGTAGGGGGCGATCTTCGGTGCTTCGAGCAGCAGCATCACGTCCACGTTCACCGGTTTGTACCCCTCTTTGCCGAGCAGTCGGCCAACGTGTTTCAGCAGGATCATGCTGTCGATATCCTTGTAATCGGGGCTGGTGTTCGGGAAGTGCAGTCCGATGTCGCCGAGTGCTGCGGCCCCGAGCAGGGCATCGCTTACGGCATGCAACAGGACGTCGGCGTCGCTGTGGCCGTCGAGGCCGGTGGGGGAGGGGATTTCAACGCCGCCGATGACCAGTTTGCGGCCTTCGGCGAACGGATGGACGTCGATTCCTATTCCAATGCGCATGCGGTAAAGGGATTTGATGATTGGTGGCCTGAGGTGTCAAAGATAGGACAATTCCGGCAAATATGGAACCTGGCCTGCGTGAATGACCCGGAACGGAGGGGTGACGGCTACGTGATCAGGACGTCAATTACCCTCGGATAGAGAAGAGGATAATGGATAATGGATAATGGATAATGGATAATGGATAATGGAAGAGGAAATTGTCCCTGGTCCATTATCCGTTGTCCAGGATGAGGCTTCCTACATAATCCCAAAACGCTGGTGCGGTCGGGCGGGAGAAGTAGTCGTCGATCGCGATCGCGATCTTTTCGCCGATGTCGGGGTAGACGAAATTCATGGTGCCGATCTGGATGGCGCTGGCTCCAACGAGCAGGAACTCCATGGCGTCCTCGAAGCTGGCGATGCCGCCCATGCCAACGACCGGTATCTTGACAGCTTTCGTGACTTCCCAGACCTTCGCCAGCGCGATCGGTTTGATGGCCGGCCCGGAGAGCCCCCCGGTGACGTTCTTCAACAGCGGCTTGCGGGTGCGGTAGTCCACTGCCATGCCGACTACGGTGTTGATCAGCGAAACCGAGTCTGCTCCGGCCTCCTCTGCGGCGAGTGCAATGGTGCTGATCGAGGTGACGTTTGGCGTGAGCTTGACCATCAGGTGCCGGCCGGTGATGGCCCGCAGGGTGGAGACGATCTCCCGGGTGGCGTCCGGGCTGACCCCCATGATCATGCATTCCCCCTTCACGTTCGGGCACGAGAGGTTCAGTTCGTAGGCGGCGATCCCCTCGACGCCGTCGAGCCGTTCGACCACCTGGCAGTAGTCGTCGATCGAACGACCGGCGATGTTCACGATCACCCGCGTGTCGAGTTGTTGCAGGAACGGCACCTTGTCGGAGACGAACCGGTCGAGGCCCACGTTGGCCAGGCCGATGGCGTTGATCATGCCGCATGCCGTTTCGGCGATGCGCTGCGGCGGGTTTCCGATGCGGGGTTCCGGCGAGATGGCCTTGGTGACCAGCCCGCCGACCCTGCCGAGGTCGCAGAGGCCTGAAAGTTCCTCACCGTAGGAGACGGTCCCCGAGGCGAGCATGACGGGTGACCGGAGGTCGAGCCCCCTGCCGAGGCTTATGGCGGCAGGGGAGTTCGTTGCTGAGGATAATGCCATGGTGCGTTTCGTTGGGCTCAGACGCGCGGTTCCTTGAGGTAGTAACGCAGGGTGTACTCCTTGACCATGCGGTCGGTGTTGTAGACCGGCGCAATCGAGGCGATGGCGTTGCGCACGTTCTTCAGCCAGCGGACCGGCACGTTGTGTTCGTTGCGCTCGTAGAATGTCGGAATGAGCTGATTTTCCAGCACTTCGTAGAGCCTGGCGGCATCCTTCCGGTACTGCTCGTCGTAGTTGTCGCTCTCCTCGCCGCTGCCGATCGACCAGCCGTTGGTACCGTTGTATGCTTCGCACCACCAGCCGTCCATGATGCTGAGGTTCAGGCCGCCGTGCAGCACGGTCTTCTGGCCGGAGGTGCCGCTGGCTTCCATGGGCCTGACCGGGTTGTTCAGCCAGACGTCTACGCCCGAGACGAGACGCTTGGCGACGCCCAGGTTGTAGTTCTCGAGGAAGATGACCTTGCCAAGGAACTGCGGGCGCCTCGACAGTTCGACGATCTGGCGGATGTACTCCTTGCCGGCATCGTCGTGCGGGTGTGCCTTGCCCGCAAAGATCAGCTGCACCGGCATGACCGGGTTGTTGATGATCGCGTTCAGGCGGTCGATGTCCTGGAAGATCATCGGGGCGCGCTTGTAAGTGGCGAAACGCCTGGCGAAACCGATGGTCAGCACGTCGGGCGACAGCGAGCTTTTGACCGACCGTGAGGAGTCCTCAGGCTTGTAGGGCGTGAACTGGTGCTGATGGTAGAGCTGGTTCGACAGGTAGCGCGAGATGAAGTCGATCAGGTTCCGTTTCAGGCGGTAGCGAAGGCACCAGAGGTCGATGTCGGAGACCTTCGAGAGCGCCTTTTCCGCAGACTCCCTGGACGAGAACAGGTTTTCGATGTTTTCGGCATGGCTTTTCCAGAACCGGTCGGTGAACCCGCTGCTCCAGCTCTTGGTGTGGATGCCGTTGGTGATGTGGCCGATCGGCACCTGCTTCGGATCATCAGTCCCGTACAGGTGCTTCCACATATCCCTGGAAACTTCGCCATGCAGCTTCGACACGCCGTTGGCGCTCCTTGAGAGCCTCAGCGAAAGCACGGTCATGGTGAACAGCCCGGAGGTGTTCTGCGGGTCTTCGGCGCCGAGTTTCATCAGCTGCTCGAAGTCGATGCCGCACTGCGTCACGTACTTGTCGAAGGTGTAGTGCATCATGTCGCGAGAAAAGCGGTCATGACCGGCAGGTACCGGGGTGTGCGTGGTGAAGACGCACTGCTCCTTGACCTTTTCGCAGGCCTTTTCAAACTTGAGGCCCTTTGCGATCTCCTTTCTCAGCAGTTCGAGCGTCAGGAATGCCGAGTGCCCCTCGTTCATGTGGTAGACGGCAGGCTCCAGGTGCAGGGCTTCCAGCAGCTTGACGCCGCCGATGCCGAGCAGGATCTCCTGGTTGATCCTCATGTTCTGGTCGCCGCCGTACACCCTGGAGCAGATCTCGCGGTAGTGCGATTCGTTGGCCGGGATGTTGGTGTCGAGCAGGTAGAGGGTGGCGCGGCCAACCTTGAGGCTCCATGCCTGCGCGTAAACGGTGCTCTGGGCGATGGTCACCTCGATGATCAGGTCCTTGCCGTCCTTGGTGGTGACCTTCTCGATCGGCAGGCTTTCCGGGTACTGCAGCGGGTAGTCCTCAAGCTGCCAGCCGTCGTGGTTCAGGTACTGGCGGAAATAGCCTTCTTTGTAGAAAAGGGTGATGCCGACAAAGTTGAGGCCGAGGTCGCTGGCGGATTTGATATGGTCGCCCGAGAGGATGCCGAGGCCGCCGGAGTAGATGCGGAGGCTCTCATGGATACCGAACTCGGCGCTGAAGTAGGCTACCGGATTGGCGACCAGCTCGGGAGCATGATTGGTGGCCCAGGTGTTGGTATCGGCCATGTACTCTTCGAAACGCTGCTTGACCTGGGTGATGCGGCTTCCGAATTCACATTCGCAACGGGCTTCAAGCTCGTCGGTCGAGATGTGGCGGAGCAGTTCGACCGGGTTGTGGTTGACCCGTTCCCAGAGGAGCGGGGAGAGGTTCTTGAAAAGCTCCTTGGCATCGGTATCCCATGACCACCAAAGGTTGCGAGAAAGTTTTTTTACGGCGCTGGTATTTTTGGACATTATGCTGGTAACTGGGGTTGTGGTGCGCGCATCCTATGGCGCAGGTTCATAAAAACGCAGTATCTTGTTGTCGTCAGCCTTGTGGTTGACAAGGCACGTACAGGCGGGGCCCTGCTGGCAACATGCCGTTTCCCCGCTTCAACATCTTGATAATTTAAGGCTTTATAGCCGTAAAACCTCGATTCGAGTGTCGATTGACAAGAAAGTGAGGATTGCGCACCTCTCAGATCTGCACCTGACAGGCAAGAACGACCTCCGCCAGATCGAGCGACTCGACCGTCTCCTGGCTGAAATCGTCCAGAAAGGCTACGACCATCTCGTGATGACCGGCGACCTTATCGACACGGCAAGCCCCGACGACTGGCTCGTGGTGCGTGACGCGCTGGCAAGGAACGGCCTGTTCGAACTGGGCCGGACGACGGTGCTTCCCGGTAACCATGACCTGATCAACCTCGAAGAGGAACTGCGGTTCTACCATGCCCTGAATCCCGATGACAGCGGTCGGCGCCGTCGGGTCGCGGATCGGCTCGCACGATTCTGCACGGTGTTCCGGCCATTGATCGCCGACCCCGGGGACCCTGTGGCAGGATTTCCTCTTGTTAAGGTATTGCATTTCGGAGGTATCGGGATTGCCCTGGTCGCCTGCTGTTCCGTGCTTCCCTGGTCGGGCTCCGACAACCCTCTCGGCGCCCGTGGCTATGTCTCGGAATCGACCCTGAAGGCCCTTGGCGGCAGGGAGGTCTCGGAAGCGCTCGCCGGAAGTTTCGTGATCGGGCTGTGCCACCATGCCTACCGGGTTTACGGTACCGATGCGCTGATCGACCAGGCTTTCGACTGGACCATGGAGTTCAAGAACCGGGATGAGTACCTTCGTGCGATCAAGGCGCTCGGGGCGAGCCTGGTCATGCACGGCCATTTCCACCGGTTTCAGAAGTACCATGCCGACGGAGTGGCCTTCGTCAACGGAGGAAGCTTCCGCTACGTCCCCGACCGCTACGGCGAGCTGGTGGTCGACGGGGAGGGGCGATGGGCGCACCGGTTCCTGTCGCTGGGGCAGGAGTGAATCCGGGGAATCCTAAACGGCCGTGATCCCGTTTTCCTTCATGTAGTCGCGCAGGCGTCGGGCATGGTTCTGGTCCTCGCTGGCCAGTTGCCTGAAGATATCCGCAGCAAGGGAACCGTCCCCGCTCTCCATGAACTCCTGGAAATGGGCTTCTCCCGCCGCCATCTCGATCTTCAGCGCAAGCGCGAATGCCTCCCCCCGCGAACACGATGCCGATGCGAACCGTTCCGTTTCTCCGACGATGAGCGCATTGTTCGCCCTGAGCGCTTCGAAATCCTTCGCCAGCAGGTTCTCGGGAATGCTCAGCCGGGGCTGCGGCTGTTTTTTCTCCTGCTGAAGCAGGGCCGCGTGGCTGCGCTCCTCCATGGCGAGCTGCCACCAGAAATCCTCGTCCTCCGGGAACCGGTCGTTGAGAAGGGTGTAGAGCCTGGCAAGGTTCAGTTCGAGCTGTATCGATTCGTCGAGGATGTTTTCGATGGTCGGTGCCATTTGGTGCGCCTGTGGATAGGTGGATGTAACCCTGTAAGATAATGAACCGATGGTCCTGAGAGAAATAAAGCGAATGCTGGTGAAGATCGTTTCCGGGGACGGAGGGATGCGTGACACGAAGATGGGGAGATGGCGTAGGGCGAGCCGGTAAACGAAGAAGGGCGGACTATCGTGTCCGCCCGTTCGTCATGGTATTGAAATAATCGATTTCGAAGAGAGCCTGCGTCACGCATCACGTGTTACGCGTCACGCTTTCACCGTGAGCGGTAGGCAGCGTACTCCTGCAGGCTCTTCACCCCGAACTCCTGGCAGCGGATGCAGTCGATCGCCTGGACCGAGGCTTCGGCAGCTTCGAGGGTCGTGACGAAGGGCACGCCGCTCTGCACCGACGCGGAACCGATGGCCTCCTCGTCGTGCAGCGCCCGTTCACCCCTGGGCGTGTTGATCACGAAGTCCACCTTGCCGAGCTTGATGATGTCGAAGATGTTGGGCCGCCCCTCTTCGCCCACCTTGTAGACCTGCTTGCAGTCGATGCCGTGCTGCGTCAGGAACGCGTGGGTGCCGGTGGTCGCCACCATGTCGAAGCCCATGCGGTAGAGCTCGCGGGCGACGTTGATGATTCGCTGGTTCTTGTCCTGCTCGTTCACGCTGATGAACACCGTGCCGGAGAGCGGCAGGTGCATGTTGGCCGCCTGGTAGGCTTTGGCGAAGGCCTCCGGGAACTCGTCTGCAAGGCTCATGGCTTCGCCGGTAGAACGCATTTCCGGACCGAGGTAGACGCCGGACTTGATGAACTTCGAGAACGGGAAGACCGGCTCCTTGACGGCCATGTGCGTCAGGCCGAGCTCGTCGCAGTCCTTCAGGTCGAATGCGCGGCGCAGGTCGCTGAGCTTTTCGCCGAGCATGACGCGCGTGGCGATCTTGACCACAGGGATGGCCGTGGCCTTGCCCACGAACGGTACGGTGCGGCTGGCGCGCGGGTTGACCTCGAGGACGTACACGTTGCCGTTCTGTACGGCATACTGCACGTTCATCAGGCCAATTACGCCGATGTGCTCGGCCAGCTTGCGCGTGTACTCCTTCATCTTGTCAATGGCCGACTGCTCTATATTATAGTAGGGCAGGATCGAAGTCGAGTCGCCGCTGTGGATGCCGGCCGCCTCGACGTGCTGCATGATGCCGCTGATGACGCAATCGGTGCGGTCGGCCAGCGCATCGATGTCGAATTCGACGGCCGTCTCGAGGAAACGGTCGATCAGGAGCGGGTATTTCTCGGAGATGAAGAGCGCCTGGTCCACATACTCCTTCAGCGAGTCATCGTTATAGATGATCTTCATGGCGCGGCCGCCGAGCACGTAGCTGGGCCTGACCAGCACCGGGTAGCCGATGCGGCGGGTGATCTCCTGCGCCTCTGCGAAGGTGGTCGCCGTGCCGTAGTCGGGGTGCGGGATATCGAGTTTTTCGAGCAGGGCGCCGAACTTCTTGCGGTCCTCCGCCAGGTCGATGCCTTTCGATGAGGTGCCGAGGATATTCACCCCCGCGGCGTCGAGCCTGGTGGAGAGCTTGAGCGGGGTCTGGCCGCCGAAGCTGACGATCACGCCAAGCGGTTGCTCATGCTCGATGATGCGGATGACGTCTTCGAAGGTGAGCGGCTCGAAATAGAGCTTGTCGGCGATGTCGTAGTCGGTCGAGACCGTCTCGGGGTTGCAGTTGATCATGATGGTCTCGTAGCCGGACTCCCTCAGGGCGAACACGGCCTGCACGCAGCAGTAGTCGAACTCGATGCCTTGGCCGATGCGGTTCGGGCCGCCGCCGAGGATGATGACCTTGTCCCTGTCGGTGCGGACCGATTCGTTCTCTTCGTCGTAGGTGGAGTAGTGGTAAGGGGTCTTCGCGTCGAACTCGGCGGCGCAGGTGTCGACCGTCTTGAAGACCGATACGACTCCGCAATGCTTGCGAAGTTCGCGGACCGCGTTTTCGTTCGACTGGAATATCGTTGCGAGCTGGAAGTCCGAAAAACCATGCTCCTTGGCCTTCCTGAGGGTCTTTGCAGGCAGTTTTGCGGCAAGTTGCCGTGCTTCCGGTGAAAGATCAGTTGCTGGAGTGGACATGCGGTGTCGTATTGGGAAAACTTGGAAATTCGACCGTCCATAAAGGTAACATTCGGCCGTCGTATAAAAAATCCGACAAGTATAAGAAAAAGCGCTTCCAAGTCAAAGGGCTACGGTGCCGAGAAAGGCGCTGCGGCAAGCAGGGAAAGGGCACCGGAGTCGTGAAGTTTTTTTACATTACATGGATTTCGTGTAACTTCCCGACCAGAAACACCCCGGCCCCGAGGGCCAGTCAGGCCGAGCCGCAAAGCACCTACACCTACCAGGATGAACAAACAGAGTTTCGATACCATCGAGTCGGCCATAGAAGACATCCGGAACGGCAAGCTCGTCATCGTCGTGGACGACGAAGACCGCGAGGACGAAGGCGATTTCATCGCTGCAGCCGAGCATGCGACACCGGAGATGGTGAACTTCATCACCAAGGAGGCCCGGGGCCTGCTCTGCGTCGCCATTCCCATGCAGCGGGCCAGGGAGCTGCAGCTCGAACCGATGGTGCAGCGCAACACCTCGCAGCACGAAACCAACTTCACCGTCTCCATCGATGCCATCGCCGAAGGGGTCACCACCGGCATCTCGGCCTTCGATCGCTACATGACCCTCAAGATGATCGCCGACCCGTCCTGCTCGGCCGACGACTTTTCCAGGCCGGGCCACATCTTCCCGCTCCGGGCTATGGACGGGGGCGTGCTCAGGAGGGTCGGCCACACCGAGGCCGCTGTCGACCTCGCCCGCCTTGCCGGCGGCCAGCCGGTAGGCCTGCTCTGCGAAATCCTGCACGACGACGGCAGCATGGCCAGGCTTCCCGAGCTGCTCAAGCTCAAGGAGAAGCTCGGCATGAAGCTCATCACCATCAAGGACCTCGTGGCCTACCGCATGCAGCAATCGAAGCTGGTGCAGCGAGCCGTCGAGTCCCGGCTTCCCACCGCTTACGGCGAATTCAGGCTGCTCGCCTACGAATCGTTCATCGACCAGCAGAACCACATGGCCTTCGTCAAGGGGAACGTCGAAGATGGTGAGCCGGTACTTGTCAGGGTGCACTCGCAGTGCGCCACCGGCGACACCTTCGGCTCGTTGCGCTGTGACTGCGGCAACCAGCTCTCTACGGCGCTGCGGATGATCGAAAAAGAGGGACGGGGCGTGCTCGTCTACCTCATGCAGGAGGGACGCGGCATCGGCCTGGTCAACAAGCTCAAGGCCTACAACCTCCAGGACGAAGGGTTCGACACGGTCGAGGCGAACGAAAAGCTCGGCTTCAAGGCCGACCTGCGTGACTACGGCATCGGCGCCCAGATCCTGCAGGACCTCGGCGTCCGCAAGATGCGCCTGTTGACCAACAACCCCAAGAAGATCGTCGGGCTCGAAGGCTACGGCCTCGAAATCGTCGAGCGCATGCCGCTCGAGATCGAAGCGAACGACGTCAACCGCCAGTACCTCCAGACCAAGCGCGACAAGCTCGGGCACCTGATCGAAACCGTCAACGGCAACGATCGGCTCCGGTTCGAACAGCTCGCCGATGAAAAGTTGAAACAGCACAAACAACCGTAAAGAAGAAGGACGCACGATGAAGCACGATATTCTGAAAATGCAGGACCCCGAAGTCTTCGCATCGATCACCGGGGAAGTCAGGCGCCAGACCGAGACCCTCGAACTGATCGCATCGGAAAACTTCACCAGCAGGGCCGTCATGGAAGCCTGCGGCTCGGTGATGACCAACAAGTACGCCGAGGGCTATCCCGGCAAGCGCTACTACGGCGGCTGCGAATATGTCGACGTGGCCGAAAACCTCGCCCGTGACCGCGCCAAGCAGCTCTTCGGCGCCGAATACGTCAACGTCCAGCCGCACTCCGGCTCCAGCGCCAACATGGCCGTGCTCTTCTCCGTGCTCAAGCCGGGCGACCCCATCATGGGCCTCGACCTCTCCCACGGCGGGCACCTCACCCACGGCAGTCCGGTCAACTTCTCCGGCCAGCTCTTCAACGCCCACGCCTACGGTGTCGACCGCGAAACCGGCATCATCGACATGAACAAGGTCGAGGAGCTGGCAAAACAGGTCAAGCCGAAACTCATCATCGCCGGCGCAAGCGCCTACTCCCAGGGCTTCGACCTCAAAGCCTTCCGCCAGATCGCCGACAAGGTCGGGGCACTCCTCATGGCCGACGTCGCCCACCCGGCCGGCCTCATGGCCGCAGGCGTCCTGCCGAACCCGATGGAGCATTGCCACTTCGTGACCACCACAACCCACAAGACCCTTCGCGGTCCGCGCGGCGGCATGATCATGATGGGCAAGGACTTCGAGAACCCGCTCGGCATCACCATCAAGACCAAGACCGGTTCCCGCGTCAAGATGATGTCCGAAGTGATGGATGCCGAGGTCATGCCCGGTATCCAGGGCGGCCCGCTCATGCACATCATCGCCGGCAAGGCCGTCGCCTTCGGCGAAGCGCTGCAGCCCGAATTCAAGGTCTACGCCCAGCAGGTCAAGGACAACGCCGCAGCCATGGCTGCCCAATTCATCGGCATGGGCTATCATATCGTCAGCGGCGGCACGAAGAACCACCTCATGCTGCTCGACCTTCGCAACAAGGAGGTCACCGGCAAGGTCGCCGAGAACCTCCTGCACGACGCCGGCATCACCGTTAACAAAAATATGGTGCCCTTCGATGACAAGTCGCCGTTCGTCACCAGCGGCATCCGCGTCGGTACCCCGGCCATGACCACCCGAGGCATGAAGGTCGCCGAGAGCGAGAAGGTCGCCGGATTCATCGACCGCGTCATCTCCTCGGCCAACAACGCCGACATTGCCGACGTCTGCCGCCAGGTCAGGGCAGAGGTCCGCGAGCTCTGCCTCAGCTTCCCCCTCGACGGCTACGGCCCCCTCATCTGAGCAGTAGCGCAGCATCATTATGTAAAGGCCGGCACCCCACAGGTAGCCGGCCTTTTTATTTCCCCCTTTTCGCACTTTTTATCAAGAAAGATGAAATAGTATTTGGAAGTGGAGGGGTAGGTTGGTACATTAGGAGCCTTCACTTGAGACGGCAACGTCGCCGAGTGGGGGAGAAGCCCGAAAGGGTTATGTTATTTGGCTT
>JAAXWQ010000006.1 GCA_013335115.1 Chlorobiaceae bacterium | reverse complement strand
CGAAAAGAGGCGAAAAACATGTAACTTTCTCACAGCAAATCCGCCGGAGGAAGGTGGCACAGTTTCGAGCAGAATCAGTGGCACACTTTACTGCAGAATGGGTGGTACACATTCGCCAGAATACTCAGGAATCGCATTTGCTGCTCCAAAGTGCCATGTGGGGAACAAACAACCGCCCATCTGATTTGCATGAGGCAGAACGGTTCATCGAGCAACGTCCAGGACTCAAACATGACCTTCTTGAACTGTTCACCTGGCTCCTTGAACATCACGTACCGCATGCGGCCCAGCGCTTTCCAGAACTGACCGGACCGTTGTCGTTACATGGGTCCTACACAAGGGAGCAAGTACTTCTTGCCCTTGGCCTTGGAAACTTTGAACAGCCTAAGGCTTCCCGAGAGGGCGTCCTGCATGTCCCTCAGCGAAAACTCGATCTCTTTTTTGCTGATATCAACAAAAGCGAAGCTGACTTCTCGCCGACCACCATGTATGAAGACTATGCCCTGACCGACAAGCGGTTCCACTGGCAAAGCCAATCCCAGACCAGCGCCGATTCCCAGACCGGCAATCGCTACATCAACCACCAAGCGCATGGCTACACCCCCCTACTTTTCATACGCAATCGAAAAAAGCTCGACAACGGACTCACCTCCCTCTACTTTTTTGCCGGCCCGCTACAATACCTGCGCCATGAAGGCTCAAAGCCGATGTCAATCATTTGGGAACTCGAGCACCCCCTGCCAGCAAGGGCGCTGTCATGGGCAAGAAGAGTTGCGTGAGTTATAACAGCGCTCAATCGCGCTCAGACTTTGATTTCGATCAAGAGAAGTGCATGAAGTGAATAGCGGCCCTCAGCTTCTCCTCAGCTTCCTCCATGGCAGTCTAAGCCGCCGTGGAGGAAGGCTATTCGATACCTACGGTCGCCAGATCTTGGCGATGAAGGCTGTATACTTATCTTGTATACCGAAGGCTTTTCTGTCAGGAGGCCGGCTATTGACCTGATCAGCATGGCGGAGGCCATTTCTTATGCATAGAGAAAACGAAACGGTTCGCATCGAATCATTCAGTGACGGGGTTTTCGCCATAGCAATTACGCTACTCGTGATCGAGATCAAGATCCCTGAACGCGAACAGGTAGAGCAGTTGGGACTATGGCTCGCACTGCTCAATCTTTGGCCAAGCTATCTTGCATTTTTAACCAGTTTCGCGACCATTCTGGTCATATGGATCCAGCACCACTGGATATTCGTACTGGTCGACAGGTACGACCATGCGTTGTTTTACCTGAACGGGTTGTTGCTCCTGTTCGTGACGTTCATCCCTTTCCCGACTGCTTTGCTGGCAGAGTACCTGCTTCATCACGAGTCAAGGGTTGCGGCAAACATTTATACGGGGATTTTCCTGGCCATCTCGATTTCATTTGACCTGCTTTGGCGGCATGTATCGAAATGCCTCCTGAAAAAAGACGCAATACTGCAAAAATATGAGGATGCCAAGCTCATCACCAGGCATTACCGGTTTGCCCCTCTGCTGTATGTCAGCGCTTTCGCCATGTCGTTCTTATCAGAACCGTTGAGCGTGGCGATATGCTTGTTGCTCGCTTTTTTATACGCTCTCCGGGGATGGCCCTTCAGGCAGCCCATATGATTACTGCCGGGTTAGCGCCCCGTCCAGGCAGGGAGAGGGACGTAGGTGAATGGGGTGAGCAAAAGGGCGTCGTTTTGGGCGCCCTTTGCCTTTGATGCTGCCGGATGGTCGAGGGTCAGCGAATGGTTTCAAGGTGGTGTTCGGCTTCGACGGCGGCCATGCAGCCGGTACCGACGGCGGTGACGGCCTGGCGGAAGATGAAGTCCTGGACGTCGCCGCAGGCAAAGACGCCTTTGACGCTGGTTTCGGTCGAGTGGGCACCGGTCTTGATGTAGCCGTAGTCGTCCATGTCAAGCTGGCCTTTGAAGAGTTTGGCGTTCGGTTCGTGGCCGATGGCCATGAAGACGCCGTCGCAGGCGTGTTCGGTGAGCTCGCCGGTCTTGACGTTTTTCAGGCGGATGCCGGTGACTTTCATGCCGTCACCGAGGATCTCGTCGACGACTTCGTTGAGCATCGTGGTGATCTTCGCGTTCTTCCTCGTCCTGAGGCTCATGATCTTCGATGCCCTGAACTCTTCACGCCGATGCACAAGCACGACCTCGGAAGCGAACTTGGTGAGGTAGAGCGCCTCCTCCATGGCGGTGTCGCCGCCGCCGATCACGAAGACGCGGCAGTTCTTGAAGAAGAAACCGTCGCAGGTGGCGCATGCCGACACTCCACGGCCACGGTAGGCGGATTCAGACTCGATGCCGAGCCATTTGGCGGTGGCGCCGGTGGCGATGATGAGGGTCCTGGTGAAGATTTCGCGTCCATCGTCGAGGGTGAGGCAGAAGGGGCTGCGCGAGACGTCGGCGTCCGTGACGCTGCCGTAGATGAAATCGACATTGAAGCGCTCAGCCTGCTGGCGCATGCGTGACATGAGCTCCGGCCCGGGTATGCCCTCGGGGAACCCGGGGAAATTCTCGATGTCGGTCGTAATCATGAGCTGGCCGCCGGGCTGGTGCCCTTCGATGACCAGCGGCTTGAGGTTGGCGCGTCCGGTGTAGATGGCCGCGGTATAGCCGGCAGGTCCTGTCCCGATGATGACGACGTCCCTTATGTCTCTGTCCATGAGTAGATACTCCGGTAACAAAATGTTATGGGGATGGCATGAAAAAGAGATCCCGGCCGAGTAGCCGGGATTGCTCAAACGGAGGCGAAGGATCAGCCGATGTGCTCGTCGATCTTCTTGGCGATTGCGGTCTTCGGCAAGGCTCCGACCATCTGGTCGACGACCTGGCCGTTCTTGATGACCAGCATGGTAGGGATGCTGCGAATGCCGTATTTGGCTGCGGTGCCGGGGTTCTCGTCGACGTTGACCTTGGCGACGATGGCCTTGCCTTCGTATTCGCCGGCGAGTTCGTCGATGACCGGGCCGAGCATCATGCAGGGGCCGCACCAGGCAGCCCAGAAGTCAACCAGCGCGACCTTGTCAGCCTCGAGGATTGCAGACTGGAAGTTCTGGTCGGTAGCCGTGAAATATTTTCCGCTCATAGTGGTGTCATAAGGGTTGAAAAAAATACTAACGAAACTCGATGCCGAAAAGATCGGTAAGAGGTGAAATTAAGAAAAAAAACAATCCAAGGAAACCCCATGGGGGTATATTATCCGGTAATCCTGACGTTATCGGGGCCGAGCACCTCCTCAAGCTTTTCGAGGGCTTCGTCGTCTGGCTCGATCGGGGTATTCCTCGCGAAGATCCTGAGGGTCTCGTTGTTGGATGAGAGCGTGGCCTTGAGTTCAAAATCGACCGGCGTGCCGCCCTTGTGCTTCTCGAAGATCTCCCTGACCTCCCTGAGCTTCCCAACTTGCGACGGGTCGTCGGCATCGAGCTTGAGTATCACCTTTTTGACCAGCCCGGAGCGCACCTTCTTGAGAGGCACGACCTCGCGGACGAGCAGCTTGAGGCTGCCGTCCTTGACTTCTGCCTCGGCCACCAGCATGACCACCTCGTCGGGGCGGATAAGATGGCGAAACTGTTCGAAAACGCTGGCGAAGACGGTGAAGTCTGCCTTGCCGGTAAAGTCTTCGAGCACCCCGAAGCACATCTGCTTGCCTTTCCTGTCCTGGTACGGCTTGACCGAGACGATCACCCCGATCGCCTTGTACTGCCTCGAGGGGACGACCTCTCGGGTGTCGAGCGGCAGGTTGCCGAATGCCTCCCAGTCGCGGCGGAAGCGGTCGAGCGGGTGGTGGCTGAGGTAGAATCCGACCAGCCGCTTCTCGTGCTGCAGCTTTTCGTTGTCGGGCATCGGCTCGGCGTTGTCGAGCTCAGGGTAGTGCGTACCGGCCTGACCTTCGCTGAAATCGTCGTTGAAAAAGCCTCCCTGCCCGAGCGTGATCGCCTTGTTCTGCATCTGGCCGAACTTGATGGCCTTGTCGACGTTGGCAATCAGCTTCGCGCGGTTCTTGTCGATCTCGTCGAGCGCGCCGGCAAGGATGAGGCATTCGAGTGCCTTGCGGTTCATGGCGCGGAGGTCGACCGAAACGGTGAGGTCGAAGAGGTTGGTGAAGGGCTTGCCGCCCCTGCGCAGCCGTGCGGCCACGACCGCCTTGGCCCCGCCGCCGACCTGCTTGATAGCCGAGAGGCCGACCCGGATGTAGGAGCGTCCCTTGTGCTCATCGATCGAGAAGATCGCGTCGCTGCGGTTGATCGAGGGGGGAAGCGTGAAGATGCCGAATCCCTTGGCCTCGTCGGTCAGGTGCTTCATGCGTTCGGTGTCGCCGATTTCGCTATTGAGGATGGCGGTGACGAACTCGATGGTGTAGTGGGCCTTCAGGTAGCCGGTCCAGTAGGCCAGCACGCCGTAGGCCGCCGAGTGGCTTTTGTTGAATCCGTAGCCGGCGAACTCGGCCATCAGGTCGAAGATCCTCGTGGCGAGCGCCTGGTTGACGTTGATGCTGACCGCGCCTTCGACGAATTCATCCTTGAACTTCTGCATCAGCTTCGGGTCCTTCTTGCCCATGGCCTTGCGCAGGTTGTCGGCCTTGGCGAGCGAAAAACGGCCCATGACCTGCGAGATCTGCATCACCTGCTCCTGGTAGACGATGACACCGTAGGTCTCTTTCAGGATCCCTTCAAGCATGGGGTGCATGTAGTCGATCTCCTCCCTGCCGTGCTTGCGGTCCACGAAAAGGTCGACGGCGTTGCGGTCCTCGTCGATCTCGGCGTTGAGGGCGCCCGGTCGGTACAGGGCGCTCATGGCAATGATGTCCTCGATCTGCGTCGGTTGCAGCCTGGTCATGTAGCTCTGCATGCCCGAAGACTCGAACTGGAAGATGCCGGCCATCTTGCCCTCCTGGAAGATCCTGAAGGTCTGGCGGTCGTTCATGGGCACCTTTTCAAGCTCGATCTCCATGCCGTGGCGTTTCCTGATCAGGCGCAGGGTCTCATCGATGACGGCGAGCGTCTCCAGGCCGAGGTAGTCGATCTTGAGGAGTCCCGCCTGCTCGATGCAGTTCTTGTCGAACTGGGTAACTACCTGTTTCTCATCGGCGGTGTCTGACTTGACGCTCGTGCCGTCGATGTCGTCCTGGTTGAATTCGTCGGCGTACTTTCGCTCTTCGGTCTCGATCTTGTTGGAGACGTAGAGTGGAACCTGCTCCTCGAGAGCGCCGTTGGTGATGACCACCGCCCCGGCGTGCATGGAGACGTTGCGGGCCCGACCCTCCATCGCCCTGGCGTACTGCATCAGTTCCTTGTACTGCGGATCAGTGTCGACAAAGCGGCCAAGCTCCTTGACGTCGCGGAAGGCGTCGTCGAGGGTCGTGCCCGGCCTTGATGGCACCAGCTTGGCGAGCTGGTCGACCGCCTTAAGCGGTACGTCGAGTACGCGGCCGGCGTCGCGGATGGCAGCCTTGGCGCCGAGGGTGCCGATGGCGATAACCTTGGAGACACTCTCGTTGCCGTACTTCTCCACCGTGTAGTCGAGGACCTTCTGCTTGCCGACTGGCGTAAAGTCGATGTCGATATCGGGCATCGACAGGCGTTCGGGGTTCAGGAATCGCTCAAAGAGGAGCTTGTAGCGGATCGGGTCGATCCGGGTGATGCCGGTCAGGTAGGCGATGATGCTGCCTGCTGCCGAACCGCGACCGGGGCCGACGGAGTAGCCGAGGCGGCGCGAGGCGGCGATGAGGTCGCTGACGATGAGGAAGTAGGAGCTGAATCCCATCTTTTCGATGACGCCGAGCTCCAGTTCGATGCGATCCTTCACCTCCTGCGGGTCGATGCCCATCGCTTCGCAGTCGGCGTACTTCTCCTTCTCCCCTTCCGAAGTGAGGTGCCGGAGGTACGCTTTCTCGTCGGCGAATCCATCGGGCAGCGGGAAGTGCGGCAGGCGCGGCTCCTGCGTCCTGAATGCGTAGGAGCAGCTTTCGGCTATGCGCCGGGTATTGTCGAGCTCGCCGCGCGCGTTGTCGAACATCGCGGCCATCTCACCGGCGGTCTTGAAGTAGTTCTCGCTGCCGGGGAGGCACTGCAGGTTTCGGCTGTCGAGCTTCTCCTTGGTGCGGTTGGCAATCATGGCCCGGTAGCAGCCAGCGTCGCTTTTTTCGAGGTAATGGACGTTGTTGGTCGCCACGAGCGGGATGCGGGTCTCATCCGCCATTTTGAGGGTCGCCTGCACAAGCTGGTCGTCGTACGGGAGGCCATGGCGCTGCAGTTCAAGGTAGAAGCGATCCCCGAAGAGGTTGCGATAGGCGTCGGCATGCTGTCGGGCCGCGGTTTCGTCGCCGTCGAGGAGCGCCCTGCCGATGAGGCCGGCGTGGGCGGCTGAGAGGCAGGTCAGGCCCTCGCGGCAGGATTCGAGCACCTTGAGGTCCACCTGGGGCATGCCGTTGGTGAATCCCTCCCTTGCCGCGCGCGAAAGCAGCACGCACATGTTACGGTAACCGGTATCGTCCTGCACGAGCAGCACCAGCGTGGCCGGCCGGCCGTTGCCCTTCGCCTCGGTGCCGGCCAGGAAGACTTCCGAGCCGATGATGAGTTTTACCTCGGCTTTCTTGGCGATGCCGAACAGTTCCGGCATGTTGAACATGGCCGCGTAGTCGGTGATGGCCACCGTATCCATCCCCTTCTTTTTACATGCGGAAAACAGCTCGCCCGCGAAGATCGGGCTGCTCTGCATGGAAAAATGGGTGTGGGTGTGAAGATGGACGAACGACATTGCGCTATCGGTAACGACGAGGGTTAGGGATCAGCCGCACAGCGGAGCTGCTACAGCTAGTTTCATTATAAGCTTTCAGGCGTTTCTTGCAAGCGATTTAACGGATTGGGAGACGTGACGCGCCAGGAGTACCGAGCCGCACCATTATCCATTGTCCATGGTTTCCCTGCTATGCAGCTATCTCACCGGCTCCGCCGCCCGGGGCCGGCAGGCAGGCTTTTCCTGGCAGGCCGGCAACGAGTTTCCTGTAGAGGCTGACATAACCGTCGGTCATACGGTCACGGGTGAACCTCTGCTCGAATTCCCGGCGGCAGGCGAGTCGCGAGATGGTGCCGATTTCGCGGATGGCGCGGATGAACTCCTGGCGGGTGTCGCAGACGAAGCCGCTCTTGCCGTGGGTGACCACCTCCGGCGAAGAGCCGCAGCGTCGCACGATGACCGGGGTGCCGCAGGCGAGGGCTTCGATCATGACCAGGCCGAACGGCTCCGGCCAGTCGATGGTGTTGAGCAACCCTTTCGCATTCCGGAGCAGAAGGGATTTCTGCCGGTCGTCGACCTCTCCCACGAACTCGATGAGCGGGTGGTGCAGCAGGGGCTCGATCCGGCTCTTGAAATAGGCTTTGTCGGCCGGGTCGATCTTGGCCGCGATTTTCAGCCTGACGTTGCAGGCACGTGCCATCATGATGGCCTGGTCGGGCCTTTTCTCTTCGGAGAAGCGGCCGAGGTAGAGGAAGTAATCCTCCGGGTCCGGGTTGAATTCGAAAAGGGTTTCGGGATAGCCGTGGTAGACGGTCCCGACCCAGTTGAGGTCGGGTACGGGGGCCCGCTGTGAGTCGCTGATGGAGACGTAGGGCATCGTCCCGTAGCGCCTCAGGATGCGGGCGTAGTCGGGGGTGTCGAGCCTGCCATGCAGGGTAAGGACGGTCGGCGTCGAGGATCGGGCGGCGAAGGGCAGGGTCAGGTATTCCAGATGGGAGTGGATGATGTCGAACTCCCCTTCCATCTCTTCGTAGACCTTCGAGAGCATCAGCATGTGCATCATGATGGCGGAATGGACCTTGCGGCCCAGCCTCAGGCTGCCCGAAACGGGGGCGACGAGGCGGGCGTTGGTGGTCGAATCCCCTGATGCGAACAGGGTTACCTCGTGTCCCTCGGCCACGAGCCCTTCGGTCAGGTTATAAACTACCCGTTCGGTTCCGCCGTATTTTTTCGGCGGTACGCTCTCGATCAATGGGGCAACTTGTGCAATCTTCAGCTTTTTCATCTCATCGTCTCCTCGTTATGGTCACGTTGGGCAGTAGTCCAGCCGGTAGGCTTCGTTGGTCCTCAGCTTGATTGTCCTGCCGTAGATGGTGCAGGGAAGGGTTTGGGCGGTTGCGGAATCGATCCGGATCGACACTTCGCGGTGCGCGATGTCGAGGTGGACGTCCCGTTCACGCCATTTGACGCGGAATGCCAGGCGTTCCCATTTCTTCGGGAGCCAGGGGTTCAGCACGATCCGGTCCGACTTGAGGGTCAGTCCGGCGAAACCGTGGACGACCGTCTGCCAGCTCCCGCCGACAGCGGCTGCGTGGATGCCGAGTTCGGTGTTCCGGTGCAGGTTCTTCAGGTCGAACTGGGCGGTCTTCATGAAGTATCGGTAGGCATTGACGCGCTCCTTGACGGCCAGGCCCATCATGGCGTGCGTACAGTGGCTGAGGGAGGACTTGTGCGCCGTCCGCTGCTCGTAATAGTGGTAGTTGGCCAGTTTCTCCTCCGCGCTGAATGCGTGGGGGAAGAGCAGCATCATGATCAGGACGTCGGCCTGCTTGATGAGGCGGGTCCGTCCGATGTTCCGGTAGTTCACCCCCTGCGGCAGCACGGGGCTCCCGTCACGGTCGTGCCGGGTGATCACGTAGTCCTTCAGGGTAAAATAGCCGTCGAACTGCTCGAAGATCCCGGTCACCGGATCCTGCGTGAACTTCAGCTTTCGTGCGATCCGGATCCACTCGGCCGGCTCGTGCTCTCCGAGATTGATCCTTGCAGAGATGGCCAGCAGGACATCCGGGTTGGTCCTGGCTACATGCTTGTGGAGCATGCCGGCCAGGCGGAGGTGCCATTTAACCAGGAAGTTGGTATAGGCGTTGTTGTCGACGTGCTCATGGAATTCGTCGGGGCCGATGACTGTATGGATTTCGTACTCCTCTCCCGGCTTCACCGTGCGGCTTGCCCAGAAACGAGCGGTGAGGAAGATCATCTCGAGGCCGTACTGTAGGAGGAACGCCTCGTCGCCGGTTACGCGGAAATAGCGTTCGAGGCCGTAGATCACGTCAGAGACGATGTGGTCCTCCTCGGTACCGGTATAGATCAGGCGGATGGTCTTCTCGAGCTTCGATGCGAAGCGCGGGGTGACATCCTCACCGGTTGTGGCCGACTCCCAGGCGTACTTCGCCCCCCGGTATCCCATCTTCGCGGCATTCTTCACGGCGCCCGGCAGAGTTTCGTACCGGTACATCAGCAGGTTGCGGGCAATCGGCGGGAAGTTGTAGACGTAGAAGGGCAGGATGAAGATTTCGGTGTCCCAGAAGGCGTGGCCGAGGTAGCCTTCTGAGCTGAGGAACTTTGCCCCGATGCTGGTGGGTCCGGCGGGGCCGTTGATCAGGAGCTGGTAGATGTTGTAGCGCAGGGCTTGCTGCGCCTGGCTGTCGCCGTCGATATGGATGTCCGCCTGCTCCCACATGCAGTTCCATGCCGCCAGATGCTGCTCGATCTCGAGCATTGCCCCCTTGCGGACGAAGTCCTTGAGCTGGCAGATGGTGTCCTTGAACATGCTTTCGGGCTGCGTATCCCGGCTGGTCGTGACTACGGCGAGCTTCTCGAACTCGTAGGTCCGCCCCCTCGTCGCGTCAATGGTGATTTCGCTGGTGAACTTCTCGCCGTAGATCCTTGGCTCCCAATGCAGGGGGAGGCCCGAAGCGGCCATCAGTTTCCATGAGGCGCCCTCGGCAATCCTGATCCCGCGTTCACGTGTCCTTACCTCGAGGTACATGAAGTTCCTGCCACGCTCGATCTTTGCGAGCTGCAGGTGCTTGTACTGTTCTCGGGGGAAATAGCCCCGGTTGGTCACCTCGCCGTTAAGGCCAGACAGCACCCGGATCTTCCCGGAGAAGTTGCGGGGCGTGATGCGGACCCGCATGTAGCCCCGGTGCGGCTCGTGCATGAAGGCCGTGCGGGTGGTCTCGAGCGCCAAAACCTTGCCTGCGGGGTTCCTGAACACGGTCCTGCGGTGCAACAGCCCTTTTTTCATGTCAAGCACCTGTTCGTGGGAAATGGCACGACAGACCGACATACAGAATTTCTGGCCCTCGTGCCAGATCGAGACGTCGGTCCACATGGGGCACTTGACCAGCTCCTCGACGTCCGATTCGGACTTGTCGAAGATCCCCGCCAGGTACATCCCGCCGCAATGGCCCGGCGGCAACTCCTCGAGGCTGCCGCGGATGTTGAGGTAGCCGTTGCCGACCGTCATCAGGCTCTCGTTGACCTGTATGGCCTTCGGCGATTTACGGAACCCTTTAAGGCGAAGGAGCCACTCCTCGTCAGAGAGTTCGAGCAGTGCGTCAAGCCCGCTCCTCGCAGGTGGGGGAATGGGTGATGAACGGGTAACCATGTAACCTCCTCGGGCATGAGCCCGTAACGTTTTGCACTTCCGGCCAGGGGAAAGTGGATGTCAGCCGAGGGGGGATAAGGGGTCAGGCACCTACATAGTACAATTTCGGGAGCCATAAAGTTCAGCCCGGGGTCAAGGCCGGACCACCTGGTTCCAAAAAGTAAACGGAGCGCGGCCAATGCATGGGCCACCCGGATTTTTTCGTATTTTAAGGTATACAATTACTTAGCACCAAACCATTTAAGGAAATACCCCGAGTTGGAGCAAAACATCTACAAACAGTGCCCGGTCTGCAGTTTCCCGCTGACCGAGCAGAATGCGATCTGCCCAAGGTGCGGCAACGACCTCCTGGCAGACATCTCGACCCTCGACGAGCAGAACCTTGAAAAGCATTACCGCATCATCGAGGACAAGAAGGCGGAATGGTATATCCGTTGCTTGGCCGAGAACCTCGATAGCGGCAGGGCCCCTTCCGTCACCTTCACGCCGGAGTTCGTCAACTCCTCGCAATCGAAGTTGCCGGTAAATGCCCCCAATACCAACAGGGAGGCCCTTCCCGCCACCAGGGCGATGCTGATCAGGGAACCACATCGTCGCCCCGGGTTGTACCAATGGCTCGACAACGACTGGAAGGCCGTGGTGAGGAATAACCTGAAGATCCAGAAGGACCCTGATGAAACGGAGATGCTCGGGTTCCTGAACACGACAAGCCTGCGGTGCGACAACCACAGGATCCACCACCTCGGACCCGTCAGCCTCCTGGAGAACCTCCAGCAGCTGCGGTGCGACGAAACCCCGATCGAAAGCCTCGAGCCCCTGCGGAACCTGCGGAACCTCAAACGCCTTTACGCCTTTGACTGCAATTTCACCACGATTGAACCGCTGCGCGAGATCCTGTCGCTCAAGCTGATCTGGATATCGAGCACCGAGGTGGAAGACCTGGGCCCGTTGGCTGGGCTCGGCAACCTCGAGGAGCTCTACTGTTCGGAAACGCCGGTCAGCGACCTCGCTCCCCTTGCCGGGTTGAAGAACCTCGAAAAGCTGAGCTGCTACAAGACCGGAATCACCTCGATCGCCCCGCTCGTGGCACTCGAAAACCTGATTGAACTGGGCATCAACAGCACCGGGGTCTCCTCGCTTGAGCCGCTCGCCAGGCTCACCAACCTGGAGTACCTGCGCTGCAGCCGGACCCCCATCAAGAGCCTCGAACCGCTCAGGAACATGGCGAGCCTGAGGGAGCTGAGCATCGAACAGACCGCCGTCAGGAGCCTCGAGCCCCTCTCTGGGCTGCTCGAACTCGAGGAGCTGATCGTTACCGGCGCGCCCATAGATTCGATAGAGCCGCTCATGCACTTGCATCAGCTCGAGAAGCTGGAACTCTCCGCCGACTGCGTGCCTGATTACGAGCTGGATCGTTTCGTGAGAGAGAACCCCGGATGTGATGTGGTGTTGAAATAGGAAAAAAGCCAATCACCCATCCCCGGGGTTTGCACCCCGCGCTACCAACATTGGGCCCCGACGGGGCCCGGGAAAAACAATCTTCAGCCCCGGAGGGGCGACATGTCGGTAGCACGGGGGTAAGCAAAGCAAATCCCGGGCAACGTTCATTGAACATCATCTTCAGCCCCGGAGGGGCGACATGTCGGTAGCACGGGGGGAAGCGAAGCGAATCCCGGGCAACGTTCATTGAAAATCATCTTCAGCCCCGGAGGGGCGACATGTCGGTAGCACGGGGGGGAAGCGAAGCGAATCCCGGGCAACGTTCATTGAAAATCATCTTCAGCCCCGGAGGGGCGACATGTCGGTAGCACGGGGGGAAGCGAAGCGAATCCCGGGCAACGTGAATGCAAAAAGGGTGAAGGCGATAACTTTTCGTTGAAATGTTATCGCCTTCACCCTTTTATTACTTGCGTCTTTTCTGATTCGCTTTACTCCAGGTACATGATCGCCTGGCCGGTACCGACCGAGTCGCCTTTCCTGATCAGTACGGAGGAGACCTTTCCTGCGACAGGGGATTTTACGGGGGACTCCATTTTCATGGCTTCGAGGATCGCCAGGTCCTGGCCTTCGGCGACCGTATCGCCCACCTTCACCTCGATCGAGACGACGTTGCCGGGCATGGCGGCCAAGACCGGCGTGCCGGCGTGCTGCGATGCGGGAGCCGCCATCTGCGCCAGCGGAATCGTAACCGGCTGCATGCCCGGGGCGGTCGACTGCGCCATGGCGACGCCGTCGGCGATCACCACGTTGAACGACTTGCCGTCCACCATCACGAGGTAGTTGCCGGACAGGCCGCGGGATGCAGGGCGGATCAGCTCCTGCAGGCGGTCCTGCAGCGAGTTGGCATGTGCGGTCACCTTCAGCTCCTCGGCATCCTTCTTGGCCTCTTCCTCGGCTTCGATATCTTTTTTATAGCGGATGCCAAGCGGCTTGTCGCCCTGGAGGAACTCGATGCCCTTCTGGCCGCAGGTCGCGGCGATGAAGATGTTCTCGTCGGTCTCGGGCAGGTGGGCCTCCCTGAGCAGCTTGCTGTTGTGTTCGATGCCCAGGTCCGGGTTACGGTCGTTGATGTCGTGCACGTCCTGCACCGTCGGCTCGAGGCCGAGCTGTTCGGAGGCAAGGCGCACCACTTCCGGGTCGGGCTCGGCGGGTGTCTTGCCGAAGTAGCCGAGCACCATCTTGCCGTAGCCGTCGACAATCTTCTTCCACGGTCCCTGCACGGTGTTGGCGAAGGCCTGCTGGAAGTAGAACTGCGAAACCGGCGTGACCGAAGCACCGAAACCGCCCTTGGCAACCACCTCGCGCATGTTGCGGATGACCTCGGGGAAGAAGTGCAGCGTGTCGTGGTCACGCATCATCTGGGTATTGGCCGTCAGTGCGCCGCCAGGCATGGGCGAGAACGGGATGAGCGGGTTGACCTCCTTGGCTTCCGGGGGCATGTAGTACTTGTCCATATGCTCGATGAACATGGCTTCGACCTGCAGGTACTTCTCCTGGTCGATGTCGAGGGTGTAGCCGGTGCCGCGCAGGCGGTGCCACATGGTGAGGATGTCGACCTCGGCAGTGCCGCCGCTGACCGGGGCCATGGCAAGGTCGATGATGTCGATGCCTGCCTCGATGGCGGCGAAGTTGCAGGCGACGCCCATGCCGGCGGTATCATGCGTGTGGAATTGCAGCACGGTTCCTTCCGGAAGCATCTTCCTTGCACCCTTGACCGTTTCGTAGACCACGGCCGGAGTGGTGGTGCCCGAAGCATCCTTGAAAGCGACGCTGTCGAACGGGATGCCAGCGTCGAGGATCTCCTGCAGTTTGTCGAGGTAGAACTGCGGGGTATGGCAGTACTCTTCCCTGAGGCCCGGGGGCAGGCCCATGAGGGCGACGACCACCTGGTGCTTCAGCCCGGCGTCAACGATGCACTGTCCGGACCATGCGAGGTTTCGGACGTCCATGAGGGCGTCGAAGTTGCGGATGGTGCTGATGCCATGCTTCCTGAAGAGTTTTGCATGCAGCTCGACGATGTCGCGTGACTGCGAGACGAGGCCGACCACGTTGGCACCCCGCGAAAGGGTTTGCAGGTTGATGTCCGGCCCGACGACCTCGCGGCAGGCGTCCATCATGTCGAAGGCGTCCTCCTGGCAATAGAAGTAAAGGCTCTGGAACCTCGCCCCACCGCCGATCTCGAAGTTGTCGGTACCGGCCTGCACCGCGGCTTCGAGTACCGGAAGGAAGTCCACGGTCTTGACCCGCGCGCCGTAACAGGACTGGAACCCGTCACGAAAGGAGACGTCCATGAAACGTATGTTCTTCATATGGATGACACTTGGTTGTGCTACTGCAATTACTGGTTATCTCTAATTTACGGTCCCTTATCGGGTTCCTTCGACTTTGAGTGCCTCGAACGACGCCTCGTCGACCTGCTGGTGCAGGCTGTTGCCGTTGGCGTCCATGGTGACGATGGCCGGGAACGACTCGACCTGGAGGTGCCACATCGCTTCAGGAACGCCCATCTCCTCGAGGAAGTGGACCCCGGTAACTTTCTTGATGCAGCGGGCATAGTAGACGGCCGCGCCGCCGATGCCGTTCAGATAGACGGCGCCGTGCTCACGGAGCCCCTGCAGGGTCCGCGGCCCCATGCCGCCTTTGCCGATGATGACCCGGAGGCCGAGCTTCTTGATGACATCGGCCTGATATGGCTCTTCACGGATAGATGTGGTGGGTCCGGCGGAGGTGATGACGTACTCCCCTGCCTCGTTCTTCATGACGACCGGGCCACAATGGTAGATGATACCGCCCTTCGTGTCGAGGTCTGCCGGGAGGTCGTGGTGCATGACATAGTGATGGAATGCGTCGCGGCCAGTGTGCATTTCGCCGTTGATAAGGACGATGTCACCGACCTTCAGCTTCCTGACCTGTTCCTCGCTTACCGGGGCCTGGAGCACCACTTCGCGGCCGGTCAGCGGTATGCCTGCGCCTTTGGCCAGGCGCTTGATCTCGTCGGCTTCGCGGTACTGCCAGCCGGTGATCGACCCGTCGGCCATGTCGAGGATGATGCCGAGGCGCCGGTAGGCCCAGCAGTTGTAGGCGACTGAAACGTAGAAGCTCGCCGGTACGCGGTGTGACTTGCCGATCTTGCATCCGAGCAGGGTCGTCGCACCCGAAAAGCCCATCGGGCCGATTTCAAGGCGGTTGGCTTTTTCCATGATCTCATCCTCGAGCGCAGCGAGTTCCTGGTCGGGGTTCCTGTCGTCGACGCTGCGGAGCAGTTGCTTCTTGGCCAATTCGTAACCTGAAGTCCGGTCGCCGCCGATGCCGACGCCGATGAACCCGGGGCTGCATCCCTGGCCCTGCGCCTGGTAGACGGCATGGAGGATGCACTTTCGGACCCCATCGATGTCGCGGGCGGCACGGTCGAGGCCGGGCACCTCCATCGGGAGGGAGTACTGGATATTCTTGTTCTCGCAGCCACCACCCTTGAGGATGAGCTTGACCTCGATCTCATCGCGGTCCCAGGGCTCGAAATGGATCGACGGCATGTGCAGGCCGAGGTTGTTGCCGGAGTTCTTGCCGGTCAGCGAATCGACGGCGTTCGGACGGAGCTTGCCGAGCCTGGTGGCCTCGGCGACTGCCGCCTCGATCTCACGCTTCATGAAGAGCTGGTCGGCGCCTTTCGGGGAGTGCACGAAAAATGTGGGCATGCCGGTATCCTGGCAGATCGGGGAGACACTGTCGACGGCCATGTCGATGTTCACCGAGATGGTCGACATGGCGAGGTCAGCCCTCGAATCCGGGGCTTCCTGGCCGATCGCCCTGGCGAGGGCGCGGCGCACGTCGCTCGGAAGGTTCGATGAGGTCTCGGTGATCAAGGCGACGATGGAGTCCCTGAAGTGTTTCATGTGCGTACGTGGTAAGGTGGTGTGGAATTTTCGTATGTCAACCAGGGATCGCCTTGTCGACGGCGTCCTGCTTGACCAGCAGGACCGGGATGGCTACGGAGCGGAAGACCGCTTCGGCGACGCTGCCCATCATGATGCGCATCAGGCCGGTCCTGCCGTGCGAACCCATGATGATCAGGTCGGCGAACCACTCGTGGGCATGGCTGATGATCGCCTCGGTCGGCACACCGCTCACGACCTTGACGTCCGCCATGAGCCCCTTCTTCTTCTCGGCCATGAGCAGTTTCGTAAACCCGTCGGAGAGTGGATTATCCTGCTCTTCGGCATCCCGTACGATGCTGACATCAGGCGACTGGATGTGCAGGAACCGGACATGGGCGTTGACCCGCCGGGCCAGCTCGATGGCGTAGCGGACGGCTTTGTCGGATGAGTCTGAGTAGTCGGTCGGGCAAAGGATCTTGGAAAGCTGTATCATGGATGCTGCTCTGGTTAGAGATATGTTCTGGCAGTAAGGCGTCCCGAAAATGATGCCGGTTTCATGGACACTTCGGGATAGGTTGGTAACAATACGTCAATTTACATTTTTTCCGGAAACTTCCCCACCCCGGGAGGCTGTGGAGCGTTCCCGATGCGGCATTGTCAGGGATTTACCTTAGAATTGTGGAGAGAGACTAACTTTGCCTGCTGCCATGACACCGGTTGCCGAAGCCCTGAGCCGTCCGGAGGCGTACCCCCATCCCGTCCAAACCCCGATCCGGGTCGTGGAAACCCATATTTCGTGGATTTTCCTGACTGGCCGCTACGCCTACAAGCTCAAGAAGCCGGTGAACCTGGGATTCCTCGATTTTTCGACCTTCGAAAGGCGCCGCCACTGCTGCCGGGAAGAGCTCAGGCTCAACCGGAGGCTCTGCCCGGACCTCTACCTCGACGCCCTGCCGGTTACCGACGATTGTGCCGGATTCCGGATCGGCGGGGCAGGCCCCGAGTCCGATTACGTCGTCCGGATGGTGCAGTTCGACCGGAGCCTTGAACTCGACCGGCTACTCGCCTCGGGAGCCCTGACGCCCGGAAGGATCCGTGAAGTCGCGGGGCTCGTTTCGGGATTCCACCGCTCCGCGCCCCCGGCGCAACCGTCGTCCGCGTTCGGCACCCCCGAAATCCTGCTCGTGCCGATGATCGAAAACCTCGACCGAACCGAAAACCTGCCCCATACCCCCGAAGAATGCGACGCGATGGAGGCCATACGGGCCTGGACGCTCGTCGAGCACCGCCGGCTCGAACCGGTGCTGCGGCAGCGGAAAACCGGAGGGTACGTGAGGGAGTGCCATGGAGACATGCATACCGGCAACATGGTGGTGTGGAAAGGAAAGGTCATGATCTTCGACTGCATCGAGTTCAACCCGAACCTCAGCGTGATCGACGTGATGAGCGATGCGGCGTTCCTGTTCATGGACCTGCAGCACTCCCCGGAACCGCATCTGGCCTGGCACTTCCTGAACGCTTACCTCTCCGACGGCGGGGATTACCCCGGGCTTCGCGTCCTCCGCCTCTACTGCGCCTACCGCGCCATGGTGCGGGCGAAGGTCACGGCCATCCGGCTCATGCAGGAGGCCGAACCGGAACTGCGCCGCGCGACCCTCGAAGAGCATCGCTCATACCTCTCGCTCGCGCTGTGCTACGTGCGTCCCGCCCCTCCAACACTGGTGCTCATGCACGGCGTCTCGGGAAGCGGAAAATCAGTGCTGGCCTCGATGCTGGCCGGGTCGGGCGGACTGGTCCACGTCCGTTCGGACGTCGAACGCAAACGGCTTTTCGGGATCCCTCCCGACTCAGGGAGTCGCCCTTCGGGCATCGACATCTACACCCCTGAGGCCACCGGGGAGACCTACCGCATCCTCCTCGACGCTGCGGAATCCGCCCTCTCCGGGAGTTGGCCGGTGATCGTCGATGCGACGTTCCTCAGGGAAAGCCAGCGGAGGCCGTTCATCGAGCTTGCGGAAAGGATGGGCTGCCGTTGCCGCATCCTGTGCCTGACGGCGCCGGAGGAACTCCTTCGTGAACGGGTGCTTGCCAGGCTTGGACAGGGTGCCGACCCTTCGGAGGCCGACCCGGCAGTACTCGACGCGCAGTTAAGGGCGATTGAGCACTTGGGGGAAAAGGAAAAGGCCCTGAGCATCGACATCGATACCCGGGGCCAGATCGACCATGCGGCACTGCTTGCCGCGCTTTCGCGATAGCCTACACCTCGATCCCGAACACCGTGCGGATGAGCATGCCGGCGCCGAAGCTGATGCCGGCCACCACGCAGATCAAGCCCGACATCTCCAAGAAACGACTGCGGAACGGCAAGTCCTGCGCCACCGAAATGTAGAAGTTGAAGGCGGCGATGACAAGGATCGCACCGGCGAAGGCCAGGGCGAGGCAGAGGTAGAGGCTCTGGAAAAAGAGGTACGGCGTGATCAGCACCGTGACGGCGAGCAGGTAGGCAATACCCGTATAGATCGAGGCCTTGATCGGATTCTTCGAACCGGGCTCGGTTTTTGTCGACAGATACTCGGAAGCAGCCATGGAAAGCGCTGCGGCAAATCCCGTGATCGAAGCGGTCAGGACCACGATCTTCGAGTTCTGCAGCGCGAAGGTCAGGCCGGCCAGCGCACCGGTCAGCTCTACGAGGGCGTCGTTCAGGCCGAGTACGATCGAGCCGGTATACTTGAGCCGATCCTCGTCAAGTAGCGTGATCAAGGCTTGCTCGTGCTCCTCCTCGTCGTTGGCGATCGTTTTCACCTCGCTCATCGAACCTGCAAGGCGTCCGTATGCGTCATGCGCCTTCTGTTCCCCTGCCTCCATGAGCTTGATGCCGAAGGTGAAGCCGAAAAGCAGGCTGATAACCGAGAAGAGCCAGATCTTCAGCCGGTTCGGCGCGATATCCCTGCCGGTGATTTTTTTCCACACTTCGTAGTGGCGAAACTCGTCCTGGGAGATCTGCGTCAGGATCCTCCTGTTCTTCACGCCTTCGACCCGCTGCGAAAGGATCTTGTAGATATGGTGCTCGGTGATCTCGTTCCTCTGGAAAACGGCAATCCGCCGAAGGTCGTTATCGGATAACTGGTTCACTGGGAGATGGTTGGATTCTTTTTCATAACTCATCACTTTTCACTCATCATTCATAACTCATAACTCATCATTCATAACTCATCATTCATAACTCATCATTCACCCCCCTGCCCGGGTCGCCGCCTCGACCAGATCGTTCATCCTCGACACGTAGTCGGTGATGCTCTCCAGGTCGCCTTCGAGCAACAGTGCCCCCTCGAAGAGCTGCATGACGGCTGCACGCACCACCGGATCGGCTCCGAGGCCGACGGCCTGCTTGCCAGCGAGGTTGCGCACGATCGGGTGCGAGGTGTTCACCTCGAGGATCTTCTTGGACGAGGGCACGTCCTGCTGCATCATCTTCATGACCTTCTCGAACTGGCTGTCCATGCCGTCCTTGCCGCTGACCAGCGTCACCGGCGAGCTGACGAGCCGTTTCGACTCGACCACATCGGCGACGCGCTCTCCAAGGATCTCCCTGAACAGGCCGAGCACATTGCCCTTCACCTCATCGCCGAGCCGCTCGCCCTCCGGCTCGACCGTACCGGCGGAATCGACTTCAGCCTTCTCGATCGACTTCAGCGGCTTCTTGTCGTACTCGAAGATCGAGGGGATCACGAACACGTCCACAGGATCCGACAGCAACAGCACCTCGATCTCCTGCTTGCGGAAGTACTCAAGGTTGGGATGCGCCATCATCTGGGCTCGGGCCTGGCCTGTATGGTAATAGATCTCCGTCTGGCCCTCCGCCATGCGCTCGACGTACTGCTTCAGGGTCACATACTCCCCTTCTGCGGTCCTGGTCGTCTCGAAGCGGAGCAGGTCGATGATCTTGTCGCGGTTCGTGAAATCGCTGTTCAGGCCGATCTTGATGATGGGACCGAACGCCTTGTAGAACTTGTGGAACTTCTCCGGCTGTTCCTTTGCCAGGGTGTCGAACCAGCCGAGGATCTTACCGGTCAGTATCTGGCGGATCTTTGACATCACCGGGCTGGACTGTACCATCTCGCGCGACACGTTCAGCGACAGCTCCTCGGTATCGACCACACCGGCGACGAAGCGCAGGTACTCCGGCAGCAGGTCGCGGCATTCGTGCTGGATGAGCACTTTCTTGACGTAGAGCTGCGGACCGTGCTTTTCGAGCGCACCCTGCTGGTAGAGCAACTCCATCGGGGCTTCTGCAGGAATGAAGAGCAGCGCCTTGAAGCTCACCGTACCCTCGATCGAGAGGTGCAGGTAGTCCAGCGGCTCCTGGTGGTCGGTCGAGATGAACTTGTAGAACTCGTTGACCTCCTCGTCCTTCAGCTCGCTCTTCGAACGCTGCCAGAGGGCGGTGATGCTGTTGAGCTGCCTCGAACCGAGGAAGATCGGGAAGTCGACGAAGTTGGAATATTTCCTGACGATCCCTTCGACGCGGTACTCCTCGGCGAACTCCTTGTACTCCTCCTTCAGGATGAACGAAATCCTCGTGCCGCGACTGGAGAGCTCCACCGGCTCGATGGTGTAGGTCCCCTGGCCCGTCGAGCGCCAGCGGCGTCCTTCCGCGCCGGCCTCCGCGCTCTTCGTCTCGACCGTTACCTCATCGGTCACCATGAACACCGAATAAAAGCCGACACCGAACTGGCCGATCAGGTTCGCATCCACGCCCCCCTCCTTTTGCCGGGCCTTCATGGCCTCCATGAAGCCGAGGGTGCCCGAGCGGGCGACCGTGCCGAGGTTGGAAATGAGCTCCTCCTCGGTCATGCCGATACCGGCATCCTCGATGACGACACTCCGGTCCTCGGGGTTGACGGTGATGGATATCTTCAGCTCGCCTTCGCGATCGATCTCCTCATCGGAGGAGAGCATGCGGAAGCGCACCTTGGCGAGGGCGTCGGAAGCGTTGGAGATAAGCTCGCGCAGGAATATTTCGGGATGGGTGTAAAGGGAATGGACAATCAGGTCGAGGAGCTGCTTCATTTCAGCCTTGTACTCGAACTCCTTCACCGCCGGAGAGGTTTTGTCGCTCATTGAGGTCGTCTCGTTTTCGGGTTTGGTTGCAGTGCAACGGATATTTCGGTGGTAAATTTAAGCGAGGAAAGCAAATATCCCAAGGACGTAAAAGGGGACGCTGTCAACTGTCTACACAAACGCCCGCCGAAAGGCGACTTTGTGTAGACAGTTGACAGCGTCCCCATGTCTGGGCCCCGGCGAAGTTATTGCCGGGGATGGAATCAGATCCTGCGGAGTTTCTTGCGGGCTGCGGCTTCGCCGTCGTAGACGCGCTTGACACCGTCACCGAGGGCTTTTTCGATATCGCGGATGTTGGAGACCAGTCGCGACATGCCGGAGATTTCGACCGAGGCTGCCTGGTCTGAACCCCACATCGCACGATCGAGGGTCACGTGGCGCTCGACGAACGACGCGCCGAGGGCGACGGCCGCCCAGGTGGTGGCCAGTCCGACCTCGTGGCCGGAGTAGCCGATCGGCACCTCTGGGTAGAGGTTCTTGAGCGTCCCGATCATTTTCAGGTTCAGCTCTTCCACCGGGCAGGGGTAGGTCGAGTTGGTGTGGGCGATGAGCAGGTTATGCCTACCGAGGGCGTTGACGGCTGCATCGACCTCCTCCATCGTCGACATGCCGGTCGAAATGACCAGCGGCCGGCCGGTATCCTTGGTTTTCTTCAAGAGCGTCAGGTCGGTCAACGAAGCGGAGGCCGCCTTGTAGCAGGGCGGGTTGAACTGCTCCATGAAGTCGACCGCTTCTTCGTCCCAGCATGACGCGAACCAGGCGATGCCCTTCTCGCGGCAATACCGGTCGATCTCGGTGTAGTCGTCGAACCCGAACTCCACCTTGTAGCGGTAGTCCATGTAAGTCATCCTGCCCCAGGGGGTGTCGCGCTCGATGTTGCGCTGCTCCATCGGCACGCAGAGCTCGGGAGTGCGCTTCTGGAACTTGACGGCGTCGCATCCTGCCTGGGCGGCGCCCTCGATCAGCTTTTTGGCCACGTCGAGCGAGCCGTTATGGTTGATGCCGATCTCGGCGATGACGTAAACGGGATGGCCGTCGCCTGCTATCGAAGACCCAAGTTTTACTTCTGGCATAAGGTAGGTGTAATAAGGAACCGGCCGCGTGCCGTATGCTGCTGCAGGTTCAGGTTGGAAATGCTGGATAAATATAAATTTTTCTCCGGTATCAGGAAGCCCGCAGCGAAATCAGCCATTCGGCAAAGTCCCTGAACCCGCCGCGTCCGCCGTCGGCGGTGCTGCGATAATGGATGTACGGTTCGACGAAATGCAGACCGTCTGCGGGAGTAGCCGCAAGGCCGTCGGAAGATATCGCCGCCATGATGCCGAGGTCGTTGACGTCGTCGCCGATATAGGCGATCTCTTCGGTCCGGAAGCCGGTGTCGCGAAGCACCTCCTCGAGTCGGGAAAGCTTGTCGCCTACGCCGAGGTAGAGGTGTTGGATATGCAGTTTCTGGGCCCGTTTGACGAGGCTCGGGGAGACTTCCCCGGTGATGATGCCGGTTTCGATGCCGTGGGCGCGGAGCCGTTCGACCCCCATGCCGTCTCGAATCGAAAACCGCTTGAACTCTTCGCCCCGTTCCGAGTAGTAGACGCCGTTGTCAGTGAACACCCCGTCGTTGTCGGAAAGGACAAGCCTGATTCGCGACGCTCTGGATTTCAGTTCTTCAGGGGAGAGGGAGATCATGCTGCCGTACTGATTCTGTTCGATGAAAAGGCAAAGGCTGTCGTACCCGGCCAATATATGATTTTTTCTCCTATTCACCCCTATTTGCGTTACCGGCAACGAGACGCCGGTGCCGGAGGATCGACAAGTTGTCAACATTCCATCCACACTGCCGCTCAGGAACCACGGACTTCATATATATCAATTTCAGCAATAAGGCCGTTACGAGCGCAGGTGTGCCTATACTTCCATTTCTAAAGCACTTAGAAGGAATCCTGAAATATTGCGGCAATAACGGGGTAAACGCCCCGGGACGCAGGCGGCGCGTGAATTCGCGATACGGACGACGAATGTCCACATTGCCCCGCCAACCGCAGGCTATAGTAACGCAAGGACTTTTCGTGGGTATCGGCAGATGATACGTTGGGGATGGCCTTATTGGCCGGAAGCAAAAAAAAGGCGGCCGGGCTGGTTGAGCCGGGCCGCCGGGTATTGCGCGGTCGAAGCCGTATGAGCCTCAGCCGTAGGTCTCGTTGTAGCGGGTGATCGACTCGAGGACGATCTCCTTGGCGGTCTTGGCGTCCATGAAGTCTTCAACGAGCACGGTCTTCTGCTCGAGGGCCTTGTACTCCTCGAAGAAGTGCTGCAGCTCCATCTTGAAGTGCTTGCCGAGGTCGTGAATGTCGTTGATGCCGCTGACGCTCATGTCGTCCTCGGCCACCGCGATGATCTTGTCATCGCCCTCTCCGTGGTCGATCATGCGCATGACGCCGATCACCCTGGCCTGCACGACGCACATCGGCACGATCTGGCACTGGGAGATGACGACGATATCGAGCGGGTCATGGTCTTCACCGAGGGTCTTCGGGATGAATCCGTAGTTCTCGGGGTAGAGCAGGGATGAGAAGAGCACCCTGTCCAGCTTGAGCATGCCGGTCTTCTTGTCCAGTTCGTACTTGGTCTTGCTGTCCTTCGAAATCTCGATGATCGCATTCACGACATTCGGGCAGTCATCCCCGATCTCGACGTGGTGCCACGGGTTGAAATTCATAGTTGCGCGCCTTGTAATATGGTTGAAAAAGGGTGTGTGAAGATAGCATTATTTTTATACATCACAAGGCACGTTCAGGGGCAAAACCCACTATTCAGCGGAAAAATACCGCTTCGTCTCGGAGGCAATCACCGGACTCAGTAGCAGCAACGCCACGAGGTTCGGCAGGGCCATCAGCGCGTTGGCGATGTCGGCGAAAGTCCAGACGACATGCAGCGACATCACCGAACCGACCATGACCGCCGCCACCCATGCCCAGCGGTAGGGCATGATCGAACGTTTGCCGAAAAGGTACTCCATCGCTTTCTCGCCGTAGTAGGACCAGCCGAGGATGGTCGAGAAGACGAAGGTGAGGAGCCCGAAGGTCAGCACCGTCGGCCCGATCACCGGCACCATTGAGAAGGCCGCGCTGGTCAGTTCGGCTCCCTTCAGGCCCGTTTGCCATGCGCCGGAGTTCACTACGACGATTCCTGTGGCGGCGCAGACCACCACCGTATCCCAGAAGGTGCCTGTCGAGGAGATGAGTGCCTGGCGGACCGGTTCGTTGGTCTGCGCGGCCGCGGCCACGATCGGGGCACTGCCAAGGCCCGACTCGTTGGAGAACAGGCCACGGGCGATACCGAAACGCACCGCCTCCTTCATGCCGGCGCCGGCGAAGCCACCGAGGGCCGCCTGGCCGGTGAATGCCGAGGTGACGATCAGCTGCAGCGTTTCGCCCAGGGTCTCACGCCCGATCACCAGCAGCACCGCACAGCCGATGAGGTAGAACCCGGCCATGAACGGGACCAGGTACTCGCAGACTTTGGCGATCGACTTGATTCCCCCGATGATCACCACCGCCGTGAATACCGTCATCACCGCACCGCTGACCCATGGCGAAACGCCCGCATTGGACTGCAGCAAGGTGGCGATCGAGTTGGCCTGCACCATATTGCCGATGCCAAATGCAGCAACGGAGGTGAAGACCGCAAAGAGCACAGCCAGCCATTTCTGTCCCAGCGCATGTTCGATCACGTACATCGGGCCGCCGGAAACCGATCCATCCTCAGCGACTTTGCGGTACTTGACCGACAGTAGCGCTTCGCCATATTTGGTGGCAATGCCGAAAACGCCGGTCAGCCACATCCAGAGCACGGCGCCCGGCCCGCCCGCCGCGACGGCCGTGGCTACGCCGACGATGTTGCCCGTGCCGATGGTGGCGGCCAGCGCGGTTACCAGCGCACCGAAGTGGCTGATCTCCCCCGTCCCTTCATGCGATCGGGTGAATGAGATGCGGATGGCGTGCGGAAGGTGCTTCTGGATGATGCCGAGCCTGAAGGTCAGGAAAAGATGGGTGCCGAAAAGCGCCGCGAGGAGCGGGACGCCCCAGACCAGGTCGCTGAGCTGTGAAAGCATTTGTTCGAGTCCGGACACGGAAACTCCTTTTGATGGTGGGGTTGACGAAACATTTTCAAAGATAAGGTTTTACCGTTATTTTGCGCGTCTCGACCCGTTCGGGATGATCGGCGACACGGCCACATGAGAGATATTTTTCGTCTACCCTACCACCAGGCACCCATGGAGTTACAGAAAGAGATTGCGAAACGGAGGACATTTGCCATCATCAGCCACCCTGACGCGGGCAAAACGACCCTGACGGAAAAGCTGCTGCTCTTCGGTGGCGCCATCCATACGGCCGGCGCGGTCAAGAGCAACAAGATCCGCAAGACCGCAACCAGCGACTTCATGGAGATCGAGAAGCAGCGCGGCATCTCGGTCGCCACCTCGGTCATGGGCTTCGAGTACAAGGGCCGGAGGATCAACATCCTCGACACCCCGGGCCACAAGGACTTCGCCGAAGATACCTACCGCACCCTGACCGCCGTGGACAGCGTCATCCTGGTCGTCGACAGCATGAAGGGCGTCGAGGCGCAGACCGAACGCCTGATGGAGGTGTGCCGCATGCGCCAGACTCCGGTCATCATCTTCATCAACAAGATGGACCGCGAAGGGCGCAACCCGTTCGAACTGCTCGACGAACTCGAGCAGAAGCTCGATATCAATACACGGCCGATGACCTGGCCCATCAGCCAGGGCCAGACGTTCAAGGGGGTCTACAACCTTTTTGACGGCAGCCTGAACCTGTTCGAAGCCACCGCCTCGAAGATCGGCGAGAAGCTGACCGACATCAGCGGCATCGACGATCCCTCGCTCGAACATTGGGTAGGGTCTTCCTATGCCGACAAGCTCCGCGAGGACGTTTCGCTCATTGAAGGCGTCTACGAGCCTTTCGACTCCGGCCTCTACCTCGACGGCCTGCTCGCCCCGGTCTTCTTCGGCAGCGCCGTGAACAACTTCGGGATCAGGGAGCTGCTCGACACCTTCATCGATATCGCCCCCTGCCCGCACGAGCGTGAAGCCGCCGAACGCATGGTGACGGCCTCCGAAGAAGCCCTGACCGGCTTCGTCTTCAAGATCCACGCCAACCTCGACCCGAACCACCGTGACCGTACGGCCTTCTTCAAGATCTGCTCCGGCCGATTCGAGCGCAACAAGTTCTATCAGCATACCCGCCTTGACAAGAAAGTGCGATTCTCCAACCCGACGCAGTTCATGGCCCAGGAGAAGAGCGTCATCGACGAAGCCTGGCCTGGCGACGTGATCGGCTTGTACGACAACGGCTCGCTCAAGATCGGCGATACCCTCACTGAAGGCGAGAGCCTCCACTTCAGGGGCATCCCGAGCTTCTCCCCCGAAATCTTCAAGGTGCTCGAGAACCGCGACCCGCTCAAGACCAAGCAGCTCGAAAAAGGCATCCGCCAGCTCACCGACGAGGGTGTCGCGCAGCTCTTCATCCAGTACGGCACCCGCAAGATCGTCGGTACGGTCGGCGAACTCCAGTTCGACGTCATCCAGTTCCGCCTCGAACATGAATACGGCGCCCAGTGCTCGTTCATGCCGTTGCGTTACCACAAGGCATTCTGGGTCACCTGTGACGACAAGGCACAGCTTGAAGAGTTCCTGCGCCGCAAATCAACGGTGATCGCCCTCGACAAGGAGGATCATCCGGTATTCTTCGCCGAAACCGAGTGGATGCTCAAGATTGCCCGCGAGGACTTCCCGGCAATCGAGTTCCACGCCACCTCCGAGTTCAAGACCGAAAACAAGGGCTGAGCTCCGGCGATGCACGCCTGAGGAACGTTTCCTGAGGTAAGATGGTATGAGTGATTATCATGTCGATATCATACCCCTGTTCCAGCGATGAACCAACGAACCTATGCCGTCACCGGCATGCACTGCGCCTCGTGTGAGGCGATCATGGAGAAGAGGCTGCTCAAACTGCCTGGCGTCGACAAGGTCGATGCATCGATGAGGAGCGGCACGGTAACGATCCACTTTCTCGGCGATCCGCCATCTCCCGGGGCCTTGGGCGCCCTCTTCCCTGACGGACACTACACGTTCCCGGAATCATCGACCGCGGGACACGGGCGGCTGGAGGCTATCCGTGTCCTTGGCTATGCCGCCGCCGTCGTCGTGCTCTTCTTCGGCCTCTCCGCATCCGGCCTCCTGCCTTCGCTTGCTATCGACAGCTCGAGCTCGTTCGGAGCCTTCTTCCTCTTCGGCCTGATCGCCGGGATGTCGACCTGCGCCGCCCTCGTCGGCGGCCTGGTGCTCGCGCTTTCGGCCCGGTGGGGAGCCCGCCTCGACAAGGGCGCGACCATACCTGAAAAACTCCGTCCGCAACTCCTGTTCAACAGCGGCAGGATCGCGGCCTACAGCCTCACCGGGGCCTTGCTCGGCCTGCTCGGCCAATCGGTGCGCCTCTCTCCGAGCGTCACGTCGATCATGGTGGTCGCACTCTCCGCGCTCATGATCGTACTCGCCCTGCAGATGCTCGGATTCAGCCCGTTCAGCACCCTCCGCATCGCCCTGCCGAAAAAGTTCGTGCACGCCGCCGGTGGAGGCGTCGAAAAAAAGGGGCTGCTTCGCCCCTTCCTTTCCGGGTTCATGACCGTACTGCTCCCCTGCGGCTTCACCATGGCAGCCGAAGGCGTGGCCATGCTCTCCGGCAATCCCTGGCACGGCATGGCGATCATGGCCTGCTTCGTGCTCGGCACCATGCCCTCGCTCCTCTTCATCGGGCTTGCCGGCACAGGACTCTCCAACCGCCCGGGCACATCGGGTATCTTCATGAAGGCCGCCGGCTTGCTGGTGATCTTCTTCACCATGTACAACCTTGACAGCCAGTTCGGCATCGCCGCAAAGATCGCCGGCCAGCCGCTTCCCGGCGCCACCGCCAAAATTCCGGCTCCTTCCGCCGGAGGCAAAGTCATCCGGAGCATGTACACCGCTGCTGGGGACATAGCACCGGCCAACTTCGAGGTCAGGCGCGGCGAAAAGGTCCGATTCATCGTCGAGCCGAAAGAGACCGGTTCGGGATGCATGAGCACGATCATGGTACCCGGCCTCTGGAACCGCGCCGAGGACCTGGTCAAAGGCAGGGCAATCGTCATGGAGTTCACGCCCTCAAAACCGGGGAACTACACCATTACCTGCGCCATGGGCGTACCTCGCGGCGTCATCACCGTCAAATAACCAAGCCAGTCTGCCATGAAGAAAATATCCCTCTCCCTTGCCCTGTCGCTCATGATCGTTTCGGCGGTCGCCGGCATGGGCGTCGGTTACTGGCTCACCCCGCAATACTCGCTCTCCATGTACGACAAGAACGTCATGGACCTCGGCCAGCCGGACAAATGGATCGATCTCCGCTACATCGACGCCATGATCGCCCACCACCGCGGCGCCATGCTGCTTGCTGAACAGGCACAAAAGAGCAAGAATCCTGAAATCGAAGGCCTTGCCGCATCAATCCTGAAAGACGAACCGCCGAACATCAACGAGCTCTATCGCTGGAAAAAAGCCTGGTACGGTGACGCCCGCATCGTGCGAGATCCGCTCGTGCCCCGCCTCGGCGCCTACGATAAAACCTTTGACCTCCGGTTCCTGAACGCCCTCATCGCCCACCACCGCAACGGCATCCTGATGACCAGGGAGATCCGGCTGAAATCGAGCCGCCCGGAGGTGCTCGACAACGCCGACAAGGTCGAACAGTTCCTCTCGGGAGGGGTGGCCATGCTGCGCGACTGGAGGATGAAATGGTACAACGTCACAGACCCCCAGCCTGCCCAATGACGACGAAAACCTACACGGTCAAAGGCATGCACTGCGCCAGCTGTGCGGCCATCATCACCAAAAAGCTCTCGGCTGTCGAAGGAATCGAAAAAGCCGACGTCAACCTCGCCACCGAAAAGGCCAGGCTCGAATTCAAGGGCGAAGAGGTCAGCGACGACTCCCTCAACGAGTTGCTCGGCAAATACGGCTACGGCCTTGTTGCCGAACAGGTACCTGAAGCCGCTGCCGTGCCGACTATCGACAGAAACGCCGCTGCGGAAAAAATGAAACAGGAAAAAGAAGCGGCGCTGCTCGAACAGAAGTCGAGGGTGCAGTTCGCCCTGCCGATTGCCTTCATGGTGTTTGTGCTCATGATGTGGGACATCGCGTCGAGATCCATCCCGTCGGTACCCAACCTGCCGATCCCCATGGAGCTCTTCAACATCATCTCCATGGCCCTGGGCACCTACTTCGTGTTCCGCATCGGCGCGCCGTTCCTGCACGGCATCGTCATGTTCGTCCGCAGCGGCGCAGCCAGCATGGATACCCTCATCGGCATCGGCACCCTTACCGCATGGCTCTACAGCACCGTCATCACCCTCTTGCCAGCGGTTCGCGAGCTTCTGCGCGTGCCCGGCGACACCTACTTCGACGTTACGATCGTCGTCATCGGCTTCGTGCTGCTCGGCAAATACCTCGAAGCCCGCTCAAAGATGAAGACCGGCGAGGCCATCGAAAAACTCATCGGCCTGCAGGCAAAGTCTGCCATCGTCAAGCGCGGCGCCACCGAAGTCGAAATTCCGCTCGAGCAGGTCAGGACGGGGGACCTGATCGTCGTCCGGCCCGGGGCGAAGATCCCGGTTGACGGCACCATCGCCGAAGGCGGCTCGTCTATCGACGAATCGATGGTCACCGGCGAACCGGTGCCGGTGGACAAAAAGCCAGGCGACCCGGTCATCGGCGGCACCATCAACAAACAGGGCGCCTTCACCTTTACCGCATCAAGGGTCGGGCAGGATACCGTGCTTGCCCGCATCATCGCCATGGTCGAAGAGGCCCAGGGCTCGAAAGCGCCAATACAGGACATCGCCGACCGCATCTCCGCCATCTTCGTGCCGACCGTGCTTGTGCTGGCCGCCGTCACCTTCGTCGCCTGGCTCGCCATCGGCACGGCCTTCATGAACTTCCCGACCGCCCTCTCCTTCGGCATCATGGGCATGGTGGGCATCCTCGTCATCGCCTGTCCCTGCGCCCTCGGGCTCGCCACGCCGACCGCCATCATCGTCGGCATCGGCAAGGGCGCCGAATACGGCATCCTCATCCGCAACGCCCAGAGCCTTGAAACCTTGAGCACCGTGGACACCGTCGTGTTCGACAAAACCGGCACCATCACCGCCGGCAAGCCTTCGGTTACCGATATCATGCCACTCGACGGTCAATCTTCACCCGACAGTCTCCTGCTGCTGGCCGCCAGCATTGAAAGCCGATCCGAACACCCCCTTGCGCAAGCCATCGCCGAAGCCGCAAAAAACCGAGGCATGGTGTTCCAGGAGGTCACCGGGTTCGAAGCGCTCGAAGGTGTCGGGGTTAAAGGCACGATCGGCGAAAGCACGTTCAGGATCAGGAAGCCGGACGGCAATGATACCGGTCGCGACCGGATATCCACCCTTCAGCAACAAGGAAAGACCGTGGCCTTGCTCGAAGCGGAGGGCGTTGTGCTCGGCCTCATCGCCCTGTCGGACACCATCAAGGAAGAGTCCGCCGAAGCCGTGCGGGCGCTCCACAAAAAAGGGATCAAGGTCGTCATGCTCACCGGCGACAACCGCCTTGCCGCCGACTTCATGGCAAAACAGGCAGGCATCGATGATGTGATAGCCGAGGTGCTGCCTCATGAAAAGGCAGACCGGATCCGGGAACTGCAACGGCAGGGCCGCAAGGTCGCCATGGCCGGCGACGGCATCAACGATGCTCCCGCCCTCGCCCTGGCTGACGTCGGTATCGCCATGGCCACAGGAACCGACATCGCCATCGAATCGGCAGGCGTCACCATCCTCAAGGGCGACATCCGCAAGGTCGCGCAGTCGATCACCCTGGCCCGCGCCACCATGCGCGTCATCCGCCAGAACCTCTTCTGGGCGTTCATCTACAATATCATCGGCATCCCCCTGGCCGCCGGGGCACTCTACCCGTTCTTCGGGATATTCCTCAACCCCGTCTTCTCCGGCATCGCCATGGCCGGCAGCAGCGTCTCGGTCGTCACCAACTCGTTGCGGCTCAAGGCAAAAAAGCTCTGACCGGCAACGCCAAACCGGTCAGCCGCACACCGAGTCAGCGATCATCATAAATGGCTTGCGGTTTATCATATTTATATATACCTTTCCTTTGGTGATTTTCCGGGTTGTTCCCCCAACCCTCCCCGATACGGCCGGATATCACCATACAAGGGCGCCATCAAAACCGGCGCCCTTTTTCATTCCCCAGCACCGAATGAAGCTTGCATACCATTATACTGATGCATGTTACCGAACACCTGACAATAATTATCGTCAACGCCAATCCATCATAGGCCCTTTCCTTCGGGTAGATTTGAATAATCCCGTGGCATCGGTCTTCTCCGGTGTCATATATATATCAATAATATATACCGATCTCTTCTTTCCATCCGCAAGGAAACCCATGCTTCACCTGAAGGCTGAATTATTCGAACAAGGGTATGGTTAATGCCTGAAGGGGGTGATGGCTGATGAAGCGGGATGTCATGATAAAACGAAGGAGGATGAGATGAACGCGGACATGAAAGAGTGTAACCCGGTTGCATGGTTCGAGGTCCCCGTTACCGACATGGCTCGGGCGGCGGCATTTTACGAGGCGGTGTTCAAGTTCCCGATCAGGGTTGAGCCGACGGAAAACGGCACGATCATGGGTTGGTTCCCGATGAGTGAATCGGCATACGGGATTTCCGGGGCGCTCGTCAAGGCAAAAGGCTACGTACCGACACTGGGCGGCATGGTGATCTATTTTTCCGAGTCAGACATTGACGGAGCGCTTGATCGGGTAAGGGATAACGGCGGGAATGTGATCACCGGCAAGACCGACATCGGAAAGTACGGCTTCTACGCATGGTTCGAAGACACGGAAGGCAATCGCATTGGCCTGCATGCCATGCCTTGAGCAAGGCATGCAGAGGATGAGGCGGACCTCGGGGCGAGCCTCATCCTTTTTTTTATCTTTTTACCCCAAAGGTTAGGAAAGCCCGAAAATCGGGTTAGATTTGAGCCTATAACATCGTGGGGTGGAGCAATTGGTAGCTCGTCGGGCTCATAACCCGAAGGTTGCAGGTTCAAGTCCTGTCCCCACCACCAGCAAAGCCGTCCCGATATGTCGCGACGGCTTTCTTTTTTTTCCCCGCTCCCCTTTCGCCGCGTTGGCGGATTACCATGAGAGTTGACATCTGACGAAAGGCACGCTATCTTTCATGGCGAAACTTATGAGATCCCTTGCATGTTCTGGGTAGCGGTTGCGCCGTCCACCCGGATTTTCAAAGACTTACCGAAATGAGCATGTTTTTCTTCGATCCTTCATACCTCCTGTTCGCAGGTCCCCCGCTACTGTTGGGCTTATGGGCCCAGTTCAAGGTAAAATCCGCTTTCAAAAGGTACTCCCGGGTTCCGACACAAAGCGGCATGACGGGCGCACAGGTCGCCATGCGCATCCTTGGCCAGGGGGGGCTCGGCAATGTTGCCGTTGAGATGACCGAGGGGATGCTGTCGGACCATTACGACCCAGGGAGCAAGACGCTTCGCCTGAGCCAGGATGTCTACAGCGTCCCGAGCATCGCATCAGTCGGCGTCGCGGCACACGAGGCAGGCCATGCACTGCAGGACAAGACCGGGTACTCGCCGCTGCGGCTCCGCTCGGCGATGGTGCCGACCGTCTCTATAGGCAGCAACCTCGGCCCGATCCTTTTCATGATCGGCCTGTTCATGCACGGAATACTGGGAAGCTCGCTCGCCTGGGCAGGCATCATCCTGTTCGCCGGAACCGCATTGTTCGCCGTCGTCACCCTGCCGGTCGAGTTCGACGCAAGCCGCCGGGCCAAGGAGTTGCTGGTTTCCCAGGGAATCATCTCCCCGCATGAGATGGAGGGTGTGAACGCCGTGCTCGATGCCGCCGCACTGACCTACGTTGCCGCAGCGGCACAGGCGATCATGCAACTCCTCTACTACGTCACCATCCTCAACCGCCGTGAAGAATGAAACTTATAACATGGCTTCACGGTTGATCCTGGACGTTGCAAGCAATTCTTTGCAACACTGCCCTTGCATGCAGGAGCCCACAAAAGTAATGTCGATATGAACGACCGACTCGAAAAACCAAGGAAAGTCTACGTTACCCGCAAGGTCGAGATCAATGCCGCGCATCGGCTGTTCAATCCGGAACTATCGGAGGATGAGAACCTTCGGATCTACGGAAAATGCAGCGGCGTGCACGGGCACGGGCACAATTACGTTATCGAAATCACACTCGCAGGCACGATAGACAGGAAAACCGGCTACCTCTTCGACCTGAAGGAGCTGAAGAACCTGCTCGAAGAAGAGATCGTGGCACGTTTCGACCACCGCCACCTGAATATCGAGGTCCCTGAACTTGAAAACAGCGTCCCGACGACGGAAATCCTCGCCGTCACCATCTGGGATATCCTCGAATCACGCCTCGGCGCCATCAGCAACAAGGAGGTCTCCCTCCATGAAGTCAAAATCCATGAAACAGGCAAAAACAGTGTCAGATACCTTGGAGAGTAACCGGATCGATTTGCGAAACAGGCCCGGTAGCGACCTGGACGAGTGCTGCGACGAATCGCACGTGCACGACGGGGAATTGCTCGCCCCTATGGAAAACGCGGTAATGAACCTCCTTGAGGGAATCGGGGAGGATCCGGGTCGGGAAGGGCTGAGGAAAACCCCGGAAAGGGTCGCCAAGGCGCTTCGCTTCCTGACCAGCGGTTACCGGCAGGATCCGGAACAGGTGCTGATGAAGGCGGTCTTCACCGAGTCGTACGACGAGATGGTGCTGGTCAAGGACATCGACATCTACTCGATGTGCGAACACCACATGCTCCCCTTCTTCGGCAAGGCGCACGTCGCCTACATACCGGACGGCAAGATCGTCGGGCTCTCGAAGATCCCGAGGGTGGTCGAAGTCTTCGCCCGCCGCCTGCAGGTGCAGGAACGGCTGACGCAGCAGATCCGCGACGCTATCCAGAACGTGCTCAACCCACGCGGCGTAGCCGTCGTCATCGAGGCGACCCACATGTGCATGGTGATGCGCGGCGTGCAGAAGCAGAACTCCATCACCACCACGTCAGCCATGTCCGGTGTATTCATGAACAACCAGTCGACCAGAAGCGAGTTCCTGCGCCTGATCAGTGCCAAATGAGGTTATATGTCTGTGTAAGGCACAAGCCGGGGGACAAGGGGACAATTGTTGCGATTATGACTTCAGCCAGGCGTCGATGACTTCACGGCCCATGCGGACGGCAGTATCGAGATGCCCCTTCATGATGTCGCTCAGGCCGCTGCCGAGGTCGAGGTTGTGCGGCGGGGCGCCGATCATGACGACTTCGGCCGGGAACCTGCCGTGCAGCTTCGCGATGCCGAGCAGTTCGCTGAGCCCCATCTGGTGGGCCGACATTTTGCGATGGATGAACGCCGGCAGTTCCTCGTTCCGGTAAAGGTAGACCTTTGGTTCAAACTCTATCGGAATGATGGAATCGAACACCAGCAGGCAGTCGCACGACTCGAAGTAGTCGAGCAGGTAGATCCCCTGCGTACCGCCGTCCACGAAATTAACCGATTCCGGGAAACCTCCCGATGCCTCCAGCGCCCTGATCACCTCTACCCCGAACCCTTCGTCGCCGAACAGCAGGTTGCCAAGGCCGACCACGTTGATTTTTTTCACGTAATGAGATTCGATATAGGTTTAAAAATGAATCGTACGGGTTTCCCCTTTCACTTTGTCCATGCACTCCATCCCGTCCATGATTTCTTCGTCCATTGCGTCCATTTACCGCCCATTGGTTCGGGCACGGCACAATAAGAAAGCCCGTCACTTGCTCCAATGATGACGGGCTTTCCACTCAAAGCACTAACAGGGAAACTTCTCAGAGGTCGCGCTCATCCTCGACCTTGTGCTTGTAGCCGGTGATGATGGACGAGGTCACGCTGGTGCGGTCGACGACGTCGTGGCGGAACACGGCATACAGGTGCACGATCACATAGAACGGGAAGATCCACGACATCAGGTGGTGCGCGTAATGCAGGTTGTAGCTGCTTCCGAACACCGGAAGGATCCATCCGAAGACTCCCTCGATGAGGCTGCCCGGACGGTTTTCCCCGTACATGGCAAGTCCGGTCAGGATCATGAACGCTGAGCCGCAGAAGATGAAAATGAAGTGCGCGAGCGCGGCGACCGGGTTGTGCCCGACATAGTTCGGTTCGTCATCCCTCAGGAAGAGGTACGAAGCGACCTGCTCCTTGAACGGGGTGCCCCACCAAGCCGGCGACCATGGCCGGAATCCGCCGAACTTGGCGTACTGGTCGTCGGAAAGCAACGCATAGTACATCCGGTACAGAAAGTTGCCGACGAACAGGAATGCCACGCAGTAATGGATATAACGCCACATCACGAAGTTATGCTGCCAGACCGCTTCACCGAGAGGCGGATTGATCACCGGCGAGGCGATGTACATACCGGTCGTGGCCAGCGTGACGATGCAGAGGGCGTTGATCCAGTGATAGACCCTGACCGGCACGCGCCAGACATAGATTTCCTCGATTAACCTACCCATGGTATGCTCCGTTTAAACGATGGTTACCTTGGTGATCTCATTGCCGTTCATGTCATAGACATGCGAGGCACACGCAAGGCAGGGATCGAACGAGTGGATGGTCCTCAGGAGTTCCAGGGGTTTCGATGGATCGGCCATCGGCGTTCCCTTGAGCGCGGCTTCGTAAGCTCCGGAGTTTCCACGGTTGTCCTTCGGCGATGCATTCCAGGTGGAGGGCACCACGATCTGGTACTCGTCGATCTTCTTGTCCTTGATGCGGATCCAGTGTCCCAGGGCGCCGCGAGGCGCTTCGGTGTAACCGAAACCCTTGCACTCTGCGGGCCAGGTCGAAGGCTCCCAGCGCTCGCTGTTGAAGGTCTTGTAGTCGCCGGTCTTGATGTTGGCAATGAGTTGGTCGTAGAACTTGCCCATGAAGCCTGCGGTCTGTTTGCACTCGATGCCGCGTGCGGCTGTCCTGCCGAGCGTCGAGAAGAGGGCTTCCGGACCTACGCCGAGTTTGGCAAGCACGGCGCCAACCGTCTCCTTGAGCATCGGGTCGCCCTTGGCGTAGCCGATCAGCACGCGGGCGAGCGGTCCGACTTCGACGGCGTTATCCTTCCAGCGGGGAGTCTTGAGCCAGCTGTACTGCTTGTCGGTGTCGAGGTGCTTGTACGGGGGCTTCGGGCCGGTGTAGTTCGGCTTGGTCTCCCCTTCCCACGGATGGAGGCCCTTGTCGCCGCCCTTCGTGTAGGTATACCAGCTGTGGCCGATCTCCTCTTTGATCTGGGCGGTATCCCTGGGATCGACGTCCATGACGTTGGAGAGATCCTTGTTCAGGATGACGCCTCGTGGCCAGAGCAGCGACTTGACGTCGTTGATCCCCTTTTGCGGGAAATCACCATAGCTCATGAAGTTGCCGAGCCCGCCGCCGTGCAGCCAGCCCTTGTAGTAGCCGGCGATGGCGATCAGGTCGGGGATGTAGACCTGGTCGATGAACGCCTGCGTGTCGTCGATGATCTTCTTGACCATGGCGAGCCGCTCGATATTGATGGCCGTGTCGCTGTTCGGGTCGATGGCGCAGGCCATGCCGCCGACGAGGTAGTTCGGATGCGGATTCTTTCCACCGAAGATGGTCTGGATCTTCACGATCTCTTTCTGGAAATCGAGGGCTTCGAGGTAGTGGGCCACGGCGATCAGGTTCACTTCTGGCGGCAGTTTGTAAGCCGGGTGGCCCCAGTAGCCGTTCGAGAAGATGCCAAGCTGCCCGCTCTCGACAAAGGAGACGAGGCGCTTCTGGAGGTCCTTGAAATAACCGACGGATGATTTCGGCCAGGATGAGAGGCTCTGGGCGATATCGGAAGCCTGCTTCGGGTCGGCCTTGAGGGCACTGACCACATCCACCCAGTCGAGGGCGTGCAGATGGTAGAAGTGAACGAGGTGGTCCTGCGTATGCTGGGTCGCCTCCATCAGGTTACGGATGATCTGTGCATTGGTGGGCACTTCGATGCCGAGGGCATCTTCGACGCAGCGGACCGATGCGAGTGCGTGCACGGTGGTGCATACTCCGCAGATGCGCTCGGCGAAAGCCCATGCGTCACGGGGATCGCGCCCCTGGAGGATGACTTCGATACCGCGCCACATGGTGCCGGTGCTATAGGCCTCCTCGATGACGTTGGCATCGCTGACCTTTGCCTCAATCCTGAGATGTCCCTCGATACGCGGGATCGGATCGACAACTATTTTTTTGGACATGCCTTGAGCTCCCTTGGTTTACTTTTCAGACTCGTTGTCATGCTGCTTTTTCTTCACGGCGGTCACGGCTGCATGTGCTACAGCTCCGGCCGCAGCCGCGCCGACGGCCACCATGCCGATCTGATCGGCCGTCGTGTCCGTCCCGAGGAACGATACTTCGGCCAGCCTGGAGTAGAACGGCCCCTTGTCCCAGAAACCGGGTTCAGAGCATCCGATGCAGGGATGGCCCGAGCCGATCGGGAAGCTGGTCCCGGCGTTCCACTGGATCTTGGAACATGAGTTGTACGTGGTCGGCCCTTTGCAGCCCATCTTGTAGAGGCACCAGCCCTTGCGGGTCGACTCCTCGTCGAAGCCGCGAACGAACATGCCGGCGTCGTAGAATGCACGGCGATAGCATTTGTCATGGATCCTGGTGCCGTAGAAGGCTTTCGGGCGACCCATTCGATCCAGCTCCGGCAGGGTGCCGAAGGTGTGGACGTGGGCGATAACGCCGGTCATGACTTCGGAGATCGGGGGGCAACCGGGAACCTTGACGATCGGCTTGTCCTTGATGACGTCGCTGACGGGAACCGCGCCGGTCGGGTTCGGGTGGGCGTTCTGTACGCAGCCGAACGATGCGCAAGATCCCCACGCGATCACCGCGGCAGCACCGGCGGCCGTCTCCCTGACGATATTGAGGAAGGAGTCGCCATTGACCGTGCAGTAGACACCGTCGTCCTTCATGGGAATGTTGCCTTCGATGGCGAGGATGTACTTGCCGTTGTACTCTTTCATGATCTTCTTCCTCACCTCCTCGAGCTGGTCTCCGGCTGCCGCACTCAACGTCTCATCGTAGTCAAGGGAGATCATGTTGAACACGATGTCGGCCATAATCGGATGGGACGAGCGGATGAAGGACTCGGTGCAGCAGGTGCACTCCAGGCCATGCAGCCAGATGACCGGCGTGCGTGGCTTGGTTTCCATGGCGTGGACGACTTTGGGAAGGAGTTCGGGAGAAAGGCCGAGGGCTACTGAGGTCAGGCTGCAAAACTTGAGGAAATCCCGTCGGGAGACGCCACGGGACTCGAATACTTCTGCGAACGTTTGCTTGGTGGGCATAAACACCTCCGAAGGTTAGGATACAGTGTCTTGAGAGCGCTGTCCGGTGAAATCGGCTCCCCCGTTCCCTGATTGCCTGAACGGACACGATAAAAGGAGCATATCTTAAATATAACGCTTAACGACTGTTATAAACAATAAGAGATGCCATTAATCGCATTCCGGTGCTGTCTTCCGCATAAAAAAACCCGGCTCATCTTTTGCGGATGGCCGGGCTTCAGGTTTTACTGACCGGTCGGTCTGCGACTCAGTTCAGCACCGCTCCGAGCATCGATGCCGAGTAACCGGCGAAATCGGCGATCGGCTGGAAGAAGAGGCCGAAATAGAGGGTCAGGATCATCAGGACGGCCGTGACGATATTGGGAATCATGCCGGTCCTGACCTCTGCCTGGTTGTCCTTGTCCGCCTCGCGAAGGAACATGTTCAGCGGGATGAACATGTAGTAGTAAAGTGAGATGACACTGGTCAGGATACCGATGAGCGCCAGCCACATGAAGAGGTCGCCCTTAGCGATCAACGCAGAGAAGATCATCAGCTTGCCGACAAAACCGAAGGTAGGAGGCAGGCCGACGAGCGAAATGAGGAAAACGGTCAGGGCTGCGCCGGCGAGCGGCATCTTCTTTCCGAGGCCCTTGTAGTCGTCGAGGTTCTCGCTGCCGGTCTTGTTGGAGATCGTCACGATGACGTAGAATGCGCCGATGTTCATCAGGAGGTAACCCGAGAGATAGACCAGGACGGCCTGGGTACCGATCTTGTCCATGGTGATGATGCCGAGCAGCAGGTAGCCGGCATGGGCGATGGATGAGTAGGCAAGCAGGCGCTTGACGTTCTTCTGCCAGATGGCGACCACGTTGCCGTAAATCATTGATGCTGCGGCGATGATCATCATGATGGTGAGCCAGTCGATGCTGAGCATGTCCTCGACACCTTCCGAAACGTGCGGGACGGCGACGAAGAAGATGCGCATGAGCAAAGCAAAACCGGCGGCCTTCGAACCGGTTGAAAGGTAGGCCGTGATCGGGGTCGGTGCGCCTTCGTAGACGTCGGGGCTCCAGAAGTGGAACGGGACGGCGCCCATCTTGTAGCCGAGGCCGGCCATCACCAACAGGGTCGCAAGGATCATGACCAGCGGGTCGTAACCGTGCTGGATCAGCTCCATGCTGATTTTGGTGATGTTGGTCTGCGCGGTGAGGCCGTAAATAAGCGAAAAGCCGTAAAGGAGCATGCCGGAAGAGACCGCGCCGTAGACGAGGTACTTCAGGGCGGCTTCCGACGAGCGTTTGTCGTTCTTGAGGTAACCGGTCAGCACATAGGCGGACAGGCCGACGAGCTCCATGGCAAGGAACATCATCAACAGGTCGGTCGACGACGCCATCATCATCATGCCGATGACCATCGCCACGACCAGGGCGTAGTACTCGCCTACCCCGGCGTCCTGGCCGTTCAGTTGCTCGTCCTCGATCGAGATGACCACGGCGAGCACGCCGGTCAGCACGAAGAAGTACTTGAAGAAGATGCCGAACCGGTCAAGCGCGTACATGCCGAAGAAGATCTCCGTATCCGGCAGCCCATGCTGCTGGAAGATGAAGTACAGGCTGCCGAGGAGGCCGATGATCGTCGCCGAGGCGAGTATCCTGTTTTTCCTGCCGCGAAGTACGAGGTCCAGGATGATCAGCACCATGAAAAGCGCTGAAAGGTAGATTTCAGGGATAAAATACCCGGCACCTGCCCTGAGGGTCGAGATGATGCTCTGTATTTCAGCGCCTGATGGCATTTCGAACATATTTCTCCAACGTTTATTCTTTTACACAGAAATACCGGTCACTGTATGGCCGCCGCCGCAACAGGTGCCAGCACGGTGACGAGTTTGTTGATGCTTGCCGTCAGCATGCCCATGACCGGCATCGGGTAGATACCGAGGGCGATGGTGATGACGACCAGCGGGACAAGCATGGTGAGCTCCCTGGCGTCGAGGTCGATTTTTCCGTTCCAGTCGTGGAAGTGGATGTGCTCGTGGCCATGGGCGTCGGTCTCGAGTTCATACAGGGCATCCGGCTTGCGCTTGCCGAGGAACATCCTCTGCAGCGACCAGAGCAGGTAAGCTGCGCCGAAGACGATACCGAGCACGGAGACCATGGCGATAGGCCTGGTAGTCGGCGAGGTGAAGGCACCAACGAACACGAACGCTTCGGAGATGAAGCCTGAAAGGCCGGGAAGGCCGAGCGATGCGAACCAGGCGACGGCGACGATACCGGCGTAGACCGGCATGTAGGAGGCCAGGCCGCCGAACTTGTCGATCGCACGGGAGTGGGCACGGTCATAGATGACGCCCACCAGAAGGAAGAGCATGGCCGTGATGGTGCCGTGGTTGAACATCTGGTAAAGTGCGCCGAGCATGCCTTCGCTGTTGCCGGCGGCAAGGCCGAGCAGCACGTAGCCCATGTGGCTGATCGAAGAGTAGGCAACCATCTTCTTGAGGTCCTGCTGGGCAAGTGCGCAGAATGCGCCGTAGATGATGTTGATGGCGCCGAACACGCCGATCACGTACAGGCCTGCCTGGTAGACTTCAGGGAAGAGCGGGAAGTTGATCCTCATCATGCCGTAGGTGCCAAGCTTCAGGAGCACGCCGGCCAGGATGACGGAGATCGGGGTCGGTGCCTCGACGTGTGCGTCAGGCAGCCAGGTATGGAACGGGAACATCGGGACCTTGATGGCGAAACCGACGAAGAGGACGATGAAGGCCACATAACGCCACATCACGCTGCCGGGGCCGAGGATGGAGCCGGCGACATAATTCTCCTGGCTGGCCATCGCGACGAGGCTGAAGGTGTGGTGCTGGGTGACCGGGTCGACAACGCTGAAAAAGAGGCCGATCATGACGAGAAGCATGAACACCGAACCGAAGAGAGTGTACAGGAAGAACTTGATGGCAGCATATTCCCTGTTCGGTCCGCCCCAGATACCGATGAGGAAGTACATCGGAAGCAGCATGATCTCCCAGAAGACATAAAAGAGGAAGAAGTCGAGCGCGACGAAGCATCCCATCATGGCCGTTGCCAGGAGGTTGTACAAGATGAAGTATCCCTTGACCTGCTTCTGGATCGTCCAGCTCGACAGCACGCCAATGATCGAAATCAGGGCGGTGAGGATCACCATCGTGATCGACAGGCCATCGACGCCCAGGAAGTACTCGATGGTCAGGGGACCGAACGAGCCGAGGTTGAGCGAGATCCAGGGAATGCGCTCGATCATCTGGAACGAGCCCACCGGCGAACCGCCCGGGGCCGCGATGATGCCGGCCATGGTCGGGTCGTATTGACGCCAGATAAGCACGGCGATCACGCCCTGGGCCACGGCTGCGAGCAAGGAGACGATCCTGATGACCTGCTTCTGCGACGCAGGCACAGCCAAAATGACAAGTCCGGCAATGATCGGCAGAAATACAATTAAGCTCAGCATGTTCAGTACCTGTTATGTTCGGAGATAAAAATTAAAATCGTTCGTTATTTCATGAGTTGGACAAGGTAGAAGGCGAAGTACCCGAGTACCGCCACCATCACCATGACCAGGTAGGTCTGCACCTTGCCGGTCTGGATCTTCCTCATGACGGCACCAGTCGTCTGGACAAAGTAAGCCGTGAAGTTCACCGCGCCATCGACCACATAGGTGTCGATGCCGGCGTTGGCAAAGGCGACTTTCCTGAAGATGGTGGCAACGCCGTTGACGATGCCGTCGACGATGTTCGCATCAAACCATGCAAGTATTTTCGCGATCATCATCGAGCCTTTGATGACCGTCGCGTCGTAGATCTCGTCCCAGTACCACTTATTGAACGAGTAGAGGTAGAGCGGGCGGATCGCCTGGGCAGTCTTTTCGGGATCGATCGCGCGGAACGCGTAGACCACCATGGCCAGACCGACGCCGAGCGCCAGCATGCCGGAAGAGAGGTAGATCGCCATGAAGTGGTTGGCGTGCATCGCATGGGCAAGTTCGGCCTGGCGAGGGTCGGTGAAGGCCGGGCCATGCACTTTAGCTGCTGCGCCGTGGCCTTCCGCGACCTCGGTATGCGCACCTGCATCAGGCTTCACCGCATCGGTCGGGGCTTCGGCGAGCAGGCGGCCACCGGTCACTCCCAGCGAAGCCTCATTGTGGGTCCCTGCGGTCTTGACCACCGTCTGCGGGGTCGGCACCAGGTGCATGAACCAGCCCTTTGCGCCATCAAGCGGATCGGGCGAGAAGACGAAGAAGACGGAAAGTGTCGCCAGGACGACCAGCGGCGCCCGCATGATCCAGCCCACCTCGTGGACGCCATGGTGCGAACCGTGGTCGTCGTGGCCGTGATCATCATGTCCGTGGGCATCGTGCCCATGGTCGCCGTGATGCTCTTCGGCAGGCTTCAGGTGGGTGCGGCTCTCGCCGAAGAAGACCAGCCAGACCTGTCGTCCCATGTAGAAGGCGGTCATCATGGCAGAAGCAAAACCGAGCACCGGGATTATATAATATATGCCGCCGCCCTCGACGCTCGCGAAGCCGAGCGCACCGGCCAGGATTGCATCCTTCGACATGAATCCGCTGGTCAGCGGCAGTCCGGCCAGCGCGAGGGTCGCAATGCTGAACGTGGCGAAGGTCCAGGGCATGTTCTTGCGGAGGCCGCCCATCCAGCGCATGTCCTGCTCGTGGTGCATGGCGTGGATTATGGCGCCGGAACCGAGGAAAAGGCATGCTTTGAAGAATGCGTGCGTCAGCAGGTGGAACAGCGCGGCGGAATAGGCGCCGACGCCGAGGCCCATGACCATGTAGCCAAGCTGCGAAACGGTCGAGTAGGCCAGCACCCTCTTGATGTCGTGCTGGGTAATGGCGATGGTGGCCGACATGAAGGCGGTCACGGCGCCGATGAAGGCGATGTAATGCAGCGCGTCCGGGGTGAGGATCACGAAGATGCGGCCGACGAAGTAGACACCGGCGGCGACCATCGTTGCCGCGTGGATGAGCGCCGAAACCGGGGTCGGGCCCTCCATGGCGTCAGGAAGCCAGACGTGCAGCGGGAACTGTGCGGACTTGCCGACGCAACCGAAGAAGAGCAGGATACCCGCGGCCGTCAGCCAGCCGTTGGAAAGGGTGAACTTGCCTGCGGCGATATTCTCGAAGATCTCGCGGTAGCCGAAGGTGTGGAACTGCGAATAGAGGATCAGGATGCCAAGCCACATGCCGATATCGCCGACCCTGTTGGTAAGGAACGCTTTCTTCTGGGCGTCTGCGGCGCTATCCTTCTCAAAATAGAATCCGATCAGCAGGTATGAGGAGAGGCCGACCAGCTCCCAGAACATGTAGATCGAGAAGAGGTTGTCGGAAAGCACGATGCCGAGCATCGAGAAGGTGAAGATGCCCAGGAACGCGAAAAAGCGGCCGTAGTTCTTGTCGCCGTGCATGTAGCCGGTCGAGTAGAGGTGCACCAGGAGGCTGATCAGGGTCACCATGGCGAGCATGATGGCCGTCAGGTTATCGATCACGATGCCCATCTTCACCACGAGCGGGCCGACGCCGGGCACGTTGCCAAGGTCCAGCCAGGTGAAGTCCCAGGCGATGCGATACGCCGGATCGTAATGCTGGACGACCACGGTCCAGAATATGTAAAGCGCGATGGAGAACGCCGTGCCGAGCAGGCCGACGCCGACGAAATCACCCATGCGCGGAAGCCTGCGGTTGAAGAATATCAGCACCACAAACGACAGCAGCGGCAAGAGCAGGACTACGATCGATAACTGGATTAAACTGTGCATCATGTTTCGTTTTACAGAGTATTTGCAGCTGAAAGGGTTTCGGTCAGGATCACTCCTTCATCGTATCGACACTGGAGACGTCGACCGTCTTGAAGGTCTTGAAGATATTGATCACGATAGCGAGCGCGACGGCGGCCTCGGCCGCGGCCAGCACGATCACGAACAGGCTGAACATCACCCCGATCATCCCCCCGTTGTACTTGGAGAAGGTCAGGAAGTTGATGTTGGCTGCGTTCAGGATCAGTTCGACGCCCATCAGGATGACGATGGCGTTCTTCCTGGTCATGACGGCGAACATGCCGAGCGAAAAAAGGATGGCTGAGATGGTCAGAAAGTGGTTCAGCCCGATCGATGTGAACATTTCCATGTAACGTTACCCCTTAGTGTTCGTTTTTGTGAGCATTGTCGTAGCGTGCAAGGAACGCTGCTCCGAGCAGGGCGACGAGCAGGACGATCGAAGCCATTTCGAAAGGCAGCATGTAGCGCGACATGGTTTCAAAACCGACTCGCTGCACGACGCTGCCCTGGAGCTGGACATCGCCAGGCATCCAGTCGCCCGTGGTATAGAAGGTATAGAGCATGCCGGCGATCATGAGCAGCAACAGGATCGTGCCAGGCACGACGTGCAGCACGTCGGTCTTCAGGTCGGTCTGCATGATGGTGTTCGTGAACATGACGCCGAAGAGCAGCAGCACCAGGATGCCGCCGACATAGACGACCACCTGGGTCACCGCGATGAAGTCGGAGCTCAGGAAGACATAGAGGGCCGCGACGCCGAAGAAGGTGAACAGGAGCGCGAAGGCCGAGTAGATGACGTTCTTCGAGAACACGACGAACGCTGCCGACAGGACGGTCACGGCCGCGAACACGTAGAAGATGATGGATAAGGTCAATTGATTCATGATTGTCTTCGCTTGTTGGTAATCGGTCCCCTGTTACTCCCCTGCCTGGCCGCCCTCGGGCATCGGGCCCGGTGCCGGCTTCGGCTTCGCGGCCGGGGCCTCGCCCCTGGCGATGGCTTCGGCTGCTGCCTTCTCCTTGGCTGCCTTCTCCTCATCGAGCTTCCGCTTCTTGGCTTCGGCTTCGATCTTCGAGAGGTTGCCGTAATGATACATCATGTTCTTGACGTCGAACTCCGAGAAGTCGGCGACCGGCGAGTGCACGAGGCAATCGGTCGGGCAGACGCTCACGCAGATGCCGCAGGTCATGCACTTGGCGACATCGATGTCGAACACCGGCACCCAGAATCGCTTCTGCTGCCCGCCGGAAGTCTTGCCGCAGGCGGCGAGGTCGTCGGCCGTAGTCTTGATGGTCTCGATGGTGATGCACTCGACAGGGCAGGCGCGTTCGCACTGGCAGCAGCCGATGCAGTCCTCGATGTCGTTGTACAAGCGGTAACGGCCGATCGTCGGGGTAGGTACGACCTCCCTCGGATACTGGAGGGTGCACAGGCCGTCGACCTGCTTGAAGTAATCGGCGTCGTCGATGCCGGCGTCGCCTTTCCGCTTCACCGCGTTAAGGAAGTGGCGGAAGGTGATGGCCATGCCGGTGGCGATGGTCGTGGCACCGATCTTTATATTGCTGAAGTACTCACTCATAGTTGGTGTTTCGTCTTGCTTGCCTGTAATCTCGATACTATCCCGCCGGTTACTTGTAAATCTCCCAGACGGCCGTCAGCACGAATGCGACGAAGGCGAACGGGGTCAGCACCTTCCAGCAGAGGTACATGAGCTGGTCGACCCTGAGTCGGGGAAGGGTCCAGCGCAGCCACATCTGCACGAAGATGAAGAAGAATCCTTTCATGATGATCCAGAATGCGCCCCATGCCGGGCCGCTGGTCATGGTGTTCAGGGCGAAGGAGCCTATGTTCGGCAGCGGGGAGGCCCATCCGCCGAGGAAGACGATCGAGATGATGCCGGAAACCATGAACATGCTGCCGTACTCGGCAAGGAAGAACATGGCGAACTTCATGCCGCTGTACTCGGTGAAGAAACCGGCGACCAGCTCGGATTCCGCTTCAGGGATATCGAAAGGTGCACGGTTGGTCTCGGCCAGGGATGCGATGAAATAGATAAGGAAAGGCAGCCAGGCGATCGGATTGCTGAAAAGGTAGTAGTGCATGAACCCGTACGGCCCGCTCTGCGCGACGCAGAACTGCTGCATGCTCAGGGTGCCGGCCATCATCGCACCGCAGAGCAGAGCGATGGAAGCGGGGATTTCGTAGCTGACGATCTGGGCGACGCTCCTGACCGCACCGTACAGCGCCCACTTGTTGTTCGAGCCCCAGCCGGAAGCGAGGATGCCGACGACCTCGAGGGCGACGATGCCGACCGCGTAGAAGAGCCCGACATTCAGGTCGGCGCCGATGAAGGCGGGGCCGAACGGAAGGACGACGAAGGCAAGGAACGAACCGACGAACATGATGAGCGGGCCGATGACGAACAGGAACTTGTCGGCGGCGGTCGGCACGATATCCTCCTTCTGGAGGAGCTTCAGGATGTCGGCCAGTGTCTGGAGCAGGCCCCAGGGGCCGACTTCCATCGGGCCGAGGCGGTCCTGCATGAATGCCGAGATCTTGCGTTCGCCGTACACGCCGTAAGTCAGCGCGTAGAGGGCGATGAACACGAGCGGCACGGCCGCGACGATCACAAGTCCGAGCGGGAACCAGCCGAGGTTGAACCCTGAAAGGGCATCAGACCAGGTATTGAGAGAAATTGACTGACTCATAGAAAACGGCTAACCTGTCTATGGATAATGGTTGTCTTGTAAAATCCTTTACCGGTCGACTTCACCCAGCACGATGTCGATGCTGCCGATGATGGCCACGAGATCCGGAATCAGCTGGCCCCTGGAAAGATCCTTCATGGCCGAAAGGTTCACGAAGCAGGACGAACGGGCCTTGCAGCGCAGCGGCTTGGTAGACTTGCCGTCGCTCACGATGTAGAATCCGACCTCACCCCTCGGGTTTTCGGCGCGGCTGTAGACTTCGCCGGCTTTCGGGCGGACCTTCTTCGGAATGGCGACACGGGAGTTGAAACCGTCGACCCCCGGCATCATGTCGAGGCACTGCTCGATGATCTTCAGGCTCTCTTCCATCTCGATGGCGCGCACGACGTGCCGTGCAAGGCAGTCGCCGATGTCGCAGAACTTCGGATCCGGCAGGGCAACCTTGAAATCAAGCTCGGGATAGACCGAGTAGGGATCGTTGCGGCGCAAGTCCCAATCGACACCGGAACCGCGGAGCATCGGACCCGACCAGCCATAGTTGATGGCCACGTCGGCCGGCATGATGCCGATCCCCTTGGTGCGCTTGACGAAGATCTCGTTTTCGGTGAGCAGTTTCTGCAGCTCGACGGTCTTGGGCTTGAAGTACGTGACGAACTCGGAGAGGCGCTTCTTGAAGTCGGCCGGCACATCGTAGGAGAGGCCGCCGATCCAGATATAGTTATACAGCATGCGGGCGCCGGAGATCCACTCGAGCAGGTTAAGGATATGCTCACGGTCGCGGAAGCAGAACAGGAATGGGGTAAAGGCGCCGAGGTCGATGCCGTAGGTGCCGATGGCCACCAGGTGCGATGCGATCCTGTTGAGTTCGGAAACGATGACCCTGATGAACTCGACCCTGCGGGGAATCTCGATGTCGAGCATCTTTTCGACGGCCATGCAGTAGGCCATCTCGGTGTTCATGCCGGCCAGGTAGTCCATCCGGTCGGTATAGGGGACGATGCCCGGGTAGTCCACCTTTTCGCAGTACTTCTCGAAACAGCGGTGCAGATAGCCGAGGTATGGCTCGGCTTCGACGACGACTTCACCGTCGGTAATGCACTCGAGGCGGAGCACGCCGTGCGTGGACGGGTGCTGCGGTCCCATGCTGAGGACCATGTATTCGGTATCGAGATCCTTTTCGATGACTACCCGGTTATCGTCCTGGCGGATGATCCGGGTGGAGTTCAGTTCAGCTTTACCTAATTCCTGCATGCTCGGAATGCTTGTTTACGTGTTAATTCGTCAGTACGGGACCTTGATGCCGTGATAGGTCTCCTGCACCTGATAGTCCTTGCGAAGCGGGAACCCGGTCCAGTCTTCCGGACAGAGGATCCTGCGGAGGTCCGGGTGGCCTTCGAAGGTCATGCCGTACATGTCGTAGGCCTCCCTTTCGTGCCAATTGGCCGTATGCCACACGCAGGCAACCGACGGAATCGATCCGCCTTCCCTCCGGCACTTCACCTTGACGGCGATCCTGTGCGGATAATGTCCGATGGACTCGAGGTTGCAGACGATGCCGAGCTGCTCCTGCTCCATGTAGTCGACCCCGGAGAGGCAGGCCATGTAGTTGAACTTCAGGCGGGCATCGTCGCGCATGAACAGGGCGATATCCACCCATTTCGACGCATCGGCCACCTCGAAGAACGGCATGGTCGGGTTGGCGTCGAACTCCGACACCGCATCACCGAACCGCCCCCTGATGATATCATAGGCCGCCTTGCTCTCAAGAACCGCTGCCGGCATGATGTTTCCTGCTTCTTCCATCCCGTTGTCCATTGATGATGTTTGGTTAAGCCGTTGCCCTTCGAACCTGGTCGATTACCTGCTGGGCATCGACGCTCTTCTCGGCGAGTTTCTTCAGCGCATCCTGTCGGGAGATGCCGAGTCCTTCCATGCGGACCAGTTCCTGGATCTTCATGAGTCCGCCGATGAGCGCCTCAGGGCGAGGCGGGCAACCCGGGACGTAAACGTCAACAGGAATGACGCGGTCGACACCCTTGAGCACGTGGTAGCCATGGTTCCAGTAGGGGCCGCCGCAGTTGGAGCAGCTACCCATGGAGAGCACGTAGCGCGGCTCGGGCATCTGTTCGTAGAGCGTGACGACCTTCTCGGCCATCTTCATGGTCACCGTTCCGGCCACGATCATGAGGTCGGACTGGCGGGGTGATGAACGCGGGAAGATACCGAAGCGTTCGAGGTCGTAGTTGGAGGCGTTGGTGGCCATCATCTCGATAGCACAGCAGGCGAGGCCGAATCCCATGGGCCAGAGCGAAGAGAGGCGGGCCCAGTTCATCACGTTGTCGACCGAAGTCACCAGGACGTTGCGGTTCGATATATTGGCGTCAAGCAAACCCATAGCGTGTAATCGATGATGATTGAATGTTATCCGTTGACCCGGCCGGAATCGCGATTCGGCAGTTCAGGCATTTTCGGGATGTTCGGCGTCGGCCTCACCCAGTCGAGGTCACCCTTGACCCATGCATACGCGAGGCCGAGGATCAGGATGAAGGCGAAGATCAGGACTTCCACCAGGGCGAAGACGCCGAGGGGCTTGAAGACGGTTGCCCAGGGGAAGAGGAACACGACTTCAACATCGAAGATGATGAAGATAAGTGCGATAACGTAGAAGCGGATGTTGAACTTGACCCAGGCGCTGCCGACGGCCGGCTCGCCACACTCGTAAGTCGAGTTCTTTTCGGGGTTGGGGCGGCTGGGGCGAAGCAGCCTTGCGGTGATGAATCCCGCGACGACAAAGAAGATGCCGAGGAGGAGGAACACGAAAACGGTACCGAAACCGGTCAGCGTCTGATCCATGTGCTGTTGTTTGGCGTTATGGCCGTGGATTCGTCAGAATCCACCTGCACTCCGAAAAATGCCTTAAATGCCTTGAAATCAAGTGCGGCAAATATACAAAAAATTCCTTTTTACCGCAGAGAAAAAGCTGATTTTTTCAGGGTTTCGGCATGGATGCCGTCAAGAGGTTAAACCCGCCCGGCAACGTGTGGATCGGGAGGTGTTGGCGAGTGACCGGTGGCGAGTCATGCGTCACGCGTCGCATCGAATATCCCGAGCCCGTAGCGCCTGAAAAGCAGGCTCAGCGCCGCCATGAGCAGCAGTGCCGAAACACCCAGGAGGCCTATGGCGGCCTGCCACGATCCGAGCAGGTGCTCCATCGCCGAGCCGAAGACGACCGCCAGCACCATCCAGAGCACCGGGGTCCAGGCGACCGCGAAAATCAGCGGCAACCCGTTCTTCATGACTACCTTCATCTTGTCCTTATCTGGAAACAGTCCCATCTTCGTCTTGTCCTGTTGGTAAAATGATCATTCCCCTCACCGTAATGCTCAGGGAAGCAGCTCGGCGATCTGGCCGGCCATGCAGGGGTCGAGTTCCCGTAGCACCTCGTATTCACGCCGCAGGCCGTGCATGTCGCCTTTCGAGAGATGGTACATGGCCAGCTTGCAGTGCGGCTCCGGATTGCCCGGCTCCAGGCTGAGGGCCGTCTCGAAGGCGTCGAGCGCCTTTTCGGCCTCCCCGAGGTCGAGGTAGACGTCCCCGAGCACGCACCAGGCGTCGACGAAGCCCCGGTCGATAGCGATGGCGGCCTTGAGTACCTTGATGGCGGCAAGCTCCTTGCCCATCGTCAGGAGCACGAATCCGAGATGGCGGTAAGCCGGCATGAAGGCGGGGTCCAGAGCGACGGCGAACACAAGATCCGTGCCGGCCTTCTGGTACTCGCCGTTCGAAAGCAGGGCGACGGCCCGTGCATAGCGGATGCGGGCATCCCTCGATGCCGGGCCCGCCAGTGCGTCCAGGATCTCGATAGCCTGGGCCATCCGGCCTTCACCGATGAAAACGAGGGCCTGCCGGTAGTCGGACCCGGGTGCTCCGGTTTCAGGTGATGGGGTGTCGTTCATGATACGCTCCGGTTGCGGTGTTCTTCGTGGGATTCTCCGACGGCAAAAGCACGCTGCCGGTCGAGCTTCACGACCTCCCTCTCGATCAGCCGCGCCATCCACCTGGAGAAATCGGGCGACTCGTTGATGCAATGAATATACTGCCTCCTGGCGATTCCCGAAGCTTCAAGCAGCTGCTTTGCCTCGAAGTCGGTCTCGCTGTTGTCGGCAAAGTAGCCGAAGGGGAACATGGCCACGGAACCAACCCCCTGGTCACGAAGCTCAGCCAGCGCCTTTTCGACCGTATCAGGGGTCCACTCCCCTCCTGCAGAATGGTTGAGGCACCCGAGCCGCACCTCGCCGAACACATTGCGCGGGTCCGAAAGGATGCGCTCGCGCATGATACGGAAGAAGGCGTAGGTCTCTTCCAGGCCCGTGAAGACCGCCGGCGGATTACCTTTGCGGTCGCGCACGATGGTACCGTGGATGACGAGGACGAGCGCAGGCTTCTGTCCATTGACCGGAATCATGTCCGGCATCAGCGAACCGAACAGGTGGTCGAGGTAGATGCGGTAGAGCTCCTCGTGCTTCCAGAGTCCGTGCATGACATGTACTTTGCCGAACAGGGCCTCGCCATAAGCATCGACGGACATCTGGCAAGCCACGCCGCATGAAAAGGCGGATTCAACCGGAATCATGGGCACCACGACCACGCCGTCCGTCGAGGAGCGGTATTTTTCGAGCACCGACTCAAGGTAAGGCGGCACGAAATAGTACGCCTCATCGATATCGACCGAGATCCCGGCCTCCGCAAGCTTCCCGCTCCGGGCGAGCTCGGAGGCCACCCCCTCCTTCTGGGTGCGGTTGATCGCCACCAGGCGCGACCGGTAGCGGTTGACCTTCCAGTCGACGTAGTGCTTGACGGCGCGGTAGTCCCCAAGGGCACGGATGAACCAGCCCGGCAGCTTCACGATCTGGCGGGTGACGACGTGCACGATCTTCCGGGAGCTCGGAATGAGGGTCCGGACGGCAAGCCTTTCGACCTCACCGTAAGTCACCAGGACGACGCCGTAGCGCTTCCGTTTCACAGCGAAAGCCACCATTTGAATTCCGAGAACATCAGCCCGAAGCCGATCGAGCCGCCCACCAGCGTCTGCATGAAGTTATGGGCCTTCAGGTGGATCCTCGACCACATCAGCAGCGGGACGAAGCCCAGCAGCCAGAGGGCGGCCGGACCCGACTGCAGGTAGACCAGGGCAACCGATGAGGTGTAGCTGAACAGGTGGATGCTGATCTTCCACTGCAGGGTGACCAGCAGGATGAACACCGTATTGACGGCATTGAAGAAAAGGATACCCGAAAGGAACCTCGGGGCGTCGAGCTGCTTCATCAGCTCGTAACCGAGGACGTTCACGCCAACCAGCACCAGCAGGGGGAGGAACCGCTGTTCCCGGAACGTGATGTTGTAATCCGAAATCCTGCCGATCTTCTTCAGGCCGTAGATCAACATCATCGGGGCGACGGTGGCCGACACGAAAAGCACGAGGAACCAGGGGACATGCCGGGGATGGGCGGCATACCCGAACTGCACCAGGAGCAGGTAGGTTGCCGGCGCAACGACGACAGGACTGATGACCCAGGAGACGAGAGACGCGAACCGGCGTGAATCAGCGTGCATTGAACAGCAAGAGGATGATCGGAAAATGTGGGACCCACGGTGTCGTTCGCGGTACCCTTGAAGCCAATTTGAAGATAGTTTTATTATGAAAAAAATCCGCTTATATTAGCATCTCATGACGCGAGAGTGGTGAAATTGGTATACACGCCAGTCTTAGGAACTGGTGCCGTGAGGCGTAAGGGTTCGAGTCCCTTCTCTCGCACATGTCAAATGCCAAAGTGGCGGAACTGGTAGACGCGCTGGACTCAAAATCCAGTGGGTGCAAACTCGTGTGGGTTCGAGTCCCACCTTTGGTACTCTGTTATTTTCTCTTCTTACACTCACCCGGCATCAGCTGAGCCATGGAACGGATGTACTCGCCCTGGAGGGAGGTATACATGCAGTCCTTCAAGGATGAGAAGCCCGCATCCGCTGAGGGGAAGTCGGTCTTTGCCGACATCCCGCCCGAAGAGGATGAGGAGCGCTATGTGCTCTGCAGGGGCGAGCGCTGTTTCGCGATCCTGAACCTCTACCCTTACAACGCCGGGCACCTGATGGTCATCCCCTACGTCCAGACCCCGGAGTTCAGCGACCTCGACGACCAGACCAAACTCGAGGTCATGCAACTGTCCGACCTCTGCATGCGGGCGCTCAAGATGACCCTGAAGCCGCAGGGATTCAACCTCGGCGCGAACCTCGGCAAAGTTGCCGGCGGCAGCGTCGACACGCACATCCACTTCCACATCGTCCCGAGATGGGAAGGTGATACGAACTTCATGCCGGTGCTCGGCGACACCAAGGTCCTGAGCAACGACCTCCGCAAAACCTACCTCCAGCTCCGCGAGGCGATCGCCACGTTGCAGGCCGGAAAAGACCAATAACCCCGCATGGAACTGGTCCCCTGCCCCATCGCCGGCGGCCGGGATTTCACCTCCTGGATCGAGGCCCCCGACAGGCTCAACCCGCACGGCCCCTTATGGAGCATCGTCCGGTCGAACTCCTCAGGCCTCTTCATGCTCAATCCCCGGCCGGAGGAACCGGAAGCGGCGAGCCACTACCCTGCCGAATCCTACGACCCGTTCATCCATGAAGGGAACCCGCGTTCTGCAAGGGACCGGGCGTACCTCGCCACCAGTTCCGTCCTGCTGCGCCTGAAAGCCGCCACGATAATGGAAGGTCTCCGGAAGCCGGCCAAGGCCGTCCGCATCCTTGAGGTCGGCTGCTCAAGCGGGCGCCTGCTCCTTCACCTGCACCGGCACCGGGAAATACCGCTGGAGAACCTCTACGGCCTGGAACCTGACACCGGCGCCCATGCTGCCGCGCAGGCTGCCGGCCTCACGCACATGTACGACGCCGGCACGGATGCGATACCGGCCGGCACCCGATTCGATCGCATCGTCTTCTGGCACTCGCTCGAACACATCCACCGGATCACCGAAACCCTCGAAGCGGCCCGGCGACTCCTTGAGCCGGACGGCATGCTCGTCATCGCCCTTCCGAACATCGACAGCCACGACGCGGCCGTCTACGGGCCGGACTGGGTTGCCCTCGACGCCCCCCGCCACCTCTACCACTTCACTCCCGGCACCCTGCGCGACCTGCTCGCACATCACGGTTTTTCGGTCGTACAGGTCAAACCCTACCTGCCCGACACCTGGTACAATGCCTGGTATAGCGAAAAGCTCAGGTGTGGACGTGCCGGTCGGAGATTCGGGCTGGGGAATGCCCTGCGTGCCGCCGCGACGGCCGGGAAGTCCGCTCTTGCGGGTTTCAATACCGACCGTTCATCGGGATTTGTCTGCCATGCCGGGGCGGCAGCGGTCAGCTGCCGGCCTCTGGCAGGGGAATGCGGCCCAGCGACTTTTCAAGCTCCGCCGAAGCCATGAGATAGTCGTACACCGCCTGCAGGTAGTTGGTCTTCGCGGTGTTGAGCTGAAGCTCCGAGTCCGTCAGTTCGAGCCGGGACCCCACCCCTTCACGCAGGCGCAACCTGGTGATGCTGTAGCTTCGTTCGGCCACGCCGATGGTCCTGGACTGGACCTCGATACGCTTGCGCGCCTCAAGCAGGTTCCAGAGCCTGATCTCGACATCTGCCCGGACCTGCTCCTTCAAATCTTCAAGCCTTGTCCTGGTCTGCAGTTTCGTGATCTTGGCCTGCTCGATCCTGGCACTGGTGCCGAAACCCGAAAAGATGGGGACGCTGAACTGCAACCCGACCGTCGAGGATACGGGCCAGCGGCTCTTGTCGAGGGCGGTCCCGTCGTTGAACTGCGTCTGGGCCTGGAACTGGCCAAAGGCGGACAAGGTCGGCAACCCCTCCGAACGCGCCGCGGTTACCCGCTCCCCTTCGGCTTCGAGCTGAAACGTCAGGCTGCGCACGTCGGGACGCTTTTCGAGTGCCTCGGCATAGGCTGCAGAAATCTCCGCCGGATATTTCATATCCCTGAAAACCAGCGAATCAGAGAGGGCGACGACCGTGTCCTGATCGATCCCCATGACCGATTTCAGCCTAGTCGACGCAATGGAGACGCCGCTACGGGCACGGACGAACTCCGGCTTGAGGTTTTCGACGGAGAGGAACGCCTTCAGCGTATCAATGTCCGCGGCCACCCCCTGCCGGAACAGCGCTCCGGTATCCTTGCGGGACGCCTCCCACCGGGAGATGCTCTGCTCCACCAGCTTGAGCTTCTCCGAGGAGATGAGGGCGTCATAGTAGGCGCGACGGATCGAAGTGACCACCTCGGCATTGGACTGGCGGTACGACTCGTCGCTGATCTTGCGGACCAGGGCAGATGCACGGATGCCGGCGATGGCGGAAAGCTTGAAGATGTTCTGGTTGATGCTGACCGATGCCACCGAAGAGTTGTCGCTGCTGATCGGAATAGCCTGGATCCCCTGCCCTGTCCCGAACACGCTGCCCGGAAGGAAGAGCACCGTTGGCTTGATGGAGCGGGTGTAGGTCAGCCCCGAGGTCACATGCGGCAGCACCTCTGCCCATGACTCCCGCACCTTCTGCCCGGCCATCTGCCGGTCGAGCCTGGCGATCTCCAGCACCCTGTTCCGCTGCATCCCGATCCGCACGGCATCCTCAAGTCCTACCACCAGCTTTTTCGGTTCTTCGGATACCGCGGCGGCTGCCTTTCCGGAAAGACCGGCCGTGACGAAACAGGTGGCAAGCAGGGCAAGTATTCGAAGCAATCTCATGACTCAGGGGTCGATGTTGAAGTAGGTACCAATATAGTCAGGGAAGCCGATTACGCCAATCAGCCGCCGTACCGCCCCTTCCAGAGCGCATCGAGCCGCTCCTTGAGGTACTTTTCCCGCCCTTCGCCATCCGGCCGGTAGAAAGCCTTCGTGTCGATCTCTTCCGGGAAATAGCGCTCGGCCACGAAGTGACCGGGGTAGCTGTGCGGGTAACGGTAACCTTCGCCGTAGCCGATCTCCTTCATGAACTTCGTTGGGGCGTTGCGCAGATGCAGGGGGATGGTCAGCGGACCGGCCCCCTTCACCGCGGCCACGGCCTCATTGAGGGCGGCGTAGCTCGCATTCGACTTCGGGCAGCCCGCCAGGTAGGTCGCCCCCTGGGCAAGGTTGATGCGCGCCTCAGGCATGCCGATCACCTCCACGGCATGGAATACCGACAGGGCGAGCGTGATGGCGTAGGGGTCGGCATTACCGACATCCTCGCTGGCAAAGATCACCATGCGCCGGGCGATGAACTTGGGGTCCTCCCCGCCCTCGATCATTTTCGCCATCCAGACCAGCGCCGCATCAGGGTCCGACCCACGAAGGGATTTGATGAAGGCCGAAACCGTGTCATAATGCGCCTCCCCCCCCTTGTCGTAGGCCGGTGCGCGATGCTGCAGCGCCTGCTCGAAAAGCCTTCGATCGAGCACGGCATGGACCGTGTCGGCCGGCAGGAGCGAACGGGCGGCCTCGAGTGCGTTCAGCGCCTTGCGGGCATCGCCTCCGGCATACTGCAACAGGAACCCCATATCCGACACCTCGACACCAGAGCCCGAAAGCGCTTCGTCGCCGGCGATTGCCCGCTCCACGACCCGGCGGACATCCTCGTCGCCGAGCGGCTGCAGGATGTAGACCTGCATACGGGAAAGGAGCGCACGGTTGACCTCGAACGAAGGGTTTTCCGTCGTCGCGCCGATAAGCACGATCAGCCCCTGCTCGATGGCATGCAACAGCGTGTCCTGCTGCGCCTTGTTGAAGCGGTGGATCTCGTCGATGAAGAGGAGCGTCTGGCGGCCTTCGATCCTGCGGGTCTTCTCGGCGGTATCGAGCACCCGGCGGACATCCTTCACCCCGGCATCAGTGGCCGAGAGCTGCTCGAAGCGGTAGTTCAGCGAACGGGCGCACACTTCGGCCAAGGTGGTCTTCCCCGATCCGGGAGGGCCCCAAAAAATCATGGAGGGGATCTTCCCCTGTTCGATATAGCGCCTTACCGGGCCATCGGGCCCGACAAGGTGCTCCTGGCCGAACAGCTCGTCGATGTGCATCGGCCGCACCCGTTCGGCGAGCGGCTGGAACCGGCGCGACGAGGATTCACCGCCGCCGGCGCCAAAGAGGTCCTGCTGGGAAAGGTCCGCTGCCGTCATGAGAAACCCTGCTCCGTCAGCCACGATTCGCTGATGCGGCTGTTTTTTCCGGCGGCACCGGCAGTCTGCTGCTGTCGAGCCACATACTTGCCGAGGATGTCGAACTCGAGGTTCACCTCGCTCCCCTCCCGCAATGCGGCGATGGTGGTGTTGCCGAGCGTATAAGGGATCAGGGCCACCGTGAGGAGCGACGGCACGACGTTAGCCACCGTAAGGCTCACGCCATCGATGGCAATCGAACCGACCGGCACGATCCACGCGTCGAACCCAGGCGGATAGGAGATCGAAACCATTCGCCCCTCCCCGGTTTCCGTGACCTTCGATATCCGTCCGACGCAGTCCACATGGCCAAGCACGAAATGGCCGCCAAGCCGGTCCATCGGGCGGACGGCCCGTTCGAGGTTGACCCTGGTGCCAGGGCGAAACGAGCCCAACGTGGTCTTCTTCAGGGTCTCCGGGACACTGTCCACCTCGAACCATCCCGCACCGCAGGCCACGACGGTCTGGCAGGCACCGTTCACGCTCACGCTCTCGTCTATCGAAAGGTCGCCGAATGCGGCCGCCGAAGCGTAGTCGACCCGCAGCCTCAGGCCTGTGCCTCGCGGCGTCACCACCGAAACCGTGCCGACATCCTTGACGATTCCTGTAAACATGGTCCGAACGGTTTTCTTCTGGAAAGCTCAAACGATTGAAAGTACTAAAAAAAATCCGGCCCCGGGCACCAGAGGCTCCAGGACCGGAATGATGCGTTCCGACGAGGCAGGTCTCAGGCCAGCGCGGCGAGCGCTTTCGCGTAATCGGGTTCCTGCACGATCTCGGGCACCTGCTCGGCATAGAGCACCTTGCCCGAGGCATCGGCCACGACCACAGCCCTCGAAAGCAGCCCCGTCAGCGGGCCGTCGACGATGCCGACACCATATGCCGCAGCGAACTCCGGCGAACGGAAAGTCGACAGCGATACGACATTCTCGATGCCCTCGGCCACACAAAAGCGGCTGTGGGCGAACGGAAGGTCGGCAGAGATACAGAGCACTACGGTATCGCCGAGCGAAGCTGCATCCTGGTTGAACCTCCTCACCGAAGCGGCGCATACCGGGGTATCGAGGCTCGGGAAGATGTTCAGCACCAGCTTCTTGCCGGCAAAATCGGATGGTCCCGCCTCGGAAAGGTCGCTCTTGACGAGCCTGAACGACGGCAGGGCGCTGCCTACTGCAGGCAGCTGGCCGACGGTGTTGATCGCATTGCCCTTAAGGGTGATCGTTGCCATGATGGAGACTGATTTTTGGGTTGACGGAATTGAAGATCGATACCATGCGAGGCAGAACACGCGTCCCACTCCCAAAGTTCCCGCAACTCCTGAAAATCATTGGCAATCGGGCGGATTGGACGGACCGGGCACGGTTCGCCGTGCCCCTCTAAGCAGGCACGGCCTGGTAGAATCCGTTGGCCTCGACCAGCTCGACCGGGCAGCCGAACAGTTCCGAAACCCGGGCGGAGGTCATCAGCTCCCGCTTGTCGCCATCGGCAACCACATGGCCTGCCCGCAGGAACACCACCCGGGTGACCTCAGGGGGGATCTCGTGCAGGTGGTGCGTGACCAGGATGAGCTGGGTACCCGAGCGCATCAGGGTCCGGACGGTTTCGATGTACCGGAAGGTCGCCCCGAGGTCGAGCCCGCTGGTCGGTTCGTCGAGCAGCAGGGCTTCCGGCTCGTGCACCAGCGCTCGGCCAAGGAGGAACCTGCGCTGCTGCCCCGTGGACATCCTGCCGAACGGGCGATCGCCAAGCTCGGCGATACCGAGGCTCTGCATCAGCCCTTCTGCACGAGACAGCTCCTCCGGGCTGAACTGCTGGTGCGGCCAGGTGTCGATGCTCGAGTAAAAGCCGGAGAGGATGACGTCCCGCCCCCTGGCATGCCGCCCGTACTCCTGCTGCAGATCATTGGAAACGATGCCGAGCCTTGAACGGAGTCCTTCGACGTTCCATCGGTCGCGACCGTAGACGAGCAGGCGGCTTTCAGGTTCGTGGACTGGATAGATTTCTCGAGAAAGGAGCTTCAGCAGGGTCGACTTCCCGGAGCCGTTCGGGCCGATAATGGCGGTGTTCCTCCCCTGTTCGATGCAGAGGTCGAGCCCATCGAACACGAGCGTGCCGCCCCGGAAGGCCCGGACATTGACGCACTCGAGCACGCAGCTGCGATCTTCAGCAGCCGGATTGCCCGAAGGAGGGAACGGTGGAGGATTCAGTTCCACTTGCCGGATCCCCTCGAAAAACTGTACTTCCCGGCGCCAAGGAAAAAGACCGCCAGCGACCCGAAAAAGTAGAACGCCTGCAGTTCCAGCGCATAACCACCGGTCTGCGATATGGCCGTGAGCTGCCCCATGTGCACGAGCCAGACGGCCATGGCCATCAGGACAGCCTCGATGAGTGCGGCCGGGCGGGTGAACAGCCCAAGCAGGATGAGCATCGGGGCGACCACCTCACCGATAGGCACGCCGGCCACCAGCAGCTCCGGAAGTCCTGCCGCCTTGAGCTTCGAAACGATGAACCCGTGGCCGTGGATCAGCTTGCCGATTCCATGGAACAGCATCAGGCCCCCCACGCACAGCCTGAGCAGCAGTTTACCGAAATCGTCGTCCCGCATGTATCCTCCCCCTTTTGAACTGTTCGTCCTTCCCTTGTGAGTTTTCTTGAAAAAGGCCGCCATGGGCAAATCCTTGATGATGGTTGAAGCTGTTCAGGCGAAATAGGCCTCGAGCATAAGGTCGTTGCCGACCATCCTGCTCGACGAGATCCGGAGGTCCACGGACTGGCCGGGAAGTAGCACGTCCAGCGGCCCGAACGACGGCAGGCCGTCGCCGCCGAACAGGCGTGGTGCAACGAACAGGCAGAGCTTGTCGGCCAGCCGCTCCCGGACGAAGGCCGCTGCCAGTGCGCTGCCGGCCTCGACCATCACCGAAAGCACCCTGCGGCGATGGAGTTCGGCGAGCACCTCGCCAAGGTCCATACGCCCATGCGGCGCGTCCAGCAGATGCACCTCGACGCCCCTTGCCTCAAGCATGGCGAGGCGCTCCGGTTCCGCCGCCGCTGCCGATGCGAACACGAGGGTCCTGGCCCCGGGACCGAAGATTTTCGACTCCACCGGGACCCGGAGCTGACGGTCCAGCAGCACCCTGAGCGGCTGGCGTCCCTGGCAATGGCGCACCGTCAGCTCGGCATCGTCTGCCACGACGGTCGAAGAGCTGGTCAGCACCGCGTCGTACCTGCCGCGCAGGCGGTGGACCTCCTTCCTCGACTCCTCGCCGGTGATCCACTTCGATGCCCCGAGCGAGGTGGCGATGCGCCCGTCGAGCGTCTGGGCGATCTTCAGCATCACCAACGGCCTCCCCTTCCGGTGGCTGGTCATGAAAGCCTCGTTGAGGCGTTCGGACTCCTCGCCGAGCACCCCGACCGTCACCTTGGCACCTGCCTGGCGAAGACGGGCGATACCGCTGCCGGCCACCTTTTCATTCGGGTCGACGCATCCGACGACCACCCTCGGGATCCGCTTCCCGACGATCAGGTCACAACATGGCGGGGTATTGCCGAAATGGGAACAGGGCTCCAGATTGACATACAGCGTCGACGACGCCAGCAATTCCGGTTCGCGGACTGAAGCGATGGCGTTCACCTCGGCGTGCGGGCCACCGTAGCGCTCGTGCCACCCCTCGCCGATAACGCGCCCGTCATGCACGACCACCGAACCCACCATCGGGTTCGGGCTCACGCTGCCCGCCCCCTTTTCGGCGAGTTCGAGGCATCGGCGCATGCAGGCCTCGTCGAACGGTGTCACCCCGGTATCCATGCGGCGGCAGCGGTTCAGGGTTGTTCCGACGGAACGTTCACCAGCCTGACACCCGACAGCCGCAACAGCTCGGCGATATGCTCGATCTTGTAGGGCTTGTCGTAATAGATGGTCCTGATGCCGACATTGATCAGCACTTTCAGGCAGTGGATGCAAGGGCTCGCCGTGATGTAGATGTCGGCATCCTTGATCGACACCCCGTGCTTTGCCGCCTGGGCGATGGCGTTGATCTCCGCGTGGATGGTGTTCACGCAATTCTCCTCGACCGTCCCGTCGGGATGGGTGCTCCGGTAGATGCGGCAGTTCGTGTCGTTGCAGTGCGGCATGCCGGACGGTGCACCGTTGTATCCGGTCGACAGGATGTTATGGTCCCTGACGATGACGGCGCCGATATGGCCCCTCGTACAGGTCGCCCTGCGGGAGATCAGGTGCGCGACGCTCATGAAGTACTCGTGCCAGCCGAGCCGCTTCTCCGGGCCCGATCCGGCTCCCTCGGCGTGCCCGCCGCAGCAGCAGCTACTGTTGTCCTCTTCATGCATGGCGATGATTTTTATACATTGGGGAGACAAGTTCCTTGTTTGATATAAAATAGAGCAAAGATCGCCTCCCCGCAACTCCTCACCATCCCATGATCCGAAATTACTTCACGCTCTACCATGCCGCCAGGGAACTGCACGAGGAGCTTGCCGGAGGGTACCTGTTCGAAATCCACTCGCAGGAGAAGAACGAACTCACCCTCAGCTTCGTCACGCACGACGGCAGGCACCTGCAGCTCATCGTCACGGTCCGGGCCCGCGAGTTTTCGATCTGGACCAGGGAGGGGCTGAACAGGAAGCGCCGCAACTCGGCATCCATCATGCAAGAGGTGTACGAACTGAAGGTCGAAAGCGTCGACATGGCACCGCTCGACCGTGAGATACGCATCGCCCTGGAAGGCCGATGGCTGATCGTGCTCAGGTTCTTCAGTGCCGAAACCAACGTCCTGCTCGTACACGAAGGAGTCGTCGTGCATGCCTTCAAGGATTCGAAGGAGCTCGCAGGGCGGGCTTACGACGGCGGTGCCGACGACGAACCGGCCTTCCGGACGCTCGAACGCCTTGCCGCCGACCGGGATCGCTTCCTCGAACTGCTCGCAGCCACCGACCCTGCCATCCCGACCGAGCGCCGGCTCGCCTCCGTCCTGCCCGGGTTCGACCGTGACCTTGCACGGCGCCTGATCGCCCGCTCCGGCGGAGGACACACGCCCGAAGCCCTTGCCGCATCGCTTCAAGCCATCTTCTACGAACTCGCCTCACCCGCTCCGGGCATCGTCGACAGCGCCGGGCACCCACCCGACTTTTCAATCGTCGAGCCTCCGGAAGGAAGCGGGGATGCACCGTTCGACAGCGTGCTCGAAGCGCTGGGCCACTATACCCGAAGGATGCACCGGTTCCTGCACCTCCAATCCGGCGCCGGCGACCTCCGCCGGGAACTCCAGCAACAGATTTCCCGTGCCGTCAAGGAGTTGGCCGAAATCGAATCGGCCGACCTCCTCGAAGCCGCAAACCGTTACGAAACCTTCGGGCACCTCCTGACCGGGGCCATCGGCTCGGCAGATCCTGTATCCGGCGAAGTCGAAGTACCTGACCTCTTTGCGCCGGGCGCCCCCCCGGTCAGGATCACCGTAAAGCCCGGCCTGAGCATCCAGGAAAACGCCGCCTGGTACTTCTCCAGGGCCGCGAAAAGCCGGGAAAAGGTGCATGCCGCCGAAGCACGGCGCTCGCAACTCGACTCCCTCCTCCGTTCGCTCCGCATGAAGCTCGACCGGCTGGAGGTGGCGGAATCGGGCGACGAATTACGCGACCTCGTCGGAAAAGGGAAAATCCCCAGCCATGGCGTCAACAAGGAGGTGCGGACAGCGAAGTTCAGGACCGTGCCGCTCGCCGACGCCATCACCCTCTATATCGGCAAAGACGCCCGCAACAACGAACTCCTGACCTTCGGCCACACCCGGCCGGACGACATCTGGCTCCACGCCCAGGGATCATCAGGATCGCACTGCGTACTCAAAGGAGCCGGCATGCACAACATGAGCGAAATCCGTCGCGCCGCCGAGATCGCCGCCTGGTACTCCGCCGCGAAGCACTCCCGCCTGGTGCCCGTCATGTACGTCCTGAAGAAATATGTCCGAAAAGCGAAAGGCGCCCCCGGCAGCGTCCACGTCGAACGCGAAAAGGTAATCATGGTAACCCCAAGAAAAGACTAAACTTTGTAAACTTTGGGGACGTTCCTGAAAACATTAACTTAGCATTCGCAAGACCGATGAGTTTGAGGTTCCGGCTTTGGGAACACTTCACTCATCACCGTCCCTTGTCACCCCTCACTACTTTTCAGATGGAAACAAACAAACTCGTCATGCCCGGGCACCTGAACCACTTTGGGTTCCTGTTCGGCGGCAACCTGCTCAGGTGGACCGACGAAATCGCCTACATCGCCGTGACGCTCGACTACCCCGGCTGCAATTTCGTCACGGTCGGCATGGACAGGATCGAGTTCAGGAAGAGCATCCGCGAGGGCACGATCCTCTGCTTCGAATCGAAGCAGGGCCGTATTGGCAACACGTCGGTCGAATACATCGTCAACGTCACCCGTGGCGAAATCACCAGCGGTCAGAAAGAGCTGGTTTTCACGACGAGCATCACCTTCGTGAGCGTCGACGACCAGGGACGGAAAAAAGCGATCTGCGAGGCTAAGGGGAGCTGAACAGGAAATGGGACCCCTACCTTCCCGATCCGGTGATCGAGCGGTTCAGGCGGTAGAGCATGGTGATGCCGATGGCAGAAAGCAGGATATCTGGAATCCAGACCCAGACCCCGGGCGTGAGCAGCCCTGTCTTCGCGATCTTCTCCCCACCGATCATCAGGGCCCAGTAGAGGACGAAAAAGAGGAGAGACAGGCCGGCGCCGACGCCGAACCCGCCCCGTCGGGCCATCACGCCCAGCGGGATGCCCACGAGTGCGAACGTCGCGCAGGCGACGGCAAGGGAGAACTTCTTGTGGTACTCGATCATGATGCCGTAATACTCTTGCCTCAAGTTCTCGACCGCGTCCATCGCCGAGGCAAGCCGGTTGATCTTCCCCTCGGTGGCCAGGATCGCACGGGCGGTCGGCAGCTTCGCCGGTGGTGACGCCACCGCTGAAGGGGCAGGCTGTTGATGCTTCCGGATTTCGCGAACCTGGCGGCCAAGCTCTTCCACATCACCGGCTATCTTGAGCTGGGCGGCATCCGCCCTCGCCCGCAGCTCATTGCCCGTCACCAGGAGTTCGGCTGCGGAAAGCTCCCCGCCGCCCTTTGCCCCCTTGTTGCTATCCGAGCGTTCGAACCCGTACCCGGTGGCCTCGAACACATACCGATGATTCTTGAAGGAGATGCGCCGGTACCTGTCCATGCCGGGCAGGACCAGTTCGTGGATCTGGCCGTCCTCGAGGGTCATGACCAGGTAACGGTAATCGGGGGTGAAGGCGATGCGGCCGCTGCCGGCGGTGACGACCGTCCTGACATTCGGGCGGCCTCGGTCGTACATGAGCACCCCCTCAAGCTTTCCGGTCGAGCTGTCGACCTTGCGGGCCATGAGCGAATAGCCCTTGATGATATCTGAAAAAGCGCCCTGGTTGACGGCAAACCCCGGCTTCAGGCGGGTAATGTCGGACATGAGGGCCTTGGCGCGGATATTGGCTTCCGGCTGCAGGACGTTGTTGAAGCGCTCGTCGCCAGCGGCAAGGAGGAGGCTCGCGATCAGCACCGGCAGAGCCAGGCGGTAGATCGAAACGCCGCCGGAACGCATGACGGTCAGCTCCGAACTGTTGGTCAGGTTCCCGAAAGCCATGACCGTCGATATCAGCACCGACATGGGAAGGGCAAGGCTGACCATCCAGGAGGACTCGAGCAGGACCATCTCCACCATCACCCAGAAATCGAGGCCCCGGCCCACCAGGTGGTCGATAAAACGGGTGAGGAACGAGATGATGAAGACGAACATGATGGTGAAAAACCCGAAGAACAGCGGCCCCGCATGTGCCTTGAGGATGTATCGATCGAAAATTCTCATCGAAAGACCGTTGATGCCTGGAAGTTCATGTCGCCCGTACTCCCCGGCAATGAAATACGACCGGGACGGAGACAATATACGGCAGAACCGGCCGACTGCAATACGGACTCGATCCTGAAGGTTCCGGCGATAAAGGCTCCGGTCCGATCTTCCGTCAATGGCCGGGCCATGAAACAGCACGGCCATCTTGCATGAATATTTCAAGGCACTTTCCTATATTTACCACCAGGACGCATATATTGTCCGTACTCCCCCCCCATCATCCTCCACATCCCCTACCCTGGGCCGGGTTATGGCCACGATCGGTCCCATATCGCTATTTGCAGGACAGTTGCATGAAGCAAGATGAAACGGCCCCCGCCGCCGGCCGGGTAGCCGCCATAAGGGGAAGCGTGGTGGACATGCGCTTCGAAAGCGGGTTGCCATCGATCCATGCCATGCTTCGCACCGGCAGGAAAGAGGAGGTCCGGATCGAAGTCCTCACGCAGCTCGACTGCCGACACGTCCGGGGCATCGCATTGACCCCCACGGAAGGCCTTTGCCGTGGCATGGCCGTCCATAACACCGGAATGCCGCTGCAAGCGCCGGTCGGCAATGCGGTCCTGTCACGGATGTTCGACGTATTCGGCAACACCATCGACCGCAGGGATCCTCCATCAGGCCTGTCATGGCGGCCGGTGCACCAGGCTCCTCCTCCCCTTTCGGTCAGGTCGACCGATTCCGGGGTCTTCGAAACAGGCATCAAGGTCATCGACCTGCTCGTTCCCCTCGAACGCGGAGGAAAAGCCGGCCTGTTCGGAGGCGCCGGAGTCGGCAAGACCGTGCTCCTGACCGAAATGATCCACAACATGGTAAGCAACCAGAGCGGCGTGAGCATCTTCTGCGGAATCGGGGAGCGTTGCCGTGAAGGTGAAGAGCTCTACCGGGAGATGAGCTCGGCTGGCGTGCTCGACAACATGGTGATGGTGTTCGGGCAGATGAACGAGCCGCCGGGAAGCCGGTTCCGGGTAGGACATGCCGCCCTGACCATGGCCGAGTACTTCAGGGACGACCTGCACCGGGACGTCCTCCTGCTGATCGACAATATTTTCCGCTTCATCCAGGCCGGTTCGGAAATTTCGGGCATGATGGGCCAGATGCCATCGCGACTCGGTTACCAGCCGACCATAGGCACCGAGCTTTCGGGAATCGAAGAGCGGATTGCCAGCACCGCCAATGGCGCCATCACCTCGATCCAGGCGGTCTATGTGCCGGCAGACGATTTCACCGACCCGGCAGCCGTCCACACCTTCTCCCATCTTTCAGCATCGCTCGTCCTGTCGAGGAAACGTGCCGGCGAAGGGTTCTACCCTGCGGTCGACCCACTCGCATCCGGATCCAAGATGGCCGGGGAAGGCATCGTCGGGCAACGACATTACCACCTTGCCCGTGAAGCGAGGCGCGTCCTGGCCCAGTATGACGAGCTCAAGGACATCATCGCCATGCTCGGCATCGAGCAACTTTCGGCCGAAGACCGTCGACTCGTGGCCAGGGCCCGCAGGCTGGAAAGGTTCCTTACCCAGCCATTCTTCAGCACTGAAAGGTTTTCCGGCATGCCGGGCAGGCTGGTGCCGATCGGAGACACCATCGCTGGGTGCGAACGGATACTGCGTGACGAATTCCTGGAATATCCCGAACAGGCGCTCTACATGATCGGCTGCATCGGCGAAGCGCAGGAAAAGGGCAGGATCAGCCTGGCGGAACATGAAGCAGACCGGAGGTGACCCATGCCGGCCTCGTCCATGCATCTGCGCATCCTCCTGCCCTACCGGGTGTTTGCCGACGAGGATCAGCTCCAGGAGCTCGTCGTGGAGAGCGTGGCGGGATCGTACGGCTTCCTGCCGAACCGGCTCGACTGCGTACTCCCGCTCGTCCCCGGCATCCTGTCGTACAGATCCGCAGAACAACAGGAGCGATACGTGGCCATCGATCAGGGCATCCTCGTGAAAACCGGCCGGGAGATCGGCGTATCGGTTCGCCGTGCCATCGGCGGAGTAGATTTGGGCAGACTCGAACATGCCGTCGAGCAGGAGTTCAGCACCATCGACGAACGCGAAAGCAACGTCCGGGGAGCCATGGCGAAACTTGAAAGCGATTTCATCCGCCGATACATGGAGCTGCATCATGGCTGAAAAGGACGACAAGCGATTCTCGGACGACGGGCGCCCCCTCTCCGAGGAGATCGGCACCAGGGAACAGCGCAGGATCATCGCCAGGAAACGTGCCATCAGGAGCATCTGGGCCGGGTTTGCCATGTTCGGCATCATCGGCTGGACCGTGGTGGTCCCGACCCTTATCGGGGTGATGGCCGGGCTCTGGCTCGACAGCCGCTTTCCCTCGCCACGGCGCTCCTGGACGCTCACGCTGCTCCTTGCCGGGCTGTTCGTCGGCTGCGTGAGCGCGTGGAACCTGATAACGAAGGAGTACCGGAACATGCACAAGGAGGACTGAACCTATGGCCTGGATCGACCTGCCTGCCCTGACCGGCGGAAGCCTGCTCGGCATCTTCTTTTTCGGCGGCCTCTGGCTGACCGTCAGGATAATCCTGCCGGCGTCACGGCCAGGGCTGTGGTTCATGGCGAGCATGGCACTCCGGACCGCCACGACACTCGCAGGGTTCGTCGTGATCGCCGGCGGAAGCTCGACCCGGCTCCTCTGCTGCACAACGGGCTTCGTCGCGGCGAAAATGCTCCTGGTCGGCATTGCCGGGCACGGCTCCCGCTCCAACGGCAACAACCGGCCAAACAGGGAGGGCCCATGCATCTGAGCAGCGACGAAATCATCTTCTGGCGTTCCGGATTCCTGAAGCTGAACCAGACCATCGTGACGACCTGGGGTTTGATGGCCCTGCTCACGGGAGGATCGGCACTCATCACCCGTCGCCTCCAGGCCGCCGTCGCCATTTCACGATGGCAGAGCCTCCTGGAGATCGTCGTCGGCATGGCAAACCGCCAGATTGGCGAAATCGGGCTCGACAACCCGGAAAAGTACCTGCCGTACGTGGCGACCCTGTTCATCTTCATCGCCACGGCGAACCTTTGCACCATCATCCCCTGGTACCAGCCGCCGACCGGCTCGCTCTCCACCACCACGGCCCTCGCCCTCTCGGTGTTCATTGCCGTCCCGGTCTTCGGCATCGCCGACCGGGGGCTGACCGGATACCTCAGGAGCTATGCTGAACCTACCCCGATCATGATCCCCTTCAACATCATCAGTGAGCTCACGCGAACCATGGCCCTGGCCGTCCGCCTGTTCGGCAACATGATGAGCGGCGTCATGATCCTGGCGATCCTGCTGACCATATCCCCGCTGTTCTTCCCGGTCCTGATGAACCTCATCGGCCTGTTGACCGGCATGGTCCAGGCCTACATCTTCAGCATCCTCGCCACAGTCTACATCGCGGCGGCAGCCGGCAAACCGGCAGACAGGCAACACCAACAAGACCAGGAGAAGCAACCATGGACACCTTGAATATCATCGCGGTCACCTCGATCATCATGGCCGGACTCACGACGGGCATCGGAACCATCGCGCCTGCACTCGGGGAAGGCAAAGCCGTCTCAAGCGCGCTGGGTTCGATCGCCCAACAGCCCGATGCCGCGCCCACCATCACCCGCACGCTGTTCGTCGGCCTCGCCATGATCGAGTCGATCGCCATCTACTGCTTCGTCATCTCCATCATCCTCATCTTCGCCAATCCGTTCTGGAACCATGCGCTCTCACAGGCCGCAGGAGGACGCTGAGATGCTGATCGACTGGTTCACCGTCCTGGCCCAGCTGCTCAATTTCCTGGCCCTCGTCTGGCTCCTGCGGCGAGTCCTCTACCGCCCGGTACTGAAAGCGCTGGACGAACGGGAAAAGAAAATTGCCGCAGAACTCGGCCATGCGGCAGCCGTCGAAAAGGAGGCAGGAATGCAGCGTGAAACGTGGCAACGAAAAAACGCGGAATTCGAGCAGCAGCGCACCGGATTGCTGCGCAACGCGGCCCTGGAAGCCGAATCGACAAAGGCCTCGCTCCTTGGCGAAGCACGAAAGGAGCACGAAGCACTTCAGGCCCGGCTCAGGCAACGCCTCGACAGGGAGGAGTCGGAGCGGGGGCAGGAGGCCAACCGGAAAATCCGGAAAGAGGTATTCGCGCTTGCCGGCAAGGTGCTCAGCGAGCTTGCCGATTCGACACTTGAAGCGCGGATGGTCTCGGTATTCTGCCGACGCCTGCTCTCGACCGGGCAAGAGGTGCTCGGCGAAATGGCCGGGGCCATAGGGGAACAACGTGCGCAACCGGTCGTCAGGAGCGCCTTCGAGTTACCGCCGGAGCAGCGTCGGCAGATCATGGAAACCCTCAGGCAGCTCCTGGCTGGCGATTGGCCGATCCTGTTCGAAACCGATGAAAAAATCGGTGCCGGGATCGAATTGTGCATTGACGCGCACTGCCTGTCGTGGAACCTGCAAACAGCCCTCGAATCCCTCAACGCATCCATTGCCGGTGGAAACCTTCAGCAATGACATCAGAGGGGAAACCCTCGTCGAGCTGACCCTCACGTCCATCCGTAAAGGACGCGAAGCCTGGTCGGCGAGCCTCGACCCGATCGAGCAGGGAACCGTCATGAGCGTCCTGAACGGCATCGCCAAGGTTGGCGGCCTGCCTGGCGTCGGATTCGAAGAGCTGGTCAGGTTCCATGACGACCTCTACGGCATCGCATTCAACATCGACCCTGAGGAGGTAGGCGTCGTGCTGCTCGGTGACTATTCGAGGCTGAATACCGGTGACCGGGCCTGGCGGACCGGGCGCGTTACGGACGTGCCGGTCGGCAGCGCCCTGACCGGGAGGGTCATCGATCCACTGGGCAACCCGCTCGACGAAAAGGGGGCAATCCGGAGCGACGGGCGTTGGCCGATCGAGCGCCCGGCCCCGGCCATCATGGACCGCGCCCCGGTAAGCGCCCCCCTGCAGAGCGGCATCAAGGTGATCGACGCCATCGTCCCTATCGGACGCGGGCAGCGGGAGCTGATCCTCGGCGACCGGCAGACCGGAAAAACCTCCATCGCCGTATCCACGATCCTCAACCAGCGAGGCAAAGAGGTGACCTGCATCTACTGCGCTATCGGCCAGAAAGCGGCCTCCGTGGCCAGGGTTCTCGCCGAACTCAGGAAGCGGGGCGCCATGGAGTACACGATCGTGGTCGTCACCGAAGGCAACGACCCCTCCGGGCTCCAGTACATCGCGCCCTACGCTGCCACCAGCATCGCGGAACACTTCATGGCCGCCGGTCGAGACGTACTCATCATCTATGACGATTTGACCAACCACGCAAGGGCTTACCGCGAACTGTCGCTCCTCCTGAAACGCCCTCCAGGCAGGGAGGCCTTTCCCGGCGACATCTTCTACATCCACTCGAGGCTGCTCGAACGGGCGACCCACCTCGACCGGTCGCTGGGAGGAGGCTCCCTCACGGCGCTGCCAATCGTCGAAACCGAAGCCCAGAACCTGTCAGCCTACATCCCGACCAACCTGATCTCCATCACCGACGGCCAGATCTACCTCTCCCCGGCGCTGTTCGAGCTCGGCATCCTCCCGGCAGTCGACATCGGCAGATCGGTCTCGCGCGTCGGCGGCAAGGCACAGCTCACGGCATACCGCGCGGCCACCGGGAGCCTCAAGCTGGCATACGCACAGTTCGAGGAGCTGGAAAACTTCGCCCGTTTCGGCACCAGGCTCGACGATGCGAGCCGCATGATCCTCGAGCATGGCGTCCGGATCAGGGAGTGGTTCAAGCAGGATGAGTACGACGTGCTCTCCATGGCGGAACAGCTCATCATGCTCCTCGCACTTACCAAAGGGCGCTTCGGACCGGTCAGGCCCGAGAAGGTCCGTGACGCGATGGAGGCGGTAAGGAAAGCGGCGGCCGGAGTGCCGGAGGCTATCACTTCGAAGATCCTGTCGAACAGTGAATTGAGTCCCGATGAACAGGCGCAGCTGCTCCTGGCCGTGGACCATGCGCTTGAACCCTTGATGAAAACGGCATGAGCGACACCGTCGAAAGCTTGCGAAGGAAGATCGGGCAGGCCCGGACGCTCGGCTCAGTGGTCCGGACCATGAAAACCCTTGCCGCCATCAGCATCAGGCAATACGAAGAAGCCGTCAACTCGCTCGAAGACTACGCCCGCACCATCGAACTGGGTCTTTCAGCCTGCCTCCGTCATCCCGCAGGAACCACAGACCGTGGCCACCACGGCGAAGATGATGCCCTCCGGGTGATCGTCGTGGTCTTCGGCTCCGACCAGGGACTCGTCGGCCAGTTCAACGACCGGATTGCCGCAACGGCAGCGGCCGCACTCGGGCAAACGGGCGCCAGGCGTGCCGTCCTGGCGATCGGCGAGCGCATGCAACTGCGCCTCAAGGAGGATGGCATCGAAACAGCGGGACTCTTCACCGTACCCAACTCCGTCAGCGCCATCACCCTGCTCGTCGGAGACCTCCTCTCGGCAGTCGAACGGCTGCGAGGGCACGACCAGGTCTTCGAACTGCACCTCACCTACAACACCCCGGTCAGCGGCGAAATCTGCAAGCCCATCTCGAAACGCCTGCTGCCGCTGGATCGGGCATGGGAAGCGGAGATCCTGCGAGCCGCCGGCCCCTGGCCGACCAGGGCTCTGCCTGAACTACCAAACGGCCTCGGGACGAGCAGGTGGGCGCTGCTCCGGGAGTACATTTTCGTATCGATTTTCCGGGCCTGCGCCGAATCGCTCGCCTCGGAAAACGCGAGCCGACTCTCAGCAATGCAGCGTGCAGAAAAAAATATTGACGAGCTGACCGGCAAATTCACCCTGCGCTACAACGAGCTCAGGCAGGCCGGCATCGACGAGGAGCTGTTCGATATCGTCTCGGGTTTCCAGGCGCTCGGCAGCACGCAAGGAGCGGACGAGTGGTAACGAGCCATGACGACCGGAGGCCAGGATGGCTGGAACGGAATGGAACATCGGATCGGTTTCATGTAATCACCCCCCACCCCGAAGCCCCCGGCATCATTACCGAAGTGACCACAACTGATACGTGTCATATCCACGATGCCGGGACAGCCTGAGTTCCCGGCGTCGGCAAGCTAAACCGGACCGCCATGAACTACATCGTCACCGGCTCACTGGGCCACGTCGGCAAACCGCTCGCCTCCCTGCTCCTCGACGCCGGACACTCGGTCACCATCGTCAGCAATGACCCCGAAAAGAAAGCAAAAATCGAAGCCATGGGGGCGACACCGGCACTCGGTTCGGTCGAAGATATCGCCTTCCTCACCAAAACATTCAAGGGCGCCGACGGGGTCTTCACCTTGGTACCGCCGAACTATACGGGAGGCGACTGGAAAGGGCACATCGCGCAGATCGGCCGGAACTATGCCGATGCCGTCGTCGCCTCGGGTGTGCGCCATGTCGTGAACCTCAGCAGCATCGGTGCGCACCTGCATACCGGATGCGGCCCCGTCAACGGCCTGCATCTTGTCGAATTCGCCCTCAACGCGCTTGACGGGGTGAACGTCCGCCATCTCCGCGCCGCCTACTTCTACACCAATTTCATCAACAGCATTCCCGGCATAAGGCAAACGGACGCCCTCAGCGGCAATTTCGGAAAAAAAACCAAGCTGGCACTCGTCCACCCGCTCGACATTGCCGACGAAGCAGCCAGGGAGTTGCAGAACCCGTCGTTCCTCGGCAGGGGGTTCCGCTACATCGCAAGTGATGAACGAACGACGGACGACATCGCCACAATCCTCGGCAAGGCGATCTCCAGGCCCGGACTTCAATGGATCGACCGTACCGACGAAGAGAGCTGTGCGGAGATGCTCCGGCTCGGCCTGCCCGACGAACTGGCGAAAAACTATACCGAAATGGGGTCCGCCATCCGCAGCGGCGAGATGATGGCCCACTATTTCAGCCACCGCCCGGTGCTTGCGGGATGGCGAAGGCTGGAAACGTTCGCCCCGGATTTCGCGGCAGCATGGGCGAGCTCCTGATCAAGCTGCCCGTGATGACCTTTTACTAAACACCATTTTTGTTCGGCCTGTTAGGCGTTTATGACTATTTTGCCGGAAATGATCCCGAAACCAACCACAAACCGAACATCCATGAGCCAGACCATCAACCTCCATGACGACCCGAAATTCGCAGGAGTACTCGCCGACCTCGACAGCATCGAAACCAAGCTTCTCGAAAACGGCAAGCTCGTCGAACTCACCGGAACCGTGGCCAGCAGCGTCGCCATCGAATTCGACATGTACGGGGAAGGCATTGATGCAGAACCGAGCATCCTGATCAAGGTCACCACGCCCGACGACCTCTACGTCGACGCAGACGAATCGGTCCTTGAGGATTTTGAGGATTTTGTGATTTTCGAGCTCGAAGAGGCATCGATCGAATGGACGCAAGAGGTGAAGGATGCACTGGGCGACGACCGCCTGGTCATCCTGCTCATCAACGACGAAGAGGTCTGAGGCCCGTCGCGTAAGCCCTGGCAAACACCCTCATGGGTTCAGGGCTTGCCATATCGGGCACGACCTCAACCGGCAAGCAACCTGCACTGCGTAAAGAAGTCGCGCAACCGGCGGGTGCCGTACTTCGGTGACACGACGTCAATCTTGCTCAGGGTGGTCGCGAACAACGCAACGTCATGTACCTCCTTGTTGAACAGCCCGACGGCGGCCACCAGTCCATCGGCCAGCCAGAACGGCAGCGGGAGCATCAGCGGTTTTTCGCCGGCGATCTCGCAAGCCAGGTCGACCATCTCGTAATAGGTGAACACCTCCGGCCCGCCAACCTCGACCTCCCGCTCCCGGCCGTCGACCGCCTGCACGCACACCTCCGCGAGGTCCGCCCCGTGGATCGGGTTTGAACGGACGAAGCCGTCGCCGATCCAGAACATGAATCCCCTCTTCGCCCGTGCCACGAACTGCCCGATCTCCGAGAAATAGCCGTTCGGCCTGATGATCGTGCTCTCGATCCTCGAAGCCTGCAACTCCTTGACGAACTTCTCGTGAGCCTGCACATTCGGGATGTTCATCATCCGGTGCGCATCGAACACCGACACGTAGACGAACTTCCCCACACCGGCCTTGATCGCCTGATCCAGGATGTTCATGTTCCCCTGGTAATCGACATCGAAAACCGTATGCACGAAATCGGGCTTGATCATGCCGAGCGACGAAAAGACCACATCGACGCCGTCGCAAATGCCCGAAAGGGTTTCAGGCATCGTGGCATCCGCATACACCACCTCATCGACCAGGTCCTCGATAGCAGGGGCAAAAAACGCCCCCGGCTTTTTGAACTTCTCGGGGTTTCGCACCAGCGCACGCACCAGGTACCCTTTCTTCTTGAACTCCTGCACGGCATACCGGCCAAGATAACCGGTCGCCCCGGCGACAAGGACCCTCTTCATGAACTTGAACTGATAAGGTTGAACAATGCCAAAACGGATTGCATACCCCTAATAAAATCATTTTTCCCTGTCATGACGAAAGGGAACGTCGAAAGGGGACGTCCCCTTTTCCGATTCCGATTCCGGGTCAGTCCGTCGTGCCGACCGTGGTGCTGTTGCCGGTGTAGTATTTCTCGACGAGGTGGAATTTGCCGGGCAGCATAGCGAACCAGGCAGCGTTGGCCTTATGGCCCTTGGTGTCGCCGCGCACCTGGTCCATCTTGTAGTAATAGAGCGGATAACCCCTGAAGGTGGTCTGCTTCTTCCCGTCCGGCCGGATGATCGTGCCGAAATCCGACGAGTTCATTTCAGGATCGGCCGACAGGATCGCTTCGTTAAAGAACGCTGGCCATTTTTCAAGGCATGCCCCGGTGCATTTGGTTGTTTTCGGCATGTCTTTTTTGCTCCAGTAGAGCGTCCTGCCATTGGCATCGGCCAGGTAGTTGCCAACGCCTGCCTTGTAGATGACGGTCACATCCGGAGGAGTGGCAAATGCTGTTTGCAGCACAAGAGGCATCGCTGCGATCATGCCGATCAGTAACTGGATCTTTTTCATTTTCGTCCCCGTTTATTCATTCGTGTCGTTACAAATAAACAGGTTAACAGCCCTTTGCCAGAGCGGTACGGAGTGTTAACCATACAGGGGGAGACAGAAACATATGACTACCCAACATTTCCATAATAGGACCCAGCCGCAAAAAGTTGCATCAACTTTGGGGACGTTCCTGAAAACGTTAACTTACGCCCCCAACAAAGATCGTCGCCAACATTCCCTGCCAATCAGTCATCGAACGGTATCAGCCATTGATCCGTCTTCCGAAGCGGCTAAAGAGTTTGCTGAAGCCAAATGCGCACAAGGTGAGGATAGCGACGACCAGGGCGAAAGCGCTCCAGGTCAGCCAGTTACCTCCTGCAACGAGGTCGACAGGATTCCACGAAGCCGCAACAACGATCCTTCCTTCTGCCCGCGCATACCTTTCGGGCACTTCCGGCCGGCCGTCGCGTACGGGAAACGACGAGAGGTAGCGGGCCAGGGCGACCCACTCCCGGAGAGCTTCGTCGCCGTCCTGCACGATCAGCTGGTCAAGGTTCGTGGCGAGGTTGCCTTGTGCGTCCCTGAAGGCGACCTTGATGATACCATGGGACTTTGTGCTGATGAGGCCGACCAGACGTGCCAGGTAAGAGTTGACCACGACGCGATAGAGGCGGCCATCCTGCACGGTGGTGAAGCTGCCATCGTCACCCTGCAGTTCAACCGAGGTCACCCGGTCAAACAACATCCTGTTGGGATTGTAACCGAAGCGGATACCGGAAACGCTCAGATGGCCGTCCTTCTTCATGGGGGCCAGGGATGTTTCGACCTCGAGGAGGCTCTTCAGCTCCTCCCCCGTCACGTAAGGAGCAACCAGGGTGTTGCCGCAGTATCCTTGCTGCACGGGGCCGAGCGAAGCGGTCTGGAAGGCATCCTCGGTGGTGACGTCGCCACGCAGCAGCGGCGAACGGATGCAGCCCAGCACATCAATGGCGGCGTCCACCCGCCGATAGTGTTCGCCTTCGGCACGTTTGACAGCAAAACGGTAAGCATCGGTGACCAGGTTGCCAAGGCCGTTTTCACCGGGATGCAAGTACAGTTGATTCAGTGTCGGAGCGTCGAAGGGAATGTTCGCGAGCACCTGGTCGAAACGATAACCGAAATGGGAAAGGTACCGACGCTCGACAATATCCTGGAAACCGGCGACCTGCCTGGCGATCCCGGGATCTTCCGGGACTCCTGCGTCGATCGTCCGCAGGCGGTAGCCGGTGACGGCGACGCGGCCTCCTTTATCCACCCGAAGGCTGAGGACGCCAAGGCGGGCGCCGTAGGGGCCGGAAGAAACGATGATGGTGTTGCCCACGACCTTGGGTTTCGGAAGGATCGTATGCGTATGACCGCTGATGATAAGGTCGATGCCGGGCACTGCGGCCGCAAGCTTCTCATCTTCGGAATGCGACCGGACCGGACTGGTTCCGCCATGCGACAGGCAAACGACCAGATCCACCTTTTCACGCTCCTTCAGGAGCCGGACGACCGGTTTGGCCGCCTCGACCGGATCGACGAAACCGAGGGGAGCCGCAAAAGGGCTGTCTTCGGCGGCATCCTTGCCAAGCAGGCCGAAAACGCCGATACGAAGCCCATTGCGTTCAAGCACCACATAGTCGCGGACCGGGTACTCCCTGAAGGCATTTTTCAGCCCTGCGTCGCGGGGATCGTTCGCGCTGAACCGGAGGTTGGCCAGCACCAGCGAGGGAAGACGGGCTGCTTTCGATCGGGCCGTTCGAAGCATCGCGGCCAGGCCCGACGGGTAGAAATCAAAATCGTGGTTGCCGAAGGTGACGGCATCGTAGCCAAGCGCCCCCATCAGCCGCAGCTCAAGCGCCTCATCTGAAAACACCGTATGGAAAAGGGTCCCTTCGGCGAAGTCGCCGGCGTCAAGGAGCAGGACACCGTCACCCAGCCCCTTGCGTTCATCGTCGACCGCACCGGCCATGCGGGCGAAACCGCCGACATCGAGGACGCGGCCATCAGGACCGGATTCATGATGTGGCGAGAGATATGAGTGCAGGTCGTGCGTGAAAAGGACCTTCAGCGTGGTGCCGCCGGCGATTGCCGGTACAGCGCAGTAAAACGACAGGATGATGAGCAGCAGCATCCATCTGCTTTGCCGGATATGCTTTTGCCGTTCCATGTTGACAGGATACATGTTCCCCTCCGGTTATGTAATGATGCCCCTTGCATCGTTTAGAATTTATGACAGCATGTGGGATTGCACAACATCCTGTCCTCAACTGCGGGGCATGGTGAGCCGGAAGCCTGACGATAGCCTGCACAAAAAGAAAATCCCCTTGCATCGAAGGGGATTTTCAGGAAAACAGCTGCAGATACGATCCGCAGTAATCATTTACTTGCCCTCTATAGGCTTGACTGCAGGTTTGGCTTCGGGTTTGGCTTCGGGTTTGGCTTCGGGTTTGGCCACAGGTTTTACCTCGGGCTTGGCTTCACTCTTTTTTTCAACCGTCTTCGATACTTTCTTCACTTTCTTCGTAGTCTTTTTCTCGACTTTCATCTCGGCCTTTGGCTCCACTTTCTTTTCAACTGCGGGAGCCGTTGCTGCCGGTTTCGGAGTTACGGCATCAGCCGCAAAAGAGACGCCACCGAAGACACCACTCATCGCCATAGCCGCGATAACACCGTAAGTCATTTTCTTTTTCATCGTTGTCCTTTTGTTGAATTCGGTGGGGCCGAGATGGCCACACCGTCCATTCATTACTACGACGGCATTTAACACATTCTTTCAATTAATATTTCCGTTACCACTACAGGACCGACATTGAGGATCAGTCACGACCAGGCCATGAGAGTGACCATACCAGGGCGCCGATCCACCCGATGAAGGTCCAGCCGAGCAGGAGGTTCAGCGCCATGATCCCGCCCTTACTGCGATGGTTCCGCTTGACGGCGACGATCGACGGGATGAAATAGACCACCCAGAGCAGCACGGTCAAGACAAACGCGAGCACCGGGGACGAAAAGGACCAGAACCATGAATGGTACCATTCCTGAACCATACGAACACTCCTGTTTTATTGATTGCACAAAGCCCGGGCGTCAACGACCGGGCTTTGCAAGGACATGCAGGAAACCGATACCGACGCCCTGCAGACTTACCCTATTACCTGATTATCTCCTGTCGAAGCCTGGACCCCGGCGATCATCGGGCCCTCTGCGATCATCAGGACCTCTACGATCATCCGGACCTCTACGATCATCGGGGCCACGACGGTCATCGAAACGTTCGCGACGCGTATCACGGCCGCGCCACTCGTCACGGTCGCGCCTGAACCGGTTATCCCAGAACCGGCGGTCGTGCCTGCGGTATTCCATGTCGCGGAACCGGCGGATATCCTCGATGCGATGCCGCCTGATCTGGGGAGGAATCTCGAAATTCCTCACCCGACCCCAGGGTCCCCTGTAGTCGTGTGCACGGTACCAACTGCCATCTTGAAAGAGGAAGTAGGAGTTGCCGTAGTAGATTACATCATAAGGAGAACCATAGGATACCGAATAGCCTCGGTCACGAAGGTGGATGAAATCCGGCCGGTCGGAGAAAAAGAAACTGGGCCCACCGGGCACGTTTACCCCCACACGAACATCCGCCTGCGCATCACCAGACGGTTGGCCGGCGAACAGACCGGCAATACCGATCGCGAACAAAATCTGTTTTTTCATAAGTGCCTCGCTTTACGTTAAAAACTTTTATTCCTGATAGTGGTCATCTGCAATAGGAAGAACGCGCGTTGTCCTGTCCACATCAGTGTATACGTTTTCCGCGGGCGATTCTTTCGGCAAGAGATGAAAATAATCCACAAGTGCTTCCAGGAACGACAGGCAGATTAAGAAAATATGACCAGTGCTCGTGGAGTGCACCCCGATTTTCTGACCACATTTTACGGTATTATTACCAGACTCAAGCCTCGGTGGCAGTAATGCAATGATACCGGATATTCCGGGCCGAATGACTAATTTGCCAGAAGTCTACGAACTCGAACTGTTCCATGCCGAAAAGCGAAAACAGGATCGGAACTCCGGTAGACACCATCGATCGGTAATAAAAAGCAACAAAAAGGATTATGTATGATCAGGATCAGAAAAGAAGAACCGCGTGATATCAATGCTATCGATCAGGTGACCCGATCAGCATTTGAACATCACCCGATCAGCCGGCAAACAGAGCAGTACATCGTAAAAGCGCTGAGAACCTCTGGCGCACTGAGTCTTTCGCTTGTCGCCGAACTTGACGGCCGGATTGTCGGCCATATCGCGTTTTCTCCGGTTACGATATCGGATGGAACGAACGCATGGTACGGAATTGGCCCTCTTTCAGTAGCACCCGAATTTCAACGGAGAGGATTTGGGTCATCGCTCATGCGTGCCGGGATGGATTACATAAAAGAGATGGGCGGCAACGGTTGTGCCCTTGTGGGCGACCCGAATTATTACATCAGGTTCGGCTTTCATAATCTGCCAAAACTGATCCATCAGGGAATTCCTCAGGAAGTGTTTCTTGCATTGCCATTTGCCGAGCCCGCACCTGAAGGATTTGTCGAGTTCAATGAGGGATTCCTGGCTTGCACATAACCAATGACCATCGCCGGCCATCAACGCAGACCGATCTCCGGAAACTCTTGATTGCATCATGCAACCAGGCGAGGAAAACCGACTGGAAATAAATAAGGACCTACAGCTCAATGCCTGTAAGTCCTTATTTTATATGGTGCACTCGCAAGGATTCGAACCTTGGACCCACTGATTAAGAGTCAGACCACCCAAAACACATTAACTTATTACTTAATAACATCTTAATAGCAATAGAAACGCGATACATTAATTTTGAGGGATACATTATATGGCATTTGAGGGATACTTTGCAAGGTAATTTCACCCCTATTCTCTATAGTAATCACCGCAATATCGACAAGGATGTTCACAATGACACTCGGTCACGTCAGCCCCCCCCTCTCGCAGCCCCTCAGGAGCAAGAACATGACGAAGCCTGGGCACTCTGAAGTCTTCGCTCTCAAACGATTTCATAACAAGGTTTTTCGAAATTCTTGAGCCAATCGGGAAGCTCTATAGGCACAGATTATACCCACCAAGTGCTATTGGATGTTGAAAATGCGTACCTTTTGATGAGGCTTCGCCCTGCGAGCAGATACCGGCTTAATTTCTCCACCTTCCTTAGTCATCGGCAACAGCAACCCTCGTCTGTTATGATCGACACCCAATACCCTCAGCAAGGCTCCCTTCCCGAAGACCAGCAGAATTCCAATCCCGATAAAGAACAGCAACAGGTGGTGCTTCCCGAGGAGATTAGTCTCGTTGCTGATGGGGATTGTCCTTATGACTTGGATCTTGAAGATTTTCTTACGGGAGATGCCCTCATCGATGAATATCTCGCTCAATACGTCGAAAGGTTCCAGCAAGAAGCAAAGGATGCATATCAAGGGTTCCAGAAAAACAAGGATTGGCTCAAAATGGCCATTAAGCTCTTGGAAACCATGAGAGCTTACTATGAAAAAGATCCTGATACGAGTGCGCCATTTTCTCCGGAAAAGCACAAGATTCAAAAGAAATACGAGAGGAATCAACGGCAGGCGAACACCCTTGTCGCCGTCTTTTTGAGAGACGCCCTGAATCTGCTCGACAAAGAAAATCCTGAAACAGCGCGATCATACATCGAGCAACTTTTGGATAGAGTTCAGGACGAGTATGCTGTGTCTCATTCTGTTTCAATGGGCGCCAGCCGTATGGCCTACATGTACTGGCTGTTCATCAACGTCCTTGAAAAATGGTTGCGGAAATACAATGCCTCATCGATGACCCAGCAAGCGCCAGTAGCTGAAGGTCCCGGAGAAAATATGGCTTGTACCTCTTTGTTGGAATTCGCCTATCTGGAGTTCAAGAAGCTTGACACTCAGACTCAAGACGAACTTAGACGGACTCGCACCAAAGACAAAAAGCTTTACGAGATCAAGCTCGATATTCTCGCACGGTTTCTTGGAGTGACTCCAGAATGCGCAAGGAGGCACCATTACAAATCACGAAAATCCGACATCTCTAGAGCCGTAGACCGACTTCGGCAGGAAAATGGTTGATCCAATCAACCATACGGTTGATAAAAAGGTTGATTGGTTGAGAAAGTCCTAGTACGGGATAAAAGAAGTCATGATAATGGTTTATTGGTATTGACGTTGTGCGCAGGCATGTGCCGGCGGTCAGCTTTTTTAACCAATAAATCATTATCAATATGGTTTCACATACAATAGCCAGCGAGAGCATCATACTCGCATTCCAACATGAGATGAGCACCCTCAGGGTACTCTCGCAACCATTTCTAGACACCATACAGGCCGCTGCCTATATAGGTAGATCGAGAAGTACTCTTTATCGGCTGGCCAAATCCGGTAAAATCCCCTACACTAGGCCAAACAGGGGCAAGTTGTGTTTCCGGCGTTTTGACCTTGATGCCTACATGGCCTCAAACCCGTCAACACCGGCGGAAAGGAGTGCTATATGAGTACATCAGAAACCCCCAACGAAGGGGCATTGCTGTCCAGCAATGATTTTCTCAGCAACCCAGAGATCCCAGAGGAAGCAATTCCTCTGGAGCTGTTCGCCTGGGTTATCTCATATTATCAGACCATGAGCGATGCCCCGAAGGCATTCCTCTTCAGCAGTGTGCTGATGACGATGGTTGCGGCTATCGGCAACAAGGTCCACTGCCAAATAGGGCGTCAACGAGTCAAGCCGAACCTTTATATGCTACTGCTTGCAGGCAGTACCGTCAGCCGGAAGTCCACGGCGGTATCCTTTACCGTGCATTGTCTAAGGGAGCTTGAGCGGCGACGAGGGTTGAACCTAATAATGCCAGACAGTGGAAGTCTGGAAGGAATGATCGAAGCCATGCGAGAACCGCAAGGAAACGAGACAAAACAGGTGATGAACTCCGGAATCGCTTGTTACTCCGAGTTGGCTACCTTCCTCGACAACATGAAGAAGGAGTTCAACAAGGACTTTCAGAGCTTCGTCATCGACGTCTATGACGGAAACCGTTACAAGCGGCAGCTAAAAAAAGAGTTCTCTGTCATCGACAACCCTTGCCTGTCGATTTTTGGCGGCATCACGATGGCGCAGTTCGGCAAGAAGATTTCCGAAGACGACAAGCACAGCGGGTTCCTGCAACGGTTCCTGTTTGTCGCTGTGCCAGAAAAAACGAGTGAACCGAAGTCACTCATTGAAATTCAGCCGCCATCAGTTGAAGAAGAGGAGCGCCTCATCAACATGATCGATGCTGTCATTAATGTGGCAGAAGTCATCAGCGATGCAGAAATGGGCTTCCAGCTCTCAAGTGAGGCGAAGCTCGCATACCAGAAATCATTCGAGCAGGAGCATGCGTTTCTTGACGCTCTGCACCTGAGTGAACCTAATCTGGCTGGTCTCCTCACGTCCTATCAAGGAAGGCTTGACGTCGTAAAATTCAAGATCGCCATGATCTACGAAACGGTAAAGATCGCGGTAGAGGAAGAGGAGTGGAATGAAAACCGGCTCTTCATCACAGGGGAGACGATGACGCAGGCCATTGCTGCGACAACCTACTACTTGCGAGTCATCGCGTATTTGATCAAGCAGAATTTCCAGATGAATCCATACGCCCAGAAACTGCCTAAAGCCGTACGCATCCTGCGTGAAAACCGTGGCTGGCTCAATGCGAGAGAGCTTCAGAAGCGTATGGGGAAACTTCCGGCAGGATATTTTCAAAAACTACTGGAAGCTGGTCAGGACATTGGGCTCTTGAGCGTGCATGATGAGAAATCATCATCGGGGCAGGAGATGAAAATCGTGAAACTGCTCTAAAAACGGTAATCGGTATCGGCACCTTCGGCAGGTATATCCTTTATCCATGCGGCTAAAGGTGTACAAGGTGCCGACGCCATTTCTAATGGCTGCAACGAAAACAGCTGTTCCGTGACAACCCTGTCGTACCGCATGGTTTTCAGAAATCTCATGAGCAGCAAATCCATAAATTCATCATGAATACTTGTTCAACATTCTCCGGAAATCGTGTCCGAGGTTCGCCGGAAAATCGCCCCCTATCGTAATAGACTGGCACAACTTCAGCTAAAATCGGCGAGTGCGGCGAAAACGACGTCGGCACCTTGTACACCTATAATCAATAACCATGCGGATCTACGTGCCGAAGGTGCCGACATACCTCATACAGTCCCCCATACCTCACCAAGTATGGGGGGCTTTTTTACCCCTCAATACTGAACAGACAATACCATAGCCCATTCCCCCATCGTGGTCATGCTGTGGAAAACGGATTCCACAAGGTAATCGGCACCCCAATCATCAAGGTATCAGGGATAGTATTATCACAGTCCGGCATGCACTGAAGCCGTTACATTTTCCGCTGAAATATTTTCCCAAAAAAATTTACGCCGCCGATTTTTCTGCCATCGTGAACCTCCCATGCAAAGGCCACCCATCTAATCTGAGGGAGAAAACTCCCCGGCTCTGCTCTCTCATCCTCGTTTTTTTCTCGCCGAGACTTAATGCCTGAACATGGCGTCTCCATGACCAGGTCCGCTATTCTTTCGATCCCACGCTAATGTCCACCTCTCATCTCAGGAGCTGCATTTCTGAACCTTAATCCTGAACCACCATGACAGCATCAGCTACCTTACCACTGTTCATCAATGCACATGAGGATCACCAGGTAATTCCCCGTTACCATGTCAAGCTGGTAACCGAATCCCGATTGCATTACAACGGTGAACGGATCACCAGTGCCAGGATGATCTCCGATTTCCTGCAAAGCATTGGATTCCATGAACAGGCTACGGAGGAGTTCCATGCCCTGTACATGAATACCAAGAATCAGGTCATTGGTACGGAGATGATCAGCAAAGGGACATTGAACGCATCCCTTGTGCATCCTCGTGAAGTCTTCAAGGGTGCGCTCCTTGCCAATGCCCATTCCCTGATCATTGCCCACAACCATCCCTCTGGTGACGTTAATCCAAGCAATGCCGATAAACAGGTCACCCAGACACTGGTGGATGCAGGAAAGCTCATGGATGTGCAAATCCTTGACCACGTCATCATTGGTAGCACGGGAAGCTTTTTCAGCTTCCGTGACCACTCCCTCATCATCTCCTAACCATCATTATCATGAAACATAAACAAAGCAATCTGGTCACGGTTCCGGTGTACAAGCTCAAGATGGTCAAGTGTAGATTTGTCGGGTAACGGCAGCGCATTGCTGCGCCACCGTCCCCTAAGAACCGTGCATGCGACTTTCACCGCACACGGCTCAAGCCTCGGCTAAGGCACCTTCTGGTACCCGGTAACGCCATG
>JAAXWQ010000029.1:581-1556 GCA_013335115.1 Chlorobiaceae bacterium | reverse complement strand
GGCATCCTGAAAGCGTGGCGCTCGCCGATACCGGTGGTCTCGGTCGGCAACATCACCAGTGGCGGCACCGGCAAGACTCCGCTGGTCGACTGGATCGTCAAATTCTACCAGGCATCGGGAGTCAACACCGCCATCATTTCGAGAGGCTATGGGCGAAAAACCAGAGGGGTGCAACTCGTTTCCGACGGACGTAGCATCCTGCTCGGCAGCCGCGACGGCGGCGACGAAACCGTCATGCTCGCCGCCCGGAACCCCGCCTCAATCGTCATTGTTGCCGAGAAACGGCAGGAGGGGGTCGAGTTCCTCATGCGCCGGTTCGCCGATCGGTTGCCGGATGTGATCATACTCGACGATGCCTTCCAGCACCGAAAAATTGCAAGGGATCTGGATATTGTGGTGGTCAATGCCGGGGAGCCTCTCGAAGAAAACGCCATGCTGCCCGAAGGACGCCTGCGCGAACCCATGCAGGGGCTCCGGCGTGCGGACCTGATCATCCTCGGCAAGATCACCGATGAACGAAAAGCAGCAGCCATGTTTGAAACGCTGAAGAAAACAGGCAAACCGGTGCTCCGGTCCAAAATCCGGCCCGGAAAACTCGTTTCAGCGGGGAAAGCGGATGAGTCGGCAGGTACGGATGTTCATGATGATAAGGTCCGTGCACTGGCCTTTGCCGGCATTGGTGCCCCGGATGGATTCATGCACAGCCTCTGTGATGCGGGAGTCGATGTGGTCGCATCGAGGTTTTTCCGCGACCACGAGCCCTACACGGAAACATCGGTAAAAATGATTGTCTCTGAATCGGCCCGGCAAAGCCTCGTGCCGGTCACAACAGAGAAAGACTGGTACCGGATCAAGGACGACCCGCAGCTCGCCGGAATGCTTGCTGCCGCCGGTTGCCGCTACCTCACCATCGAACCGCAATTCCCCGACGGAACGGCGCTGCTCGAGGAGCGGCTTCTCTCCGTCATCCGTGCC
>JAAXWQ010000029.1:0-571 GCA_013335115.1 Chlorobiaceae bacterium | reverse complement strand
GAAGGTATCGCCTTCGGCAATTCGCAGCAGTTCGAAGATGGCCATCTCAGTGCTGGTGGAAACGCCCCCGGCCCTCTTGATTGAGCGAATCCCGACCTTGCGGTTATCTTCGCTTCTCGAGGAGACGGCATCGGTGACCAGGTGCACGGTGTATCCGAATTCAAGCAATTCCACACAGGTCTGGTAGACGCAGACATGGGTCTCCATGCCGACGACGAGGATGTTGATGCGACCGAGGGACCGGAGCCGCTTCATGAACTGATCGTTTCCGCAGCAACTGAACGAGAGCTTTTCAAAGGGCTGCTCGTCGCCTATGGCCTCCCTGACGGAATCGAGCGTATGGCCAAGCCCTTTCGGGTACTGCTCGGTAAGCAAAACAGGAACACCGAGGATCTTGCAGGCCCTTGCCAGTTTACTGATGTTCTTTTCAACACGGTCCGACTGGAACACCGAAGCGGCAAGCTTGCCCTGTACGTCAATGACGAGAAGAAGGGTATCTTTAGGAGTAATCATGCTGGATAAAACGGGAATCGGTTAAACAGGATTATTACGGCGGCTTTTATTACAAATC
>JAAXWQ010000020.1 GCA_013335115.1 Chlorobiaceae bacterium | reverse complement strand
GACTCCTGGCACAAACTCCAGAGTTTGTGCCAGGAGTCATCAACGTCCCCTCTCCTTCCGACCGGGGAAGATCTACCCCCTCACCGCACCGGCGGGTGGCCTTCGAGCGAGGCGAGCGAGCGCTGCAGCATCTCCTCGGGGAGGGCGTAGTCGCTGATCCTGCCGTCGAGGAACGCTTCGTAACCCTGCAGGTCCATGAGCCCGTGCCCCGACCAGTTCATGAGGATCACCTTCTCCTTGCCCTCCTCCTTTGCTTTCCTGGCCTCGCGGATCGTCTGGGCGATGGCGTGCGAGGTTTCAGGCGCCGGGATGAAGCCTTCGGTGTGGGCGAACATCAGGGCTGCTTCGTAGCATTCGGTCTGCCCGACGGCGGTGGCTTCGATCAGGCCGAGCTGCTTGGTGTGGCTGACCAGCGGCGCCATGCCGTGGTAGCGAAGCCCGCCGGCGTGGATGGCTGAGGGGATGAACTGGTGGCCGAGGCTGTGCATCGGCAGTAGCGGGGTCATCTTGGCGACGTCGCCCGAGTCGTAGACGTACGGCGCACGGGTCAGCGTCGGGCATGCTTCCGGTTCGGTCGCGATGACCTGGACGTCCCTGCCGTTGATCTTGTCGTGCAGGAACGGGAAGCTGATGCCCGCGAAGTTCGAACCGCCGCCGGCGCAGCCGATGACGACGTCGGGATAGAGGCCGATCTTGTCGAACTGCTTTTTCGCCTCAAGCCCGATGATGGTCTGGTGCAGCATCACGTGGTTCAGCACGCTGCCGAGGGCGTAGCGGGTGTCTTCACGCTCGACCGCCTGTTCGATCGCTTCGCTGATGGCGATGCCGAGGCTTCCGGGAGTGTCCGGGGTCTCCTCGAGGATCTTGCGCCCGATCCTGGTCTCCATGCTGGGGCTCCCGATGCACTCTGCGCCCCAGGTCCTCATCATGGCCTTGCGGAACGGCTTCTGGTCGAAGCTGATACGTACCATGAACACCTTGCACTGGATGCCGATCAGTTTGCAGCTCATGGCCAGCGCGCTGCCCCACTGGCCGGCGCCGGTTTCGGTGGTCAGGTACTTAATGCCGAACTGCTTGTTGTACCACGCCTGCGGCACGGCCGTATTGGGCTTGTGGCTGCCGGCCGGCGAAACGCCTTCGTTCTTGTAGAAGATCTTCGCCGGGGTGCCGAGCGCCGCCTCGAGCCTGCGGGCACGGTACAGCGGGGAGGGGCGCCAGAGCTTGAGGATGCCGAGCACCTCTTCGGGAATGTCGATCCATCGCTCGGTGCTGACCTCCTGCTCGATCAGGTTCATCGGAAAGACCCTCGCGAGGTCATCGGGTCCTATCGGCTTACCATCCGGCCCGAGCGGCGGCGGCATCATGGGGAGGTCTGCCTGGATGTTGTACCATTGGCGGGGCATTTCGTCCTCGGTGAGGAGGATCTTCGTGGGCTCTGTACTCATGCTCGATAGGTGTTTGACATGATGGATGGGGTACCGAAGGCGGGGCTCGAACCCGCACGTCCATTGCTGAACACGGGATTTTAAGTCCCGGGCGTCTACCAGTTCCGCCACTTCGGCAAGCGTCATGACTGACAAGAGGCTTAATTTAGCATCTTGAAAGGGAAGACACAAACGGGTTCGGCTCCCTATTCATCGCCATCGAAATCGATTGCGCGTTTATCGTATTCTCGATTTCGATCACGATTTCGATTTGGTTTCCCGGATACGCTCACGATGATCAGTTCGCCCCGCCGAAGTGGTCGAACCCGCCGGTCGATTCGTCGAGGTCTATCGTCATGCCGAAAAGGTCCGTGAGCAGCATGCCCTCCTCTTCAGGCATGATCTCGCCGAGGACCGAGATCTCCCGGTTCCCCTCGATGTCGCCATAACGCTCCTTCGGCAGGGTGAAGAGCAGCTGGTAGTCCTCGCCGCCGGCAAGCGCCCAGGCCAGGGCGTCGTCCTGGAGCTCGTCGGCGATCGTCCTCGCCTCGGCCAGGATCGGTATCCGCCCCTCGTCGATATGCGCCCCGACCCCCGAGCGCCGGCAGATGTGGCGGAGGTCCGAGGTCAGGCCGTCCGATACGTCGATCATCGAGGTGGGCACAATTCCCGACTCATGGAAGAACCGCACCAGGTCGACTCGCGCTTCCGGAAGCAGGTGGCAGCGGATCGCTTCGGAATAGTCGTGCAGTTCGGCCATCACCTCTTTGTCGTAAGGCTCATTGTTCCGCAGCAGATCCAGCATGATGGCGCGTTCGCGCATCAGCAGCTTCAAGCCCGCTGCCGAGCCGCCCAGCCTCCCCGACACGCAGACCATGTCCCCCGGCCGGGCGCCTTTCCTGAACGTGAGCCGCTCCTCGGCGACCTTTCCGGTCATGGTCACCGAAATGACGAGGCCGGAGGGCGACGAGGAGGTGTCGCCGCCGGCGATGGCCAGGCCATAGCGTGAGGCGGCATGGGCCATACCCGAGTAGAGCTGCTCGACCATCTCGACCGGGACGCTCCGTGGTACGGCGATCGAAACCAGGGCATACTCCGGCAGGGCGTTCATGGCGCACACGTCCGACACGTTCACGCTGATCGCCTTGCTGCCGAGGTGGTGCATCGGCGTGGTCAGGAGGTCGAAATGCACCTGCTCGACCAAAAGGTCGGTCGTGGCGACCTGTACCGAGGGCCCCCCGGTTCGATAGACGGCGCAGTCGTCCCCGATGCCTTCGACGAGTGCCGGGGTGTTGCCAAGGCTCGGCGCGACGATCTTCGACAACCGTTCGATCAGCCCGAATTCCCCGATCTCCGAAATGGGTTTGAAAGACATAGAATTGCGTACATTAAAGTTCATGCGATATCATGCCCGATGCCTAGATCGAACCGGCTTTACGCTGCACTCAAACATAGATAATTTTTCATTTCCATGGGTTTTTTTGACAAGCTCGGGCTGACGCGCCTGAAAGAGGGGCTCGGCAAGACCCGCGACTCGCTGCGCGACAAGCTCTCCTTCGCCTCCAGGGGCAAGACTGAGGTGGACGACGAGTTCCTCGAAGAGCTCGAGAACGTACTGGTGGCCGCCGACGTCGGCGTCGAGACCACCCTTGACATCGTCGAAGCCGTGACGGAACGCTCCAAATCGGAGACCTACCGTTCTGAAGAAGAGCTGAACGGAATGGTCATGGAGGAGATCCGCAAGCTACTCGCCGAATCGGGTCACGAACACCCGGTCGATTACGATGCCCCCCTGCCCGCGAAGCCCTGGGTGATCATGATCGTCGGGGTCAACGGCGCCGGCAAGACCACCAGCGTGGCCAAGCTCGCCAACAACTACCAGAAAGCCGGAAAGAAAGTGCTGATCGCAGCCGCCGACACCTTCAGGGCAGCAGCCTTCGAGCAGCTCAACATCTGGGCTGAACGTGCCGGCGTGCCCATCATCGGCCAGGGGCAGGGCGCAGACCCGGCCTCGGTGGTGTTCGACTCGGTCAGTTCGGCCGTGTCGAAAGGATACGACGTGGTACTGGTCGATACGGCCGGCCGCCTGCACAACAAGAGCCACCTGATGGAGGAGCTCGCCAAGATCATGCGCGTCGCCAAGAAAAAGGTGCCCGAAGCCCCGCACGAGGTGCTCCTGGTGCTCGACGGCACCACCGGGCAGAACGCCGTGCTGCAGGCGCGCGAGTTCACGAAGTTCGTCAATGTCACCGGGCTCGTCATGACCAAGCTCGACGGCACCTCGAAGGGCGGTATCGTCCTCTCGATATCGAGGGAGCTGAACGTGCCGGTCAAGTACATCGGCGTCGGGGAGAAGCTCGACGACCTCCAGCTCTTCGACCGCCGCAGCTTTGTGGAAGCCCTGTTTGAGAAAGCGCCGTGACGGGTGGCAAGCCCGGCACTACGTCATGCTTCACGAATGAGCATGGCGATTTCAGTATTCAACCTTTCCAGCAGATCCCCCGGATCTTCGACCCTGAACAGGTGCGTGCCTGAGGCGGCGTCCTGCGCGCCGAGTCGGTCCGCGACGGGCGAGACGCCCGGCATCGAGGCGGCCAGTTCCGCCAGGCGGTGTTCAAGCCTTGCCGGCCCCGCCACCATAACGACGTGGGCGAGTTCCGCCTCTGGCAGGTCGAGGAGGAAGTCGATATGCCAGTGCAGCTTTTTTTCAGGCCGCTCGCGCTTCGGCTCGAACCCAAAAGCCTTGAAGTGCGCCATCAACCGCTCCCGCAGCTGGTGCGGCGATCGGCCCGCGCTCCTCGAAGCATGGCGGAGCAGGCGGCTGGCGAGCGGGTAGGCTCCTTGCCCGGAACCGAGCGCCGATCCGACGTAGAGGTAACTCCCCTGGTCGAGCCGGATCTCCCTGCCGCCCATGAACCTCCCGAACGAAATCCCCGCGCTGTCACGCAGGTTGATCAGGAGCAAGTAACTGCCCTCTCGGGAATTCTTTCCGAAAGTGGTAAACTGCATAAGGCGGAATTGCATTATTTTATGGAAGATGCAATATTAGCGTGGCTGTACAAAGCTTCGACCCATTGCGAAGGGTACCGGTTCATGGGGATGGGGAAAAAGGAAGGCGGCAATGTCGGGTCTGACGGGGAATGACGGCAACATGGCGCGGCAGCGCCGGGAGATGGTCGAACAGCTGAAGTGCTACGGCATCGGCAATCCCAGGGTGCTCGATGCGTTCATGACGGTCAAGCGCCACCTGTTCGTCGAAGCGGCGAGCCGTCCTTATGCGTACGACGACTGTGCCTGGCCAATCGGTTACGGCCAGACCATTTCGCAGCCGTACACGGTGGCTTACATGACTTCGCTGCTTGTCGAGCGCTGCCCATCAGGCAAGGTGCTCGAGATCGGCACTGGTTCGGGGTTCCAGGCCGCGATCCTCGATGCGCTCGGATACCGGGTGTTCACCATCGAGCGAATCGCCGGGATCTACGAAATGGCCGGCAGGGCATTGGACAACCAGGGCATCCCCGTCGCGCGACGGCTTGGGGACGGTACCTTGGGATGGCCGGAGGAGGCGCCGTTCGACGGCATCGTCATCACGGCAGCTGCCCCGCACGAACCGGAGACCCTTTTGCACCAGTTGGCCGACGGTGGCGTGATGGTCGTGCCGATTGGCGACCTTGGCTCCCAACAGATGACCGTGATCAGGCGCGTCGGCGAGCGGTTCGAACATGAGTTTTTCCACGGTTTCGCTTTCGTACCGCTGTGCGGCAGGGAAGGCTGGCCTGATACCCCGGCCTGAAGCGCGGGGCCATGAATGTAAGATGTTGAATATCCGGAGTGCCAAAGCGCTCCCGGATGCAGGGATAATTTTACTGACTGAACCAAGAAGAGAGGGAACATTATGGCTGTCATGAGCAAATTGAGGGACAAGACGCATATCATCCTGTTTGTCCTTGTCGGGGCGTTTCTGGCGCTGATCGTCTTCGAATGGGGCATGAACTTCACGGGCCCGGCCCGCAAGGGAGGCCAGGTGGGGAAGGTGGACGGCCAGCCGATCACCTCCGTGCAGTACGACGAGGTCTACAACGGCCTGCGGCAGAATTTCATGAGGGGCAACCCCGGCGCAGAAGTCACTCCCCAGGCCGAGATGAGCTTCCGTGAGCAGGCATGGAACATCGTGGTCGACCAGGCGCTGGTCGAAGGGCTTTTCAGGAAGTACGGCATCGCGGTGCAGGACCGCGAAGTGATCGACGCGGTCAACAGCGAACTCAATCCGCCCATGATCATCCGCCAGAACTTCACCGACCCGCGCACCGGCGCCATCGACCGGGCGCTGCTCGAAAAGGCGCGCCGCGACCCGCAGGCCAAAGCCTTCTGGGTGAAAGCCGAAGAGGTCGTCAAGCGCGAGCTGATGGTCGACAAGCTGCTCACGGCCCTCAAGACCATGGGGCTCGTGACCGACCCCGAGGTCGACGAACTCGTCCAGCGCCAGCTCACCCGGTTCTCGGCCACCTTCATCCCGTTCCCGCTCAGCTCTGCTGGCACCGACGCCCAGTTCCCGGTCAAGCCTGAGGAGGTCAAGACGTGGTACGAAGCCCACAAGCAGCAGCTCAAGCAGGAGCCCACCCGCAACGCCGAATTCGTGCTCTACCCGCTGGTGCCCTCCTCGCAGGACAGCATCCAGGTGAAGAAGGAGATCGATGCCCTCGTGCCCCAGTTCGCCTCCGCGCCAAGCGACAGCGAGTTCGTGAAAGTCCAGAGCGACCGGCCCAACGCCGTCAACGAAGCTCTTTCCCGTGCCGACTTCTCTCCGACTGCCGGCAACGCACTCTTCGGTTCGCAGCTCGCTCCAGGCAAGATCGTCGGCCCGGTCGCCGACCGCGGTTTCTACCGCCTCATCAAGGTCAAGTCGCTCTCGGCGGGCGAACCCGTGGCCAGTGCATCGCACATCCTGATTCGCAGCAACCCCGCCGACCAGGCCGACCTCCAGCGAGCCCTCGTCCGTGCGGCCTCCATTTACGAGGAGCTCAAGAAAGGCACGCCGTTCGCGACCCTCGCCGCGCAGTACTCCGAAGATCCCGGCAGTGCGAAGAACGGCGGCAGCGTCGGCTGGTTCACCAAGGCCCGCATGGTGCCCGAGTTTTCCGCAGCGGTCTTCTCAGCCAAACCCGGCCAGGTCATCGGCCCGGTCAGGACCCAGTTCGGCCTGCACATCATCAAGGTCGACGGCTTCGACAACAAGCGCATCGTCTGCTCCGAAGTTGTCCGCCAGATCAAGGCATCGTCCCTGACGAGCGAGTCGATCAAGAGGAAAGCCATGCTCTTCCAGGGAGAGGCCAAGTCCAAGGGATTCACCCAGGCGGCCCGCCTCGAACGCATGGCGGTCGGCAAGACCGGCGAATTCACCAAGGGGGGCATGATCCCGATGATCGGGTTGAGTGACCAGGCCAGCAAATTCGCCTTCAAGGCCAAAGAGAATGACCTCTCCGATATCATCGAGACCGAGGCCGGTTTCGTCGTGATGAAGCTCACCTCGAAGAACGATACCGGATACCGACAGCTCGACGCCGACCTGCAGAAGAGGATTACGGCCGAACTCGTGGCGGAGAAGAAGGGCGCGGCGCTGAAGGCCAGGCTCGCCTCGATGGCCAAAACGCCGGGTGCCACCCTCGACGCCATCGCCGCCAAAGACCCCTCGCTGAGGAAGGTCACCTCCGACGAAATCCGTTGGAGGGACGGCTTCATCGCAGGCTACGGCCAGGACCGCCAGCTGGTCGAGGCCATCGCCGGCATGACCCTGAACCGCCTTTCCCCGCCCGTGCAGTGCTCCGGCGGCTACGCCCTGGTGCAGGTAACCGGCAGGAAGCTCGAAGATGGGGTCGACCCCGCCGCCGAAAAGGCCAAGATCATGCCCCAGTTGATGAAGGTCAAGCAGGAGCAGCTCTTCTCGGAATACTTCAACGCCGTCCGGAAGAACGCCAAGATCGAAGATTTCCGCCAGCAGTGACGGAACGGAGACAACAACAGGAAAGGGCACCCGCAACGGTGCCCTTTCCTGTTGTTGCCGGGAGCGCCAAGTCTTTACCAAAATTCAGGAGGGCTTCAGCCCCCGCAGTTTACCTCTTCAGTTGGAGCGCGTAGTGTCCGGCGCAAAAAATGGAGAAGCCGGAACTTTGAATATTTTATAGCTTTGAAAAACTAAGTTAACGTTTTCAGGAACGTCCCCGAAGTTTTTCCCTGAAATGACGATGCAGCGGGTTGTGGGCCGCGACTCAGTGCCGGTTCCGGAACTCTTCCAGGGTGGCTTTGACCTTTGATGCGCGGTCGAGCTTCAGGCACTGCGTGGCGAGCTCTTCGCACTCGGCGATGGAGTAGTGGGAGATGAGCGACTTCATGGAGGGGATGTCGGAACTGACCATGCTGAACTCCCTCAGGCCGCAGCCGAGCAGGAACGGCAGGGCGAGCGGGTCCGATGCCATGTCGCCGCAGATGGAGACTTTGCAGTGGTTCTTCTGGGCTGTGGTGATGACCCGGTGGAGCTGGCGGATGATCGACGGGTGGAACTTCTCGAACAGGTCCTGCACAATGAGGTTGTTGCGGTCCACGGCCAGCGTGTACTGGGTGAGGTCGTTGGTCCCGATGCTGATGAAGTCGACGATTTTGGTGATCTCGTCGATGAGTTCCACGGCGGACGGCATTTCGATCATGGCGCCGAGCCCCGGCTTGTCGATCGGTTCGTCGCTTTCGTAACTGATCTGCGAATAGTGCTTCTCGAGCTCCACCTTGATGAACTCGATCTCCTCGATCGAAGAAATCATGGGCAGGAGGATGTCGATGTTGCCATGCGTGTTCGACTTGACGACGGCCTGGAGCTGTGAGTGCAGGATCTCCGGCACGTCGATCAGAATCCTGATACCCCGCCATCCGAGGTTCGGGTTCGGCTCCCTGACAGGGGAGTAGATCAGCTTGTCGCCCCCGATGTCGAACAGGCGGATCACCAGCGGCTTCGGCGTGAGGATTTCAGCCATCTCGGTGTAATAGGCGCTCTGGAATGCCTCGGTCGGCGTCTTCATGCTGTCGAGGAAGAGGTTCTCGGTCCGGAACAGGCCGACGCCCTCCGATCCGGTCGCGTCGAACCGGTCCAGCTCCTCCTTGAAGTCGATGTTCGAATAGACCGAGATCTTCACGCCGCAGCGGGTGCTGGAGTGCATCTGCGCCAGCATGCTGTCATCGGCTTCGCGCCGCAGTTCCGACTCCCGCTTTTTCTGGTACTCTTCAATGGTCTTTTCCGCCGGGTCGGTGATGACCACACCCTCACTGCTGTCGAGGATGATGGTGTTTCCCGTTTCGACCTTCTGGGCGAAGCTCCCCAGCCCGACCACGATCGGGATGTTCATCGACTTGCAGATCAGGGAGATGTGCGAAGTCTTGCCGCCGGTATCGGTGGCGAATCCCTTGATGTTGCTCCGGCTCAGCAGGATGATGTCGGCAGGGGAGAGGTGGTGCGAGACCACGATCACCCCCTCCGGCACCCAGGAGTGCAGCTTGCGCACGTGCAGGTTACGGATGATCCTGTCCTTGATGTCGTGCAGGTCTGCGGCCCGTTCGCGGAAGTAGACGTCGTCGGAATTGATGAAGTTCTTGAGGTGCTTCTCGAACTCCTGCTCGATGATCAGCTGCGCCGGCTTCAGCTCGGCCCGGATCCTGCGCGAGATGACGCCGATCAGCGAGGGGTCGTTGAGTAGCATGATCTGCGCCTGGAAGAGGTCGGAATAGAGCTTGCCGATCTTCCTTGTGGTGACGCGCTCGATCTTCTTCAGCTCTTTTTCGGAACGGTGCAGCGCGATGCGGAACCGCTCGACCTCCTCTTCGATGTTGGAGGTGTTCAGTTCCTGTGTCTCGTGTTCGATGGTCTCCCTGACCAGTTCGTAGGCCTGCCCGATCGCGAACCCCTTCGAAGTCCCTATCCCGACATGGCGCTGCTCCATACCGGGCGAGTCCCCTTCGTCGGCTGCTTTTGCGGCATCCGGCGCAAGCCGGTCCGCGCCCTGTTTCGAAATTTTCTTGTAGGTCATGGCTTGCGGTGGCTAAAAGGGTGCGTCGTCCGAACTGTTGATGTAGCTATCCATATCGATCGGGGGCGGTTCCGGCAAGAACGCTTCCGGGGAGCCTCCTGCGTGGGACGACTGCTGGTCCGGGCCCGAGGTAAGGTAGCTGTTGGCCGTCGACTGGAACCGGCCGTAGTTCTTCAGGAAGAGCAGCCTGAGGTTGCCGATCGGCCCGTTTCGCTGTTTGCCGATAACGACTTCGGCGATATCCTTGGTCGACGAGCCATCCTCAAAATTCTTGGTGCCGTACATTTCCGGCCGCGACAGGAACATGACCATGTCGGCGTCCTGCTCGATTGAGCCCGACTCCCTGAGGTCGCTCAGCTGTGGCCTGCGGTCGCCGGACCGCTGCTCGACCGACCGGTTGAGCTGGGCAAGCGCGATGATCGGAATGTTCAGCTCCTTGGCCAGCGCCTTCAGCGATCGCGAAATCTGCGCGATCTCCTGCTCGCGGTTGGATTTGCCGTCCCTGACCGGGGAGACCAGCTGCAGGTAGTCCACCACCACCATGCCGATGCCGTGCTCCTGCTTCATGCGCCTGGTCTTGGCGGTCAGCTCCATGATCGAGATGCCGGGGGTGTCGTCGATGAAAAGCTTCGCGTCGGCGAGCGCGTCCATGCTGTTGATGATCTTGCCCATCATCTCGGAGGTGATCTGTCCCCTCCTGACCAGCTGCGACTCGACGTACGCCTCGGCGCACATGAGCCGCATCGCGAGCTGGATCTCGGCCATTTCGAGGCTGAAGAAGAGCACCGGCGTCTTGAAATCCACCGCCGCGTTGCGGGCCAGCGCGAGCGCGAATGCCGTCTTGCCGGCGGACGGGCGAGCTGCGATGATGATCATGTCGGAGGGCTGGAACCCCGCCGTGTAGGCGTCCAGCTCCGAGAAGCCGGACCCGATGCCCGTAACCGAAGACTGCGACGCACTCAGGTTCTCGATCATGCGGGTGGCCGTCTTGAGCAGGTCCTTGATGCTCGTGGCCTTTTTCTTGACCCCCGCCTGCGAGATGTTGAAGAACTGCTGCGACGCGTTCTCGACCAGGTCGAAGATGTCCATCGAGGTGCCATAAGCCGCCCCCGAGATGTGCGAGGATATCGAAATCAGGCGGCGGTAGAGGTACTTCTCCTTGACCAGCCGGGCGTAGTACTCGATGTTGGCCGCGCTGATCACCTTCGCCGAAATCTCGCCCAGGTACGAGCGCCCGCCGATGTTGTCGAGCTCGCCGATCCTCGACAGCTCCTCGCTCACCGTGATGAGGTCGATGGCCTGGCGCTTCTGGTAGAGCTGCATCATGGAGCGGAAGATGAGCTGGTGCCGTTTTTCGTAGAATACCGCCTCGCCGTTGTCGCCGAAGATCTGGATGACCTGCTCGATCGGATCGTCCTCCAGAAGCACGCAGGCAAGCACCTCCTGCTCGACTTCCAGCGAGTAGGGCGGTACCCGGCTCTCCTTGCTGAAATCGATGTCCCTGCTGAGGTCTAGCTGTGCTTCACGCGGTTTCATGCCTCTTCTCTTCCCTTATTGCACGTTTCATGGTTCATCATTTCGGGCACACCTTGTCGTAGTGGGCCCGCATCATCTGCACGTCCTCCCAGCAGGGCCGTTTCCAGTTCGGGTTCCTCAGGAGCGCCGCCGGGTGGTAGGTGACCACGCAGTCGAACCCTTTCCATCGGATGACCCTGCCCCGCATCGCCGCCAACGACAGGCTGATGCCGAGTATCGTGTTCGCCGCGACCCTGCCCAGGAGCAGCAGCATCTTCGGCGCGACGATGTCGAGCTGCTCCTCAAGCCACGGCATGCAGCACTCGATTTCGTCAGCGAGCGGGTTCCTGTTCTCCGGGGGCCGGCACTTGATGATGTTGCCGATGTACACCTCCTTGCGATCGAACCCGACGGCGAGGAGGATCTTGTCGAGCAGCTGGCCAGAACGCCCGACGAACGGCCGTCCCTGGGCATCCTCATCGGCCCCGGGCGCTTCACCGATGACGAACAGCCCCGCATGCGGATTGCCTTCCCCGAAGACGACGTTCTGGCGCATTTCCGAGAGCCGGCACTTCCGGCACTCGATCGCTATTTTGCGGACCGTATCGAGGTCGCGGGCAGGTTCGCCGGGGATGTCGAAAAGCGGCTCCTGGCTCATCGGCTGGGCAGCAGCTGTTCGATGGAGTCGAGCAGCTGTCCGGCCAGGGCGTCCTTCGGCATCACCGGGAGCTCCGTGACATTGCCGTCGCGGTCGATCAGCGTCAGTGCATTCGTGTCGACCTCGAATCCGGTGCTCACCCCGTCGTAGACGTTGAACGCTACGAGGTCGAGCCTCTTTCGCTCGAGCTTCTCCCTGGCGTACCCGATCCCGCCCCCGGTTTCGAGGGCGAAGCCCACGGAGATCTGGCCCGGCCTCCTGCCGGCGGAAAACTCGCCGAGGATATCGGGGTTCCGCACGAGTCGAAGCTCCATCTCCGCATCGTCCTTCTTGATTTTCCCCTGCACCGGAGCTTCAGGGCGATAGTCCGCCACGGCCGCCGCACCGATAAAGAGGTCGCATGTTCCGAAGAATCGGCTCGCCGCCTCCAGCATTTCCGCAGCACTCTCCACGTCGATGCGTTCGACGCCGGCAGGCGTGACGAGGCTCACCGGGCCAGTCACCAGCCGGACGACAGCCCCGCGCCGGGCGGCTTCGCGAGCGACCGCAAAGCCCATCTTGCCCGAGGAGTAGTTCGACAGGAACCGCACGCCATCGATCTTTTCACGGGTCGGGCCGGCGGTTACCACCACGTTCAGCCCATTCAATGGCGAAGCGGGGGCCGGCCGAAGCATCTCCCCGACGGCTTCGACGATCGCTTCAGGCTCCGGCATTCTGCCAAGGCCGCATTGCCCCGAGGCGAGCTCGCCGCTTGCCGGCTCGAGGAGTCGGCATCCTTGGGCAGCCAGCGCCGCCAGATTCCGCCGGACCGAAGGCGAGCCGTACATGTGCCCATCCATGGCTGGGGCGATGAGCACCGGCTTGTCCGGGCGAAGGGTGATGAAGCAGACCGAAAGCATGTCGTCGCACAGCCCCGCGCACAGCCTCGCGATCGTATTGGCCGTGGCCGGCGCAATCACGAATGCGTCTGCCCACTCGCCGAGGGTGATGTGCATCGTCTTGTCGTCATCCCCGGGCCCTTCCAGCTCGAACAGGTCGCGGAGTACCGGACGGCGCGAAACCGTGGCGAGGGAGAGCTCGCTCACGAACTCCAGCGCCGACGCCGTCGCGAGCACCTGCACGTTCGCCCCAGCCTTCTTGAAAAGACGCACGAGGTGCGGCGTCTTGTAGGCGGCGATGCCCCCGCAGACGCCAAGGATGATGTTTTTGCCGGTCAGCACGGTTCAGCCCCGATGATTGAAGGTTATTACCAGTAAATGTATGAAAATAATGGTCAGTAAGGGCCACAGTTTTTTTCCGGGCTCGTCTTGCCGGGAGCGCTGAGCTCCAACTCGACACACGAACCATTGCGTGGCAAAAGTGTATCGTGACCGGTAATCTTGTTCCTTTGAAAAACTAAGTTAACGTTTTCATGAACGTCCCCGAAGTTTCCCTCCCCGAAGTTTCCGAGAGCTCACAGAAATCGAAATTACTTGCTCCGGCGGGGCTCCATCTGGGGGAGTTGGGTGGGCACCATTGCGGGTGCTGGCGCGGGGGCTTCGGCTTTCTTTTCCTTGCCTTTGCCGCCGCCGAACAGGCGGTGCCAGAACTGGTTCCAGGTGTGGAACCGTTCGCGGTAGGCCACGCTGGCACCCCAGTTCTCGGTCGGGGTCTGGAGGTTGGTCGTGGTGCCTTCGCTGCCGCTTTGTCCGTAGGAGCGATAGGCCTGGACGTAGACTTTCGGGCTGACCCGGTACTCGATCTTCTGCGACGAGCCGTAGGTGTTCAGCGCCGTGTTGCCTCCGGTGCCGCCGGTCGGGGTACTGCCGGTGCCGATGAACCGCACTTTTCCGCCGGTGCCGGGCACCTGGAGGGCGACATAGAGCTCTATTCCCCTCAGCTGGCCGTTGCTGTCGGTACCCATGTTGAGGTTGAAGCTCTCCAGCCCGGCCAGGCCCTGCACGAGCCCGGAGATCTGCGACGACAGCAGGCCCGTGCCGGCCGACACTCCCACGCTCGACACCGCGAAGCTGCCGGTGCGGCCCTGCCGTTCCGGGTGGAGGTACCACTGGCGCGACAGGAGCATGGAGATGACGTTCAGGTCGGCGTTCGGGTCGATGTGGCTCGACTGGCGGCCGATCGAGTTGCTTGATGCGTAGGGCTGGATGTCGTCGTTCAGGTAATAGCCCATCCGGACGTTCGGCTCATTGATCGTCCCGCCAATGGCCAGCAGCAGCTTGACGTTGTCGCGCTCGCCGGTCTGCACGTCGCTTGCCGAAACGAGCTTGACACCGTAAAGGTTTTCGAGCGCCCCATTGCGGATCTCCTCGCTGTTCCATGCGACCCGTCCGCCGTTCTCGAGGTCGAAGTAGGAGTTTGAGAAGGTGTACTTGCCACCCACGATGTCCACCGACCCGAACAGGTTGAAGCGCTGCCGGACCTTGCCGATGTTCAGCGACATGTTGCTGACCGCGGTCTCGAGCCGCTCGCCCCTGATGCGGTCGAAAATCACGTTGAAGCGGACCGGGACGTAGCTGGTCAGCCGGAGCCGGCTGATCTGCAGGATGTCAAGCAGGGCCTGATTGAACTCGGGCGCACGGGCGGGCGCGGCCTTCACCACGCTCGCCGGTTTGGCGGAGGGGTAGCGGGGCACGAATTCGATGAACTTCTCCACGCCAATATATTTGGCGCTTTCGTTCGACCCCGTCCTGTAGATGCTGAAATCGGCCGCGGTGATGTTGAACTCGCCCTCGGCCGTCGGCGCCGACAGGTCGCCGGAGAACCGGAAGCTGTCGGTCGAACCCTGGATGGTGCCGAAGGAGGTGTCGTCCTTCCGGTCCTTCTTGCTGTAGACTAGCAGGTTCCTGCAGGTGCCGGAGAGGTCGACCGATTTCGGCTCGAGTCCGTCGAGCCTGACGATGCCGCTGATGGTGCCCCTGCCCTGCAGGGTGTCCCTGATCTTGAGGCTTCCGAGGTCGATCCTCGACGGTGTGCCGTTCACCTGGCCGGTGATGAAGTAGGGCACCTGGGTGGGCTCGACCCTGAGCCTCGTGTCGTTCAGCTGTGAGGTCAGGAAGACCTCAGGACGGGGGAATGAGCCCGAAATGCGCACATCGGTGGGGATGACGCCCTCGGCGTCGTCGAAGAGCGGGATGGCGTAGACGAGGAATTTCGCCGAGAGGTCGTCCGAGTGGAACGTGACGTCCAACGGTCGGCGTTCTGGAACCTCCAGCCTGAAGGGCGAGAAGCCAAGGATGAGCGGCACCGTGCCCGTGCCCGTGATGGTGTTGACGCTCTGCTGCCCGGCCGCCCCCTGCGGGTTGCGGCTTTCGATATCGAAGCGGAGCCGGTCGCCCGAATGGCCAGCCGTGAGGTGGACGCTGCCGAACCGGAGCTCGTTGTAGGCGACCCCGCTGGCGCGCAGGTCGAGCGAGCTGGTCTTGGAGCCGGCGCTGCCGCTGACCGTGATCCTGGCGTTGGCGCGCCCGGAGAGCAGGTCGAGCCTCCGGTCGAGCAGGAACTGTTTCAGCTCGTCAAGCTCGATGTTCGAGAGATTGCACTGGAAGGTTCCCGGCTGTGAGCTGCTGAGCAGGCCATCGAACTCGACCGACTGCCCCCCCTTCGAGATTCCCAGCCGGTTGAAGCGTACGTAGCTGGGCGCCACGTCGATAGTCGCGTCGGGCGAAGCCTGCCAGGTGCCGTTCGGCGTCGACAGCGCCAGCTTCCTGAAGGTCACGGTCGAGAACTGCCCGCTGCGCCGGGCCTGGATGACAGCGGAAAGCTTCTCCTCGTACTGCGGCACGGCAAGGTCGAGCGAGGCGTTCAAGAAGCCGTTGGCGTAGGTGGCTCCGATCTGCAGCGACTTCAGCTCTTTGCCCGCCACCGTCGCGGTTCCCGCAGTGCCGGAAAGGGATGCGGCGGAGATCCCCGTCGGGCCGCACCGAAGGGTGCCCTTGAACGCCGCGTCGGCAAGGCCGAGGGACTTGCCCGATTCGAGCCGGCCGATCCCGGTGTCCGCATCCAGCGAGAGCACGCCGCCGGCCCAGCTTGCCCTGCCCGAAGCCGTGCCCCGGAACCGGAACTCCCTCGTCCCGAGCAGCGGGGCCAGCGGGGCGACGTCACGGACCGCCATGCGGTAATCGAACGCGAACGGCGTTGCCGGCAGTGCCGCCGGAGCGGGGCCGGAGTTGCCGAACTCCCTCGAAACGCACGCCGACGCAAGCCTGACCGTGCCGAGCACCTGTCCCAGGGAGGCGTTGCCCTGCAGGGTGAGGTCCATGAAGCTGCTGGCCAGGTTGAGCGAAGAGGATGCCGGCGACTGCACGATCCCCAGCGAAACGGTCGACCGGTCGCTAATCTCGAAGTCGTTGATCGACGACGGGGTGAATACCATGTCGGCGTGGAGGTTCATCAACGAGGGATCGAAGCCCTGGCCCCGGATGTCGAAGGTGCCGCTCAGGCTGGTGGTGAACTCCCCGGACCCGGCGGCTTTCGACAGGTCGAGCCTCCGCATGGTGCCGCTGGCGCGGTACGACGGGCCCGGCACGCCCTGAGTGGCCAGGTCGACCGATCCCGTCATGTCGAGGGCGCTGCCGTCGGTGTTCTGCAGGTCGGCCTTGGCCGTGAGCATATTGCCGCTGTAATCCATGACGATCGAGCCGGCCGAGACCTTCTGCAACTGCCAGGACGCGCTCGACACCTTAGCCTCGAGGTGGGCTGATTCGACGGCTCCGGCGGACGTGAACGCACTCAGGAACGAGCCTGAGCCCGAAAATCCGCTGTCGACTTTTTCGATCCCGAGCAGGCGGTTCGGCAACGCCTTCTCCAGCGCGAAGGTCCCCTCCGCCTGGTACCGCCCCTCGGCGAGCCGCTTGGCATCGACGGCCACCGACCCGCTGCCGATCTTCGTGTCGAAGGCCACGTCGGTGAGCCACCGCTCCGGCTTGCCCTGCACGATGCCGCTGAACCCGATGCCGCCGCTCTCCCGTGCCAGCCGCCTCAGGTTGTCGCTCCCGGCGACCTTCCCGAGCAGCTCCGACGAAATCCTCGACTTGTCGAACTGCAGCTTGAACGAAAAGTTCTGCGGATCAGGGAGGTTCAGGAGCTCACCCTGGAAGGCGACCCGGCTCCCGTCGTGCTCGGCCACCACCGGCAGGATGTGCAGCTCCTCGAGCGTGCCCCGGGCGTCGCCCCTGATCGTATAGATGCCGTCCGGAAGCGCCGGAAGGAGCTTCAGCCGGTTGATCTCCTCCGAATGCAGCTGGATCGACTCCACATGCAGGAACGCCGGGCTGTTCGAGAACTTCCGCAGCGTGATTCCCGAGAAGATGTCGAGCCCGTCGAAAGAGAGCGAGAGCTGGGCGCGGCTCCTGTCGGTCTGCAGGTCGAGGCCGATTGCCTCGCTCCTCGCCTCCGAGAAGGAGAGCGTGCCGGAACCCTTCCTGAGCCTGAACCCGCGGTCGGGCATCGCAAACTCCAGCCGCGAAACCGCCCCCATCAGCTCCTTGTCCCCGATCAGCAGGCGTGAGGCTTCCAGGTAAAGCGAGCGGATGTCGTAGTGCTCCCCATCCTTCGGCGCATAGAAGAGTGACGCGTTCCTGAAGGAAGCGTGGCGGCACCTGACGTGCTCAATCTCCATCGTCTTCGGCTTGTTCGGGTCGCGCTCGGTGAAGATTCGTTCGATGTTAAGTTTGCCGTCGGGTGCCTCGACGATGCGCCCCCGGAACCCGTCAACCTCCAGATCATTGAACGAAAGGGTCGTGAGCTTCGGCTTGAGCAGCGAAAGGAAATTGAACCTGCCGCTAACCCGGCTTGCCGACAACGCCGGATCGGCGACCTTCTCTTCATAGATGGCAGGCGCGACCAGCGTGACCCTGTCCGGAAAGTTCAGCCGCACCTCCCGTATCTGCAGCCGCCCACGGTACTGCTCGTTGAACAATGCCGCGAGCCGCTGCCGGGCGATCACATTGAACGCCCCGCTGTTGACGACCGCCGCCGCGACGATCGCCAGCACCAGCAGCCCCGCAGAGAACGCCGCCAGCAGCCGGATGGTGTATGTCCTAACCCTTTCCACCGGCAGCGTCCGGGCAGTAGAGTTTCACGATAGCCTCAATCACGCCGGAGGTCGATCGCCCCTCCAGCAGCGGCACGGTCTGCTGCCACGCCTTGGCCATATCACGGGCTTCGTTGCTTTGCCGATGCAACTCCATACGGGGAGGAATGTTCATTCCGAAAGGACTTGTGGATTGGCGTTGGATCATTAAGCAAAGGTAGTGCACAAAACACGATTCTTCCAGCTGAAAAAATATCAGGAAATCAAAAACCCCCGCCGCCTGGCGAGGGTTTGAAACAGAATCGATCAGCTGATCAGTGACGAACCTTCTCATACAGGGACTCTGGCGCGATATCAGCACCATTGGGCCAGGAAATCGTACCGCCATCAATACGTGCTTTCTGAAAAAAACCGCGATCCTTTAACGGCTCAAACACAGGGCCTCTGGAAGGATACTCCGAAAAATCCACATCTCCTCTCGAACCATCGTCAAAGACGATGTGATACACATACCCGTCCCTATAGCGGATTTCTACGATATCATTCATTTCCCACATCGTCGCCTCCATCAGTCTAATGGCTGAATCGTTTCAAGCTGTTCGCCAGACCTTGCCAAGCCCCAATCCTTATTCAGTTCCGCAACACGAAGATCCACCCATTCCCTTACCAGTTTCGTCGCTGTTCGTGAACGCAAATCTCCTAGCAAGACGTTCCCGACAAAGTCAAACACGGCCTTGTTTCCCTGAAATTCCGCATGAAAATGCGGCGGGTTATGCTCATCATAGAACATTCGAATGATGATTCCGAAAAACCTCGATATTTCTGGCATGACAAAGCTTGCTTTATGGGGTTTGTCCGTTCCATTGTGAATTTATGAAATAACCAAATAACCTACACGCCATCAACTTGCCGTGGTCGGCCATTGTCCTAACCCTTTCCACTGGCAGCGCCCGAACAGTAGAGTTTCACGATAGCCTCGATCACGCCGGAGGTCGAGCGCCCTTCCAGCAGCGGTACGGTCTGCACCGAACCTCCATGCGCGAGCACCGCAGCGGAGCCGGCGATCTGCTCGACCGCCCAGTCGGCACCCTTCACCAGCACATCAGGCAGCAGCGTGCCGATCAGCTGTTCCGGGGTGTCCTCGTCGAACAGCACCACGGCGTCCACCACGCCCAGCGCGGCAAGCACCTCGGCCCGGTCCTCCTGGCAGCACACCGGCCGGTTCGGCCCCTTCAGCCTCCGCACCGACGCATCGCTGTTCAGCCCGACCACCAGCGCCTCGCCCAGCCCCCGGGCCGCCGCAAGGTAGCGCACATGCCCTGCGTGCAGGATGTCGAAGCAGCCGTTCGTGAACACGACCCTCCGTCCCTCCTCCTGCCAGCCGAGCACTTGCCGACGGGCTTCTTCCCTGGTGAGCAGCTTCGAGTTCATCTTGCCATGTCAAAGTTTTGTGGGGACAACCTCCTGTTAGATAACAAAAAATGCAGATTATTCCCTCGTGCCGCCCCCACCAGGATTCCTCATCTTGCCGGGAGCGCCGAACTCCAGTTCGGCATCTCCTCTTGCTGCTGGTTATTGCAATTGCATATGGTATAAACGGTTACACGGTATCGACAGTCAGGCTGGATGCAAGAGGCAGGTTTTTCAATTCGGAGCCTTCGGCACCATTGCCGAGCTGGAGCCCGGCGTTCCCGGGCTTTAGCCTCCCAAATTCAGGAGCCCCGACAAGTCGGGACGACGGACATTCACCCTCTTACATTCATTGCCCCGGGCTTTAGCCCGGGGGAAACAGGCACCCAAAAAACCTCTTGGGGGCTTTCAGCCCCCGCAGTTCACTTCTCATTCGACGCCGCGATGAACATCCCGGGCTGAAGCCCGGAAGAAGGTTTTGTGGGAGGGCCAAACCCCGGGCTAAAGCCCGGGGCAACATGAAGAAAATCCAGACATTCAACCTCCCAAATTCAGGAGATCCCGACAAGTCGGGACGACGGACATTCACCCTCTTACATTCATTGCCCCGGGCTTTAGCCATCCCAAATTCAGGAGATCCCGACAAGTCGGGACGACGGATATTCATCTCTTACATTCATTGCCCCGGGCTTTAGCCCGGGGGGAGACAGGTTCCCCCAAAAAACCTCTTGGGGGCTTCAGCCCCCGCCGCTTACTTCTCATTCGACGCCGCGATGTACATCCCGGGCTGAAGCCCGGAAGACGTTTTTGTGGGGGGGGGCCAAACCCCGGGCTGAAGCCCGGGGCAACATGAAGAAAATCCAGACATTCAAACTCCCAAATTCAGGAGAAGTTTCCCGAAGTTTCTCCCTTCACATCTCCGGCTCAGTTTCTTACCTTGTTATCGAGTCGCTCATAACGTATTCCCCAGTCGTATGCCAGTTCCGCTCACCCATAACCTCCGCACCCCATGAGTACCGTCAGGGAGTGGTTGCGGGCCGGCGACCGCCAGTGGCTCAAATCGGCCTCCTCATGGCTGACCTACCGGCTGGTGCTGTTCATCGGTGTCGTCGCCAGGCGGCTCACCCAACGCCAGGCTCGCCGCGTCGCCAGCCTGATCGGCGACCTCCTGCACCATCTCCTCAAGCTTCGGCGCGAGCTGGTCTACGGCAATCTCGCCATCAGCTTTCCCGAGAAGTCCCCTGATGAGATCCGCGCCATCGCCACAACGGTCTACAGGAACGTCGCCATCGCCCTGCTGGACGTCCTGCGCTTCCCGCTCATCCGGGACAAGAAAGATGCGGCCGCGCTCGTCGACATCGAGAACCCCGAGGTCTTCTGGCAAGGTACCGACAACGGCCGCAAGGGCGCGGTGCTGGTCTCCGCCCATTACGGCAACTGGGAGCTCCTGGCTTTTGCCTCCGGCATGCTGGTGAAGCCGATGACCATCATCGTCAAGGAGCTCAGCAACATCCTCGTCGACCGGGCCATCAACCGATTGCGCACCTCGAGGGGCAACAGCGTCGTGTACGACGACCATGCCGTCCGCGAGGGGCTGCGGCTCCTCGGCGAGGGCGGCGTCCTTGCCATCCTCGCCGACCAGTCGGACCCGAGCGGCACCAACTTCGGCGAGTTCCTCGGCCGCAGGGCGACCGTGTTCCACGGCGCGGCCTTCTTCGCCCTCAGGGCCCAGGTCCCGCTTTTCGTCGCCATGTGCCGCCACGGCAGCGACGGTAAGTACAAAGTTGAAGTGACGGAAGTCGACACCGCCGACCTGAAGTTCTGTAAAGAGGACATCGCGACCCTCTCTTCGCGCTACACCCGAATCATCGAAGGCTACATCCTCCGCTGCCCCGAAGAGTGGTTCTGGCTCCACAACCGCTGGAAAAACGGGTAGCTCTTCCGCCTCCCCAGACCACGTTAGGGGGTCGAATGATGACAATGCTCCCGGATCTCGATTTGCTTTCCTTTCCCGGGGCTTGAATCCCCGGACCCCGGTAGGGGTCGAATGTGGGTAGCGCAGGGTGACGCGAACCGAACCCTGGGGCGGGATGGGATGGGATGGGACGTCGCGGATTGCTCATTTCCTGATTTTTATTTTATCAAGGAGGAAATGTTGAACGATATTTATATGTTTATGTAAATAAATAAGATAGGAGGTTCGGGGGGGGGGGATGGCATACTGCGTAATGCAAAAGTATTTTTTGTGTGCATGTGATTCATTTGCTATGATTACTGTTCGTGTGAGGAGATGTGTTTATTCACTAACTCTATTTGTATATGGCGGCGCTTAAAGGTTCTTCCCAACCAGGTCTTGACGAACTCCTTATTGCTCTAGCAGCCTGTCGGGCTTTCCATAAAAGAAGCCTTAAGGAAAAAGCCTGTTAAAATAATATATTATAGCTAGATAAGAGGCTTATTCCGTTGTTGGGCAGCCATCCCCTGATTCACTTTTCTGAGC
>JAAXWQ010000019.1 GCA_013335115.1 Chlorobiaceae bacterium | reverse complement strand
AGACAATGAACTTGAAACCATTAGCAGATCGAGTTATTGTTAAGGCCGCACAGGCTGAAGAGAAGACCAAGGGCGGTCTGTACATCCCGGATACCGGCAAAGAGAAGCCGATGTACGGTGAAGTCGTCGCCGTGGGTCCCGGCAAGGTTTCCGATGCAGGACAGGTCGTCACCATGCAGGTCAAGGCTGGCGACAAGGTGCTGTACGGCAAGTACTCTGGCACCGAAGTCCAGGTCGATAGCGAGGACTATCTGATCATGCGCGAGTCCGACATCTTCGCGATCCTTGCCTAATCCATTCATTCCAGTATTCAAAACATCCTAACAGAGGAAAACTTTACCATGACCGCTAAAGATATCCTGTTTGATTCCGACGCCAGGGCCAAACTCAAGGTCGGCGTAGACAAACTCGCCAACGCTGTGAAAGTGACCCTCGGCCCAGCCGGCCGCAACGTGCTTATCGACAAGAAGTTCGGTGCCCCGACCTCCACCAAGGACGGCGTTACCGTCGCCAAGGAGATCGAGCTTGCCGATGCTATCGAGAACATGGGCGCCCAGATGGTGCGCGAAGTGGCATCCAAGACCAGCGATGTCGCCGGTGACGGTACCACCACCGCAACCGTGCTCGCCCAGGCCATCTACCGTGAAGGCCTGAAGAACGTCGCCGCCGGCGCACGTCCGATCGACCTGAAGAGGGGCATCGACCGCGCAGTCCGCGAAGTCGTCCTTGAGCTCCGCAGCATCAGCCGCAGCATCTCCGGCAAAAAGGAGATCGCCCAGGTCGGCACCATCTCCGCCAACAACGATCCTGAAATCGGCGAGCTGATTGCCGAGGCCATGGAGAAGGTCGGCAAGGACGGCGTCATCACCGTCGAAGAGGCAAAGGGCATGGACACCGAGCTGAAGGTTGTCGAAGGTATGCAGTTCGACCGCGGTTACCTCTCCCCGTACTTCGTGACCAACCCGGAGACCATGGAAGCCGAGCTCGACGAAGCGCTCATCCTGATCCACGACAAGAAGATCGGCAACATGAAAGAGCTGCTTCCGATCCTCGAGAAGTCTGCCCAGTCCGGCCGTCCGCTGCTCATCATTGCCGAAGACATCGAAGGCGAAGCTCTCGCGACCCTCGTGGTCAACAAGCTCCGCGGCACGCTGAAAGTCGCCGCCGTGAAGGCTCCCGGCTTCGGTGACCGCCGCAAGGCCATGCTCGAGGATATCGCCATCCTCACCGGTGGTACCGTGATCTCCGAAGAGAAGGGCTACAAGCTCGAGAATGCCACGGTTGCCTACCTCGGCCAGGCCGGCCGCGTCAACATCGACAAGGACAACACCACCATCGTCGAGGGCAAGGGCCAGCAGGACTCGATCAAGGCCCGCATCAACGAAATCAAGGGCCAGATCGATAAGTCGACCTCCGACTACGACACCGAGAAGCTGCAGGAACGCCTGGCAAAGCTCTCCGGCGGCGTCGCCGTGCTCAACATCGGCGCATCGACCGAAGTCGAGATGAAAGAGAAGAAAGCCCGTGTCGAAGACGCCCTGCACGCAACCCGCGCAGCCGTCCAGGAAGGCATCGTGGTCGGTGGCGGCGTCGCCCTGATCCGTGCCATCAAGGGTCTTGCCAATGCCAAGCCTGACAACGAAGACCAGAAGACCGGTATCGACATCATCCGTCGTGCCCTCGAAGAGCCGCTCCGCCAGATCGTTGCCAACACCGGCACGACCGATGGCGCCGTGGTCCTCGAGAAGGTCAAGAACGGCGAAGGCGATTTCGGCTTCAACGCCCGTACCGAGCAGTACGAAAACCTGGTTTCGGCCGGCGTCGTCGACCCGACCAAAGTGACCCGCAGCGCGCTCGAGAACGCCGCTTCGGTCGCCAGCATCCTGCTCACCACGGAAGCCTGCATCACCGACGTGAAGGAAGAGAAGTCCGACATGCCGGCAATGCCTCCCGGCGGCATGGGTGGCATGGGCGGCATGTACTGATACTTTCGTACATATCCGAACAAAAAGGCCGGCATTCGCCGGCCTTTTTGTTTCCCTTTTTCCGCCTTTACGCGAGAAATGCCTATCTTTTACGAACTTGAAATCAACCGATCCTCGAGAGTTCAACATGAGAGCAGTACTGCTGGTCAGCGGGGGCATGGACAGCCTTGTCGCGACCGCGATGGCCCACCACGAAGGCTTCGACCTTGCCGCCATGCATGTCAATTATGGTCAGCGGACCTGGCACAAGGAGCTCGACTGCTTCCGCCGTATCTGTGCACACTATGGCATCGAGCGCAGGCTTGAGGTCGACGCTGGCTTCCTCGGTACGATCGGGGGCTCGTCGCTGACCGACGAGGGGATCCCCGTTGGGCCTGCCGACCTGCAGGGCTCGACGATCCCGACCAGCTATGTGCCGTTCAGGAACGCCAATTTCCTCTCGATGGCCGTGAGCTGGTCCGAGGTGATCGGGGCGAACCGCATTTTCATTGGGGCCGTCGAAGAGGACTCCTCCGGCTATCCCGACTGCCGCAAGGTGTTCTACGACGCCTTCAACCGTTCCATCGAGCTCGGTACGCGGCCCGAGACCGACATTGAGATTCTGACTCCGCTGATCTCCATGAGCAAGGCCCGAATCGTGGCCAAGGGCATGGAGCTCGACGCCCCGTTCGACTGCAGCTGGTCGTGCTACAAGAGCGAGGGGCTCGCCTGCGGCGTCTGCGACAGCTGCGCCCGCCGCCTCCGCGCCTTTGAGGTGGCCGGCATTCCGGACCCCATTGCATACGAGGTGCGTCCGAACTACCTTTGAATCACTAAAATCCGTAACCAGTCAACTCATGGAACAGGTCAACGCCGCTTCGGCACCATCTTCGCTCAACCAGCGCTTCAACCTCGCTTTCGGACTGACGGCGGCCATCTGGGTCGTCGGCCTCGTGGGGCACTTCACTCCGCTGCTCGAATGGCCGGCACTTGCGCTCTACGTGCTCGGTTCGATCGGCGTGGTGCTCTGGAGGGGTAAGTCGAAGGGTGAATGGGCCGCCATGTACCTGGCTGGCGGCGACCTGAAGAAGTCCCTCAAATGGGGTGGAATCGCCGGCGGACTCCTGTTCTGCATGGATGTGTTCAACACCGTGATGTGGTACGCGAGCGGCAAGCCGCCAATGATGGACATGCAGGGGATCCTGGTGAACATGAACTTCCTCTACCTCTTCCCGGTGCTCGTGCTGGCTGAGGAGTTCCTCTGGAGGGGCCTGATGTTCTCCTCGCTGATCGACAAGGGTTTCAACAAGCACCTTACCGTCTTCCTGACCGCAATGTTCTACGTGGTCAACCATTTCGCCGTCGCTCCCGTCGGTATGCAGGAGCGCGCCCTGATGGGCATGATGGCCTTGCCGATCGGCATCCTCGGCGGCTATATCGTGCTCCGCTCGAAGAACGTCTGGGGGAGTGTCCTTGTACACATGATAACCATGTTTTCGATGATCCTCGACCTTTTCGTTATTCCGAACCTCGTCTACAAGTTCATGAACTGATTGTTAGCGTTTCCTATGGCAGAAAACCGAATTACCCGGCTGATGCGGGAGGACAGGAAGCTCCTCATCGCCTACTACATGCCCGAATTCCCCGTGCCCGGCGCGACGCTGCCGGTGCTCGAAGCCCTGCAGGAGAGCGGCGCCGACCTCATCGAGCTCGGCATGCCCTACTCGGACCCGATCGGCGACGGCCCGGTCATCCAGGACGCGGCCCACACGGCCATCCGCCACGGTGTGACGGTGCGCGGCATCCTTGACATGGTCAAGCTGGCCAGGGAGGGGAAGGGCTGCAGGAAGATCACCGTCCCGATTCTGCTGATGGGCTACAGCAACCCGCTGATCGCTTACGGTGGAGACTGTTTCATGTCCGATGCGGTCGAGGTGGGCGTCGACGGCCTCCTCATTCCCGACATGCCGCCGGAGGAGTCCGTGGACTTCCTTGAACGGGCCAGGGGGTTCGGCTTGACGGTCGTCTACCTGATCTCGCCGACGACACCGCCGGAGCGGATCGAGCTGATCGACAGCCTTTCGACCGACTTTTCCTACTGCCTTGCGGTCAACGCTACCACCGGCACCGGCAAGCTCGACGACGCCGGCACCGACCAGCGGATCGCCGGGTACCTCGAACGGGTCCGCCAGCATGCGAAAAAGAAGTTTGTGGTCGGTTTCGGCATCAAGGACCGGGAAAGGGTCCGCAGCATGTGGGATCTTGCCGACGGCGCCGTCGTGGGTACGGCGCTCCTGCAGCACGTGGCCGGAGCGAAGAGCCCCGCCGAGACCGCCAGCCTTGCCGCGGAGTTCTGGAATACCCTGAAGTGACCTGAGAACCCCGGGAGCTCGGCGTTCCCGGCAAGAGGCGCCGTTTCATTCACGCGATAGTTGCTTCCGCCTCACTCCACGAGACCTCATGCCGACCATGCACGACTTGCCAGCATCCCAGCCATTGGTTACGGTCGTCATCCCGCACCTGAAGGACCGCCCCATGCTCGACCGCTGTCTTGACGCGCTCTCTGCGGCAGGTGGTGTCGTGCCGCGCGTGATTGTCGTGGACAACGGAGGGGATTCGTCTGACACTGCTGGCCTTGAGGCCGCCCGCTCTTTTGTCGAGGTGCTCCGGCTTGCTGCCAACGTGGGCTATGCCGGCGGCTGCAACGCCGGGCTGAAGCGCTGTGCGACGCGCTATGTGGTGTTCCTGAACGACGACGCCGAGGTAGGGCCTGGCTGGCTCGAGCCTCTCGTGGCCGAGGCGGAGAGAAATCCTTCGATCGGCGCGCTACAGCCGAAGATACTCTCGTTGACAGCGAGGCGGCAAGGCCGGCGGGAGTTCGACTACGCCGGTGCCGCAGGCGGCATGCTCGACCGTCTTGGCTACCCCTTCTGCCTCGGCAGGAGCTTTTCGGGGAGCGAGGAGGACCGTGGGCAGTACGACGAGCCTGCGGAGATTTTCTGGGCTTCGGGTGTGGCCCTGTTCGCGCGCCGCGAAGTGCTTGACCGCCTCGGAGGCTTCGAGGAGGGGTTTTTCATGCATATGGAGGAGATCGACCTCTGCTGGAGGATGCGGCTTGAGGGGCTGCACATCCGGTCAGTGCCTTCGTCGGTCGTGTGGCACGAAGGGGGGGCCTCGCTGCGGCAGGGGAGCGCCGCCAAGGTCTACTACAACCACAGGAACGCCTTTGCCATGCTCCTTCGGAACCGCGGCACCGCGGCGCTCTGGGTCATCGTGCCGGTGCGGGCGATGCTCGAACTTGCCGCCATCCTGTACTATCTCGCCGGAGGAAAGGCGGGGGCCGCGCGGGCAGGGCAGGTCGTCAGGGCCGCATCGGACAACATTCGCGGACTCGGGGCGACGCTGCGCCTGAGACGGGTGATCCAGCAGCGGAGGCGTGTCGCCGATCGTGGGATTTTCCGGGGCGCGCCGCTCTCGGTCCTCCTTTCCCGCGGCGTTGTTCAGCCCCCCGCCCGCGGTTCGCAGTAGGCCCGGATCGAGCGGAGGATCGCCGGAAGGTCCTGGCTCTGCACAAAGCTCACCAGCAGCGGCGGTGCGAAGAAGTCCGGCTTCACCCTCGCCTGGTAGGTCACGATGGTCCCGGTACCCTGCGGGCCCTCGACAGGTTCGAAGAACCAGTCCCCTTCGTAGACCTTGAAATCCCCCTCCACCTGTTCGAAATGGAGCCGTTTCGGGCACTCCTCATCCACCTTCAGTTTCAAATGCACGTTCCTCTCGAAGAAGAGGAGGCCGGACTTGCCGGTCTGTTCGATGATCTTGACGGGTCCGCGATCTTCGATGAGGGCGCTCGATACCACTTTCGGCATGGTTTCGTGCAGGTGGCCGTAATCGGTCAGCATTCCCCAGACGACCTCTGCGGGCGCCTTGACGAAGATGCTTCCCCCTGCCACGATCACGTCGCGTGCAAGCCAGTCGATGTCGAGCAGCAGTTCCCCTTGCAACAGGCGCGCGATTTTCTCCGGAGCAAGTGCCATGTGGCGGTCTTGTTGATCGGTTATCGTATATGAGGAGGGGGTTGCCGGCAGGGGCGGGGAGGTCCTGCCGGCGATATCCTGAATTTACCTACTTCGAACCTGCGCTGCAACCTGTGGCTATGCGTTCAGTCCTCGGCGTTGAGCGGCTCGGCGTGCACGATGATCCTCGACGTTTCGGGGAGCGCCTGGTAGATCAGCCCTTCGAGGCGGCTGGTCATCGAATGGACGTTTTCCAGGGAGGTTTTGTCATCGAAACCGCAATGCAGGGTGATGCAGAGCTTGTCGTGCTCTGTCACCAGGATCCTGATTTCATGGACGTTGTCGATGCCGGGGATCTCCGACGAGACCCTCCGGATGGTATTGACGACGGCGGCCTCATTTTCCGGGGCTATCGGCTGGGCGCTCCGCTCTTCATGGCGCAGGGGGTCGAGGTGGATGCAGACGTCGATGTCGCCGTTGAATTCGCGGTGCAGGTCCTTTTCCAGGCGGGCGACGCTGTCGTGGGCTTCACGGATTGTCAGGAGGCTGTCGACCTCGACATCGAAGGTAATCTGCTTCCTCTCACCCGAGAGCGACGTGGAGATGTTGTGGGCGTGCAGGTTGTGGTTCAGGCCGATCACGTGTATCCTCTCCGTGACGGTTTCGCTGTCCAGTACGATCGGTCGGGCGTTGACCGTTACATCGCTTTCGGGCAGGGACTCTTCAATACGGCGCTCGGTTTCGGCGCAGATGGCGCGGACTTTTTCCTGCGGCAGGGTTCGGCTGACGGTGAGGGTCATGTCGATAAAGACGAAGGGCCCTGCCGGCTTGATGCGCATCTTTTCGATAGCCACAACCCCCGGTACCGTGGCGGCGATCTCTTCCACCTGTTCGGATATACCTTCGGGCGCAGCGTCGACGAGCACGTCGATCGTCTTCCTGCCGAGCTGCCAGGCTGCGTTGCCGACGAGCAGGGCCACGAAGATACCCGAGACCGCATCAGCCCAGCCAAGACCGAAATGGACGAACACCAGGCCGACGAGCACCACGGCTGATGAGACGATGTCCGACGAAAAATGCAGGGCGTCGGCTTCCAGCGCCTGGCTGCCGGTCTCCTTCGCCACCTTTTTCAACGCCCTGGCCCGGGAGATGTCGACCACGATCGATACGATAATCACGGCAATCGCGTACCAGGTTACCTCGATCTCATGCCCGCCGTAGGCAAGTCGGCTGCCGGCTTCGTAGATGACCCATGCACTGGTCAGGAACAGCAGGCCGGTTTCAATGAGCGCGGTGACGCTTTCAATTTTCGTGTGGCCATAATGGTGCTTGCTGTCGGCTGGCTTGTCGCTGATCCTGACGGCGAACCAGGTGAGGGCGGCCGCACCGAAGTCCATCGCCGAGTGGGCAGCTTCCGAGAGGATGCCGATGCTGCCGGTCATAAGGCCGACGACGATCTTCAGTATGGTGAGCAGCAGGCTTGCAAAGACCGAGCTTTGGGCAACGTTCTGTTTCTTCTGTTGGTGGGAACTCATGGAGAGGGGAGTGTGGATTTATCCTTGAAGAGGCGATCATATTGGCGGATCGTGCCGGCTTCCTTTTCGTTATGCTCGGCTATCAGGCGGTTGATCAGGTCGTTGACACTGGTTTGCTGCATGTAGGCAATCTTGGCGAACTGCTTCAGCACGCCCGGGCGGATCAGCAGGTTCAGCCGTTTGCTTTTGGTTTCGTCCGTTTTTCGTCCGGCTTTTCGCTGCCCGGGTGGAGTCTCTGCGGTGAGCGGCCGTTTATCGTGCGTATGGTCGCTGTTTTCCAGAGCTGGACCTCCAGGTTCAGGAAGCGTGGCCATGGTATCCGGTTCCTTCCGTGCTTCCGTCGCATCGTTGGAGAATCCTGCGTCTTGGTCAAACAGGTTCCCCGTAAAATTCTTCCTTTTTGCCATCGTCAGCTCTGATTGATCTACTATATGATTTTAATAAAATATTTTAAATATTCTTGATAAATGTTTTATCCGGACCCTCTATATGTGTATAATATGTATTATTCTGATGATTTGAAAGAGGGTTTGCACAAAATTTCATTGATCAGCAGTGGACGACAATGCTTATCCTTTCCTGTGTTATAATGCGCATAATCTGTGTTATGTGTATATCACGGGAGGCTCATGGATAAAGGGAAGATTCAGCAGACAGGGTAGTATCCGTCGGCGAGCCGGATACAGAAACCGGCAATCCCGTCGAGCTCTTCTTCGATGATGTTTCGTGCCTGTCTTCTGGCTTCGTCCACCCCGGTCCCCGGATCGAGGCAGAGCTGCACCGAAGCGATAAGCGGTCGATCTACCGGTTTGCCGATCTGGCTGCACAGCAAGACGGTCACCTCCCTGACGCCGGGGGTATCCCGATGGATGCGGGCGGCGATTTCATGGCTCAGGATGTTGTAGATCTTGCCGACATGGTTGACCGGGTTTTTGCCGGCGGCGGCTTCGGTACTCTGGGGGCGGTTGAAGGGAATGAGGCCGTTTACCCGGTTGCCACGCCCGACCTGGCCGCCGTCCCCCCCTTCTGCGGAGGTGCCCAGCACGGTGAGGTACATGCCGCCTTCGCCCCGCGACGGATCATCGAGGGTGTTGATATCGATGTTCACGCTCGTGAGCAGGTGGTTTTCTGATTCCACGAACCTCAGCAGCTCCTGCTGCAGCTCGATCTTCCGCTCGAAGTACATTTTCGGATGCCTGACGTAGCGGTCGACGAAGGCCGCGGCCACGGTCAGGGTGAGGTTGCGCCCGGAGCGGTAGCCCATGATCTTGATGTCCTCGCCGATTTCCGGGAAGGAGCGCTTGAGCTCCGATGAGTTGAGGTGTCGTTCGGTGGCGAGCACCAGGCGTTCGGTTTCGCTCAGCGGGGCGTAGCCGACGCCGACGGAAGTGTCGTTGGCAACGACGTCCGGGCGGCTGAATGCGTCGGTGAGCTCGGGGGAGCCGGGCTTGATCTCGTTCTGGAAGATGACGTGGGCATCGGGATCGACGAACCGCAGGTTTTTGCGGATCCAGTTCCTGGCGGCGGATTCGGCGATATCCCCGACGGGGACGAGCGTCGCGTCGCAGCTGTAGGTGGCCCGGTCGCCGAAGATGATTTTCATCGGTTCGATCACCATGCCGCCGCCGGTTTCAGGGAGGCTCCTGCCCGCCACCAGCAGAGCTTTGTCGATATTGTGGTGGCAGATGTGGCCGAATGCTTTCCGGTACTCCCTGCAAAGGTCGAGGCAGACAGCTTCCATGATCGAATCGCAGATGGTGTCGGGGTGCCCGGTTCCCTTGCGTTCGACCAGCTCGATCGGTTGCTCTTCCATGGGCCCGGTCGGGGCCCTGTCGATCATGATGTTTCGTGCGGGGTCCATCCTTTCCGTCCTCCTGTGGCTGTCGGGGGAGTTGTCGAAAAGGGGGGAAGTTCATGGAATGTAGGCACTGGAGGGCTCAGCTCCAAGGGGAGCTCATCCCTCCAGCTCATCCTCCGCTGCCACATCCTCGAGCTTCGTGGCGAGTACTTTGTCGATGCGGTTGCTGTCCATATCGACCACTTCGAGGCGCCACTCTTCCCAGGTGGTGATGTCGCCGGTTTCTGGCATGCGGCCGAGGAGCCACATTACCAGGCCGCTCAGGGTGTGGTAGACCCCCTTGTCCTCTTCGGGGACGCTTTTCAGTTCGAGCGTGTCCTTCAGCTCGGGTACGGGGATCAGGCCGTCGAGCAGCCATGACCCGTCCTCGCGCTGGATTGCCCACGAATCTTCGAGGTTCCTCGGAACGAACTCGCCGGTGACGGCTTCGAGCAGGTCCTGCAGGGTGACCAGCCCCTGGGTTTCGCCATATTCGTCGACGACGAAGACCATCTGGGTGCCCGAGGTCCTGAAATGGTCGAGCAGTTCCATGCCGGTCAGGGTTTCCGGAACGAACACGCAGGGCTGGAGGTTCTCGGCGAGGTCGGTCAGGCGGCCTTTGAGCGTCCGGGAGAGGAGCTGCTTGGCGTTGATGACGCCGATGAGCGACTGGAGGGTGCCGTGGCAGACCGGGAACCTGGAGTGCTCGGATTCGGCCACCAGGCTCATGTTCTCTTCGATGGGAAGCGTCGTGTCGAGGTAGATGATCTCGGAGCGCGGCACCATGAGCGAGCCCAGCTGGCGTTCGTCGAGCCGGAAGACGTTGCGCACCATCTCGTGCTCCTGCTGCTCGATGACGCCCGCTTCGGAACCCTCTTCGAGCAGGGCATGGATCTCCTCTTCGGTGACGCCCGGAGCCGCCTGTTCGTGCTTGCCGAGGATGCGCAGGATCGCGTCGGTCGAAGCCGAGAGCAGACGGACGAATGGCCTGGTGATCGCGGCAAGGGTCTGCATCGGAATCGAGACGGCACAGGCGATGCCTTCCGGATTGGACTGGCCCAGGCGTTTGGGCACCAGTTCGCCGATGACGATGGTGACGTAGGTGATCGTCAGGACGACGGCGATGGTTGCACCGACGTGGCTCGCTTCGGTTTCCATGCCGAGCGACTGGAACAGATGCGCGAGCGGCGGGGCGAAGGCCGACTCGCCGATGATGCCGTTAAGCACCCCGATGACCGTTAGTCCGATCTGTACGGTCGAAAGGAAGCGCGTGGGCTCCTGGCCGAGCTTGACCGCCACGGCGGCGGCCCGGTTGCCTTCGTCGGCAAGCTTTGTCAGCCGGGAGCGCTTGGCGGTGATGAGGGCCATTTCCGACATGGCGAACATGCCGTTCACGAGGATGAGCAGGAAGAAAAGAATGAGGATTTCCATAGATTGTCGTAAGTGGAAGAACGGTGCGGGCCCTGGTTTCGGCCGCTGTTAACCGGTAGTATACGCTATGATTAACACTTTTTCCCCCTTTTTCGATCACCGGTGCGGATTTGACCGTTCCACAACATTTCACAGCGCGGCATGAACATCGGGATATCCTGTCACCATACCTACGGCGGCAGCGGCGCCGTAGCCACCGAGCTCGGCAAGGCGCTCGCCCTTCGCGGCCATACGGTCCACTTCTTCAGCAAGGCGGCACCGTTCCGCCTCGGCCGCTATTCGAAGAATATCTTCTTCCACGAAGTCGAGCCCATGAACTACCCGCTCTTCGAAAGCCCCTACTACACGCTTTCGCTGGCCTCGAAGATCGCCGAGGTGGCCTTCTACGAAAAGCTAGACGTGGTGCACGCCCACTACGCGATCCCCCATGCCGTCAGCGCCCTGCTCGCCCGGCAGATGCTCGAGGAGAAGTGCCCCGGATCGAACTGCTTCAAGATAGCCACCACGCTGCACGGGACGGACATCACGATCGTCGGCGCCGACCGGAGCATGCACGACGCGGTGCGCCTGGGCATCAACAGGTCGGACGGCGTGACGGCCGTGTCGGCATACCTGAAGGATGAGACGGAAAGGATGTTCAGCCCGAGGGTGCCCATCGAGGTGATCCCGAACTTCGTCGACACCTCGGTGTTCCGTCGGATGCCGGTGCGCGAAACCCGCGAGCTGCTCGGTATCGACGGCGGGATGGTGGTGATCCACATCTCCAATTTCCGGCCGGTCAAGTGCATCGGCGATGTGCTTGCTGTGTTCGCCAACATCCGTGCACGGGTTCCCTCGACCCTGCTGCTCGTGGGCGATGGGCCGGAACGGAACGGTGCCGAGGCGTGGGTCAGGGAGCATGGCCTTGGCGACAGCGTCAGGTTCCTCGGCAAGATCGACGACCTCGTGCCGCTCCTGTCGCTTGCGGACCTGATGCTCATGCCGAGCAACGCTGAATCATTCGGGCTTGCGGCCCTTGAGGCCATGTCGAGCGGCGTGCCGGTTGTGGCTACCGATGTCGGCGGGTTTCCCGAGTTCATCCGCCACGGCGTCGACGGGTTCCTGCACGCGCCGGGGGATATCGAGGCGATGAGCTTGAGCGCGATCGCACTCCTTGAGGACGACGGTATGTGGCAGCGGTGTTCGGCTGAGGCCGTAAAGCAGGCAAGGCAGTTCGATACTGCCTTGCTGGTGGAAAGGTATGAGTCGTTCTACCGGAAGCTGATCGAAGGCTCCTGAGGTTCCCTGGGCTTCCGGAGGGGCGTGATCAGTAGCGCTTCGTCGAAAGCAGCACCGGACGGTACTTCTCGAGGTCCTCGAGTACGGCGCCGGTGCCTCTGGCCACGGCGGTGAGTGGATCCTCGCTGATGTGCACGCTGAGCTTCGTCTCCTCGTTGATTTTCTTGTCGAGCCCCTTGATGAGCGCGCCGCCGCCGGCCAGGAACAGGCCCCGGTCGAGGATGTCGGCCGAAAGCTCCGGTTTGGTGACCTCAAGGCTCTTCTTGATCGAGGTGATGATCTGGCTGATCGGGGTGGCGATGGCTTCGCGGATGGTCGCGGAGTTGATTTCGCGCTCTTCCGGAAGGGCGGTGACGAGGTTCCTGCCCCGGACCATCATGGTGAGCTCCTTTTCGAGCTTGTATGCCGAGGCGATCCTGATCTTGACCTCTTCGGCCGTGCGCTCGCCGATGGCGAGGTTGTAGGCCTTGCGGAAGTGGCGGATGATGGCGTTGGTGATGTCGGTGCCGGCCACGCGGAGCGATTCGCCGGAAGCGATGCCGCCGAGCGAGATGACGGCGATTTCGGTGGTGCCGCCGCCGATGTCGACGATCATGTTGCCCATCGGCTCCTTGACGTCGATGCCGATGCCGATGGCCGCAGCCATGGGTTCGGCCACCAGGTAGACCTCCTTGGCGCCGACGTGTTCGGCAGAGTCGCGCACGGCGCGCTTCTCGACCTCGGTGATGCCCGAGGGGATGCCGATGACCATGCGGCGGATGCCGAGGGAGAACTGCTTCTTCGTTTTGTTGATGAGCCCCTTGATGAGATCTTCGGTGGCTTCGTAGTCGGCGATGACGCCGTTGGCAAGCGGTTTGATGGTCACGATGCCCGGGTGGGTCTTCTCGTGCATCAACAGGGCGTCCTGCCCGATGGCGACGACCTTGCCGGTATTGCGGTCGCGGGCGACGATGGAGGGTTCGTTGAGCACCACGCCCTTGTTGCGGATGAAAATGAGGGTATTGGCTGTTCCGAGGTCGATGGCGATATCCCTGAACAGGTCACTGAATAAGCCCATGATAAGTAAGGATCTTGGTATGGAGCATGGTAGCGCTTGGAAGGAGCTTTTTTCAGGCTTGAATTCCAAGGTTTCAAATGAGCCTGTAAGGTAGTTAATCGAATTTTTTTTTCAAATGAAAAGATCACTTGCCGGTAGACTTTTTCCGTCCATTCCATTCGGCCGGGAGAGGGTCGGGGTTTCGCTTAAATGCCGTCATTCCTTACATTGAAATTCGCCATGCATACCCTTTCCGGCCAATCTGGTCCGGCGGGCAGGCGCGGGTCGACCAATCAACCAACCGAACAAGCCGTGCTTACGATCTATCATTTCCCCAAGGACGAGGCCTCACTCAGGAATCAGCTCAGCCGGACGGTGTCGTTCGATCCCGATGCCCAGCGGACGGTCGACGATATCCTGCAGCGGGTCAGGAGCGAGGGGGATGCTGCCGTCATCGACTTCACCGGGCGTTTCCAGGGGGTTCGCCTGACGGAGCTGAAGGTGCCGGTCGAAGAGATCGATGAGGCGTATCGCGAGGCCGATCCCGATTTCATTGCCATCCTCGAAGAGGCCTACCGGAACATCACGGAGTTCCATCGACACGAAGCGGAACGGAGCTTCTTCTACGAGCGACCGGGCGGGGTCATCCTCGGCCAGCGCGTCACCCCGATGGATCGTGCCCTCTTGTATGTTCCCGGCGGCAAGGCCGCCTATCCCTCCTCGGTGCTCATGAACGCCGCCCCGGCCCAGGTCGCCGGCGTGCGCGAGATCTACATGACCACGCCGTGCGACGCCGAAGGGAAGGTGAGTCCGCACATCCTTGCAGCAGCCCGGGTCGCCGGCATCGCGAATGTCTACAAGCTGGGCGGCGCACAGGCTATCGCGGCCTTCGCGTTCGGTACGGCAAGCATCCCCAAGGTCGACATCATCACCGGTCCCGGCAACAAGTATGTGGCGCTGGCCAAGAAGCAGGTGTTCGGCCACGTTTCCATCGACAGCATCGCCGGTCCTTCGGAGGTGGTGGTCGTCGCTGACGGCGACGCCGACCCGGAGTTCATCGTCATGGATATGTTCGCCCAGGCCGAGCACGATCCCGACGCCTCTGCCGTCCTGATAACGCCCTCGGCGAAGCTGGCCGATGCCGTGCAGGCGCTGGCGGGCAGCCTTGCCGGCACCATGCTCCGGGGCGAGGTGATCTCAAGGGCGCTCACCGCCAACGGCGCCATCGTTGTGGTCGACAACATGGCCGAGGCCTGCCGCGTATCTGACATGATCGCCCCCGAGCACCTCGAACTGCATGTTTCCAACCCCTGGGAAGTCCTGCCCGACCTGCATCATGCCGGCGCGATCTTCATGGGCCCGTGGTCCTGCGAAACCGTCGGCGACTACTTCGCCGGTCCCAACCACACGCTCCCGACCAACGGCACGGCGCGTTTCTTCTCGCCGCTTTCCGTGCGCGACTTCGTCAAGCACACCTCGATCATCTCGTGGTCGAAGGACGAACTGCGCAACACCGGTTCGAAGATCGCCTGCTTCGCCGACCAGGAGGGGCTGCAGGCCCATGCCGAGGCAGTCAGGGCAAGGCTGAGGAAGCTATGAGGGTCAGCGATTTCGACTACAACCTGCCCGCCGACCGCATCGCCTGCTATCCGCCTGAAGAACGGGGCTCGACGCGCCTGCTCGTGATCGACCGGAAAGCCGGGACGATCAGGCACGCACGCTATGCCGAACTCGACGCCTTCCTTGAGCCCGGCGACCTGCTGGTCCTGAACAACAGCCGGGTCATCCGGGCGCGCCTGCTTTGCCAGAAGCCGACCGGCGCCCGCATCGAGCTCATGCTACTCGAAAAACACGAAGGCGCGCAAGAGCACGCACTCTACCGTGGACGCCTGAAAAAGGGGGACCGCCTGTTGTCGCACGATGCCGAACTCGTCGTCGACGATCTGCCGGAGGACGGGATCGCCAGGCTGTCGCGGCCCGGCGGCGGGGAGGTCGCGGAACTGTTCGAAGCCTACGGATCCGTGCCCATTCCGCCTTACCTGAAGCGCGAGGCCGAGGCGCTCGACCGCGAACGCTACCAGACCGTGTTCGCCGGCACTCCCGGATCGGTCGCTGCGCCCACCGCATCGCTCAACATCACCGGCGAACTACTGGCACGGCTCAGGGCAAAGGGGGTCGGCATCGCCGAGATGACCCTGCATGTCGGCCTCGGCACCTTCCTGCCGATCAGGTCCGAGACATTTGAAGGGCACGTCATGCACCGGGAGTTCTACCATATCCCGTCCGATACCGCCATGGCCATCGGCAGGACGAAGGGGGCGGGGAAGCGGGTCGTCGCCGTGGGCACCACGGTCACCCGGGCGCTCGAACATGCTGCCGGGCGGCTCGCGGATGGCGGATTCCGTGAAGCCGTCAGCGGCGAGGCCGACATTTTCCTTCATCCTGGCTGCCGGTTCCGGGTCATCGATGCCCTGCTCACCAACTTCCATGCACCACGCTCCACCGTGCTGATGCTGACCGCAGCATTTGCCGGGAGCGAACTCCTCAAGCAGGCCTACCGTGAAGCCCTCGACAACGGCTACCGTTTCCTCAGCTACGGCGATAGCATGTTGATAATGGATAATGGATAATGGATAATGGATAATGGCGTGAGTGGGGGGCGGGGGGAGAAAAATCCATGCTGGAGGGCTGATTTTCCTTTGTGGATGAATATATTAGAACAGTGCGCGGATTTGCCTGAAAATATTCGGCCGACCGTGCTTCTGAAAAACCCGCTTCGTTGTATTTCATATGCGCCTGCCGTATTTTAATCTTTCGCATTTTCCGGCCAAGAGCCTTACCAGCCTTTTTTCGCACTTGAAATTCACCCATAATCCAATCTTCAGGGAGATTTTATAATGAGTCTCGTCAGTACGTATCGTGCCCATACCGAAGAGCGTGCCAAGCTCGGCATCCCGCCGCTTCCATTGACCGTCGACCAGTCCCGCGAGCTCGTCGAGCTGCTCCAGCAGAGCCCCGTGCAGGAGAAGGAGTATGTGCTCGGCCTGTTCCTCAACCACATCAGCCCCGGTGTCGACGATGCTGCCCTCGAAAAGGCCGCCTTCCTCGACCGCATCATCCGCGGTGAGGCTTCGTGCGAGGCGATTTCTGCCGTCGAGGCCGTGAAGATCCTCGGCACCATGCTCGGCGGCTACAACGTCAAGCCGCTGGTGGATGCGCTCGGCAATGCCGACCAGGCAGTCGCCGCTGCCGCCGCTGAAGCCCTGAAGAAGACCTTGCTTGTCTATGATTCGTTCGATACCGTGGTCGAGATGTCGACGGGCAACGCCTACGCCAAATCGGTCCTCGAATCGTGGGCTAACGGCGAATGGTTCACTTCGTTGCCGACCCTGCCTGAGAAGATCACCCTGAGCGTCTTCAAAGTGCCTGGCGAAACCAACACCGACGATCTCTCCCCGGCCAGCGAAGCCTTTACGCGCAGCGATATCCCGATGCACGCACTGAGCATGCTCCGCTCCAAGATGGACGATCCGATCGCCACCATCGCCGAACTCAAGAAAAAAGGGCATCCGCTCGCCTACGTCGGCGACGTCGTGGGCACCGGTTCGAGCCGCAAATCGGGCATCAACTCGGTCCAGTGGCACCTCGGTGAGGATATCCCCGCCGTGCCGAACAAGCGTACCGGAGGTGTGGTGATCGGCAGCATTGTGGCGCCCATCTTCTTTAATACCGCCGAGGATTCCGGTGCCCTGCCGATCCAGGCCGACGTCACCGCCATGGAGACCGGGGACGTGATCGACCTCTATCCGATGGCCGGCAGGATCGAGAAAGATGGCAAGGAGATCGCCACCTTCTCGCTCGAACCGAACACGCTGGCCGACGAGGTCAGGGCCGGTGGCCGCATCACGCTCATCATTGGCCGCAACCTCACCCGCAAGGCCCGCAAGGTGCTCGGCCTTGGTGACGAGTCGATTTTCAGCAAGCCCCAGCAGCCGGCCGACACCGGCAAGGGCTATACTCTCGCCCAGAAGATGATCGGCAAGGCCTGCGGCCTGCCAGGCGTCCGCCCCGGCATGTACGTCGAGGCCGAAACACTCACCGTCGGCTCGCAAGACACCACCGGTCCGATGACCAGGGACGAGATCAAGGAGCTCGCCGCCCTCAGCTTCAGCGCCGACCTGGTCATGCAGAGCTTCTGCCATACCGCGGCATACCCGAAGCCGTCCGACGTGCAGATGCACCGCAGCCTGCCCTACTTCATCATGAGCCGCGGCGGCGTCGCGCTCAAGCCCGGTGACGGCGTCATCCACACCTGGTTGAACCGCATGGTGCTGCCCGACACGCTCGGCACCGGTGGCGACTCGCACACCCGATTCCCGATCGGCTGCTCTTTCCCTGCCGGTTCCGGCCTCGTGGCCTTCGCCGCCGTGACCGGCACCATGCCGCTCAACGTGCCTGAATCGGTGCTCGTCCGCTTCAAGGGCGAGATGCAGCCCGGCATCACCCTGCGTGACCTGGTCAACGCCATCCCCTACGTCGCCATCAAGAGGGGGATGCTCACCGTCGAGAAAAAGGGCAAGAAGAACATCTTCGCCGGCCGTGTCCTTGAGATCGAGGGCCTGCCCCAGCTCAAGGTCGAACAGGCCTTCGAGCTCTCCGACGCCTCCGCGGAGCGGAGCGCCGCCGCCTGCACGGTCAGGCTCGACAAAGAGCCGGTGATCGAGTACCTCAAGTCGAACGTCAAACTGCTCGGCCAGATGATCGCCGAGGGCTACGGCGACCCCGAAACCCTGCGCCGCCGCATCGGCAAGATGGATGAGTGGCTCGCGAACCCGCAGCTGCTCGAGCCTGATGCCGACGCCGAGTACGCCGCCGTCGTCGAGATCGACATGTCCGAGATCAAGGAGCCGATCATCGCATGCCCGAACGATCCCGACGATGTCGCCACGCTCAGCGAAGTGCTGGCCGACTCGAAGCGCCCGAAACACATCGACGAAGTCTTCGTCGGTAGCTGCATGACCAACATCGGCCACTTCCGCGCCCTCGGCGAGGTACTCCGCGGCAAAGGCCATGCCAAGGCCAAGCTCTGGGTCGTGCCGCCGACCAAGATGGACCTCAAGAAACTTGCCGAAGAGGGCTATTACTCCGTGTTCGGCGCTGCCGGCGCACGGGCTGAAGTCCCGGGATGCTCGCTTTGCATGGGTAACCAGGCGCGTGTCGCCGACAACGCGATTGTTTTCTCGACCAGCACGAGGAACTTTGACGACCGCATGGGCAAGGGCGCGCAGGTTTACCTCGGCTCTGCAGAACTCGCCGCCGTCTGCGCGCTTTTGGGGCGACTACCCGAAACAGGGGAGTATATGGAGGTCGCCGGAAAGCTCTCGGGCAACGCCGAAAAAGTCTACAATTACCTCAATTTCCACCAGGTGAAGAGCGAGGAATTGCAAATGCTTGTAGACTAAAACATTATTTGCTTGTCATATCGGGGAAATTATCCGATATTTGGCCATACAGTGTTGTTTGAAAAATCACGGTTTATTTCTTATTATTCGTGAGCTGAACAAGCTGTTTACTTTATTCGAAAACCCAAATGCATTGGAACCATGAAAAAACTTTTCGCTGCACTCTTCCTCTTGAGCTCCGTTTCTTTCGTTGGCTGCGCTCAGAAGGCTCCTGAAGCTCCGGTCGAAGAGCCGAAGCAGGAAGCTCCTGCTGCTGCTCCGGCTGCCGCTCCTGCCGAGCAGGCTGCTCCGGCTGCTGCTCCGGCTGCTGGCGAGGCTGCTCCGGCTGCCGCACCGGCTGCAAAATAAGTTCTCGAACAGAGACTTAGCACCAAAGGAGACAGAGGCAACTCTGTCTCCTTTTTTTTATGCCCGGATTTTCCCGAAGGCAAATGGCACGTGTAGCGCAAACAGAGCCCTCTGCTCGTCAACGACCATTTCTTTCCCGAACTGAGCCTTCCCTTCGCCGGCATCCATAACCTCCGCACATCAAACCATCCAAGAACCTCGACCGGAGCCTCTAGAGCGTACGTTTTGTCCACAACGACGGCTCGCTCAAGGTCTACAACGATTTCACTGACAAGTCGGGATCGAAATCCTCATGTACTACGTGTACACTCCGGTTTCTGCGCTCCGTCCGCCTTGTCCTCGGGTTTCTCACGACAAAAAAAAGAGGTGCCCTTAATAAACCACGTCCCCAAGTTTGGGGATCCCGGGGCGTCCGCTAACCGAGGGTTGTCCCTCGCTGCCTGGCGGGACACTCAAGCTGCGCAACCTGCGTATAATGATTGGCGCCGAGGTCGGCATTCACCTTCTTGAGCAGCTCGCTCCTTGAAACCTTGTTGTTGGCGGCGGCGAGCTCCCTGACCCAGTAGTAGGTGAAGGCTCCGTGGTAAGTGCCGTCGATTCTGGCATCGGCGCTGGTCTGGTTGTCCCGGCAGGCGGCCCAGAGTACGACGTTTTTTGCAGCTTTTTCCGTGACACGGCGACGCAGGCCGCGAGCCATCAGCGGCAACACCTCATTACACGCGGCCATGGACGGCGGCGCGATATAGCGGGGCTGACGGTCCGGCATAAGGTCCATGGCCTTGAGGCCGGTGCCGGAATGACAGGTGTCCAGGTACACCTCCACGAGGACATTGTCGGGTACCTGTGCGAAAAGTTCGTGGAGCTCGTCGTCGACGATGATATGGTTTGGGTCCCATTGGCCGTTTTTTTCGGCGAGGTCGGTCGGGCAGAATGCCTCGTCGTAACGATCGGGCTCATCGCCGTTCCTGTCGGCTACCTGCGTGCCATGGCTCGAGAAGCTGAAGACGAGGTACGCGTATTTGCCGCTCCTGGCGCCGTTGACCATGTCGGCCAGTTGGGCCATGATGGCCGCCCTGGTCGCCTGTGCGTCGGTCAGGAGCGTGATGTCTGCCGAGCTGAAACCGAGGTATTTCTCGAGGACGCCAGCCATTTGCCGGGCATCGTTGACGCAGCCCCGCAGCGCGTTGCCGGGATGGTTCTGGAACTCATTGATGCCTACACAAAGCGCTTTGCGGTTCGACATAAGATTCTCCTTTAGATTTGGGATTTCCGGTTATCGATGAGGGATGGGGGCGGGAATCCCCGAGCCTGGCATATGAAGCCGGCCGGCCAGCAGCCTGACCTCCGGCAATTCCGACCAGCTGCAGTGCTCGTCCTGCATCGAGCCGGCCGCGGTGAAGCCTCTCAGGATGCAGTTCCTGCAGAAGAAGAGGTGTCGGCACGTACCACAGATGTCCGCATCCGGCGTTCTCACTTCGGAGAACAGCTTCGCGATATCGTTGCTGAATACCTCTTCGGGAGCCATCGTGGCGAGTGAGCCGAACGATACGGTGTCGAGCGGGAAGGTCACACAAGGGCGAATATATCCTTCGGGATCCATGGCGTATATCCTGTGGCCCGCCCCGCAACTTCCCGGCTTTTTTATTCGATGCATCTGATCCGCATCCAGGAGGTGCAGGAAGCCCTTGTAGGTCTCGTGGAGATATTTTTCCCTTGAGGCGACGTGGTGGAATTCCATGTCGGCGAGGCCGAAACGATCTGAAGCCCTCCCGTACGGCATGATGGCCGAATACGTAAAGGCGGTTGCCCCGGCCTCTCTCGAAAGCAGCAGGGTTTGCTCGACATCATCCCAGTTCCGGGCGTCAACCGCCATGGCGACGCGCACCGTGAACCTTTGCGCCGTCAGCTTTTTCAAGCCCTCGAGGGTCCGCATGAAACTTCCGGTACAACTGGTTCTGGCATCGTGCTCTTCCGGGCGGTGACTTTCGAGGCTGATGTTGAATGCCAGGTGGTGTTTCAACGGGAGCATCGCCTCGACGAATGCGTCGTCGATCAGGGTGCCGTTTGTCAGTATGGTCGTGAGCGGAAGCATTCCGGCGCAGGTGGTGACGATCTCGACGATATCAGGATGGAGCAGCGGCTCCCCGCCGGTGATCTCGACTACCTGCAGCCCTTTGTTGACCAGATGCCTCAGGATGTCGAGCAGCATATCTGTCGGCATGCGGCGTTCGGCTTCATGCGGCCCGGATTTTCGATAGCAGAAATGGCACTGCAGGTTGCAGCGGGTAGTGAGCTCAACATGCAATGCTTCGGGGTAGTAGAGGTCTGGGGCTTGCTGAAAACTGGTGGGACGCCAGTCCGGAGCGTCGAAGAGGAGCACGATTCCCCTGGCGACCAGCATGTTGATTTCGATAAGCGAATCAAGGAGTTCCGTGGAGGTGCCGGCATCGTGCGATTCGAGATACGCTGCGATGACCGAGCCCATGGAGCATTGGCCGTCGAAGGAGCGTAACAGGCGGAATGTGGCGGGAGAGAGCATGACAGCCTGGCCGTTCGTCAGGGATATGGCCTGGCCGTGGTCGCGTATATTCTCGACGTACCAGTCGTCGGCAAGGCAGGGAAAGCCTTCTGAAGCTAGCTGGTCATAAGGCATGCGCAATCATGAATTGGATGGTTGACGGTGTATGGCGATCTCCGTGTGTCATATTTTCCGGGCACCTGCCACGGCTCGAACCTGGCCGGCGCCCGGCATGTTACAGAAGCAGGTCAGGATGAGAGTCCTGCAGCGCCAGCCAGGCCTCCGAGACCGGCCCCATCGTTTATTTCGCCACAGATAGCACAGAGGGCGCAGGCCGAACATGCGGCGCACAAATTTTTCCGTTGATCGAGGGGCGCCTGCATATCGGCGTCCAGTGCAGGCTGAATCATCTGCAGCAAATCGGGCCTCAGGTTCATGGTTACATTGTGGCTCTCCAGGATAGAGCCCAGCGTAATCTTTTCCAGCCCTTTCTCTTTGGTAGTCAGCGCCTTGTTCACATCGTTGAAAAAGGCGATGTACTCATCCTTGTGAAGCATTTTTGTCGTCATAGCATTCTCCTGGGTTTTGGTGGGAAAGGTCATTGCCGGAAAGAACAGGTACTGACAGTGCGGGAGGCAATCACGCACAGGTCCGGTTAGCGTGTGCGCGCTTTATTGGGTGCCTGTGCCAAGGTAATCGGAAAGCACCGGTCCTTTTTCGTCATAGGGCCGATGTTCCGGGATTGCCGATATATGGATGTGGAAGCCCGTTTGCTGGCGCTGCGTCGATGCACTGCGTCGGGCAAGAGCGTTGTGATGACCGCAACTGATTAGCGGGAAAGCGTACAGGCCTTTTCCGACCTGCTGATGTGGGGGGCATCATATCCGAAGGTTTTGGGGGTTCAGTAGCAGAGACTGATCAAGCCACGGGTATTCATAATGAAAATATACGCTATGTGTGGAGATATAGCAAAAGTGAGTGAGCGGCGGGCTTTAACGGAAGATGATTCGTTGTACTGTAGGTGCTATATCGTTTTATAGCGGTGTTTTGGATCATTGCCTTGGCGAGCAGATTCGCTGAAAGAGGCGAAATAAAAGCTTTCCATGGACGGAAAGGGCCGCGCAATTCACAACGTTTTCATTGAACGGTTATGGTGAAGCGTCAAGTATGTCTAGTGAACCTCGATTTTCAGACAGTGAGTACTCTATTTTTCAAAACCCAACAGAATTGGTATCTGGCGAACAAACGAAAAAAGTCCCGTAACATCTTGTGCTACGTGACTTTAAGGTGCTGAGGAGCCAGGACTCGAACCTGGAATTGCCTGATCCCCCGATTTGCTTCATGTACGTTCTCCCTTGCTGCGCTACTTCACTTACTGTACAACGTCCCCAAGTTTTCCTGTGCTGGTGGTCCTGCTCGGCTTGCTGTGCCTTGTCGCCTTTTGAGAACACGTCGGAAGCTTTTTCCAAAAATTCCCGCTTCCACTGAGTTATCTGGTTCGGATGGATCTCGTGTTTCTGACCGAGCTCTGTCAGAGTCAGTCGTTCACTGAGGGCTTCAAGGACGACTTTGGTTTTGAATTCGGCGCTGAATATCCGGCGGGTTCGTTTCATGATGACTGCTGGTTTTGATGTTGACCCCTTCCCCGAAAACCAGACACTTGTAAAGTAGAGAATTCCGGCAATGAGTATCTTGAATCAAACAGGAACCATTGCTATGAAAAAGTCTCGATTCAGTGACGAGCAAATTACCTTCGCCCTC
>JAAXWQ010000018.1 GCA_013335115.1 Chlorobiaceae bacterium | reverse complement strand
TGTCCGAAATCATGGGTTTTTAGCCCCAAATCTGTCAAAGAACGTTTGTTTCTGCCGGGGTTGCCGGCAGAGGCCAGCGTTCGCTGGCACGAGAATATTTCAAATCACAGTTTATCGAGGTGCCCTTAAGCATGTTGGAGAAATAACGAGAAGGAATAATGCGACTCAGGACGATCATCAGCGCGGCGCAGATGATCGTCCCGGACCGACATCATGTATCAGGCGGACATTTCGAGCATCCTCGTGATTGGCTTGAGGGCAGCTTCGCGGAGGTGCTCGTCGACGGTGATCTCGGGCTGGCGGTTCACCATGCACAGGTAAAGCCGTTCGAGGGTGTTGAGCTTCATCTGGCGGCAGACGCTGCGAGGGTTGGCGGGGTCCTTGGGTGCCGGAATGAAGGTCTTGGCTGGCGAGCGGAGCTGCATTTCGTAGATGATGCCCGGCTCGGTGGCCACGATGAAGCTGTTCGACGGGCTCTTCTGCGTGTAGTCGAGCAGGGCCTGGGTCGAACCGACGAACGAAGCGTGGCGAAGCACCTCCTCGCGGCACTCGGGGTGGGCGATCAGCTCGGCACCGGGATGCATGGCCATCGCCTGCACCATGTAGGTCTCGGAGAATGCGTCGTGCACGTAGCAGTACCCCTGCCAGATGAGCATGTCGCGACCGCTCTTCCTGGCCAGGTACGCGCCGAGGTTGCGGTCAGGCCCGAAGATGATCCGCTGCCCTTCCGGGATCTGGCTGAGGATATGCTCGGCGTTGGACGAGGTGCAGGTGATGTCCGACAGTGCTTTGATGGCCGCCGTCGAGTTGATGTAGGTGATGGCGATCGCGTCGGGGTTGGCGTCCCTGAAGGCGCGGAACTCATCTTCCGGGCAACTGTCGGCCAGCGGGCAGCCGGCATCCGCGTCAGGCATGAGCACGAGCTTGCCGGGGTTCAGTATCTTTGCGGTCTCGGCCATGAAGTAGACCCCGGCGAAGACGATCACGTCGGCGGTGTTCTTCTGCGCGGCCCTGGCCAGGGCGAGGCTGTCGCCGACCACATCGGCCACCTGCTGGATCTCCGGCAGGGTGTAGTAATGGGCGAGGATGACGGCGTTGAGCTCTTGCTTGAGTGCCCTGACGCGCGACTGCAGCTCTTCGGTCGAAAGCTGAGCGATATCGGTCGACTGAACGGAGGCCATGGTCATGACGGTCTGGATTTGTCTTACTTGAGATACTCTTCGAGGTCGTCGTCCTCGCGGACGAGCAGGAGGATGGCCGAATTCGGGACAATCAGGAACTTCTCGTCCCCATACTCGATCTCCCATGCGCTGTTCTGCACGAAGATCGCCAAGTCCCCCATCCTGGCCTGCAGGGGAATGTACTGCGGACCTGTCGACGACTCTTTCCAGGGTTCGTCAGACTCGGACGGCGGCCCCACAGGGTATCCCGGGCCAGTCTTGATGACGTAACCGCTCTGTATCTTCGCTTTCTCCTGGATCCCGGGAGGCAGGAAGATACCGGTCTTGGTCCTTTCGTCGAGGGACTTGGGCTTGATGAGCACCCGGTCCCCGACCACGATGAATTTGTCGGTCATGTTTACAGCCATCGCCATCTATTTAGTCTGCAAAGTTAAAAATATACAGCATCGGCGCAGACCTGACAACACGCGGCGGGAAATGAGAATTCCCCGGGAGCTCCGAGCTCCCGGCAAGACGCAATCGGCAAGAAGGTGCACGAGATGGGGCTTGTCGGGATAAAGAGCAGTTCGGACGGGCAACATCCGATTAATCTTTTATATTAGGAGTTCGCAATGTCAAGCCGGCCATCCCGCCGGCGTCAGCACCATATGAACAGAAGAGTTAACCAGACGAACAGGGACGTGCTCAGTATCTTCCGCTTTATCGCCCGGCATTCCGCATATCTCTTTTTCCTGCTGTTTTGCGGCTTATCCATCCTGATCATGCAGCTCCAGCGCAAGGAGACGCTCGACGCCATCCGGGTCAGGAGCACGGAGCTCAACGCCTCGGTCTCCGAACAGTTCCTGGGTTTCGGTGACGTCTTCAGCCTGAGGGATGAGAACGACAGGCTGCTGCTGCAGAACGCCCGCCTCTTTGCAAAGGTGATCCGCGAGGATACGGCCTTGCGCGATACGAGGGACTTGAACGGAGTCCTCAAGCGGGACTCCACCAGGGTCGGCCGTTTCTTCGTCGCCCGCATCGTCGACCGCCGGTTCAGCCCGATGGACAACATGCTCGTCATCAACGCAGGCAGCAGTGACGGCATCGAAAAGGAGATGGCTGTACTCACCCCCGAAGGCCTGGTCGGCCGCGTGACGGCGGTTTCGCAGAACTACGCCCGGGTCATGCCGGTGATCAACAAGGACTTCAAGGTCAGCGTCGTGTCGGACAGCTCCGGCACCCTCGGCGTGCTCTCCTGGAAGGGTGGCAACGAATACCTGGCCCATCTCGAAAACGTCCCGTCGAGCAGCCGCCTGAAGGTCGGCGAACGACTGACGACCTCGGACCACAGCACTTTCGCCATCCGCGGCTTACCGGTAGGTCGGGTGGCCCGGATCTCGGGAAGCAAGCTTTTTTCCGATGTCGACGTCAGGCTTGCCGTCGATTTCCCCTCCCTCTCCTACGTGCTCGTCTCGTCGGCGAAGCCATCAAGAGAAAAACTCGAAATCATGAATGGCGGGGAAACGAAACATGAGCCCGGGCGGAAGTGACCCCGCCCACGGCGCACAAAGACAGTAAAACGCAGTGTTCAAGAAATATTCGCTCTACACAGGCTCCATGGTCGTGCTGGCCATCCTCCAGCACTTCATTTTCTCGCGGCTGGTGATCCTCGGCGCCTCGCCGGACATCCTGGCGGTATTCGTCGCTTACGTCTCGGTAATCATCGGGCAGCGGACCGGCATCGTCTTCGGCTTCTCCGCAGGCCTGATTGCAGGCTTCCTCTCCGGCAACCCCGGTTTGGCGGCGCTCATCGGCACCATTGAAGGCTTCATCTCCGGGTTCTTCCACGTCTCGCCGGAAAGCCATCCAACCATGGTCAAGAAGCGGAGGATGTTCTACTTCGGCGCGGCGACTTCGATCGCTGCCGGAAACTTCATCCAGACGCTCCTGAGCAACCCGCTGGCCCTGCCCGCATGGGTCAGGATCCCCTCCGTGCTCATCATCGGCACCCTGATGAGCATGTTCCTTGCCGTGCTCATCTATCAGCTCGCACTGAAAAAAATCCTGAGGGACTGACGACATGGACAGGCTTCAACGCGGCGTAAAGGGGGTTTCCGTGGCCATCGTCGCCATTTTCATCTTCATCTATGGGCGCCTGGCCTGGCTGCAGCTCGTCGAGCAGGAGGCGATCGGCTCGAAGTCGGGCAGCATCAGGCGCATCTGGGTGCAGGCACCCCGGGGGAACCTCATCGACCGGAATGGCGATCTCATCCTTGAAAACAGGCCGCTCTACACGGTCAAGGTCATCCCGTCGGAAATCCGCGACCAGGGCATCGGCATCCTGGCCTGGCTGCTGGGGATCCCGGGGCCGGACCTGAAGGCACAGATCGAAAAAGCCCGAGATTACAACCCCTTCTCCGCCTCGACGGTCTACCACAACCTGGACGAGGTCTCCGTGGCGCGGATCCAGGAGAACCTGTGGCAACTTCCCGGCGTGACCATCGAGGTGGAGAACAAGAGGAAATACAGCGACCTTTTCTTCGGCACGCACCTGCTCGGCTACCTGAGGGGCGTCACCACCAGGCAGCTCGACACGCTCGCCGAACGAGGTTATAGCCCTGACGACAAGATCGGTTCCACCGGCCTCGAACGATTCTACGAGGAGCGGCTCCGCGGCGAGAAAGGCGCAAGGTTCGAGCTGGTCAACCCCCTCGGCGAACTCATGGGCGCCTACGAGGGCGGCAGGCACGACCTCTCATACGTCAAAGGCGACGACCTCTACCTGAGCATCGACGCCGGCTTGCAGTCGCTGGCAGAAAAGCTCCTGCGCAAAACCGGGAAATCGGGGGCCGTCGTGGCCGTCGACCCCGCCACCGGCGGTATACTCGCCATGTGCAGCGTGCCCGATTTCGACCTTGACATCCTGAACGGCACGACCAGGAAAGGAGAGTGGGCCGACATCGCCCTCTCCCCCCGCAAACCGCTCTTCAACCGCGCGATCCAGGCCGCCTACCCTCCCGGCTCCACCTACAAGCTCCTGCTCTCGATCGCCGCGCTCGAAGAGGGGGTCATCACCCCTGAACAGACCGTGAACTGCCCCGGCTATTTCGAGTTCGGTGGGAGGAAGTTCAAGTGCCACGGCGGAGCCCACGGCAGCATCAACATGAGCAGAGCCATCACGCAGTCCTGCAACGTCTACTTCTACAAGCTGATCCTCCAGGTCGGCATCGACAAATGGCACGACTACGGCGAGATGTTCGGGTTCGGCAATCGGGAGGGCATCGACCTGCCGGGGGAAAAACGGGGCCTGCTTCCCTCGACCGAATACTACGACAAGCGCCTCGGCAAGGGGCGCTGGACCAAAGGCTACCTCGTCAGCCTCGGCATCGGGCAGGGCGAGCTCAACGTCACCCCCCTCCAGCTGGCCAACTTCGCCGCCACCATCGCCAACAACGGTACCTGGCACCAGCCGCACCTGGTCAACGGATACCGCGACGCGCGTTCGAGGGCCTACGTTCCGCTGAAATACGACCAACGCCAGCTTCCTGTTTCCCGGCGAACCTTCGATGTAGTCAAGCAGGGCATGGAAGGCGTCGTCCTCCAGGGTACGGGCACCCTGGCGAAGGTGCCTGGCGTGACGGTTGCAGGAAAGACCGGCACGGCGCAGAACCCGCACGGGCAGGACCACGCCTGGTTCGTCTGCTTCGCGCCGGTCGAGCAGCCGAAGATCGCCATCACGGTACTGGTCGAAAACGCCGGTTTCGGCGGCAGCGTCTCGGCCCCGATCGCCAGGGAGCTGATCAACTACTACGTCAACGTCAGGGGCCACGCCCCGACCGGATATTCCGACACCAAGGCCCTCGAGTCGATCAAGGCGGTCAGCGATTCGCTGAGTTCCAGGCGGGTGAAGGAGTCAGCCGCGGACAGCTCCCAGGCAGGCGGCAACGTCGTGGAGGATCCCGGTGATTAGCAAGCATGAGGCTGCCACCGTGCAGGGGTTCCTCGAGGATACGAGCAACCTGAAGCACGGGTGGACGCCGGGCGTCTTCTTCCCCGAGAGCGAAGAGGAGGTCGCCCATCTGCTCCGCAGCGCAGCGGCAGAAGGGCGTCGCTTCACGGTCGCGGGCAATGGCACCGGCACCACCGGCGGACGCATCCCGTTCGGCGACCACGTCATCGCCATGCACCGGCTGAACCGTATCGAAGAAGTCCTTCCCGTCGGCGACGGGACGGCCGTCATCCGCGCCCAGGCCGGAGCGGAGCTCCAGGAGGTCCAGTCGCGGGCGGCAGCCGCGGGATGGTTCTACCCTCCCGACCCGACTGAAAAAAGTTGCTTCATCGGCAGCACCGTGGCCAACAACTCATCCGGATCCCGCTCCTACCGGTACGGCGCGACAAGACGGCACATCCGCTCGATCAGGGTCGCCCTGCCCCAGGGGGACATCGTCGACTTCGCCCGCGGAGGGCACATGGCCGACGCCGAAGGCCGATTCAGCCTCGACCTGCCGATCGCCGGCCACCTGTCGTTCCAGAGGCCGGACTATGGCATGCCGGCAACCTCGAAGCACAACGCCGGCTACTTCTCGGCACCGGGCATGGACCTCGTGGACCTCTTCATCGGCTCGGAAGGGACCCTTGGCGTCATCCTCGAAGCCGAATTGCAGCTCCGCCCCGCGCCCGCAAAGGTGTTCGCCTGCCTCTCCTGGTTCATGGATGAGGATGAGCTGTTCAGCTTCATCGACCGTGCGCGCACAGGTGGGTCGGGAGTCGCCCCGAGGGCGATCGAACTCTTCGACCGTCGCTCGCTCGATTTCCTCCGGCAGAGCTACCCGGCCATTCCGCAAGGCACCGCGGGAGCGGTCTACATCGAGGAGGAGAGTACCGGCGAGGCCGAGGATGACTGCCTCGAAGCATGGATGTCGCTCATGGATGCATGCGGCTCCCCGTCCGACCTCAGCTGGGCGGCGATTGACGCCGAGGGGATGACCCGGCTCAGGGAATTCCGCCACCAGCTCCCGGTGCTGGTCAACGAATGGCTGAGCCGCCAGGCTGAAACCAAGGTGAGCACCGACATGGCGGTGCCGGACGCGCAGGCACGCGAGCTGTACGAGCTGTACCGCGATGCCTGCCAGTCCGAAGGATTCACCTTCATCATCTTCGGCCACATCGGCAACGCGCACCTGCACCTGAACATCCTGCCGCGCGACCGGGAGGAGTTCGACCGCGCCAAGAAGCTCTACCGCAAGCTCGTTTCCCGGGTACTGGCCATGGGCGGCACGCTCTCGGCCGAACACGGCATCGGCAAGCTGAAGTCGGAGTATCTGGTGCAGATGTACGGCGAGCGGGGCATCGGTGAAATGGTGCGGGTAAAAAAGGCGATCGACCCTTATCTTGTCCTGAACATCGGGAACCTCATCCCGGCAAGCTTCTACGAATCCGAAACCTGAAGAGGGCCTGGTGGCAAAAAAACAGGAAAAACCGAGTTACGTCACGTCCATCCAGAACCGCAAGGCGCGCTTCGAGTTCGAAGTCCTCGACTCGCTGGTGGCGGGCATCGAACTGCTCGGCAGCGAGGTCAAGTCCGTGCGCCTTGGCAGGGCGAGCCTCAGCGAGAGCTACGCCATGATCCACCATGGCGAAGTGTGGCTCGAGAACATGCAGATCACTCCCTACGAACTCAACACGCTCGACAAGCTCGAGCCAAAACGCAGCCGCAAGCTGCTGCTGCACAAGAACGAGATACGGCGCCTGCAATCGGAACTCGGCGAGAAGGGCCTGACGCTTATCCCCCTGAAGGCCTTCTTCAACAGCAAGGGCATGCTCAAGGTGGAAATCGGCATCGCCCGGGGCAAGAAGCTCCACGACAAGCGCGAGAGCATCAAGTCGCGCGATGCCGAACGCCTGTTGCAGCAGATCAGGAAACAGTATTAACCAAGCAGATAACGTCTACCGTCATGCAATTCGCCCCCTTGAATGAACAGCTCGACATCATCGTCAACAACACCGTCGAGGTGCTCAGCGTCGACGAGCTCGAAAAAAAAGTCGCGCGGAGCCTCAAGACCGGCAAGCCGCTCAAGGTCAAGCTGGGCGCCGACCCCTCACGACCCGACCTGCACCTGGGCCACTCGGTGGTGCTCCGCAAGCTTCGCGAGTTCCAGGACCTCGGCCATGATGCCATCCTCATCATCGGCGACTTCACCGCCATGATCGGCGACCCTTCCGGCAAGAGCAAGACACGCCCGCAGCTCTCGGCAGAAGAGGCAAGGGAGAACGGCCGGAGCTACTTCGAGCAGGCGTCGAAAATCCTCGACGCCGGCAGGACCACCATCTGCTACAACGCCGACTGGCTCGGCAGGATGAGCTTTGCCGACGTCATCAGGCTCTCCAGCCACTACACCGTAGCCAGGATGCTCGAGCGCGACGACTTCGAGAAGCGCTACCGTTCGAACGAACCGATCTCGATCCACGAGTTCCTTTACCCGCTGGCGCAGGGCATGGATTCGGTGCACCTGAAGAACGACGTCGAGCTCGGTGGCACCGATCAGAAGTTCAACCTGCTGGTCGGGCGCGACCTCCAGCGCGAATACGGCATCGAGCCCCAGGCATGCATCACCATGCCGCTCCTGGTCGGCACTTCGGGCGGCGACAAGATGTCCAAGTCGCTCGGCAACGCCATCTGCTTCAACGACCCGCCCGAAGAGATGTACGGCAGGATGCTCTCAATCCCCGATACGCTCATCGAGACTTACTGGCGCCTGCTCCTGCCGCAACATGCCGAAGGGGCCACAAATATCGTGGAAAAAATCTCGGCCGACCCGAGGGAGACGAAGCGAGCACTCGCCCGCGAGGTGGTCGCCCAGTACTACACGGGGGATGCCGCCGTGAAGGCTCAGGAGCATTTCGACCGTGTGATCGTCCAGAAACAGGCCCCCGAAGACATCCAGACAACCGAATTCGACGTAGCATCGATGCCGATCGTCGAGCTGCTCATGAAGCTCGGCGCGACCCCCTCAAAAAACGAAGCCAGGCGCATGATACAACAAGGTGCGGTGCAGGCCGGGGAGGTCAGGATCAACGACGTGGCCGCTATAATCGAACTTGACGAAACCCCGGTGGTCATCAAGGCCGGGAAGCGGAAGTTCTTCAAGGTGGCCGGCAGAAAAAAAGCGTTTTGAATCAGTCCGCTTTTTCCTATAATTGCACAAAACCGGCGAATCATTTTCACAACCTCTATCCGGAGATCCCACATTGTCATTCGTCCCGACAAAAGTATTTTTCACCAAGGGTGTCGGAAGGCACAAAGAGTACCTCTCCTCATTCGAGCTTGCCCTGCGCGACGCGAAGATCGAAAAATGCAACCTGGTGACGGTATCCAGCATCTTCCCTCCCAAGTGCCAGCGCCTCTCCGTCGAGGAGGGCATCAAACACCTCACTCCCGGACAGATCACCTTCGCGGTCCTCGCCCGTAACTCGACCAACGAAAACAACCGCCTCGTCTCCGCATCCGTCGGTGTCGCCATCCCGGCTGACGATACGCAGTACGGGTACCTCTCCGAACACCACCCCTACGGCGAAACCACGGAGCAGTCCGGGGAATACGCCGAGGACCTTGCGGCAACGATGCTCGCCACCACGCTGGGCATCGAGTTCGACCCCAACAAGGACTGGGACGAACGCGAGGGCATCTACAAGATGAGCGGCAAGATCATCAACTCCTACAATATCACCCAGTCCGCCGAAGGCGAAACCGGCATGTGGACGACCGTGATCTCCTGCGCCGTCCTGCTCCCCTGATCATCAGGGATGGCATCTCCAATCTTTAACGCCGGGCCCAGTCCCGGCGTTCTTTTTTCGACAAAATCGTAGGGGGACGTTGATGACTGCTAGCACAAACTCGAATACGAGTTTGTGCTAGCAGTCATCAACGTCCCCTAATCCGTCCGCCGGCGAAGATTTCGCCTCGGTTGCGTATATTGCGCTTTAGCCTGCAACGACTCAACCCCGTTTCATGACACAGGAACTCAAGACCGACGTCCTCGTTATCGGCAGCGGCATCGGCGGACTCTACTTTGCGGTCAACATGGCCGACCACGCGACAGTCACGATCATCACGAAAAAAGAGAGCTCGACCTCGAACACCAACTGGGCGCAGGGAGGCATCGCGGCAACCATCGACAGTGACGACAGCGCAGAACTCCATATCGCTGACACGCTCGACGCAGGGGCAGGCCTCTGCAACCGCGAAATGGTAGGTATCATGGTCCGGGAAGGGCCGGCGCACATCCGGCGACTGATGGAACTCGGCGTCGAGTTCACGGTCGGCCCGAACCACCACCTCGACCTCGGCAAGGAGGGCGGGCACTCCCGGAGCCGTATCGTGCACGCCAAGGACCTGACGGGACGCGAAGTCGAAACCGCGCTGCTCGAACGGGTCAATGCCCATCCGAACATCACCCTGCTCGAGCACCACTACGCGCTGGAACTGATCACCGAACACCACCTCGACATCAAGACCAACGAAATCAACTGCTACGGCGCCTACGTGTTCGACACGCTGAACCACCGCCCCAAAAAGGTCATGTCGAAAGTGACCATGGTCGCCACCGGTGGACTCGGCCACGTCTACCTGCACACGACCAACCCCGACATCGCCACCGGCGACGGCGTGGCCATGGCCTGGCGTGCCGGGGCAGAGATCGCCAACATGGAGTTCATCCAGTTCCACCCCACCTCCCTGTTCCACCCGAAGGCCAAGTCCTTCCTGATCTCGGAGGCGGTGCGCGGCTTCGGCGGCATCCTGCGCCACCAGGACGGCGAAGCCTTCATGCACAAATACGACCGACGGGAGAACCTCGCGCCGAGGGATATCGTCGCCCGCGCCATCGACGCCGAGATGAAGCTGACCGGCGAAGAGTGCGTCTTCCTCGACGTCACGCACCTGGACCCCGACAGCGTCCGGGAGCACTTCCCCAACATCTACGAAACCTGCCTCGGCTACGGCATCGACATGACCAGGGAGATGATCCCGGTCGTCCCCGCGGCTCACTACTCCTGCGGTGGCATCAGGACCGACGAGCACGGCCGCACGACGATCAACCGCCTCTACGCCTGCGGTGAAACCAGCTGCACCGGAGTGCACGGCGCCAACCGCCTTGCCAGCAACTCGCTGCTCGAAGCACTCGTGTTCGCATGGCGCTCAAGCCTCGACATCAAGGATCGCCTGCACTCGATCCACTTCGGGCAGGAGTTCCCCGACTGGGACGACTCGGGAACCACGAACCCGGAAGAGTGGATCCTCGTCGCGCACAACAAACGCGAGGCACAGGAGGTAATGAACGATTACGTGGGTATCGTCAGGAGCGACCTCAGGCTGAAACGGGCACTGAGGCGCATCGAGTTCCTGAAGGAGGAGACCGAGGAGTATTACAAGAAGACACGGATCACGCCGCAGATCATCGAACTGAGGAACATCATCAAGGTGTCGAGCCTGATCATCGAGAGCGCCCTCAAGCGCCGGGAGTCGAGGGGCCTGCACTTCACCACCGACTACCCCGAAAAGGACGACAAATACTACCTGAAAGACACCGTCCTCAGGTCGTTCTGAATTCTGGGGCCAGGCCGGCTGTCACCGCACCTCCTGCCAGTCCCGGGCGTAACGGAAATCGATGCCCGGAGTGCGGGAGGAGAGCTTGGCGATGACGGGCATCATGCGCTTGTACTGGCTTTTGACCACCATCCCCCTGACCCGGTCGTAGAAGGCCGGTTCGACACCTTCCCCAAGAATCGCCTCCCGCTCCATGCGCTCCTCGAGCATCATGTAGAGCAACCGGTCCACCGATTCGTAGCTGAACCCGAGGTCATCCTCATCGCTCTGCCCTTCCCAGAGGTCGGCCGACGGGCGCTTGTCGATCAGCGGCGCCGGAATGCCCAGGTGCCGGGCAAGCCCGAAAAGCTGGGTCTTGTAGAGGTCACCGATCGGGTTGACCGCCGAGGCCATGTCGCCGAACATGGTGCCGTAGCCCAGCAGCAGTTCGGTCTTGTTGCTGGTGCCGAGCACCAGGCGGCCATCGCGGGCAGACACGTCGTACAGGAAGAGCATCCTCGACCTTGCCATCACGTTCCCCCTGCGCAGGCGGCTGGCATCCGCCCTGCCTTCGAAAAACGCATCCACCACGGCGGTCACCGACGTGAGCTCTGAGGCGATCCCGAGCCGGTCCACCATCAGCTTCGCATGCTCGAGGCTCGCGCCGCTGCTGCTCCGGTAAGGCATCATGAGCGCCAGCACATGCTCCGGGCCGAGTGCCCGCACGGCGAGTTCGCACACCACGGCTGAATCGATGCCCCCCGAAAGGCCAAGCACGACCGAGCTGAAACCGAACTTCCTGATCTCGTTGCGAATGAACGCAACCAGGATCGACTCGACCAGGCCGTAATTCAGATGAAGATCATGTCCAAGCATAGCGTAACGGTCAGAAAGAGGTGAAGATTCGAATGAGGCCGGTCATCGCCATGAACGAAGCCAGCGTTGCCGCAGAGGTCAACAGGGCAGATTTTCCCGTCAGCGCCTCGACATGAGGCGTCGCCATGTCGAGCGTCGCGTGCAGTCCGGGCTTCAGGATAAAGCATGCGTGCACGAGAGCCACGACAAGGAAGAGCCAGCGCCATGCGTTGGCGAAGTAGAAAGGTTCGGCCAACCACACCGGGGTCAGCGCATAGCAGAGCATCGCGAGGATGTCGTCCTGCATCGACGCCGTCCTGTCACGGCCGGCGATCGAGGCAATCGCGCCCGACAGGAGGTACAGCACAGCGACGTCCACGATAAAGCTGATGATGGCCATGATCATGGCCGGCTTCGGAACGCCCACCAGCGGCAACTTGAGCAGCTGCACCATCGCAATCACCGGCGCGGCATAGTCCTTCATGGCGTTGACGCCCTCGCGCCGCCCGGCCCCCTCCTTCCAGAACGCCTGCGGCTGGACCAGCACGGAGAACATCGTCGTGAACAACCACTTCAACCCCATGGGCACACTCCCTTCATCTGAGCCATTTTTCAGGATTCTGCTTCACCTTTCCCTTCCAGATCTCGAAATGCACGACCGATCCACCTTCGGTAGTCGCGGCCGAAGCCCCGAGCTGGTGGCCGGCGCGGATCACCTCGCCCTTCGCCACGGCGACCCTCGAAAGGTTCGCATAGACGGTAAGATACGATTTCGGATGCCGGACGATCACCACGTTGCCGAAGGTCGGCAGGTAGGCGATCTGCGCCACCTTGCCGCCGGATATCGCCTTGACCGAACTGTTTACCGGCACGGAGATGTCGATGCCGTTGCTGGTCGTCACGATGTTCAGCTCCTTGTCTTTCAGCGCCCCGAAATGGCGTACCACCACGCCGTTGCCGACCGGCCAGGGCAAACGGCCCATGGCGCTGTCGAAATCGGCCGACACCTTTGCGATCTCGGTCTCCTCGACATCGACCACCGCCCTGGGCGGCTCCTCCCTGACCGTGGCCTTTTCTACTACCGGCTGCGATTCGGGTTTCGGTTCAGTCCTCGGTTCCTGTTTGGGCTCAGCCCTTGGTTCAGCCCTGGATGCCAGCTTCGGTTCCGGACGCGCCGGCCCGCCCGGGGCATTCCCGACCTGCGGGAGGCGGATGTCGGTCACCTTCGCCCGCGGCGCGACCGTACGGGGCTCGCTCCTGCGGGCTTCGGCCTGGCGCGTGGCAGCCTGGCGGGCTTCGGCCTGGCGAAGATCCTGCTGCCGGCGCTGTTCCGCGAATGCCTTGCGCTGGCGCTCGGCCTCGAAACGCTTTTGTTCAGCCAGTTTGGCCAAGCGGGCCTTCTCGCGCAGCAGGGCAGCCTGACGGGCGCGATCCTGCTCCTTCTGGATGATCGACTGCTGGGCCATGATCAGCGACTCGATTTTCGACTGCATCGCCTTCTGCTTGCGTCGGACTTCGGTGATCCGTGCAGCATAGGTCATCTTGTCCTCCTTGATGCTGCTCAGCACCGTCTCCTTCTCCTTCTGCTTCGAGGAGTAGTCCTTCAACTGCGCCTGCTGGGCCTTCATCGCAGACTCCTTCTGGCGGTAGCTCTCCTGGAGCTGGGCCTGCGCGCTCTGGATCTGCTCGGCACTTGTCTGCAGGTCGTTGACCTTATGCTTTACCGACTGCGACATGAACCCCATGTAGCGGCTCCTGACCAGCGCATCGTTGACCGAGCCGGACGACAGGACCAGTTCGGCGTCGCGATTGCCCCCCCGCTTGTAGGCGGCGATGGCCAGGCGCTGGAAATCGTTCGACACGCGACCATAGTTCTGGCGGTTGACGTCCAGCTCTTGGTGCAGGACGTCGATCTGCCGGTCGAGGCTGTTCAGGTAGGCCTGGTTCTCGGTGATGAGTTTCTGGTAGACCAGGATCTGCGTCCTGATGTTGTTCAGGGCCTTCATGGAGCTCGCCTCGTCCTTCCTGGTCCTGTTCAGCTTCTGCTGGTACTCCTCGAGCTGCTTCTTCAGGCCTTTGAGGTTGCCCTCCACCCGGTTCCGCTCCTGGACGATCCGGTTCATATCCTGCCCGGCGGCGAAGGAGTCTGCCGGGCGGAAGGCAAAGGCGCCGGCGAGCATAAGGCTGAGGCACAGGAATTTCAGGACGGAATCGAAAATATGACGGCTTCCGGGCAAAGTTCGCATAGCTTGGGAATGGTTGGCACTGAGGGTTGCCGGCCTGTCGATGCCTGCGTCAGCGACGCCCAGGCTCGACGGCCCGCTCAAAACTGGAGGTAAAATAAAATATTTTGGACTTCTGAGCCTGAATTAATTAAATAGGGTCTTTCAGAGGTAACAAGGAAACGCATGGACAAACTCGTCATCCGCGGAGGAAAGCGCATATCGGGCACGGTAGCGGCCTCCGGCTCAAAGAACTCGGCTTTGCCGGTCATCGCCGCAACGCTGCTGGCCTCCGACGGCATCTTCACCATCAACCACATCCCGGACCTCCAGGACGTCAGGACCTTCAGCCAGCTCCTCGAACACCTCGGAGCGGAGATATCATTCAACGAAAACGTCCTCCGCGTCTCGACCTCGAACCTCAGGAACATCGAGGCTCCGTACGAACTCGTCAAGAAGATGCGGGCATCCATCTACGTGCTCGGGCCACTGCTCTCGCGTTTCGGCCACGCAAAGGTCTCGCTCCCCGGAGGATGCGCCTTCGGTCCCCGCCCGGTTGACCTGCACATCATGGCCATGGAAAAGCTCGGCGCCGAAATCACGATTGAAAAAGGCTACATCGAAGCAAAGGTCAAGGGCGGCCGCCTGCAAGGCACGGGCATCGACTTCCCGATCTCCTCGGTTGGCGCGACCGGCAACGCCCTCATGGCGGCCGTGACGGCCGAAGGCACTACCATCCTCGGCAACGCGGCTGCGGAACCGGAAATCGAGTGCCTCTGCCACTTCCTGCAGAAAATGGGGGCCAACATCAGCGGCATCGGCACCACGACCCTGGTCGTCGAAGGCGTCGACCGCCTCAACGCCGTCTCGTTCGAAAACATCTTCGACCGCATCGAAGCGGGAACACTGCTTTGCGCTGCGGCAATCACCAAGGGGGAGATCACCGTCACCGACGTCTTGCCTGCACAGCTCGACTCGGTCCTCAAAGCATTTACAGCAGCAGGCTGCATCGTGACGACCGGCAACAACTACGTCTCGCTCACCGCGCCCGACAAGCTCAAGTCCACCGACATCACGGCCAATCCCTACCCCTGCTTCCCCACTGACATGCAGGCCCAATGGATGGCACTCATGACGCAAGCCGACGGCACCAGCAACATCATCGACAAGATCTACCACGAACGGTTCAACCACATTCCTGAACTCAACCGCCTCGGGGCGCACATCGAAATCAGGGAGAACCAGGCCGTCGTCCACGGACCGAAGACGCTGACCGGCACCAAGGTCATGTCCACCGACCTGAGGGCATCGGCCTGCCTCGTGCTCGCCGGGCTCGTAGCCTGCGAAACCACCGAAGTGCTGAGGGTCTACCACCTCGACCGCGGCTATGAAAAAATCGAGAGGAAACTCAGGGCGCTTGGCGCCGACATCGAACGGGACAATTACCAGGAATTTTGATGATAAAAAGCAGAATAAATGTTTTGCATTTTCGGTAAAAAGCGCTACCTTGTTGACTCTAAAGCATGACCTCGAGGGCCCTTAGCTCAGTTGGTCAGAGCAAGCGACTCATAATCGCTGGGTCGTAGGTTCAAGTCCTACAGGGCCCACCAACCGAGCGGCTTTGGAAAAAATATGGCGTGTTCGTCTAGTGGCCCAGGACATCGCCCTCTCAAGGCGAAGATCACGGGTTCGAATCCCGTACACGCTACAACATGGGCACCGGACAACGGTGCCCATAGTTATGCACCCGTAGCTCAACTGGATAGAGCATCTGACTACGGATCAGAAGGTTAGGAGTTCGAATCTCTTCGGGTGTACCAGAAAACACAAAGGACTTACAGGTTTAGGCCGGTAAGTCCTTTGTGTTTTCTGCCGGATTCATACCGTGCAGGTTCCGTCAGCGCCCGCCACCCTGCTCTTTCTGCCTGTTGATTATGGCCTCAAGGCACAACGACATCGCCATGCCTGCCCTTTCGGCAACACTGTCCCCGAGCGCTGCCCGCAAACGCAACACGGCAAGGTGGGCACAGTACTCGATGACCGCGTTGAACGCAGGGCCATGACCGGCCTGGGCATCTTCGCGAAGCAGCTCGGTAAGGGCGTCATGGGACATGGCGACATACAAGATCTCGTCGCCAGTGAACTGCCTGAGGCTTTCATGCATGTAGAAAATAAGCCCTTCGAGGTTCACGAATGCCTCGTCATACCGTTGCTGTTCCAGCTTGTTGACTATTTCGGGTATAATTTCTTTCAGCATGTTGGAAGGTATTTACCGGTCCATCTGGATTTGCCACAACCTTCCCGAGAGGTGCACGGAAAGCTCAGTTCAGGTGCGGCTTGCACTTCTTGCCACCGACAGCCGGGGTTCCGGCATATTTTTCGCCGGCAGAAAACCCCGCCATGAAAACGATCTCCGCAAACTCCTCGAGTTTCATCCCCGTCACAATCTCCTGACTAAGACAGTCTTCCAGCCGCTCAGTATTCATATAACGGTCGATCTTCCGAACATAGGCCACCCAAGCGTTCCGCATCGCTTGCATCAGGAGGATTTTCGACATGGAATCAGGATTAAGTTTTTTTACCGTCGTACTCACTTGGTCATGCCCAAGCGGAACTCTGCGAAAAAAAGAGGAAGCACCCCGTCACGGTTGAAGAAGCGCTTTGCTCCAAGGCTACCGGTTACTGCTTCGGTGCCATCGAAGCTGAAATCCCCTGCAAAACCTGGTTCAGCGTGCCGGTAAGGTTTTCGACGGCGGAGACGACAACCGGAGACCATGATTCGAGGGTGGAGGTCGCCGACTTGATCCCATTGTCGAGCAATTCGACCTGGACCTGGCCTATGTTCGACAGCGCATCCGTCAGGCTGCCAATCGTAGCAGAAAAATCAACGGGAGATTCGTTTGCCATGGCTGTATTTGTTCGCGTGTTGAAAAACTGCGTGGACAAAGGATCGGATGTCAAGGATATCTGGCGTTCATGCACATGCAAAACCAGCACCTAAAGCAGCTTTGTGATAATTATAATATTTTTTACAGTTTTACCATAAATATTATAAATTCACCTCAAAACCCTCCGGCACCGACCGGTCAACAAACCGGGCCATGGTCCGGCACACACAACCAGAGGTGATTATGCCCTTCTCCTGGCTGAAAAAATGGATTTCGAAACCGGTTTCGGGATCGAACCCTTCCGTCAGGCTTCCTTTCGACACGCTTTCTGCCATACCGGCAGAGCACCTTGGTGAATCTACCCCCCACCCATCCCTGCTAGCCGATTCATGCCTGTGGAAGCAGCGCCCGGCAATGACCGCTACGGCCCCGGAATACGATGCCATTCCATCGTCCCGATGCGGATTCGTCTCCGGCATCCCGACCGAAGGCAATGGACGGCCTGCAATCGCACTGGAACCATCACCTGAGCTTCAAAACAGCACCCACCAGCCAAAGGACGAGCGCATTGAAGACGACGACAACCCGTTTCATGACAGCAACTTCTCGCTCTGGGGAAACCGCATCCCATTGAGGTCGGCCGTATCCGGCCCCGGGAAAAACATCTCCATAAACCCGACACCCCATCTGAAATGAACAGCATGAACGGAGCTTTTGTCCAGGGCGCGGAAGCCTACGGACGCTTACTCGAAGTCTTCATCGACGGCCACTGGTGGGTTGTGGGTGATTATCTCGAAAATGTCGGCAAATGCACCAAGCGCCTCGGCGCGAACGCCTATCCGCACCTCTATGGCGGAGGCTCGTTCGGAAGACTGCAAGGCAGTTCCCCTGAAGTATCGGGTTACGCATCGCCAAGCAAGGAAATCCAGGCCCGCTTCTCCAGGTGACGGCACGGTCGATGGACCCGATAACGCCGACCGCCCCCGGGCGGCAACCGCTCCTCGACCCGGACGAAGGACTTTCCCTGCTCGCAGGCAGGTCCTTCGACGACACCATGATCGACGAGTACAATGGAGACGTCCGGTGAACCGTTTTGCCAGCAGGCTGAAACCGGAATCAGTCCTCTGAACCCCGAACCATGTCAAACCCCAAGGGAGTACCCGCATGGCACCCGTAGCCGCAACATCGAGGACCTTCACCGACAAACTCAAGGCGCATATCGAGATCCTCGACCCCGTGACCTGGATCAGCGTCTATCCGTGCATTGCCGGCGGGGTCATGGCCTCGGGAGCGATGCAGCCGACCCTGCACGACTACCTGATGCTGCTGGTGCTGTTCATGATCTATGGCCCGCTCGGCACCGGGTTCAGCCAGTCGGTCAACGACTACTTCGACCTCGAACTCGACATGGTCAACGAGCCTACCCGACCCATCCCATCCGGCCGGCTCACCAAAACCGAGGCGCTCTGGAACTGGTCGATCGTGCTGGCCGTCGCCGTTGCCGCAGGCATCATGCTGGGCACCCATATCGGCGGCACGAGGGGCATCGTCGTCATCACCTCGTTCATGACCGGACTTTTCCTCGGCTTCATCTATTCGGCGCCGCCCTTCAAGCTCAAGAAGAACATCCTGCTCTCCGGGCCCGCAGTGGGAATCTCCTACGGCGTGATTCCCTGGCTGTCGGCGAACGCCTTGTTCAGCGACCTCCGCCCTGAAGTCATCTGGCTTGCCGGGCTCAATTTCTTCATGGGGCTCGCCCTGATCATCATGAACGATTTCAAATCCCGTGAAGGGGACGCCCAAGCCGGCATGAAATCGCTGGCCGTCATGATCGGCCCCAGGAACACCTTCCTGGTCGCGTTCCTCATCGTGGACCTGGTCTTCGGCGTTTTCGCCTGGCTGGCCTGGAGCTGGGGGTTCGGCTACCTGGCATGGTTCACCCTGCTGAGCCTGCTGATCATCCTGGTTGTCGAGTTCAAGCTGCTCAGGGACCCCCAGAACGGCGTCTCATTCATGAAGAGCGCGGTCAACGACGGGTTCGGGCACACTATCGGCAAAAGCGAAATCCACGAGCACCATGCATTCCTGCGCTTCTCGCTGATCAACAACATCCTGTTCCTGATCAACCAGCTTATCGTTGCCGCACTGCTCGGCATAAAGTACATGCACGCCTGACCATCCGCTCCATCCCCCGTGCAGGCGGCCCGCAGACGCAACCCAAGCCCTGGCGATGCAACAATTCTTATGAATTCAATTCACGCAGGCTTCAGGTTATTATGAAAAATATGTAGTTTTTCCCTGTGCAAACTTGTCGGCCGGTACCGGTCGGCAACCCCCTGATCCCGTCCCGTCAGGTTTCCGGGGGCATCCGGCCAGAAAAACGATTGTTCCCGTTCATGCCCAAGCCCACCCCCACCATCCGTCAACCAGGCGAAACCGTCGAACAGGCCCTGCAGGCACTACTCGGTTCACTCACCGACCCGGCGGTCGTCATGCATCCCGAAGGCCTGATCCTCAACATCAACAGCCACTTCTCGGGGAAGTTCGGCATGCAGCCGCAGGCCTGCCTCGGCAAGAACATCTATAGCCTCATCACCGACGTGCTCGGCATACCGGTCCTCGCAACCCGCCTGAAAGAAAAGAACAGCGAAGTCCTCTCCTCGGCCAAAAGCATGTCGTTCCAAGACGACACCGACATCTGGGAAATCTCCATCAACCCCATAAAATCACCCGCCGGCAAGATCACCAGCATGTTCATGATCATTCGGGATATCTCCGAACAAAAGCGTCGCGACCGGCAACTGCAGAAAGAGCGTGAACTCAAAACGGTTCTGCTCGACGAGATCCCCTGCTCGGCAATAATCCTCGACTCGAAAAAGGCGATAACGGTAGCCAACCGCTACGCCAAGGAGCTCCTGTCCAGGGGCAACGCAACCGGTGAGCAGTCAGTCGACAAGGCCCTCTTCTTCAGCCCTGACGACATCGAACCGATGAAGGCACAATTCCATGAAACCATGCAATCCGGCAACGACTGCTATTGCGAAATGGAGGTGCACCCCGGAGGGAGAGGCTCTTCATGGCTCATGGCACGCTCGAAACGGGTCTTCATCGATGGGGAGCCCTGCCTGGTCTCCATCGGATTCGACATCACCGAGCGCAAACTGCTGGAAAACGAACTCCGGGAAAGCAAGCGGCGGTTCGGCTACGCCCTCGACGCAGCGCACACCGGCATCTGGGAATGGAACGTCGAGACCGACCAGCTCACCTGGTCGGAACAGGTCTGGGCGCTCTACGGGCTGAAACCGGGAGCCGGCACACTGAACCACCAGCTCTGCGTCGACACCATCCACCCGGATGACCGCGAAATGGCCTCCCGGATCATCAAGGAGGCGGTCTGCAACGGCAACTCCGCCTCGGTAGAGTACCGGACCTGCCATCCGGACGGCTCGGTCCACTGGCTCACCTCCCGAGGCATGCCGATGCAAGACCAGAACGGCAAGGTGATCCGCTACATCGGGGCAATCATCGACATTACCGAGCGGAAAAAGATCGAACTTGCGCTCACCGAAAGCAAACGCCGGCTCGGGCAGGCGCTCGAAGCCGCCCGCGCCGGCGTTTGGGAGTGGAACCAGCTCACCGGTGAAAACATCTGGTCGGACGAGACCTGGCCGCTCTACGGCGTCGAACGCAAGGATGGCCTCACCCCCTCCTTCGAGCTCTGGGCAAACACCATCCACCCCGACGACCTTGAGTCGACCATCCAGACCGTCACTGAGGCGTCGCGCCTTCAGGCCGACCTGAATGTCGAATACCGGGTCTGCCATCCGGACACTTCCGTTCGCTGGCTCATGTCGCGGGGCAAACCGGTGATCGACGAACAGGGCCGGGCGGTCAGCTATATCGGCACGATCATCGACATCACCGAAAAGAAACTCGCCGAACTGGCCATCGGGGAGAGCCGGCTCCGGTACAACTTCGCGCTCGAAGCCACCAAAGCCGGAATCTGGGAATGGGAGATCAAATCGGACAGGGTCACCTGGTCGGAGCAGATCTGGGGCCTCTACGGCCTCAAGCCCCACAGCGTGAAGCCCTCGCATCGCCTTTGCGAAAGCAACATTCATGCCGAAGACCGTGAGCTGACCTTCGCGCACATCATGTCGGCAGCCAGCCACGACCAGGAGTTCACGGTGGAATACCGCGTCTGCCATCCCGACGGCTCGACCCATTGGCTCATGTGCCACGGCGTCCCGCTCGCCGGCAACGACGGACAGACAAGCTGCTACCTCGGCACCATCATGGACGTCACCGAGCGGAGGCATGCCGATGAACAGCTCCGTCAAAGCCAGGCGAAGCTCAACTTCGTCCTTTCGAAAAGCAACATCGGCGTCTGGGACCTCAACCTGGCGGACCACACGTCACAACGTTCCCTTGAACACGCAAGGATCTTCGGCTATCATGACAATGCATCCCCTTGGACCCTGGAAAGTTTTTTGAACCATGTCTTCCCTGAAGACCGTCAACGCGTCGAGGGCCAAATGTACCTGGCATTCGAAAAAGAGGTGAACTACACCTTCGAATGCAGGATCTGCAGGGTTGATGGCCAGATTCGATGGATATCGGTATTCGGGGCCTTCGATTCCGATATCCTGGGCCAATCAAGGCACCTCTATGGAACCGTCCAGGACATTACCGAACGAAAGCTGACGGAGCTCCTCCTGAAAGAGAACGAACAGAAGTTCAGGAACATCTTCGACGCTTCCCCGATCGCCATCGGCATCGAAGATCCGGAAGAAGGCATCGTGTTCGACGTCAACAACTCCTGGCTCAGGCTGTTCGATTTCACCAGGGAGGAGGTCGTCGGCCACCGGATGCAGGAGATCGGGATCTTCACCCATCCGGAAGACCAGGGGCAGATCGCCACCGCGCTGCGCGACCAGGGCAGGATATTCAACCGGCCATTCGAACTGCGCAGCAAGACCGGCGACATCCTGATCGTCCTGATCTCCGCGGAGATCATCACCATGGACAACCGACCCCTCATGCTGGTCATGATGACCAATATCACGGTCCAGGAACTTCAGCAGGCAAACATCTCCCAGCTCGAAAAGGTCGTATCCGACCGGACCGAGCAGCTCCGGCAGGAGGTGGACCGGCTGCACCGGTTCCTGAGCATGATTTCGCACGAGTACCGCACGCCGCTGGCCATCATCCGGGGCAACCTCGACCTGATCGACCTGAAGCACAAGAGCGGCAACTATGCAAACGACCGGGAAATGGCCAAAATAAAACGGGCCATCGACCGGCTGGTCGAAGTGATGGAGGTCTCCATCCAGGAAAGCCGGCTCCTTGAATCCCCCAAACCAGCACCGGCAGAGGCATTCCGGATCGAAACGGCGATAGCCTCACAGGTGGCGGCAGTCTTGTCGATGTGGCCCGAACGACATCTCCGATCGACCGGAGACCTTGCGGACACGATGATCTTCGGTGAAGCGGCACAACTGAGAATGGCCATCTTCAACCTCCTCGACAATGCACGGAAGTATTCACCGTCAGGAACACCCATCGATATCGAACGTCGCCTGGAGGACGGAAACGCCATCATCACCATCAGGAACCAGGGAAAAGGCTTCACCGAAATCGAGGGAGGAGAACTGTTCGAAAAATACCGGCGCGGCAGCAATGCAGCCAACACCGCAGGGGCAGGCATCGGGCTGTGGCTGGTCAAGAACATCATCGAACAGCATCATGGGGAGGTGGCCCTGAACTGCAATGCCGCAGGAGTGGCCGTCGTCGTCACCCTCCCGCTGCTCAAGAATCCCCATCAAACGGGGAACACTATTTGAACAACGGCGGCTTTTTCCCTTTATTTCCCAATATGTACTTAGCCGAACACGAGGAGTCAGAGTAAAATCCGTTCAAGCTGCAGCCCCCCTATGGCAGAAAAGAAAAAAATCATCGTCATCGAAGACGATCGTGATTTCCGTGAAAGCATGGTCGAATACCTCGAACTGGCAGGACTCAACGTCACCGGCGTCTCTTGCGCCCTCGAGTTCTACCAGGCGCTCGCACGGGGCGAACGATTCCTCCTCGCCATCGTGGATATCGGCCTGCCGGACCAGGACGGCCATGTCCTTGCCGGCTACATCAGGAAAAACACGGAGATGCGGATCGTCATGCTCACCGCACAGTCGTCCCTCGACAGCAAAGTCACGGCATACCGGTCGGGTGCCGATCTCTACCTGGTCAAACCGATCGACTTCGCGGAACTGGCGGCATCACTGTCGAGCATCCTCAGCCGCCTCGACGCAGCCAGCCCGACAACTCCCGCTACGATGCAAGCTGAAGCCAACCCATGGGTGCTGCACCGGCACGACGCAACCCTCTCGACCCCGGTCGGCGACCGGATATCCCTGACATCCAAGGAGTTCGACCTGCTTGAACAACTCGCGCTCAAGCCGGGTGCCCTGCTCGAACGAACGGAACTGCTCCACTCACTCGCTTACGGAAACGACGACCTCGGCAACCGGGCCCTCGACGCCCTTGTCCATCGACTCAGGAGGAAAAAAGAAGAACTCGACCAGCGAATCCCGGTCAAAACACTCCACGGCGCAGGCTACAGTTTTTCAGCACCGCTCGTCATCAAATAAGATTTCCGATGCCAAAAAATTCATCAACAACGATGAATTTTTAAAAATAAATCGTATAATTGGTCTCTCTATTGAGGAGTGGCCAAATTGGTAAGGCTCCTGATTCTGGATCAGGCAATTCCAGGTTCGAGTCCTGGCTCCTCAGCTTAAAAAGACACGGTAGGTTCCGTGTCTTTTTTTTTGCCCTTTCGCATGCTTCATCCCCGCCGGCAGGCCACATTCGTGATCCGTGCAACATACCATGCTACATGGTAGTGCATGAGTTACTACCCCCTCACCTTGAGCCCATCAGAGGATGTTATGAGTTGCTTGCGTTACTTCGCTTACTGTACAACGTCCCCTATTTTCCCTTCCTGTACAACGTCCCCTATTTTCCCTTCTTGACGATTACAACCGGATTATTGGCATGGAGCTTATCAGCAGCAACACCCTGAACTCAACACTAGCAGCCTGTCGGGCTTTCCATAAAAGAAGCCTTAAGGAAAAAGCCTGTTAAAATAATATATTATAGCTAGATAAGAGGCTTATTCCGTTGTTGGGCAGCCATCCCCTGATTCACTTTTCTGAGC
>JAAXWQ010000002.1 GCA_013335115.1 Chlorobiaceae bacterium | reverse complement strand
AAGCCAAATAACATAACCCTTTCGGGCTTCTCCCCCACTCGGCGACGTTGCCGTCTCAAGTGAAGGCTCCTAATGTACCAACCTACCCCTCCACTTCCAAATACTATTTCATCTTTCTTGATAAAAAAGGGGAAAAGAGAAAAAAAAGAGCGGCGCCTCGCGGCGCCGCCATAAAACAAAACCACGCCGCAGCGCTTCAGCCGGCGGTGTCCATCTCCGTCGAGGTGAGACGCGGCATTTCGACTTCGAGGGTAAGCTGGCGGGTTCCCTGGGCGAACTCCTTGGCTGCCTTAACGAAGCCGCTGAAGAGCGGATGAACCTTCTGGACACGCGACTTCAGTTCCGGGTGGAACTGTACGGCCACGAACCAGCGGTGATCCTTCAGCTCGACGATCTCGACGAGGTCGCCGTTGGGAGAGGTGCCCGAAAAGATCATCCCCTTCTCCTCGAACGCTTTCCTGAACTGGTTGTTGAATTCGTAGCGGTGGCGGTGGCGTTCGTTGATCAGGAATTTCCGGTAGACCTCGTAGGCCTTCGACTCCTCCCGGATAATGCAGGGGTAGCTGCCAAGACGCATGGTGCCGCCCTTCTCCTTGACCTTCTTCTGCTGTTCCATGAGGTCGATCACCGGGAATCGACTGCGCTTGTTGAATTCTGTGGAGTTGGCGTCAGTCATGCCGCAGACATTCCGTGCAAATTCGATGGTGGCGCACTGCATGCCGAGGCAGATGCCGAAAAACGGAATGTTGTTCTCCCTTGCGTACCTGATGAACTGCACTTTGCCCTCGATGCCGCGGTCTCCGAAGCCGGGGGCGACCAACAGTCCGCTGACCCCTTCGAGCGCCTTGCCAAGGTCGAACTTCGGGTCTTCGGCGTCCTCGGCCCTGAAGAGGCGAAGGGAGACCTTGACGTCGTTGGCCGCTCCGGCGTGCACAAACGATTCGAGGATGGACTTGTAGGCATCGGGGTACTCGGTATACTTTCCGCAGAGGCCAATGGTGATCTCGCCGTCCTTCGGGTGCTTGACCTTGTCGCAGAACTCCCTCCAGTAGGAAAGGTTCGGCTCCCTGAACTTCTTGAGCGAAAGCTTTTTCATCACCCTCAGGTCGAGCTGCTCCTTGAGCAGGAGGAGCGGGACCTCGTAAATGGTCTCGCAGTCGTTCATGCCGACCACATCCTGCTCGTTGACGTTGCAGAAGTGGCCGACCTTCCCCTTGATCTCCTTGGAGAGGGGTTTCTCACTCCTGCAGACGAGGATGTCGGGCTGGATGCCGGTTTCGAGCAGCATCTTGACGCTGTGCTGGGTCGGCTTGGTCTTCAGCTCGCACGCCGCCTTGATGTAGGGGACGTAGGTCAGGTGGATATTCAGCAGGTTGCGCTCGCCGATCTCGAGCTTGAGCTGGCGCATTGCCTCGAGGAAGGGAAGCGACTCGATATCACCGATGGTGCCGCCGATTTCGGTGATGAGCACGTCGAGGCTGCCATTCCTGGCCAGCTCGCCCATCTTCTCCTTGATTTCGTCGATGACGTGGGGCACGACCTGCACCGTCCCGCCGAGGTACTCGCCCTTGCGCTCCTTGTCGATGACCGACTTGTAGACACGCCCCATGGTCAGGTTCGAGGCCTGGGAGGTGGATTCGTCGAGGAAGCGCTCGTAATGGCCGAGGTCAAGGTCGGTCTCCGCGCCGTCATCGGTCACATATACCTCGCCGTGCTGGTAAGGAGACATGGTGCCGGGGTCGACGTTGATGTACGGGTCGTACTTCTGGATGGCGACTCGCAATCCGCGGGACTTGAGCAGGAACCCAAGAGATGCGGAAAGGATGCCCTTTCCAAGTGAGGAGATCACCCCGCCGGTGACAAAGATATGCTTAACGTTCTTCGGGCGCGCCATACGTCTTATGGTGGTTAGATAGTGATGATCGTATCGTCGTCAGTGCAATGCCTTATGGGCGCCGTCGCAAAAAGGAAGCTTCGCGGATTTCCCGCAACCGCAGATGGCCACGTTCCCATCCTTTTCAATCTCCGTCCGGAATGGCGTGATGCCGGTACCGGCGTGGCTGCCGTCGCAGTATGGCCAATTGGCCGCTTTGCCGCAAGCGCAGTAAAACTTGACTCCCGCCTCCTCAGTGATGATCACCGGCCTGTTCTCTTTCTGCATGCTCGCGCCTCCGCTGGTTACGGTTTTTATGAAACTCCCGCTCGGGACCTGTCAGAACAGGATGATCTGACCGTCCTCCTCCTCGTTGATGATATCAGATGCCGGATCGTCGTCACTCTTCGGGACCCTTGCGGTTGCCGAAATCTTATCGCCGGAGTCCAGCCTGATGAGCCTGACCCCCGAGGTATTCCTGCCCAGCACCCTGATGTCCGAGACATGCTGCCGGATGACGATGCCATTGCTGGTGATGATGATCAGGTCGTCCTCGTCGTTCACGTCGAGCAGTCCGACCAGTGCGCCGATCTTCTCGTGCGCCTTGATGGTGATCACGCCGCGGGCACCGCGCTTGGTCATGCGGTACTCCTCGACCTTGCTTCGCTTGCCGTAACCGTTGTCCGTAACGGCGAGCAGTGAGGTATCGTTACGCTTGGAGGTGACCATCGAGATACAGCGCTCGTCATCGTCGAGGGTGATACCCTTGACGCCAACCGTGTCACGTCCCTGGGAACGGACCTCGGACTCAGGGAAGCGTACAGCGTACCCGGAGCTCTTGGCGAGGATGATCTGATGGTCCCCGTCGGTCAGGCGGGCTTCGATCAGTTCGTCGCCCTCCTCGATCTTGATGGCGTTGATGCCGGTACGTCGCGGATTGGAGTACAGCTTGAGGTCGGTTTTCTTGACGATGCCATTGGCCGTTGCCATGATGATGTAATGCGGATCGTCGAAGTTCCTGATGTTGATGTACGTCTTGATCTTCTCACCGGGGGGCAGCTCCATGATGTTGGCGAGCGAACGGCCCCTGGCTGCACGGCTGGCCTCGGGAATCTCGTACACCTTGAGCCAGTAACAGCGGCCAGCGGTGGTGAAGAACAGGATGTAGTTGTGCGTGGAGGCGATGAACATGTGCTCCACGAAATCGTCCTGCTTGGCCTGGGCGCCCGCGACCCCTCGTCCCCCGCGGTGCTGGCGGCGGTAGCCGGAGACCGGGAAGCGCTTGATGAAGCCGTCGTGCGTGATGGTGATGACCACATCCTCCTGGGCGATCATATCCTCGATCGAGAAGTCGCCCTCGTGCGGTCGGAGCTCGGTGCGGCGCTCGTCTCCGTAGACCTCGCCGATCCTGAGCAGCTCATCCTTGATGATCTGCATCTGCCTTGCCGGACTGGCCAGGATGGCCTTCAGCTCTTCGATCAGGGCAAGCGTCTCCTGGTATTCGGCCTCGATCTTCTGTCGCTCCATGCCGGTCAGGCGCTGCAGGCGCATCTCGAGGATCGCCTTCGACTGGACCTCGGTCAGCCCGAAACGTTCCATGAGGCGCTCCTGCGCAGCTGGAGTATCGGGCGACTGGCGAATGGTGGAGATGACTTCGTCGAGGTTGTCGAGGCAGATCTTGAGGCCTTCGAGGATGTGCGCCCGCTTCTCGGCCGCCGCGAGGTCGTACTGGGTGCGCCGCAACACGATCTCGTTGCGGTGCTGGATGTAGTACTCCATCATCTCCTTGAGGTTCAGCACGCGCGGCACGCCATCCACCAGCGCCAGCATGATCACCCCGAAGGTGTCCTGCATCGGCGTGTGCTTGTAGAGGTTGTTCAGGACGACCTTGGCCACGGCGTCGCGCTTCAGCTCGATCACCAGGCGCATGCCATCGCGGTCGGACTCATCGCGGATGTCGGCGATTCCCTCGACCTTCTTGTCGTGCACCAGCTCGACGATCTTCTCGATCAGGCGGACCTTGTTGACCTGGTAGGGGAGTTCGGTGACGACGATCGACTCGCGGCCGTTCTTCTGGGTCACCTCAACCAGCGCACGGGCGCGGATGACCACCTTGCCCCTGCCGGTCAGGTAGGCCTGGCGGACGCCGTCGTAACCGTAGATGATGCCGCCGGTCGGGAAGTCCGGGGCGGTAACATGCTTCATCAGCTCGGTGATTTCGATCTCAGGGTTGTCGATGAGCGAGATCAGGCCGCTGATCACCTCCCGCATGTTGTGCGGGGGGATATTGGTAGCCATGCCCACCGCGATGCCCGACGCGCCGTTGACCAGCAGGTTCGGGATTGCAGAAGGCATCACCGTCGGCTCTTCGAGCGAATCGTCGAAGTTCAGTGAGAAATCGACGGTCGCTTTATCGAGGTCCTTGAGCATCTCGGCAGCGATCGGCTTCATCCGGACCTCGGTGTACCGCATGGCCGCAGGCGAGTCGCCGTCCACCGAACCGAAGTTGCCCTGGCCGTCGATCAGCGGGTAGCGCAGCGAGAAGTCCTGCACCATGCGCACGAGGCTGTCGTACACCGCCGTGTCGCCATGCGGATGGTACTTACCGAGCACTTCACCGACGATACGGGCCGACTTCTTGTGGGGCTTTCCAGCCTGCAGGCCGAGTTCGTGCATGCCGTAGAGCACCCTGCGGTGCACCGGCTTCAGGCCGTCGCGAACGTCGGGAAGCGCGCGGCTGACGATGACCGACATCGAATAATCGAGATACGAATCCCGCATTTCTTCTTCAATGCTGATCGGCAATATTTTCTCACGCTGCATAATAGAGGTCCTGACGTTGGGTTACCACTGGCTAGACAATGACGTAATGTATGAAATAGCTCCCGGAAAATAAAGGACGCGGGAACCCGTAACTTATTTTCGGAAAAGCATTTCTCACGATTCCTGATTTTCGGTCGCTTCGGCCGGGGGAAGATCGACGACCCTGGTGACGGGCGCATCGGACCAGAGCGATTCGAGGTCGTAGAACCTCCGCTCGTCCGGCTGGAAGATATGCACCACAACGTCAACGTAGTCGACGAGGATCCAGCGCATCGTCTCAAGGCCCTCGACGTGCGTCGGACGCTCGCCGTCCTCTTTCAGTTCATCGATGATGTGATCGGAAACAGCCTTGGCCTTCCTCTCGGAATCGGCCGTGATAATGACAAAAAAATCCGTAACGGTCGTCAACCCCCTGAGATCGAGAATCTTGACATCTTCACCTTTCTTTTCCAGCGACAATTCGGCGGCCCGCCTGGCGAGCAGCTCGCTCATGGCCACTTCGCGGGCCTCATGGGTAGCAGGAACCTTCTGTTCCGTTCGGGGCATAAACATCCGTTTTAATGATAAGAAATCCATACAGCGGGACGGGTTCCCGCGCATCAATATAGCAATTGATTCACTGTTTTTTCTGAAGCGGTACAAAGATTTGGCGATAATCCGGCGAGGCCTCGCCGACGGTCGGCGCGGCCCCTTTTCCGAGGGCCGTTTCGGCCAATCCCAGCAGGCTGGAGGCCGTAAAGAACGCGGCATCAAGCGCGATTTGCCCGAACCCGGGCGCATGGGTTGCCAGCGCCCCGGCATCCCGCACGGGAATGACGGCATCGCCTGAAAAGGGCTCCAGCAGCCCGGCAAGCTCTTGCACCATGCAGCGCCCCTGGCCCAGTTCCATGAGTGTGCCCGGCACACCGGCGTCGCGCCGATAGATCGCGTAAAAGTACTCCCCCGGACGGGACGGAACGACCGGCATGAGGTGCCGGGCATCGGTATGGGCGCATGCTGCCCGGGCCATGGCTGCCAGGGTGGATACCGGCACGAGCGGGCATCCGGCGCCGTAGGCGATCCCCTTGGCGACGGACATGCCGATGCGCAGAGCGGTGAAGGATCCCGGCCCGGAGGATACCGCCACGCCGTCGAGGTCAGCCGGGACAAGCCCCGCCGCCGACATCGCCTGCATGGCCAGCGGCACGACCACCTCTGCCGTCTTCTGCCACTCACCGCCAGTTCGTTCGACCGTGATGCTTCCGTTTTTCACCGCGACCCACGCGACCTGGTGCGTGCACTCGATGGCAAGTATCTTCATGGATCCCGCGCTGAGCCTTAAGTTATGGTAATCTTTCTCATGCCCTCCCCGGCGATATCCAGCACCACCCGCCGGGTGTAGCTCCGATGGTACGAGGGGAATTTCTCACCCCATTCGACCACCGAGACGAACGGCCCGGAAAGATACTCCCCGAACCCCGTCGCCTCGAGTTCCCCTTCGGATTCGATCCGGTAAAGGTCAAAATGGTGCAGCTCCAGCTGCTGGCCGCGCATGCAGCCCTCGTAGATGTTGAGCAGGGAAAAGGTGGGGCTGGAGAGCTGCCCTTCGCACCCGAACACCTCCGTGATTCCCCGCATGAACTCCGTCTTGCCCGCACCGAGCGGTCCGGTCATGCAGACCGCATCGCCAGGCCCGAGTCCTGCAGCGAACCGCCGGGCGTACTCGCGGGTCTGTTCGGGCGAACTGGAAAGGAACTCACCCCTCATGCATCGCCCCCCAGCGAACGGAACACCATCCCGGTCATGATCTTCGGGTAGAACCAGGTCGATTTCTGCGGCATCACCTCGCCGGTTCCGGCGACCGAAACCACCTGCTCCACCCTCGTGGGCTTGAGCACCACACCGAGCTGCGCCTCGCCTGAATCGACCGAATCAAACACCTCCTGCTCGTTCTTCACGTAGGTGATGTTGCTCTCTTTCGCGGTGGCTTCGGCAGTAATCCCGAGGATCTGGCCGAACACCAGGTCGTGCAGGAGCACGACTGAAAGCGTCCGGAGCGCCTCGGGAACCGGCGTCGACAGGGCCTCTTCGGGCTTGCAGTCCAGCGAGATCCCGAGGGTGATGCCGGGCAGCACGATACCGTAGGCGATGCATGACGGGCAGCCCCCCAGGAAGTCGTCCATTGCCTTGTGGCCCGGAAGCTCCCAGACCGTGAAATGACGGTCAAGCTCCGACACGAAAGTATTGATATCGAAACTCCCGAGCCCCCTGACCAGGCGATGGATCGGCAGGATACGCAGCCCTTCGTCATGGATGTTCGAGAGGTAGGCGAGTATATAATTATAGGGCTCACTGCCGGTATGGCCCGGATTGGCAGCCGCACGCTCATTGCGGTAGGCCACACCGGTTTCGTAACGATGATGGCCGTCGGCGATGTAGACTTTCCGGGCGGCCAGCACCGACTGGACCTGGGCGACAAGGGCACTGTCGGTGATGCGCCACAGGCGGTTCCGGACCCCCTGCAACACCGCGTCGACGACCGGCTCATTCGCCTCGCAGAACGCACTGACAGCCTGGTCGGCGACCCGGGAATCGTCGGCATACAGGCCAAAGATGCTGCTAAGGTTCGCCCCGGTCTTCCTGAACATGCTCAAGCGGTCGGCCTTCGGCCCGGAAAGGGTCTTCTCATGCGGCAGCACCTGTCCCTCCCCGAAATCGTACAGCTTCAGCGCGGCAAAGAAACCGCTCCTGGTGAGTTCGTTCCCCTTCTCGTCGATGAAGGTCTGGGCGCACGGATAGATCGCCGGCTCGACATCCTGCTGCAGGACCCCTGATGCCAGCCACTCACGAAGCCTTACGGCGGCAGCGTCGTAGGGATCGGCCTCCATGGGCAGCTCCATGCGGACGGCATTGTAAGGAGAGGCATCATACAGCTCACGTTGCACGGCAGGTGAAATGGCGTCGTAGGGCGGACAGATCAACCGGTCCGCATCCCCGATGACCCCGGATCCGTAGACGATCCCCTTGAATGGCACGATTTCAGGCATGGGCTTACATGGTTATAGGTTAGTCGACACGATCTCGTTGTGAAATCCAGAAATCGTTGAATCCCTCTTTGACAATGACGGTGATGTGGCGGTTCCTGCACAGTTCCAGTACAGCAAGGAAGGTCACCACCAAGACGATCGCCTCGCGGCACTCATCGAAAAGCGAGCTGAACGACACCTGCACCCGGCCGCCGAGGCGCCCAAGGATCAGTGCCGACTGCTGCTCGACGGTGACCGGAGCTTCGGTCACGTTCTGCGTCCTCGTCTTCGGCATATTGTCCATCACCGCCTGGTAGGCCAGCATGAGGTGGTACAGGGTGGGGCGGTTGACGGCCGCATCCATCTCATCGATCACCAGCGGCTCGAACTCCTCGAAAAACCCGGCGGGAAACATGGCCTCACGCCTGACAGCCAGCAACTCGAGTTCGGAAGCCCCCTCCTTGATCCGCTTGTATTCGAGCAGGCGCTGGACCAGCTCGGTCCGCGGGTCGAACTCGCCGTCGTCGGCAACCCCGGCCTCCTCGTGCGGCAGCAGCATGCGGGCCTTGATGCTCATCAGCATCGACGCCATATAGATGAATTCAGCGGCCACCTCGAGGTTGAGGCTCTGCATGGTACGGATATACGTGATAAAATCGCCGGTAATCTTCGAAACGGGGATGTTGTAGATATCGAGTTCGTCGCGCCTGATGAAAAACAGCAGCAGGTCGAGGGGGCCTTCGAACTCATCGAGACTGATTCGGAACATCCGTATCGAGCGGATTTAGGATTGGGAACATTGACCTGAGCGGACCCGTGCAGGCACGGAAACAATATTTAACAAGGTACAGACTTTCCGTTTAATTTTCTGGTTGGTGATCGGTATTTTTACCATCAAAACCCGGCGCCCCCGGGCACCCGAAAGGGAAACAAGACCTCCGAATCCAGAAAAGGGCCCCGCACATAATGAAGCGCCATTCGACCCCAATTGTCCTCGCCATTGCCGGAATGGTTGCGTTCGTCGAGCCGTGCCTTGCCGAGACGGCGAACTCCTGGTTCGACTCCGGGTTCTCGAGGCATCAGGCAGGCGACCTCAAGGAGGCCGTGAAGCTTTACTCCAAGGCGATCGACACCGACGGGAACTTCGTGATGGCCTACCAGATGCGGGCCGCAGCCTGGCAGAGGCTCCACCAGTACTCCAGGGCCATCGACGACTACACGATGGTGGTAAACCTCGGCGAACCATCCTTCAAGGCCGTCGGCTACCTGAACCGCGGCATCGTCAAGAACATGGCCGGGCACTTCGCCGAAGCCATCGTCGATTTCAACATGGCCATATCCATCGACCGTTTCATGGGACCGGCCTACTTCCATCGCGCCCTCGCCCGAAGCAAGACCGGCGACAACGCCGGAAAGCTCGAAGATTTCATCCAGGCAGCGAAATACGGGGACCTGGATGCCGAGCGATGGCTCGACGCCAGCAATCCCGGATGGCGACAGGTGCGAAAATGACTTCAGTGACTGAAACAAAGAAAGGCGGGAAAATCCCGCCTTTCTTTGTTATCAGCGATTATCAGATCGCGGTTCCACCTCGCTCGTTGGTCCTGATCCGTATGCACTCCTCCATGGGGGTGATAAAGATCTTGCCGTCGCCGATCTCACCCATGCCGTGCTTGGCGGCCTTGATGATGGTATCGACCGTGATATCGACGAACTGGTCGTTCACGGCAATATCGAGGCGGACTTTCGGCAGCAGGCTCGGGGCGATCTTCTGGCCACGGTAGTATTCGATATCCTCCTGGCGTCCGTGGCCGGCCACCCTGCTGACGGTAATCCTCGTGATATCGGCCTGGATCAGTGCCTCGCGAACGTGGTCGAGCCTGTCCGTCTGTATGATTGCAGTTATCAGTTTCATGCTTCGTATTAATTAGGATTGATAAGACCGTATCCCTGCTCGCCGTGCATGCTGTGGTCGAGGCCCGACATCTCGTCGTTCTCGCCGATGCGGAGGCCGATGGTTTTCTCGACGATGAAGAGCAGGATGAGCGAAACAACCGAAGCATAGGCGACCGTGATACCTACGGCGGTCGCCTGAACACCCAGCTGCTGCATCACGGTCCATCCGCCGGCAACCTTGCCTGCCGCCTCAGCCATCCAGGACGGACGAATGAAGAAGGTCAGGAAAATCGCACCGACGATACCGCCGACACCATGCACGCCGAAAGCATCAAGGCTGTCATCGTAACCGAGCTTGCCCTTCAACATGATGGCAAGGTAGCAAATGACCGATGCAATGGCTCCGAGGGCGAAGGCACCGGCAGGCTGTACCACACCAGCAGCAGGAGTGATGGCGACCAGGCCGGCAAGGATACCCGAGGCGACGCCGAGGCTGGTACCTTTGCCATGGTGCAGGAACTCGATCATCATCCAGGTGAATGCCCCGGAAGCAGCCGCCATCTGGGTAACCGTCAGGGCGCGGGCCGTATCGAGGTTGCTGGCTATGGCGCTACCGGCATTGAATCCGAACCATCCCACCCAGAGCAGTCCGGCCCCCATCATGGTCATGACCAGGTTGCTTGGATGCATCACGTTCTTCGGGTAACCGCGACGGGCGCCGAGGAACAGCGCGGCGACAAGGGCCGTCACGCCGGAAGAGATGTGGACGACGGTGCCGCCGGCAAAGTCGATGGCTCCCTTGGGGCCAAGGTTGAACAGGAAACCGTCAGCAGCCCACACCCAGTGGCAGATCGGGCTATAGACCAGGATGCTCCACAGGGCGATGAACAACAGGTACCCCTTGAAATTCACTCGCTCCGCGAACGCTCCGGCGATCAGTGCCGGGGTGATGATCGCGAACTTACCCTGGAACATGGCAAACACATATTCCGGAATATGCGTCGACATGATCGTTTCATCGATCCCCTGCAACATGAAATACTTCGGGTCCCAGCCGATAAACCCACCCAGGATGCCCGGGCCAAAGCTGAGCGAATAGCCGATCATCGGCCAGAGCACGCCGATGACCACCATCGCAGCGAAGCTGTGCATCATCGTTCCGATGACATTCTTGGTCCTTACCAGGCCCCCGTAGAACATGGCCAGTCCAGGGACCATGAGCAGGACGAGCGCCGTCGAGGTGAGCATCCACGATGTGGTGCCGGTATCGGTCGTCACCGCCTCGGCAGCCCACCCGGTGCCGTGGATCATCATTGCCGCAAAGACGAGCAGCAGCGATGTACTGATTTTTTTTACCATAATGACTTTCAGTTTATTGTGATTGAGGCTCCTTAATTATTAATGAACACTGACTGATTATAATTACTTTTTTAAGCGTATGCAAGACAAAACGATCTTTTCTTACAAAATAGTAGATTGAGCTCCGGAGCTGGCGCGATTCAGGGGTTGTCATGGGCAATGAGCCTGCAACCCCTGGACGACAGGAACGCCGGGCTCGGGAAAAAGGAAGGGTGGTGGCGGGTGCGGGAGGAACGCCAGGACGAGAGCGGAATATTTTTCCAGGGAAGTTCCTCCCGGAATCCGAAAAAGGGGGCAAAAGGACTAAAATCAGAGGCGCTTTACGGTGTTTATACACTAATTCGCGCCTTTTTCATTTTGAAAACAGCTATATAATAAGGTAAATTCATAATTAAATTAGCCAGTGGTTGGCTAATCGCTCACGAGTAACTGGTGCCTTTGGTTATTCGGTCGCGTCTCTTTCTGTCAAGGCACAAGTTTCTACCGTCCAACAATGAATATTTACATTGGCAATCTGCCGTACGGCGTTACGGAAGAAGATTTACGCGATGCTTTTTCCCAGTTCGGGCAGGTGCAAAGCGCCAACATCATCACTGACAAATTCTCCGGCCGCTCCAAAGGTTTCGGTTTTGTCGACATGCCGAACGATGGCGAGGGTCGCGAAGCGATCGAAGCCATGAACGACAAGGATTTCAAGGGGCGCACCATAAAGGTCAACGAGGCAAGGCCGCGCGAAGAGCGCCCGATGAGAAGGGAACGCTACTAACCCTTTTCCGCTTCTGAAGAACTCTACGGGCGAGCCGAAAGGCATCGCCCGTTTTTTTTGCCTCCCAGCCCAATATCACCGTCATTTTCCGTTGCCAATCAGGTCTGCCAGGGCATCGTGCAACTTCGGCCAGGCAAACCGGAATCCCTGCTCCTGCAGAAACCCGGGCACCACCTTCTGCCCCTTCACGGCATATTCAGCTCCCTCCCCCATGATCAGCTGTACCACGAGTTTCGGGACCGGGAACAACGACGGCCTGCCCATGACGGCACCAAGTTCCGAGGCAAACCCGGACATGGAGACCGGGTTCGGGGCGACAGCGTTCACCGGACCACGATACGATGGGTTGTCAAGGGCCTGGAGGATAATGGCAACCTCGTCATCGAGATGGATCCAGGAAATGCACTGCTTACCCGTACCGACCGGACCTCCCACGAAATAGTTGAACGGCGTCATCATCTTCTGCAGCATCCCGCTGCGAGTCGAAAGTACAATGCCGGTCCTGAGCAGCACGACCCTTACGCCGAGTTTTTCGGCAGGTAATGCCTCAACTTCCCAGTCATGGCAGATATTGGCAAGGAAATCACTGCCGGCAGAAGCCGACTCGGCCAGCTCGCCGGTATCCCCGCAGTTTTCGAAAGCCCCGTAGTAACCGATGGCGGAAGAGGAGATGAGGACCTCCGGCTTTTTTACCAGGCCCGCCATGGCCGAAACCAGCGCCCGGGTACCCTTGATCCGGGAATCGTAACAGGCCGCCTTGTGCCCTTCGGTCCAACGCCCGCCCTCGAGCAGCGGCTTGCCCGCAAGGTGGACGACGGCAAAAGCCCCTTCCAGCGATGCAGTCCATTCACCGGACACCATATCTGAATCCCAACTGACATAACCGGCAGCCCCGGGGATCTTTGCGGCCGCAGCCCCGGTATTCCTCGCAAAAACGACCACATCCCTTCCTGAGGCGATAAGCCTCAGCGCCAGCTCGGTGCCGATGATGCCGGTTGCGCCGGTAATGACGATATGACCTTCCATGCGAATCGGGTTGAATGTTTGACAGGAACCTGCACGTGACCTGGAACAAACAACCGGAAAGCCTGACGTAATAATTCCCGGGCAAACAAGGCGCATCATGGTATTCGAAGACACGCTCCATCAACCAGGACAGCATCATCGCCAGATTGAGGGGAATCCGGACATACAGCCTCGCTTTGATGGTATGTTTTTTTGCATAAATTACTATTATACGTCACGCCGTATATGCAAATTCTATCAAGCCCGCATGACGACCACTCCCCCCCCGCCATCATCAGGGGACCGTTTGACCTGGCAGTTTGTTCGACTGCAGCGAGTCGCACATTTGAATTCAGCACGTAAACTGGATGCCCATGCCTGATAAAACCGGAATCACCTGCCAATACAACCGGATGCATGCCTTTTTCGACGGCAGCGCCGAACCCATGTTCATCATCGACGCCGCAGGCACGATCATCGAGACCAATCCGACAGGAAAATCATTCTGTGCGGGGTATGGCGTAAAGGGTCCCGGAACAAATGTCTTTGATTTCATGGAAGCACACCCGACGATGGGAGCTGTCGGGTCCAGCAGAAGGGCAATCCTGCAGCAGGTTTTGAGCACAAAAAAAAGCGTTGTCTTTACTGACACCCATAACAGCATCGCAAACCAAATCGGGGCCTATCCCATCTTATCCCCAAATGGAGAGGTCATCGAGCTCTTCATCATTTTACGGGACATCACCCAGCAGCACCAAAACGAGCAGGAGATATGCGACCTGCAGACACAGTGGGACATCACTTCCGAATCCTGCCATATCGGCCTGTGGAAAATTGACCTCATGACCAATACCGCTGTCGGGAACGCTGAACAGGCACGAATCTTCGGTTACGAACCCGATGCCGACGTATCATGGACCAGGGAACGCCTGTTGGAGCACATCGTCCCGGAGGATCGCCCCGGCATAGAAACCCTGATCCGCTCATCGATAAACACGCAATCCAATTACTATTATAAATGCCGTATTCGTCGTACCGACGGGGAGCGCCGCTGGATTTATGTCATGTCGAGTTGCCAGTTCGACGCTAACGGCAAGGCAACGCACTACGTTGGCACTACTCAGGACATAACCGAGTTCAACGAACTCAAAAGGATCAATGAGGAATTGCAGGAGCAGCTCGTTCAAGCCCAGAAGCTGGAATTGCTCGGGCAACTCGCCGGAGGCATAGCCCACGACTTCAACAATGTGCTGACATCGATCCAGGGCAGCACCGAGCTCATTATGAAAGATATCTCCCCCACCAATCCGCATTACCAGAACCTCGTCACCATCACGCATTCGGTCGACCGTTCAGCGGAGATGGTCAAGCACCTGCTCGCTTTCGCCCGCAAGCAGCCGAGGTGCCCCATAGACATTGAAATAGACGCCGAACTCGACAGGATGTACCTTCTGCTTCGCAAACTGCTCAGGGAAAACATCTTCCTGCGCTGGGAGCTGAATTGCCCGAACCTCCTGGTAAAAATCGATCCGGCAAATCTTGTCCAGATTGTCACCAACCTCTGCGTCAACGCCCGTGATGCCATTGACGGATATGGCCAAGGCCACATCACCCTCAACACAACGACCGTCAATGCGCACAACTGCGAAGAGCTCCAGCATGTTTCTGTCAACCCGCCTGGCGACTATCTCAGGATAAGGATTTCGGACAATGGTTCAGGAATCCCTCCCGACATCTACCCTCACATATTCGAACCATTCTTTACAACCAAGGGAGTTGGAAAGGGCACCGGCATGGGATTGTCTACGGTGTATGGCCTGGTCAGGCAAAACGATGGGCATATCACTTGTGAAACCGCGATGGGCAAGGGCACGACATTCAACATCTTTTTCCCGATTGTCCAGAAGTCACCCGACGCTGACGACAGCCCGATTCCGATGGACCAACCTGCAGCACCTGACAAAACAGTGGTACTCGTCGTGGAAGACGAGCCTCACATTGCAAAAATCATCAAGACGGTGTTGGAACAGGCAGGATTCGTGGCACTGGGCGCGAACAATGCCGAAGATGCCCTTGAAATCGCCCGGCAGCAGACGGAAAAGATTGAATTGACCATTTCCGACATCCTCCTGCCGTGTATGAACGGGGTGCTCATGAGCAAGGAGCTGGTGAAACATAACCCCGCCATGAAGTTCCTGTTCATCTCGGGATACAGTACCGAGACCCTGGGCGAATACGGGAAGGTCAGTGAAGAAACCAATTTCATCTCAAAGCCGTTCAGCATCATCCGGTTCCTCAACAAGGTCCATACGATACTGGAACACAATCAGCAGCAATTGCCCTAAGCAACCCCCAAGCTCCATGCCAGCGCAGCTGCCACGATAGCGGGCCCGAATGGCCATTCGGCCTCGATTCCAAGGCCTTTGAAACGGCGCCACGCCACATACCAGGCTACGGTAACGACACTTGACCACAACACCACGTACAGCACGCCGAAAAGGCCGAACCATGCAGCAAGTGCGGCCAGGAGCTTGAGGTCGCCACCACCGATGCCTCGGGCGCCCTTGATTAGCCGGAACGCCCAGGCAAGCCCGCCCAGCAAAACCAGCACCACGGCGGCGGATGCCGCGCTGACGGGCAGGCCGTTCGGAGTCAACCCCGCATAGCTGCCCAAGAGACCTGCCACCCCAAGCGGCAAAACCACCCAATCCGGCAACATGGTGGTGTCCCAGTCGATAAGGGCGAGCAATACCAGGGTACTGGCCAAACCTGCCTCCGGTAGCGCGGCCCAGAATGCCGGCTGGGTGGCCGTGGCGGCAGCATACGCCCAGAGGCCGGCGTTGAGCAACGGCACCCAAATGCGTCGTGCCGGCGGCACCGGCTGGCCCAGGCCACCACCCGGCCCCTGCCATTCGTGCAGCGGGGATCGTGCACGCTGCAACACCGTACGCGGAATGATGCGGGCCAGGGGCACCAGCCACAGGCCAATCAACGCGCCGGCCAGGCACCACGGCCAGAGCGCCCAAAAGACACGCAACATGGAGTTGAGGTTCATGGTATGGGCTTGTTTGAGAAGGCTTGAATCATCTGGATGACTGCCGGGCCCAGCAGGACCATCAGGAGCGTCGGGAAAATAAACAAAGCGAGCGGCAGCAGCATTTTGACGGGAATTTTGGCAGCAAGCTCTTCGGCTCGTTGGGAACGGCGTGAGCGCATCATGTCTGACTGCACACGCAACGATTCAGCAAGGCTGGTACCAAACTTATCGGCCTGTACCAGCATGGCGACGAAATCTTCCAGGTCTTCAAGGCGTGAACGCAGTGCAAGGTTGCGCAAGGCATCGATGCGGGTGGCGCCGGCACGCATCTCGAGGGCCGAGAGGTAAAACTCCTGGGCCAGGTCGGGGGCGATACGGGCCATTTCGTGCGATATGCGGGCAATGGCGGAGTCGATGCCCATTCCCGACTCGGTGCAGATGACCATGAGGTCGATCATGTCGGGCAGGCTGTTGCGCATGCGTTCGATACGTTGCCGGGTGATGAAACGCAGGAACAGTTCGGGCAGGTAGTAGCCTGCTGCGGCGGTGAGCAGCACCAGGAGCAAGACCCGTATGACGGGGATGTCCGGCCGGGTGAAATGCAGGGACAAAGCCAGCGCCACCGGTAGCACCATGGTGAGCAGGGTCTTGATGGCGAAGTAGTCGCGCGGTGCATTTTTATTGCGGATTCCGGCCTGCAAAAACCTGAGCCGGACACTAGAGCTTTGCCAACCCTCTTCCGGGAGCGAGAGCTTGGACAGGATATCGATGACGGCGGCCACCTTGCGGGGATTGGCCGTCTTGGTCAAGGATGCGTCAGCCGTGGCCCAGCCTTGGCGAACGACTCGGGTAAAGCGTTTTTTGAGGGCGTTGTCGATCGCCCAACCGTACGACGCAAGCGCAAGCGAGGCGGCAGCAGCCCCCGTGAGCACGATCGTCAGGATTTGCAATGTTGCAAGCATGGTGTGGGAGCGGCTAGGGTTAAACCTTGATCTGGATGATGCGGTTGAGCAGGAGGAAGCCAACAACCATGAGCCCGCCACCGATGGAAATGAGATTCTGGCCCTGGGGAGTGGTCCAGAGCGTCGAGATGTAGACGGGGTTGATGAACAGGAGGATGCCGGTGAGCACAAACGGCATGCCACCAAGTATCAGCGCTGATACGCGCCCTTCGGATGAGAGCGTGCGGATCTTGCCGCGCAGCTTGACACGTTCGCGCATGGTTTTGGCCAGCCCGTCAAGCAGTTCGGTGAGGTTGCCGCCGGTTTCGTGCTGGATCATGAGCGAGATGACAAAGAAATTGAGGTCATTGCTTTGCACGCGATCGGCGAGTTGGCCCATGGCGTCTTTGAACGGGATGCTGAAGAGGATTTCATCGGAGACGGCTTTGAATTCATGGCCTATGGGGTCTGGGAACTCCTTGCCAAGCATGCCGATGGCCGTGCTGAGGCTGTGGCCGGCGCGCAGTGCCCGCGAAATGTAGTCGATCGCTTCCGGGAGCTTGTCTCCGAAGGCCTGGCGGCGTCGACTGGCCTTTCGACGTAACCACAGGACCGGCGTACCGGCGATGGCGACCGCAAGCACCAGCATGAGCAAAGGGTTTGCCTGGCGCAGCAGTCCAAGCACCACAACCACCGTAAAAAAGGCGAGCATGATGCCCACCAAGCGCCCGGCAGAGATCGGGCTGTGGGCTTGCCTGGCCAGGTTTTCAAGTAGTTCAAATGTCCTGGAGCGTGAGCGCAGCCAGGTTTCGAGTGCACGCTCCTGCCGGCTGGCTTGCACGCTGTCCAGGTTGTGCCCGCCCGGCTGAACGGCGTTGTGGATAGTCTGCAAGCGCTGTTTTTTCCTGGCCTGGTTGCTGCGGTCGAAAACGTAGACCCACACCCCATAGAGGAGCAACATGATCAGCATGACGGCCACAAAAGCCAGGAACGGGAGTAAAACCTTGTTCATGATGTGCTCGCGGGTTAATCGTTGACGCCGGGGTCGAACATGCCGTCACTGAGGCGAATACCGTAAGTGCATATTTTTTCATACACCCTGGGACGCACGCCCGTAGCGCTGAACATTCCCTGCACGGATCCGTCCGGGTTGGTGCCGGTGCGCTTGTAGCAATAGATTTCCTGGGTGGTGATGATGTCGCCCTCCATGCCGATGATTTCCTGGATGCTCGTAAGCTTGCGGCTACCGTCATCCAGCCTGGTGACCTGGACGATAAAGTGAATCGACGAGGTAATGAGCTGCCGGAGGGCTTTGCCGGGAAGGCTGATGCCACCCATCCCCACCAGGTTTTCGAGCCGGCTCAGTGCATCCCGCGGGGTGTTGGCGTGAATGGTGGTGAGCGAGCCCTCGTGCCCGGTGTTCATGGCCTGGAGCATGTCGATCACCTCGGCGCTGCGGATCTCGCCCAGCACGATGCGGTCGGGCCGCATGCGCAAGGAGTTTTTCACCAGTGCGCGCATGGTGATTTCGCCTTTGCCTTCAATGTTCGGCGGGCGCGTTTCCAGGCGGATAACATGGTCCTGCTGAAGCTGCAGTTCGGCAGTGTCTTCAATGGTGACGATGCGTTCGCTGCTTGGAATGAAGCTTGAGAGGATGTTGAGCAGCGTGGTCTTGCCCGTACCGGTCCCCCCGGAAATGATGATGTTGCACTTGACCTTAACCAGGGCCGAGAGCAGTTCGGCCATGGCTGGCGTCAGTGTGTGTTTTTCAATGAGGTCGTGCATGAGCAGCGGAACCACCGAAAAGCGCCGAATGGTGAGGACCGGGCCGTCGAGGGCCAATGGCGGAATGATGGCGTTGACGCGGGCCCCATCGGGCAGGCGTGAATCAGCCATGGGGCTGGATTCATCGATGCGCCGTCCCACACGGGAGACGATCTTGTCGATGATTTTCATGAGGTGTGCATCGTCGTTGAAGCGGATGTCGGTACTCTCAATGCATCCGCCTTTTTCGACAAAGATGTTTTGATGGCCGTTGACCATGATTTCAGAAATGGCGGGGTCGGCAAGCAAGGGCTCCAAAGGGCCAAGGCCCATGATCTCGTTTTTGAGGTCGGCCACCAGCCTGGCGCGTTCCCGATCATTGAGGGGGATGGAGTCCTCTTCGATGAACTCGACCAGCAAAGCCCCAAGCTGGTTGCGCAGCTGCTCGGGGGTCAGGCTTTCGATGGAGTTGAGATCGATGCGGGTGAGCAGCTGTTGGTGCAACTTCATTTTGGTTGCGCAATAGTCAACCCCCGGGGTAGCCTTGGCTTTTATCGCCGGCGATGGTGCTGGCGAAGCCTGAGCCTCAACGACCTGAGGTCGTGCCGGCGCATCGGCGGCGCCAGGCACCGATGTCGGGGGAACCGTAACCCGTTTGGTGGAAAGGTTCCAGCGGGCTATTTGATCTTTAAGCGTTCCCATAGCGAGCGTTTACGATGACGATGACTGTTGCCGGTGAGTTGCGCGGCCCAGTCAACGATGGTTTTGGAAAGTTCGGACCTGGGTTCCACGTGCAGGAAAGGCTGACCAATCAAAAGGGATTGCTGCACGGCTTCGGCGTCGGAGGGGAGGCGTCTGTCAATGGGCCTGCCGATGACTTTTTCGATTTCGGCAATGGAAACGGGAGCGCTCGTGTCGTCACGGTTGAGGATGATTTCGACGCGCGACATGGGTTTTTCAAATTCTTTCCAGAGCTTGAGCAGTTGGCCCGCCCTGCGCAGCGACGGCAACGACGGGGTGGATACGATGCAGAGTTCGTTCAGGTGCTCCAGGACCCAGATGCCGACCTGGTCAAAAGATGAGCCGAAGTCAACCAGGATGTAGTCGTAAAAATTTGTAGCAAGCTGAATCAGCTGGCTCACGCGCTCGGGTTCGATCTGAACGATTTTTTCAAACGTCGTGGGCGAGGGGATGAGGTCGAGCGTGGGGTTGAGGTGCTGCACCATGCTGTCGAGCAGCGACTGGTCGATCCTGTCGGATTGACCGGAGATGTCGGCCAGGTCTTGCGGGTGGTTATCTCCGGTGAGGTACATGTCGAGGTCGCCAAAAGGTAAAGAAAGATCGACGGCCAGCACGCGGGTTTCGGGCACTTGTGCGAGCGCATAGGCCAGGTTGGCCGCGATGCAGGAGCAGCCATCCCCCCCTTTGGAAGCGACAAACCCAAAAACCCGTCCCCGGCTGATGCTGGCGCCTTTGGCACGAAGGCGGGCGCGCTCGATAACCTGTCGCAGGGTTTCGGGGGTGCTGTCGACGATGACTTCACGCACACCGGCGCGCATAAGGGTCAACAACAGTTCGGGCTGTGCCTGTGGGTGCACGGCCACGATGGCTGCTTGCGGCAGCGAGAGGCAGAGTTTCTCAACCTCTTGGATGTAGCGGGGCTCGGCAGGGTCAAAGCCCACCAGAAAAACGAGATCGGCGGCTTGCGCGTTGAGTTGGCGCACCATAACCCCAGGCTCGCCCACCAGTCGGACCAGCTGGTGCTGACCCAGGTCAAGCTGGGTGTCGGGGACCTCCCATGGCCGGGGAGAGTAAAGAGTAATGTTCATGGGTGTTTATTGGACCAGTACTGGTGCAGTGAAGGCGCCGTATAACTTCCCGTGGCCATCGCCCAGGGTGAGGCCGGGGAAAGTATATCCATCGATGAAATGACCCGTAACCGTGCTGTTGGCACCGTTCTTTTTAACGGAGTCAATTTGAAAAGCGGCAATCTCAAGGATTGGTACCGAGGAACCTTGAGCAAGAGTTTGAACAACGGGTACGGCAAAAATTTTGCCTGAACCGATTAAGCCTGCCGCATCGCCATACAGGTTAGACATTGCGCCATTTGCTATATAAATCTTGGTGTCGGAGCTGTTTATAGCTAAATAGTTTGAGTTTCCTTTCGTCATCAATCCATCTATGTATGAGTCCGCTGAGGTATTTCCCATTAAGCTGCTCCATTGGCCATGGCCGCCTTTGTAGACGGAAGCGATAGTCAGGCTTTTGCCTTGCTTATATGCTTTCCAGTTTTTTAACAGGAAACTTTCATCGATGGCCCAGGGAAACATGCCCGTACCGCCCGAGGGTGGGCCTGTCACGGCAGTGGCACTGGCTTGAATGTTACTTTGGGCAACATGAAAAATGGGGGCGAAAAAAAACTTCACGGGCCCGTTGTTTTCGGTGCTGGAGATTGTTACCGTTGCCCGGACGTAAGGGACGCATCCGGTTCCACAGCTTTTGCCGTCGACGGCACTGGCTTTAAGGTTCCAGTAACCCGTTTCAACAGTCGCATCCGTAATCTTCGCGCCGTTGGCAAAGTTGGATGTTGCCACCTTGGTCGCCCTGTCTATGGCCGCTGTCCAGTTGTAAGGCTGGTCCTTCTTCGAAGAAGAGGGGACGCTGATGGCATAAGCACCGCCCAGGGCAGCAGCGTCGGCCGCGTTTTGAAGTTCGACCTTGATGAGGTTGAGGCGAGCCAGGTCAACCGACAAAGCGGCAAATCCCAGCAACACCGGCAAGCACAAGACAAACCAGATAGAGGCACTGCCACGCTGTCCGGGCAACCATTTGATGATGTAGTGTGACCTTGTCATTGGTATTCGGTCCTCATCGTAGATTCAGCTGCGATCTGCATTGCATCAGGAAGAACATAGAGTCCAGTGAACGAGATGCTGGCTTTGACATTGATGTTCTTGGTGCCTGTATCAACGCTAGCCGTGACCGTGGGCGTAACGCTTCCAGACGCAAAGGAGATGAGTTTGATATTATTATTAAGGAGCGCTTCGGTTTTGCCTTTGGCGGCAGTGGCTGCTGCGGTGTTGGTGGCCGTCATGTCGGCAGCGGAGGTGGCAACGTACATGGCTCCGGCACGAGCGCCCTCACGGGTGGCCATGGTGAGCATGGTTTTATCGTACAAGGCTACGGAAAACGTAACCACCCCGAAAAGGAGAAGCAGGAACAAGGGCAGGATAAGCGCAAATTCGATCAGCACATTGCCCTTTTGGGATTGGGCGCCTTCCGTTGCCGGGACCTGAAACCTGGCGATATCTGTGCACATTGGAGTCATTTTACCCGTGAACCGTGAATCTTTCCGTCGATGAACAGCTCTTTGCGTGTCGGCGATGCGACCCTGTCGGTAGGAAGCTCCGGTGCGGAGGCACTGGCTTTGACCAGGACGGGGCGAATGATGACCATGAGCTCGGTTGTTTCAGAACTCATCTCGGTATGCCGGAACAGCGCGCCGAGGATGGGGATGTCACCCAGCAAAGGCACTGCCCGGATGACGTCGTTGAGATTGTCGCGCAACAGGCCGCCAATCACCAGGTTTTCCCCTTCGTTCATCTGGACGGTGGTGGAAGCGTAACTGGTTTTAAAGGCGGGCAGCAACGTGCCGGTAGTCGTTCCCGAAAAAACGGCATCCTTGAGGGGCTCGGAAACCTCAGGGGCAACCCTCAGCGAAATACGGCCGGCATCCAGCACGGTGGGCGTAAATCGCAAACCCACGCCATAGGTCCGCTCGACGTAGTCGATTGCTCCGTTGGAGGTGACGGTAGGCGTGTAAATCTTACCGCCAACCAGGAAGTACCCTTCCTGGCCACTCATGGCGACAATGGTGGGCTCAGCCAGGATTTTAAACAAACTGGTCTTGCGCTCGGCGTCCGCCAGGAGACGGTTGCCTACAGTGGTCTTGGTAATGGGGTCGTACTTAGCCTGCAGCAGGAGGTCGAGCGTTGCGTTGCTGACAAAACCGGTCATGAGGCTGCCCTGGGTAGTGCCCAAGCCTTGCTGCCAGCCGAGGCCCAAGCTTTCGATGTAGGACCTGGAAACTTCGGCAATGCGGACTTCGAGCCGGACCTGCTGCGGATCGCGGACCTTGAGGAGGTTGACCAGGCCGGGTATGCCGGCAGAAGCCGCACTGTTGGCCGCACCCTGCGTGCTGGCCGATGCCGCAGAGCCCGAGGCACCAGTGGCCAAGCCAGACAAACTGGTTGGCGTCGCATAGGCAGGGGCGGCGGCACTGTTCGCCAGGGTTGATTCGGGGTTGACACCCGGGACCGTGCCACCCAGATACGCTTTTACCAGGCGCGTGACGGTCTCAGCAGCCATGGCGTCAGATACGGAGCCCTCCAGTACCACCGCCGGCCCCGAGGCAAAGATCCGAACGTCGTTCTCTTTCGGCAAGACGACTTTCAACAAGGCCTTTACGGGGCTCATGTTGCGGCTGACCTGCAGCGGCGTGGAGATGAAGTTTCCCTGTTGGTCCCAGACGACAAGATTGGTTGTGCCAGGTTTCTTGCCAAGCAGATAAAGCTCGGAGGCATTGAGCATAAGGTAGTCGGCCACCTCGGGGTTACCCACGGCAACACGTTTAACGGGGCGCTCGAGCCGATAGACCCTGGATTCGCCCACAGGCACAAGGTAGGCCGTGGGTGGGGCCATTGCGGCCACGGGCACCGGAGAGGAGTTGGCGGTAACAGGTACCGGGTTCCTGGAGGCCAGGCGTACCGGCGAGGCGTTCGCGGTCGCGGGTACCGGCAAGGACCTGGTGGCCACCGCTACCCGGGATGACTTGCCGGCTGTGGGTACTGTGGCCCTGGCGGACCCGGGTACCGGGGAAGCCTTGGGGCCCGCGAGCACCAGGGAGGCCTTGGCAGGCATCGATTCAGGGGCCGCCTTGGCGACCACAGGAGCCGGAGAGGACTTGGTGGGCAAGGATTCAGGAGCGGCCTTGGCGGCCACAGGCACGGTGCCGGCAAGCGCCACCAGGGCACTCATCCTGCAGGCCGAACGCATGAAGCATGGTAAAGTCATGTTCGTGTTGGTTAGGGGATGGCAACGGTTTGGCGACTGGTGCCACGGATCTCTTCAGGTCCACGGCTTTGACGCGAAGATGCCCTTACCGTATGCGTAGCCGGCACCGCCGGTGCCGCCGGCGAAGCGGAGGCTGCACGAGTGGACTGCGGATTGACGATGTCGGGCAGGCGGACACCTGCGGAGTTTATTTCGCTGGTGTCGAGCTCGTTGCGCAAGACCAGGGAAAGCACCCCGATGTTGCGGGCCAGGTCGAGCTTTTCAGATTCGAGCGGCGTCAGCTCGAGGGTTACGGCATTGACCACTTTTGGCTTGGCCTGGTCTGCCGTGGTTTCCTGGGCCACGGCCAATACCTTGACGCGCGACAGCACGGTTCGCGAAAACGGCTGGTTGTCGGCGTCCTTGCCGCTGGCCAACACATCCACAAAGCTCCCCGGCAGGGCAAATCCGGCAACCGCAATCACCTCGTTCACCCGAACCGTAATGGCGCGTTTGCCCTCGGGGATGATCGATGATAACCCGCCAGTGGCGTTTTTCGGGGCCAATTTGCCTGGCAGGACCGGCTCACCCGGGATCATGGACACGATGGCAATTCGACCGACCACGTCGGTGGTGCGAGCGGATGCTTCGTGCGGTACGGTCGAGCCTGACCAATCGATGGCCTTGATTTGATCTGCTCTAATGGCTTTTCCTGCTTCGATGGGCTGCTCAACGATGACGACCCTGGGCCCTGTTTGGGCGACGCCCACCAGGCGGGCGGCGGCGAATGCTGCCATCGCCCCCAGAGTGAGTGCGATGGCAGCAAAGAGTGGTAGTTTCACTGCTTTGGGTGTAAAAGAGTTCTTGGCAATTACGTTCAGTCTGCACCACCAGTACCCGCAGCAGTACCCAGGGCAGTACTGATGTCCGTAAAAATACTGGTCACATGTTGTCCTGCGCTAGTAAGAAATCCAATCGCGACAACAGAAATCAAACCGGCAATCAAGGCATACTCGATCATGGTGACGCCTTTCTGTGATTTGATGGAGAATACCTTGTCGGGCTGAGCTGGTAACAGCAAGTCGTCATACGCACCAGAGTCGTCCGTAGCCGTGCCGCCAAAACCAAATGCCGCAAAGGAAACAAGGGTATCAAGCATCTTTTTCATGATTTTTTCTCCAGATGGTTAGAATGATGATCAGCTATGATTTCCTCTCCCAAAAGCCTTCCCGGGCAAGCCGTTCAGGCCTCTGGAATCAGATCGGTTAAGACATTTTCCTGAATCATCCATGAGAATGGAGCAGCTCAGGACTACGCCTCGAAGTATTTACTGCAAGACGCGTGCCAAAGCCATCTAAGTACGAAAAAGAGGTACGCAAAAGCGTAAAAGACACCCTGCCAGCACGCGCGAATGGTGCTCAAACCGAGAATAATTCTCATTTTGAGACGTCTCAAGCATAAAAAGGAGAAAAATGGATTCAGCGGCGTAATCCCGGGCCTGCTGCATGAGTGCGAGCGTAGTCCGTCGCCGCACGACGAAGGGGCGAACTCTTGGGGCAAAGCAAAAGGGGGAGGCGACGGGGCCTGGAAAGGAACGAAGAAGGGCAAGAGGGGAGACGCTGATCGAAGGTCAGAAGAACCTTCAGATCAGCGTACCCATGAAAAGACGAGGCAAAACCGCCCCGATACCCCCTGACGAAATCACTCCACGGTGACCGACTTGGCGAGGTTTCGGGGACGGTCGACGTTGCAGCCGCGGAGCGTGGCAATGTGGTAGGCGAGGAGCTGCATCGGGATGACGGTCAGGAGCGGCATCACCGGCCCGGAGGCCTGGGGAATGTAGATCACATGCTCGGCGAGGCGTCCGATCTCGCTGTCCCCCTCGCTCGCGATGGCGATCACGCGCCCTTTGCGGCTGCGGACCTCCTCGATGTTGCTGATGATCTTGGTGTAGGTGTTGTCCCTGGTGGCGATGAAGAAGACCGGCATATCCTCGTCGATGAGGGCGATCGGCCCGTGCTTCATCTCGGCTGCCGGGTAGCCTTCGGCGTGGATGTAGGAGATCTCCTTCAGCTTGAGCGCCCCTTCGAGCGCGACGGGGAAGTTGAAGCCCCTGCCGAGGTAGAGCGCGTTCTTCGCGTCCTTGAACTCGGCGGCGATCTCTTTGATGGCATCGTTCTGTTCGAGGATCCTCGCGACCTTGTCGGGCACATCGGCCAGGTCGCGCAGGTAGAGGCGGATCTCGTCGTGTGAGATGGTGCGCCCCTTGCTCAGGGCCATGGCCAGCATGAAGAGCACGATCACCTGGGCCGTGAAGGCCTTGGTGGAGGCCACGCCGACCTCGGGTCCGGCATGGGTGTACATGCCGCAGAGGGTCTCGCGGGCGATGGTCGACCCGACCACGTTGCAGATACCCATCACCATGGCGCCCTTCTCCTTGGCGAGCCTCAGTGCAGCCAGTGTATCAGCGGTTTCTCCGGACTGGGAGATGACGATCACCACGTCGTCGGAGGTGACGATGGGGTTGCGGTACCTGAACTCGGAGGCATAGTCTACCTCGACCGGTATGCGGGCGAACTCCTCGATCAGGTACTCGCCGATCAGGCCGGCATGCCAGCTGGTGCCGCAGGCGCAAATGACGATGCGCTTTGCCTGCTTCAGCCGGTCGAGGTAGTCCTCGATGCCGCCGAGCTGTATCCGCCCTTCGTCGAGGCGGACCCTGCCGCGCATCACGTCGCGCATCACTTCCGGCTGCTCGAAGATCTCTTTGAGCATGAAGTGCTCGTAACCGCCCTTTTCGATCTTTTCGAGGCTGAAATCGAGCTCCGTGATCCGCTTCTCCTGCTCGACGTTCTCAATCGTCTTGACCGTGTAGTTGTTGCGGGTGACGACCGCCATCTCGCCGTCGGAGAGGTAGACCACCTTGTTGGTGTGTTCAACGATAGGGGCCGCATCGGAAGCGATGAAATACTCACCCTCGCCGATACCGATCACCAGCGGGCTTCCCTTGCGCGCCACGACGATCTTGTCGGGCTCGCGCGATGAGACGATGCAAAGGCCGTAAGCGCCTTCGACATGGCGGAGCGCCTGGCGCACGGCACCTTCGAGGTCGAGCGACGGATCTGCTTTCCAGATACGGTCGATCAGGTGTACCAGCACCTCGGAATCGGTTTCGCTGGTGAACGCGTATCCCTGCCCTATCAGGTCCTTCTTCAGGCTGGTATAGTTTTCGACGATGCCGTTGTGGATCAGGGCGATGTCCCCTGAAACGTTCATGTGCGGGTGGGCGTTCCGGTCGCTCGGAGAGCCGTGGGTGGCCCAGCGAGTATGGGCGATGCCTGCCGTGGCGCCGATCATCACGGTGCCCGACATGAACTCCTCGAGGTTGCTGACACTTCCTTTCCGCTTCAGCACCTGCATCTCTCCATTGACCACGGCGATGCCGGCCGAATCGTAACCCCGATACTCGAGCCGCTTCAGGCCGTTGAGCAGAATCGGCGCCGCTTCACGCTTGCCGATGTAACCGACAATTCCACACATAATGGCAATCCCTTATGGATACTATTTCATTGAACCATGCATCTTCCGCGCCATCAGCATCGGCAGCTGCACCCTATCATTCATGTACGTCAAGATATAATACGAAATACTACAAAATTCCTTTCATTCCATCATGCATGTTCCGCGCTTCCCTGCCGACGGCAGCCTCGAACTCCCCGACGCTCCTGAACTCTCCTTCGGGGAAGATCAGCGCCCTGCTGACATTGACCACGGCACTGCGGCGAGTGGCATCGGCGCCCTGCGTCACGGCGTCGTGCATCGATCCGCCCTGGGCCCCCACGCCAGGGATCAGGAAAAAGAGGTCGGGCGCATCACGGCGGATCTCCTCCAGGAGCCCAGGCTTGGTCGCACCGACCACGATGCCGGCGTTCCCGTTACGTTGCCACTGGAGGACGCGGTCGAGCACGGTACGGTAGAGCGGACGGCCGTCCTTCAGGAGCTGCTCCTCGAAATCCTTTGATCCGGGATTCGAGGTCAGGCACAAGACGAAGACCAGTTTGTCGTCATACTCGAAAAAGGGCTCGAGCGAGTCGAACCCCATGTACGGCGCCACCGTAATTGAATCGAACGGCCACGACTCGAAAAAGGCTTTCGCGTACTGGCGGCTGGTGTTGCCGATGTCGGCGCGTTTGGCGTCGGCGATGCTGAGGCACTCCGGCGGCAGCGACTCGAGCGTGTCGCCGAGGTCCCGCATACCGGACATGCCACGCGATTCGTAGAATGCGGTGTTCACCTTGTAGGCTGCGGCGTGATCCCGGGTGGCCCTGATGACCGCACGGTTGAATTCGAGCACCGGCCGGTCCATAGACCTGAAGAGCGTCGGAATTTTGGACGGATCACTGTCGAGCCCCACGCAAAGCATCGATTTCAGTGCGGCGATCCGGTCGTTTGTCTTGTTCCTTGCTGAACTCATGAAAAATATCGGCAAATGTTTTCTTCTGTCCTGGAATGTCAAATATAACATCCACGGCTTGACACTACCCGACAAATTCGTCGGCGCTGCGCCCGCCGGGAGTGAATGGCTTCGGGGATAAGGGGAGATTGAAACTATTAAGCCTGAGAATACATTTTTCGATTGGGTTATCTATATTGTATAACGACCCGAATCAATGCATATTTGCACCCCATGAACCGGATTCACGTGCGGGGGCCGGAAGGCCGGAGTCCACATCGATGGTCCACAATGGTGAATTATTCAATCACGAGCGTTTTTGATGCCAAACAATCCTTTCAAGCCGAACAATCCATATAAAGGTGAACCTGAAAGCGGGGAACGTCGGCCCCGTTTTTCATTCATCTACTACATTGCCGTCGTCCTGCTGATCATCGGCTTTCAGCTCGCCTTCTTCTGGCAGGGATCGACCCAGGAGATCGCCTACAGCGAATTCAGGAAACTTGTCGCCAACGACAAGGTCGAATCGGTGCGCATCTCGCCCGAACGGCTTTTCGTGCAACTCAAGCAGGACTCGCTCACGACGGCCGCGCCAAAACCAAAAGTCGAGCCGGCTCCGGGGCTTCGCATGCCTGGATCCGTATCGCCGTCACGGAACAAGGAGGTCTTCGTGACCCCGGTGCGCGACGAAGGCCTGGTGGCGCTGCTGGAGTCGAAGGGCATCCGCTACCAGGCGACCCCCGGCAACGGGTGGATCGGCGAGCTCCTGCAATGGATCCTGCCGTTCGGCTTGCTCATCGGCCTCTACTTCTTCCTGTTCCGCCGGATGGGCGGCCCGGGCTCGCAGTTCATGAACATCAGCAAGAACAAGGCTGCGCTCTACGAGAACCTCGACGAGCACACCCGCATCACCTTCAAGGATGTCGCCGGGCTTGACGAGGCCAAGGCAGAGGTCATGGAGGTGGTCGACTTCCTGAAAGACCCGAAAAAGTACACCAAGCTCGGCGGCAAGCTGCCCAAGGGCGTGCTGCTGGTCGGCCCCCCCGGCACCGGCAAGACCCTCCTGGCCAAGGCTGTTGCCGGCGAGGCGGAAGTCCCCTTCTTCAGCATCAGCGGCTCGGACTTCGTCGAGATGTTCGTCGGCGTAGGCGCCGCCAGGGTGCGTGACCTCTTCAAGTCGGCCAAGGAGAAGGCCCCCTGCATCATCTTCATCGACGAGATCGACGCCGTCGGCCGCAGCCGTGGCAAGGGCTTCATGATGGGCGCCAACGACGAGCGCGAGAACACCCTGAACCAGCTCCTCGTCGAGATGGACGGCTTCGCCACCGACAAGGGCGTGATCCTGATCGCCGCCACCAACCGCGCGGACGTGCTCGACACGGCACTGCTCAGGCCCGGCCGCTTTGACCGTCAGATCGTCGTGGACAAACCCGACCTGAAAGGCCGCATCGACATCTTCACGGTACACACCAAAGAACTCTCGCTCTCGACTGACGTCAACCTGAAGGCCCTTGCCTCGCAGACGCCCGGATTCGCCGGCGCAGAGATCGCCAACGCGGCCAACGAGGCCGCCCTGCTGGCCTCGCGGCGCGGCAAGCAGTCGATCGAGATGAAGGACTTCGAGGACGCCATCGAGCGGGTCATCGCCGGCCTCGAAAAGAAAAACAAGGTGATCAACCCGCGCGAGAAGCAGATCGTTGCCTACCACGAGGCTGGGCACGCCATCGTCAGCTGGATGATGCCGGAAAACGACCCGGTGCAGAAGATATCCATCGTGCCGAGGGGCGTCAGCGCGCTTGGCTACACCCTCAACATCCCGCTCGAGGACCGCTACCTCATGACCCGTAACGAGCTGGTGGCGAGGATCTGTGGCCTGCTCGGCGGGCGCATCGCCGAGGAGATCATCTTCGGCGAGATCTCGACCGGTGCCCAGAACGACCTGGAGCGAGTCACCGAGATCGCCTACAATATGGTGGTCGTCTACGGCATGAGCGAAAAGGTCGGCTACCTGTCGTTCCTCGAAAGCAATAACCCCTACTACGGCGGCCCGGGCATCGACAAGAAGTACGGAGACGAGACGGCCCGCATCATCGACAGCGAAGTCAAGTCCATCGTCGACGCAGCCCGCAACCGCGTGTTCGACATGCTCACCGAGCATCGCGACAAATTGGAGCGGATCGCCAGGGAGCTACTGTCGAAGGAGATCCTGCAGTACTGCCAGATCGAGGAGATCCTCGGCAAACGCTCGGCAGACAAGTTCTCCGAACACCTCGAACACGACTGCTCCAACGGCAAGGAACCGGGCGAGCTGCCGGGCGCCGAACCTGCCGATGGCATCGAGCCCTCGACTTCGGGCCAAGGCGACCCGGCTGACGCCGAACGCCGGGCGCTTGAGGAGGCGGTCGAACGACTCCGCCAGACAAGGGACCTTTCGTCGAACTGAGGGAATGGAAAAGCGGATCAACGCCAGGGTCAAGGGGCTGGTCCAGGGGGTAGGCTTCCGCATGTTCATCGTGCGCGAAGCCTCGCTCCGAAACCTTTCGGGATGGACGCGCAACCTGCCGGACGGCACGGTGGAGATGGAAGCCCAGGGTCCCCCGGGGATGGTCGGGGAGCTGGTGAAGATGGCACGGGTCGGCCCGTCGAGGTCGAAGGTGACGTCGGTCACCGTCCGGGAAATAGCCGTAGGGCAAGAGTCTGGAGGGTTCCGGATCCTCTCTTAGCAAATCAAGTTCTCTTTTTTCATCGTCATCGAAATCGGCATCGTGGCCGTTATCGGCCGTGAGCGATCAAATTCAATGTCGATTTGGAAAGGAAATATGGGGGGGGGGGGGGAGATAAGCGTGGGTCCCGAGGGATTCGAACCCCCGACCTACTGGGTGTAAACCAGTCGCTCTAACCAGCTGAGCTAGAGACCCATCTAAAAGGGCATCAGTATAACACATTTTCGAGAGATAACAAACGGCGCGCCCCATTTTCATGCGCACCGTGGGGGCGCCAGCTTGTAAGCCGTCCGTAAAAAGCATAAATTCAGCCCGATACAAACCGGCAACCACGTCCCAACCAGCATGAAATCCATCTCCATCCTCGGCAGCACCGGCTCGATCGGCGTCAGCACCCTCGACGTCGTCAGGCAGCACCCGGAACGCTTCAAGGTCTCCGGCCTTGCCGCCGGAAACAACATCGCGCTCCTCGCCGACCAGGTCAGGGAGTTCCGGCCCGGGGTGGTCTCGGTCAGGGACGCATCGTCGGTCGACTCGCTGAAGGCTGCCCTCGGGGGCGAATGCCCGGAGATCCTCCACGGCACGCAAGGGGCCTGTGCGGTCGCCGCGTCGGAAGAGGCGGAGCTGGTGATTTCGGCCATCGTCGGCGCGGCCGGACTCGTACCCACCGTCACCGCGATCAAGGCAGGCAAGCATATCGGTCTGGCCAACAAGGAGACCATGGTGGTCGCCGGCCGCCTCGTCTCGGACCTCGCCCGCAAGCACGGCGTCGAGATCATCCCGGTCGACAGCGAGCACTCGGCCATCTACCAGTCGCTCGTCGGCCACCGCCACGAGGATGTCCTGCGCGTCATCCTTACGGCCTCCGGCGGCCCGTTCCTGAACACGCCCGCTGAGGAGATCCTCAAGGTCACCCCCACCCAGGCCCTCAAGCACCCGAAATGGAACATGGGGGCGAAGATTACCATCGACTCGGCCACCCTGATGAACAAAGGGCTCGAAGTGATCGAGGCGCACTGGCTGTTCAACATGCCTGCCGACAGGATCGGCGTGGTGGTCCACCCCCAGAGCATCATCCACTCGATGGTCGAATACATCGACGGCTGCGTGATGGCCCAGCTCGGCGTGCCCGACATGCGCGCCCCGATCGCCTATGCCATGGCCTGGCCCGAACGATGCCAGAGCGGCATCGAGCGCCTCGACCTCACCAAAACCGGGAACCTCACCTTCCAGGAGCCCGACACCGAAAGGTTCCCCAGCCTGCGCCTCGCCTACGATGCGCTTCGGGCAGCAAAAACCTTTCCGGCGGTCCTGAACGCCGCCAACGAAATTGCTGTCGCGGCATTCCTCGACGGCAGGATCAGCTTCACGGGCATCCCGGAACTGGTCGATATGACCATGCAGGCACACGAAGCCTGGGAACCGGTCGAACTCGACGAGTACCTCGAGGCCGACCGCTGGGCCCGGCGGATGGCCGAACAGCTCATCGCGTGAAGCCGACCACGCATTGCCGCGTCCCCATGATTACTCTTATCTAACATAAAGATGCCGTCCCGACACGTCGGGACCGCGCTTCCGGAAAAGCAACGATATGGACCTCATCAACACCATTTTCTATTTCATCGTCGCCATCTTCATCCTGGTGACGGCACATGAATTCGGCCACTTTATCACGGCGCGGATCTTCGGCATGAGGGTCGACAGGTTCTTCATCGGTTTCGACTTCTTCGGCATCAAGCTCTGGAAGAAGCAGATCGGCGACACCGAATACGGCATCGGGGCATTCCCGGTCGGAGGATACGTCAAGATCGCCGGCATGGTGGATGAAAGCCTCGACACCAATTTCTCCGCCACCCCCCCCCAGCCATGGGAGTTCAGGGCCAAGCCCGCCTGGCAGCGCCTCATCGTCCTCGCCGGTGGCGTCGGCATGAACATGGTGCTCGCCGCAGCCGTATTCATCGGCATCACGGCCATCTTCGGAGAATCACGCACACCGGTCACCGCTCCCGCATTCGTCGAACAGGGATCGGTCTTCGCCAGCATGGGCCTGGCCACCGGCGACCGGCTGGTTGCAGTCAACGGATACCGGCTCACCTACTGGGAAGAGGCCATCGATCCTGAGCAGCTCACCGTGAAGGGGTTGCAGTACACCGTCGAGCACAACGGGAACATCGTTACGCTGAAAGCGCCGGCGGACATCCTGACCAGGGTCAATGAGGATCAGTCGATCGGCATCAGGCCGGTCATGCCCCCGATCGTCGACCAGGTGCTCGCAGGGGAACCCGCATCAAAAGCCGGCATCAGGAGCGGCGCACTCATCACCGCGATCGACGGCAAACCCGTCATCGACTGGACGGAAGTGGTCGGCATCATCTCGAAAAGCAAGGGGCGGAAGCTCGCCGTCACCTGGATGCAGCTGCCCTCTCCAGTCGCCGGACCGCTCACGGCGGAGCTGATCCGAAACCAGGGCCAGAGCGTCACCACCGAAGTCGTACCGAACAAAACCGGAAAGATCGGCATCTCGCTCAAGCAAACCATCGCCACGGAGCGCCGCAAGCTCGGAGCGGTCGAATCGGTGTCCAGCGGCCTGAAACAGACCTGGAAGACGACCACCATGACCATCCAGGGCTTTACGAAGCTCTTCTCCGGCCAGGAGGACATCCGCAAGTCGGTCGGCGGCCCGATCAAGATCGCCCGCATGGCCAACCAGAGCGCCAGCCAGGGCCCAATCAGCTTCCTCTATTTCGTCGCGGTGCTCTCCATCTCGCTTGCCGTCATCAACATCCTGCCCATACCGGCGCTGGATGGCGGCCAGTTCGTGATCAACGCCATCGAAGGGATTATCGGCCGGGAGCTCCCATTCGAGGTCAAGATGCGCATCCAGCAGGTCGGCATGGCCATCCTGCTGGCGATGTTCGCCTTCTTCATGATCAACGACATCATCAACAAATGAGGCCCGGAAGAACGAACGACCATGTTTGACAAGCTTCAGTCCCTCAAGGACAAGTACCTGAACCTCGAGCAGCAGCTCTCCGACCCCGAGGCGGCCTCCGATCAGGCCCGGTTCAGGAAGCTGAACAAAGAGTACAGCGCGCTGAAGGAGATCGTGCTGGGTTACGATGCATGGTCCAGGGTAAAGCGGCAGCTCGAGGAGGCCCTGCAGATGCTGAAGGGCGAGCAGGACCCCGGGATGAAGGAACTCGCGCAAGCCGAGGTCGACGAACTGCAGGAACGGCTGCCGCAGCTCGAACAGGAGTTGAAGGTGCTGCTGCTGCCCAGGGAGGAAGCCGACTCGCGCAACATCATCATGGAGATCCGTGCCGGCACCGGCGGCGACGAAGCCGGGCTGTTCGCGGCCGATCTCATGCGCATGTACCAGCGCTATGCTGAACGGCTGGGGTGGCGCTGCCAGCTCCTTGACGCCAATGAAGGCTCGGTGCCCGGCAGCCTCAAGGAGGCCGTGCTCGAAATCAGCGGCAACGACGTCTACGGAACCCTCAAGTTCGAGAGCGGCGTACACCGCGTACAGCGCGTGCCCGACACCGAAACCCAGGGGCGCATCCACACCTCGGCCGCCAGCGTCGCCGTGCTGCCCGAAGCCGAAGAGGTCGACGTGGAAATCCGCAAGGACGACCTCCACGTCGACACCTTCCGCAGCGGAGGCAAAGGAGGCCAGAACGTCAACAAGGTCGAGACCGCCGTCAGGATCACCCACATGCCCAGCGGCATCGTGGTCGCCTGCCAGGAGGAGCGCTCCCAGCTCCAGAACCGTGAGCGGGCCATGAAGATGCTGCGCTCGAAGCTCTACGACATCCAGCTCGCCGAACAGCAGAAGCAGCGCGCCGACCTGCGACGATCGATGGTCACCACCGGCGACCGCAGTGCAAAGATCAGGACCTACAACTTCCCCCAGTCGAGGGTTACGGACCATCGCATCGGCTACACGAGCCACGCCCTCCCGCAGATCATGCAGGGCGAACTCGACGGCGTCATCGAAGCACTCAGGCTGCACGACCAGGCCGAACGACTGCAGGCCGAAACCACCTGAACCCGCTCCGGTTTCGATCCTCAAGCCATGCTTTTTACCCGGTAGTGCGTATATTTTTTTAATCGACACCACAAGCATCCGGCGCCACGGCAGCCGGACGATCCGGAGGGAATGCGAACATGGAAATGGAAGCCACCGGCAAAAGCCGAGGTCAATGGATATTCCACGGCGATTTCGAAAGGACCGTCAGGTACCTGTCTGACCAGAAGAAAATCCTCGGGTTCAACCCGTTCTGCCACAGTGTCGAAGCACTCGGAGACGAGAACGCGTACCGCTGGCTGTTCCGGGTAACCGACCCGCAGAAGAACCCTTTCGATGTAATCTTCAACGTCAGGCAGGATGACGAACTGCTGCTGGAAGTCCCGCCGGACATCGCCGGCATCGGCATCGAGAAGCTGACTGACGAGATGATCAGCCAGTACACGGTCGGAAGGAAGATCACCTGGCGCCACCACCCTGTCGGTGAATCGGCAGAAGACCCCCAGAACTACAAGTTCGAAGGCAAGGCCACCGCCGACATGCTGTTCACGCCCCTTGAGGAAGCAAAGACCATGGTCGACTTCGACCTGAAGATCGACGTAAAGTTCATCCTCTACCCGGCGTTCCGCATCATCCCGGAACAGATCATCCGCTCCATGACCAACGCCGGCATGTCGTTCATCATGCAGACGGCCACCAACAAGATGTTCCAGAGCATCTCGAACGATTTCGGGACAGTCCGCCCGGTGTGACACATCCCCAACCATCATGACCATCGCCCATTGACCAAGGACCCGCAACAGCTCTCCGCCATCAGGATCTTCTCGCTCTCGATCATCAGCGTGGCGCTCCTGCTCGCGACCGGCACGGCAGGCTACATGATCATCGAGCAGATGTCGCCGCTCAACGCCGTCTACATGACGGTCATCACCGTGGCGACGGTCGGATTCAGCGAAGTCCACCCGCTCAGCGACGCCGGCAAGCTGTTCACCATCCTCCTGATCATGGGGGGCACCGGCATCTTTTTCTTCACCCTGACCAACGTCGCCGTCTTCCTCCTCTCGGGCGAGTGGCGAGCGCACTGGGAACAACAACTCAACCAACGCATGCTCCGGAAGCTCAACGACCATTTCATCGTTTGCGGCTACGGCCGCCTCGGCGGCAACGTGGCCGAGGAACTCAAGGCGAAAGGCATCCCCTTCGTCGTCATCGACAACACCATCGAGCCGGTACTCAGGGCACGAGACAACGGCGACCTCGCCATCAAGGGCAACGCCGCAGACGAGAGCGTGCTGGTCGACGCCGGGCTCCACCGGGCCAACGGGCTCATCGCGGCCGCAGGCACCGACGCCGAGAACGTCTTCATCGTGCTCACCGCAAAGAACCTCAAGCCCGACCTGCACATCGTCGCCAGGGCAGACTGCGAAGAGTCCGAAAGCAAGCTGCTCCGGGCAGGCGCCGAAAAAGTGGTCATGCTCTACCGGTCGGCCGGCAAGCGGATGGCGAACCTCCTGATCGAACCCGAGCTCGAAGAGTACCTCGACGAGCTCAGCGACGCCAGCAACCTCAACCTCAGGATCGCCCAGTTCCTCATCAGCGAGACCTCGCCGCTCATCGGCAAATCCTTCCAGGAGGTGGACCTCTACAACAACCACAGGATCAACGTCGTCGGCTACAAGCTCCCCGGCGGCGAGCTGCACACCACCCCCAGGCCGGCAGAGATCATCCAGAAGAACGGCACCATCATCGCCATCGGCCGTGGCGGCGACCTGGAAATCCTCAACAGCCTCGCCCAGGGAGGAAAATGACCATGGACTTCCACCAGCTCGTCGCATCGCGCAAAAGCGTCAGGGGATACGACCCGTCCAGGCCGCTCCCCATGGAAGTGCTCACCCGAATCCTCGACGCCGGACGGCTCGCCCCATCGGCCAAGAACCTCCAGCCGTGGAAGTTCCTCATTGTCCGGTCCCCCGGGATGCTCGACACCGTCCGCCCCTGCTACGGCCGCGAGTGGTTCCGGCAGGCCCCGGTGATCCTTATCGTCAAAGGCGACCGCAACGCCGCCTGGGTCCGCGACTCCGACAGCTGGAACTCCCTCGAAACCGACCTGGCCATCGCCATGGACCACATCGTGCTCGCCGCCCAGTCGGAAGGCGTCGCCACCTGCTGGATATCGGCCTTCGACCCCGTCCTCCTGCAAAAAGTGCTCAACCTCACCCCCGACGAAGAGGTCTTCGCCCTCACCCCCCTCGGCTACGCCTCACCTGACGCCGAAACCCGTCCCAAGTCCCGCAAGCCGTTCGACGAAGTCGTAGAGTTTCTGTAAAACATATCTTCAGGCCGCTCCCGCACGGGCATTCCCTCCTAGGGGACGTTCCTGACTGAACACACATATCACGCAATCCGCCGAAGAATCTGATTCACCGCAGATGCCGATATTCCAAGCAGCCTTGCCGTTTCAGCCAACGTCAACCCTCTTTCCATCACAAACTCCCTGACAAGCACTTTTCGAATTTCCGAATACCCCCGGCGTCGACTTCCCGACTGTAGCACGGTCACGGAAACCCCTGCATCCTTGCACATTCGATCAAGATCCCGGAATGCCTCCGTTTTACCCGATAATACCGTAACCCTTGATTTTATAATTTCATCCGCCGCTTTGAGAGCCTCCTCAACAAAATCTCCGCTTCCTAAAATCCGCTGGTCACTGAACTGCAACTCTCCGCGTTGCCTCAAAGAAAGCACCTCTGACCATCCGCCGGCTGAACGGATCAAACCACCACCGGACAGTTCATCCTGCTTGCCAAGCTTCATCTGCTCGCTGACAAACGCCAGATAGGCTTTCAGTGCGCTCCCCTCACGGTCACCAAAATGTCCAAGCACATAATCACGATCCTGCCAGTCGGCTTCCGTACCATTGATCAATGAAGCATGACCGCTCCAAGGATAACCACTCAGCTCATCCAGCGATCCAACCAGCCCCGCCCTGAATGGATTCAGGTGTATGTAGCTGACAAGTTTAAGGAAATACGCATCCTCTTCGCAGAGAACCGATTTGTACCGGTTCTGAAATAGATGGCCCTGGCGTTGATGGCGCCGATTATAGAGCGACGCATATCCTGTAAGAAATTTACGCATGAATGTCGACAACCCTGCCGCACCACTTCGCAAAAGCAAATGTGCATGATTCGTCATCAACGCCCACGCAAAGATGGTTGTCCCGGTGCCAGTCGCCGCCATGCCCATACGCCGCAGAAACAGATTGCGGTCATCATCGTCCGTTATGATCGGGCTTCCCTCAATTCCTCGCACCATCACATGATGGAGTGCGCCCGGCGCATCAAGCCTTGGTCCTCTCGGCATGGTAGTGTTCATTGAATTGCTGATGCTGTAACAGCCTGTAACAACTTGCTATTGAAATTTAGCAATTCCTAACTGATTAATACAACCAGTCAGGAACGTCCCCAGATATTCGCGAAGGACTGAACAACAAAAAGGCTATCCGGTGAAGGTTAGCCTTTTTGTGTTGCGTTGATGGCGGGCAGGAGCTCCCTGGATCGAATCAGGAGTGGCCGCCGGCGACGATGCGGATCATCTTGAAGTTCAGGATGAAGAACCGGATGATCTGCCACGGCACGAACTTGCGCCAGAAGAGCGTGGCTGAATCCGGTACCGGGGGATAGGCTTCGTCGTAGTACGCCTTGATCTTGTAGTTACCCATTGGTCATGAGTTTTAGTTTGAAATCAGTGTCTTGGATCCGGTTGCTGCTTACTCGGGAATCAGGTACCAGAACGGATACCCTTTTGCCTTGTGGAAGAAGAGGTAGTGCAGGATGAACTTCAGCCAATGGCCTGCAAGGCCTGCTTCGCCGACAGAATAGGTCATGTCGCGGCCCCATTCGGGGTATTTCTCCCAGTCGGGCACGATCGGGAAGATGGTCATCGAGGCACCCAGCCCGTCGAAGGATCCGAAGCCGCCGGAAACGATGCAGGCAGCGCCCATTCGAGCCATCGAGGCCTTGTGGTGATGCTCCTTGTGGCCGCCCTTGATCTGTTCGGCGATGTTGAGTGCGACGATCTTGCCGATAACGCCGGACGGCATGCCGGTACGAGGCGGTGTCGGGAAGATCTGGCGCCCGTTGGGGCTCGCCTGGGGCTTGGAGATCGGATGCGGCGGCGCGAAGGCGATTCCCGCGGCGTAGATATTGTCGTACTTCGGTGCCTGGTAGATCGTGGGCCAGTCGTCGGCGGACCACTCGTCGAAAGGCTTGGCGTTGTAGTTCGCATCGACTTTCATGAACTTGTTCGGAAGGAACATCTGGTCGGTGATGTCAGCGCCGCCCTTGTCGAAGGCGGTCATGCCGACTCCGGAGAACGAGGGGATCAGCATGGCGAAATCAAACTGCTCGGTCTTCATCTCGCCGTCAAGGTTCTCGTAATGGACAACTCCAGGTTCGACCTTGTAGACGCCGGCTCGGCGGATCCAGTTGATGCCATACTCGGCCAGGAGCGATTCGGTGAAGACCTTGGTCGGGGTGATGTAGCCTCCGCGCTTGATGAAGGCGCCGGCCATGCCGAAGTCGCCGAGTTCGTACTCGTTCGAAATCCAGGTAATCTGGGCCATCTTGCTCAGGCCGAGCTTGGATATCTCGTAGGCGACGTTCAGGATATACTCGAAGGCCGCACCCTGGCAGGTGGCCATGGCATGGCCGGTACCGATGACGAAGTGCTGCTTCTGTCCGGCCTGCATCTTCGCGATGCTCTCCTGCAGCTTTCCCCATGCGTGTGCGGCGTGGCTGTAGGTGCAGACTGAGAGGCTGTTCTTGTCGGGCCCGAGCCCCTCGGTTGCCTCGAAGTTCAGCTTGGGGCCTGTGGCGTTGACGAGGTAGTCGTAATCGACAATCTCGGTCTGCCCGGCGTGCTGCTCGTCGGTGTATTCAATGGTGACATAACCTCTTTCGTACCCGCTGCCTCCTTCCGGATGGATGGAAACGGCCTTTGCCTGCTTGAAGACGATGCCCCAGCGGTCATAGACTTTCTGTAGCTTGAAGCGGACTTGATCGATGGTCATCTGTCCGACACCGACCCAGATGTTCGACGGAATCCACTGGTAGTAGCTGTTCGGGCTGACAACGACGACCTCATGATGCTTGCCCAGTTTCTTCTTGAGAAACGAGGCACAGGTATGGCCTGCAACACCGGCCCCTAAGACGACGACCTTTGCCATAAGGAATCAGGGTTTTCAATTGTTAATACTGGCACTCTTTCAGTTGCGGTCCTGGACGCCGGCAACTGCACACGACGGGATTGCCTGTTAAGGAAAAAAGGGAAGAAAATGGGAGAGCGAGCCCGCATGGCCGGTCCATGTAAGGGATGACCCGTACATGGAGAAAAATCGGCTCTTCATAATTTTAAGCATAAGCCCATAATAAAGCAACAGGTGCACGTATAAATTTTATAAAAAAATGAGCGGGTCCGAACTTGCCGGCTGATGAATTATCAGGCTGCCCTGTCGGTTAGGAATCAGGTAGTTGCGACATCGAATGCAACCATCCCCCCGTCAGGAGGCATCATGAGGAACATCGTGTTCACGGGCAAGGGGGGCGTGGGCAAGACCTCCATTGCGGCGGCTACGGCAGTCAGGGCCGCAGCCATGGGGTACCGGACGCTGGTGATCTCGACCGACCCGGCACACAGCCTGGGGGACTCCTTCGATATCGCCCTGGGGCCCTCTCCGGTAAAGATCGCCGAGAACCTCTGGGGCCAGGAGGTGAGCGTCTACGGCGACCTGTCGCTCAACTGGGAGATCGTGCGCGAGCACTTCGCACACTTGATGGAGATGCAGGGCATCCAGGGCATCTACGTCGAGGAGATGGGGGTGCTTCCAGGCATGGAGGAACTCTTCTCGCTCTCCTATATCAAGCGCTACAACGAGTCGAATGCGTATGACCTGCTGGTGGTCGACTGTGCCCCCACGGGCGAAACGCTTCGCCTGCTCTCCATCCCGGAGACCTTCGGCTGGATGCTCAAGCTGATGCGCAACCTTGAAAAGTATGTGGTCAAGCCGGTGATCCGTCCGCTCTCGAAACGGATCGGCCGGCTGCACGATTTCGTGCCCGAAACCGAGGTATACGACCAGGTGGACCACCTTTTCTCGTCGATTGAAGGAATCATCGAGCTACTTTCGGACGGATCGAAAACGACGGTACGGCTGGTCATGAACCCTGAGAAGATGGTGATCAAGGAGTCGATGCGGGCGCTGACCTACCTGAACCTCTACAACATCACCGTCGACCAGGTCGTCATCAACCGGGTCTACATGGATGAGGTGGACGGCGAGTATTTCGCCGGCTGGAAGGAGATCCAGAAGAAGTATATCGAGCAGATCGAAACCTCGTTCGCACCGATCCCGATCATTAAGGTACCGCTGTTCCGCACCGAGGTGCTCGGCCTGGAGATGCTCGCCAAGGTCGGCGAGACGCTGTACGGCGGGCGGAACCCCCTCGACATCTTCTACCACGAGGAACATGTCGAGATCAGCAAGGCCGGCGAAGGGCACTACCTGATGAAGCTGCGGCTGCCGTTCGTGTCGGACAACCGCATGGAGGCGAACGTCACGCAGATCGGCGACTCGATGACCATCAGGATCGGCAACTACCAGAAAGGGGTGGTGCTACCGACCTTCCTGGCCGGCATGAGGGTCGCCAGTGCCGGCTATGAGGAGCAATGGCTGGTCATCGAGTTCAGGAAAAGGGAGGCGGCACCGCCGGCGGCGTCATGACGGCAGCTGCAGCCTGCCGGCTTTCGTAAAATCCGGGCTCCTCTTCAGGTCGCCGGGCGTGATGAAGTTCGGGTCAGCCTCGATGGCGGCCATGAGCAGTTCGTCCCTCGACGCCTTGCGCCGGGCGGTGGCATACCGGTCGAAGAACTCCGCGACCGCACGGTCCGCAGGAAGCATCCTCCGCATCGCACGTCCCGGCATGTGCAGTGTTTCTACCTTTGCCCTGATATCCACGCCCCTGATGCGCGGATAGTAATCCCCTTCAGCTTCCGAAAAGCTGCGGAAGACCAGCTCGGAGCAGACCATCGGTTCACGCTCTTCGTCGATCAGCTCCTCGAGCCATGAAGCCGCGCCGTCGAGCGCCCACCTCAGGAACGGCAGCGGCAGGCGACGCGTGGTGCAAAGCAACGCGAGCAGGAGCAACTCCCCGGCGGCGTAGCGGCCGCCCTCGGCGGAGTACTTCGCGACGACGTCGAGCACGGGCCTATCGGGCAGTTCGGGTGAGCCGATGAAATCCCCACCTTTCTTCATCCGCCAGACATCCACGAAGCTGCTGCCGGTGACCGAGGCGCCGACTTCGTTCGAGACCACACCGCCGGCGAGGGCCTCGACGACCATCGAACCGTCGTAGATTGATGCGTGGCTGTACTCGGAACCGTCGAACCACTGGATGATCTGCGATACGGCCGAATCCCCGTGGTAGAGCAGCACGTCGCATGGGCGGAGATCGCCGACCTGCATCTCCCTGGCCATAGTATCCCTCCTTCAGCGGGGTAACCCTTTTGTGTGAAACCTCATGCCGGCCGTCTGGCACCAACGATACCAAGAGAGGCACAAGGCGGCTTTGCTTTTAAAAGTTAACAACAGGAAACGAGAGAACCAAGGCGCTCCTCACGGAGTGGGTGGCGAAACCGATATTTTTCACTCTCTCGGGAAGGAAAATTTTATGATCTTTACCCATAGCAACCGAGCCCCGGAAGGGGCGAATCAGTACAGAGCGAGAATGAACCGACAACTACTCCTCGGTGCAGAGGCCGTCGCACAGGGCGCCCTCGATGCCGGAATATCGGGCGTATACGCCTACCCCGGGACACCATCCACCGAAATCACCGAATACATCCAGCGTTCGAAGGCGGCCCGCGAAGGCGGAGTCCGCTCCTCATGGTCGACCAACGAGAAGACGGCATACGAAGCCGCGCTCGGCATGTCCTATGCCGGAAAGCGCAGCCTGGTGTGCATGAAGCACGTGGGGCTGAACGTCGCTGCCGACGCCTTCATGAACTCGGCCATCACCGGCGTCAATGGGGGCCTGGTGCTCGCCGTGGCCGACGACCCGTCGATGCACTCGTCGCAGAACGAGCAGGACAGCCGCGTCTACGGGCGGTTCGCCATGGGGCCGGTGCTCGAACCGGCCTCGCAGCAGGAGCTTTACGATTCGATGCTCCATGCTTTCGAGCTCTCCGAGGCGATGCGCCTGCCGGTCATCGTCAGGATCACCACGCGCCTCTCCCACTCGCGTGCCGGCGTCGAACAGCGTACGGCCGTCGGGCAGAACCCGCTGCACGCCGAATACGCCCCCGAGCGGTTCGTGCTCATGCCGCACAACGCACGCTCGCAGTACCGCCACCTGCTCGACCTCCAGCCGACGCTCGAAGAGCTTTCGGAGTCGTCGTTCCTGAACCGCCCGGTCGAGGGGAAGGGCCCCGTCGGGGTGATCGCCTTCGGCATCGGCTATAACTACACGATGGAGGCCCGCGTCGCACACGGGCTCGATTGCCGGGTACTCAAAATCGGCCAGTATCCGCTCCCGAGGAAGATGGTGAACGAACTTTTCGACGCATGCGCCGAAGTGCTCGTCGTCGAGGAGGGGTACCCGGTCTACGAGGAGCTGTTCAGGGGCTATTTCGGTTCGCCAAAGGTGAGAGGACGCATGGACGGGGCCCTGCCCCGCACCGGCGAGCTCACCACCGACCTGCTCGCCTCGGCGCTCGGCGTCCCGCTGCCGGAAACCGCCGCCGTCCCCTCGATGGTGGTCAACCGTCCGCCGGAGCTCTGCAAGGGGTGCGGCCACCGGGACATGTTCGACGCGATCAACATCGCGATCGGGAAGCATGCAGACCACCACGTCTTTTCGGATATCGGCTGCTACACGCTCGGCGCCCTACCGCCATACAGAGCCATCCACACCTGCGTGGACATGGGAGCGTCCATCACCATGGCCAAGGGTGCTGCCGATGCCGGGCTCCGGCCTGCCGTGTGCGTCATCGGCGACTCGACGTTCGCCCACTCCGGCATGACCGGCCTGCTCGATGCGGTCAACGACCGCTCGCCGCTGACGGTCGTGATCGCGGACAACGACACCACCGCCATGACCGGAGGCCAGCACTCGTCGGCTTCAGGCTCGAAACTGGTCAGGATCTGCCTCGGGCTCGGCGTGGAGGAGCACCATATCCGGACCATCGTGCCGCTCAGGAAAAACCTCGAGGAGAACATCGCCGTCCTGGGCGAGGAGTTCGCTTACGAGGGGGTCTCGATCGTCATCGCCAAGCGCGACTGCCTCGAGAAGGCAGCCAAGGAGAAACGCCGCACCGCGGCCACAGGGAAGTAACCGGACATGCAGAAGAACATCATACTCGCCGGCGTCGGCGGCCAGGGAATCCTCAGCATCGCCGCAGTCATCGACTGGGCAGCCCTCAATGAGGGGCTCGAGATCCGTCAGGCCGAGGTGCACGGCATGAGCCAGCGCGGCGGTGCCGTGCAGTCGCACCTGCGCATCGCGGACCACGAAATTTTCGCCGACCTGATCGCGCTCGGCACGGCGGACCTCATCCTCTCGGTCGAACCGCTGGAGGCCCTCCGCTACCTGCCCTACCTCGCTCCCGACGGCCACATGGCCACCGCGCTCGAGCCATTCATCAACATGCCCGGCTATCCTCCGATGGATGAGCTCCTCGCGGAGTTGCGCAAATCAGGCCGGCCGGTGCTGGTGCATGCTGCCGAGATCGCCAGGGAGGCCGGGAGCACGCGAGCCTCGAACATGGTCATGCTCGGTGCGGGCGCGCCCTTCACCGGCATTGCCCCGGAAAAGCTCGAAGCGGGCATCGAGGCCCTGTTCGGGGCCAAGGGCCGCGAGATCGTCGACATCAACATCAGGGCGTTCCGCAAGGGACTGGAGCTCTCAAACACCTAACACCATCATCCATGATCTGGAACGAGCATCACGAGTGCATGGGCCGCGATCAGCTGGCCTCGCTTCAGGGGGAACGGCTCCGCCAAATGGTCGAGCGGATCTACTTCAACGTCCCGTTCTACCGGAACAAGCTGCAGGAGGCGGGCATCGAGCCGGGCGACATCCGCACCGTCGACGACCTGGGGAAGCTGCCGTTCACCACCAAGCAGGACCTGCGCGACAACTACCCGTTCGGCCTCTTCGCCGTGCCCCAGGAAGACATCGTCCGGTTCCACGCCTCCAGCGGCACCACCGGAAAGTCGACGGTGGTGGGCTACACCCACAATGACATCATGATGTGGTCGGAGGTGGTCGCCCGTTCGCTCACCATGGCCGGCGTGACGAAGCATGACATCATCCAGGTGGCCTACGGCTACGGGCTCTTCACCGGCGGCCTGGGCCTGCACTACGGCGCCGAGAAGGTCGGCGCATCGGTCATCCCGATCTCCGGCGGCAACACCATGAAGCAGCTCCAGCTCCTCGAGGACTTCGGGTCGACGGCCATCGCCTGCACCCCATCCTACGCCGCATTCCTCGGCGAATCGATCCAGGAGGCGAAGCTCGACCCCTCGAAGATCAAGCTCAAGGCGGGCATTTTCGGCGCCGAACCGTGGACCGAGGAGATGCGCAACCAGATCCAGCAGCTGCTCGGCCTCAAGGCTTACGACATCTACGGGCTTTCCGAGGTGATCGGGCCCGGCGTTTCGATGGAGTGCGGCATGCAGAAGGGCATGCACGTCTTCGAGGACCACTTCATCCCGGAGATCATCAACCCCGACACCGGCGAGGTACTCCCCTACGGCGAGCTCGGTGAGCTGGTCTTCACGGCCGTCACCAAAGAGGCGCTGCCACTGTTGCGCTACCGCACGCGCGACCTCACCCGCCTGCACGTCGACATCTGCGAGTGCGGCCGGACGCTGGTGCGCATGGAGAAGTGCGTCGGCCGTTCGGACGACATGCTGATCATCCGGGGTGTGAATGTCTTCCCGTCGCAGGTCGAGTCGGTGCTGCTCGAGATGAGCGAAACCAAGCCGCACTACCTGCTGGTGGTCGACCGCCAGAACAACCTCGACACGCTCGAGATCCAGGTCGAGGTCGAAGACCAGTTCTTCTCCGACGAAGTCAAGGAGCTCGAAGGCCTCCGCAAGCGCATCAGCGACAAGCTGACCAGCCTCCTCGGCCTGCACGCGACCGTCAGGCTGGTCGAGCCCGGAACGATCGAGCGCAGCCAGGGCAAGGCGCAGCGCGTCGTGGACAAACGAAAACTCTCGTAATCGCAAGGAGGATCCACCATGATCATCAAGCAACTCTCGGTGTTTCTGGAGAACCGTGCCGGCCGACTGACCGAGCTGACCGGCATCCTGGCCGACAACGACATCAACATCTCGGCCTTCAGCATCGCCGACACGACCGACTTCGGCATCCTGCGCGTCATCACCGGCAAGCCCGAGTTGGCCGAAAAGGTGCTGAAGGAGAACGGTTTCGCCGTCAAGATTACCGACGTCATCGGCATGGTGATGCCCAACAAGCCGGGCAGCCTGCACAAGGCGTTGCAGATCCTCACAGACAATGGCATCTCGATCGAGTACATGTACGCCTTCGCCTCGGCCGACGACCGCGCGACTGCGGTCATCCGGACCGATACACCACAGAAGGCCATCGAGGTGCTGCAGCTGCACAGGATGGAGCTGCTGCAGGCCGGGGATGTGTACCAGCTCTGAAGAAAAGGACCAAAAGGACAGCAGGGACAACAAAGACAAAAGGGCAGGAAGATCGAAGTTTATGGATCTTCCTGTACCGAACAGCAATCTGAATCAATGCCAAGGTTTTCACAATCCGTATCCGCACTGCGCTCTTCGGCTATCAGGGAGCTCATGAGCCTCGCTTCGAGGCCCGACATCATCTCGTTTGCCGGCGGGATGCCGGGCAACGAGCTGTTTCCGGTTGCTGAGGTCGAAGAGCTGTTCAGGGGGCTCGACGATAAATCCAAACGGGCAGCGTTCCAGTACGGACCAACCCCCGGCCTGCCGTCGCTGCTCGAATCGCTCGGGGGCTACCTCGAACGCAAGGGACTGCCGGTGAAGACGAACCGCCTCATGGTCACCACCGGCTCGCAGCAGGCGCTGAGCATCCTGGCCAAAGCGTTCATCGATCCCGGCGACCGGGTGCTGACCGAGTACCCATGCTTCATCGGGGCCATCGCGGCCTTCCGGTCCTGCGGCGCCGATATCGCCTCCATTCCGGTCGACGAGGAGGGAATCGACATTGCCATGCTCCGAAAGGAGGCTGAACGGGCAGATCCGGCAAAGTTCCTGTACATCACCCCCTACTTCCACAACCCTGCGGGCATGCTCTACACCACGGAGCGAAAACAGCAGCTCATCGAGGCGCTGCAGGGGCGCGACATCCCGCTCATCGAAGACGATGCCTATGGCGACCTCTGGTTCAGCGAGGAGCACCTCGACCGCCTGAAACCCATCAAATCGCTTGACCCCGAGGGGCTCGACGTCTGCTACACCGGCTCGTTCTCCAAGATACTCGGCCCGGGGCTGCGCCTCGGCTGGATGCTCGCCCCGGAAGCGATCTGGGAGAAGTGCGAGCTGATCAAGCAGTCGGCCGACGCCTGCTCGCCGAGCTTCACTCAGGTAATCGCAGACGCCTTCATCCGCTCCGGGAAGATCGACACCTACATCGCGTCGGTGAGGCAGGAGTACAAAAAGCGCGCCGCCTGCATGACCGACGCCCTCCGGCGGCACCTGCCGGATTACGTGCAGTGGAACGAGCCGAAAGGCGGCTTCTATATCTGGCTGACGCTGCCCGAGGGTGCCGACGCAACGGCCATCCTCAAGCGCGCCATCGAAGGAGGGGCGGTCTTCGTCACCGGCAGCACCTTCGACCCTGATGGAACGCGCAACAACACCATGCGCCTCTCCTACTGCAACAACACCCCCGGGGAGATCGAACGGGGCATCCCGATCGTCGCCCAGGCCATCCGCGCCGTCTGCGGCTGAGCGGCCCCTATTCCCGGTAGCGCTTCCTGATCCCCAGTTTCCCGATGCGGGAGTAGAGGGTCTTGGCGTTGACCTTGAGCAGGTCGGCCGCGCCGCCCGCGCCGCTGACCCGTCCACCGCATCGATCGAGGGTATCGAGGATGAGCCGGCGTTCCAGGTTCGACACCTCCGCCTCGAACTCCTTCATCGTGGCCTGACGGCTCCCGTCGGGCAGGGGAGTTTCGGGAATCCGCGAAGGCAGGACGCCGGAAAAATCGAGCGACGCCCCATCCGACAGGATCACCGCCTGCTCGACGCAGTGCGAAAGCTCTCGGATGTTGCCCCGCCAGGGACGGGCGGCAAGGTCGGCCATATCCACTTCACGGATCGACCGGTACGGCTTGCCGAACTCCCGGGCGAGCTTTTCGGCAAAGTGGATGGCCAGCACGGGAATATCATCGCGACGCTCCCTGAGCGGCGGAAGGGAGAGCGGGAATGCGTTAAGGCGGAAGAACAGGTCGCCCCGAAACCGCCCCTCGGCGACCTCATGTTCGAGGTCCCGGTTGGTCGCTGCGATGACGCGGACGTCGACCGGGATCACCTGCCGCCCGCCGATGCGCTCGAGCTCCCGCTCCTGGAGCACCCTGAGCATCTTCGCCTGCAGCTCGAGCGGCATCTCCCCGACCTCGTCGAGAAAGATGGTGCCGCCGTCGGCCAGCTCGAACTTGCCAATGCGACGCTCGGTCGCCCCGGTGAAGCTCCCTCTTTCATGCCCGAAGAGCTCAGACTCGATGAGCGCCGCCGGCAGGGCTGCGCAGTTGACCCTCACCAGCACCCGGTCCTTCCTCGGGGAGAGGTTGTGGATCGCCCGGGCGATCAGCTCCTTGCCCGTCCCGGTCTCGCCCTGGACCAGCACCGTCGCGTCGGTAGGCGCCACCTGGCTCACCCGGCGCAGCACGGAAGCGAGCGGGCCGCTGCTGCCGATGATCTCCTCGAAGTTGTGCGCCGCCCGGATCTCCTCGACCAGGTAGGTACGCTCGCCTTCGAGCTTCCGTCGCAGCCGGTCGATCTCTTCGAAAGCGAGGAAGTTCTGCAGGGCGAGCGTGAGCTGCGGCATGATGAGCCGAACGGTGGTGAGCTCGGTTTCGCTGAAGGCGCTTTCGGTTGCAGAAATGATTAGCCCCGCCCTGCTGCCGGGAATATCCCAGAGCTGGACGATGATGGTCGAGCAGAACCCGAAGCGCTCCTTGACGAGCGACACCAGGCGAAACTCCCCGGCAAGCCGGTCGAAGCTGCTGCCGGCATAGACCCCCGGCCGGGAGATCAGCTCCATGGTCTCCCGCAGGATCTCCTCGTCGCCGTCGACATCGAGCCGTTCGAGGGGCGAGAAGGACTGGAAGCCGCTCCCCTGTTCACGAATGAAGTTGTCGAAAATCCGGTACTTGCCATCATCTCCGAGCGCCCTGATGCCGATGAAGGCGCACGGCAGGAGTTTGCCGACCTGCTCGCAGAACGCCAGCATCATGCGGTTCCTGTCGCGGATGGTCAACAGGGCGTTGTTGACGGCGAGCTGCATGGCGGTCTCCGCCTCCCGCTGGCGGAGCTCCTCGAAGGCAAGGGCGTTGCTGACGGCGATGGCGATGGGCGCCGAGACCACCGCGAGCAACTCCCGGTCGGCCTCGGACCACTCGCGCTCCTCCTTCGAAACGAAGTTCAGGAAGCCGATTACCCGTCCGCCGACACGCAGCGGAGCGAGCACGAGCTGGCGCATGCCGAGTTCGTGGAGCGTCTTGAATACCGGCGTATCGGGATCTTCGGGCCCCGGGACCTCCCGTTCGATGCTCACCGTCGTCACCGTACGCTCTTCGAGGCGGTGTTCGAACCAGGAGCCCGCAATCAGGCGCTTCTGGCGGCTGATGTTGTCCGGAAGGCTGAACCGGAGCATCTCAAAGAAGAGGCTGAGGTAGCGCCGCTCCCGGTCGACCGTGACGATGACCGCGGAATCGAAGGAGAAGATGAGCCGAAGCTTGTCCGTAACCGTGCGAAAAAGCTCCTGGGGGTCGCGGATGGTGCCGATGGCATCACTGATGTACTGCATCAGCTGGCGGGATTCGGAGGGGATCCGGTCGTTCATGGGGCGAATTTCTGTATTTTTAGGAATACCAATAACAGAATATTCCGAATATATCAGAATCCACCAAAGCACAAGAGCGAGGGCACAACCGGCAAACCCTTTACATGCAATCATTTCCGGCCATAAAAAATATACCGCGAGACTGGCACGCTTGTTGTATAATGAACGGTAATCGAAAAACCAGTCAAGGATCATGAAGATACGCAGTAGCAAAGCAGCACTGATCGCCTTTACCGCACTCATCGCCATGGCACGGCCCGGCCTCGGCGCCGAAACCCCGATGACGCTCGACGAAGCAATACGCCTCACGCGTGGCCACAACCCGAGGGCGCTTCAAGCCGGCGAGGAGGTGAAGGCAGCGGATGCGAAGGTCACCGAAAGCCGCAGCGCCTGGTACCCGCAGGTTTCGGCGAAAGCGGGGTACACCTACATCGATCCCGTGTCCGAGCTGCAGGGAATGCAGTTCATGCCCAACAACAACTACACCGCGAAGGTGACGGCCGAAATGATGCTCCTCGATTTCGGCCGGACCGGTCGCCGGGTCGACATCGCCAAATCCGGCAGGACGACGGCCGGCATCTCGAGGGAACTGACCATCCGCGACCTTTCGCTCGCGACCGTGCGTTCGTTCTATTCGGTGCTCTTCCTGCAACAGGCCGTCAAGGTCCAGGAACAGGAGATCGCCGCACTCGGCAGCAACCTCGAGCACATGCAGAAGCGTTACCGGGAGGGCGTCGCCACCCGTTTCGACCTCCTGACCACCGAGGTGCGGGTGTCTGCGGCCAGGAACCGGAAAATCGGCCTGCAGGCGCAGCTTGAAAACCAGGAGATCTCCTTCCGCCGCCTTTGCGGCCTGAAGGGAAGCGGTCCCCTGTCGCTGAAAGGATCGTTCGAATTCGACGGGATCGATACGAACGCGGACGGACTGACGGCTTCGGCGCTCGACCATCGCCCGGAGGTGGCACTCTCCCGCGAAAACCTCCGCATGGCCGAAGCAAAAAAATCCCTTGCCGCCCGGGAGTGGTTACCGACCATAACCGGGGCCGCATCATGGGGCACCACGAACGGCTACGTGCCGGACATCAAGGAGATGCGCACCAACGTCATGGCCGGTGTCCAGATCCAGGTACCGCTGTTCAACGGGTTCAGGACCAACGCCGCGAACAGCGAGGCAAGTGCGATGATGCACGCCGCGCAGCAGCAGCGCATCGATGCCGAAGAACAGGCGCAGGCAGAGGTGAAGCAGTCGCTGAACTCGCTACGCACGAACCGCGAAAAGATCGGGACGACCGCCCTCCAGGTTTCGCAGGCCGAGCTTGCTGCCAGGCACGCAAGGATACGGCACCAGAACGGCATGGGCACGACCCTCGACCTCCTCGATGCCGAAGCCGCGCTGGCACAGGCTGAACTGGCCCATCTGCAGGCGCGTTATGAATATGTACTCAACGCTTACGACGTCAGGCGCGCTTCGGGCGACCTGATCGCCAACTAACGGATACCGACACGATGAGAGCAACAACTTCGACAGCACCGAAAACCATCCTCTGCCCGGTCGACTTCTCGTCTTCCTCGGAGCGTGCGTTGATCCACGTCGCCGAACGGCACGCGGATGATGCGAAACTGATCGTCCTGCACGTCGGGAGCCCGGATACCGGCGACCCCGGGGCCCTCCTGAAAGAGCACCTCCACCACTTTTCGCGCTTTTCCGACATGCTTTCGGACTACCGGTGCGATGTGCGTTTCTCCGTCGAGTACGGCGCCCCCGCCAAAGTCATCATCGAGCAGGCGAATCGGCATGGCGCCGAGCTGATCGTGCTCGGATCGCACGGATCGAACAACATCTCGCGCCTGTTGGTGGGAAGCACGACCGAGGCGGTCATGCGCCAGGCTCCGTGCCAGGTCCTGGTGCTCAAGTCGCCGCCACCGGCACGGGCCGGCATCGTCGACGGCCAACCGGCCTTAGCAGTATTGTCCAACCCCAACGATTAGAAAAACCATGGCAGATTCGCAGACACAGAGCAGGGAAGGGAACAAAGAAGAGAAAGCCGGCCCTTCATCACCGGTCAGGATCGCCCTGTTCGGCGTCGTGCTGGCTGTCGGCCTCGTCTGGGGCGGAAAGGCTCTCTTCCATTCGTTCAGCTACGTCGAGACCGACAACGCCCAGATCGAGGGGAATATCTACCCGGTCATCCCGCGCGTCGCGGGCAAGGTCTCCGAAGTGAGGGCGAAGGATAACCAGGCCGTCGCCAAGGGTGACACGCTCGTCGTGCTCGACCCGTCGGATTACCAGGTACGGCGTGACATTGCCGAGGCCGCCCTGATGACCGCGAAGTCGCAGGCGGCTGCCGCCGAAGCCACGGAACGGAAACTCGGCGCAGACCTGCAGAGGAGCCGAAACCTGGAGCGCCAGGACGTCATCTCGAAGGCAGAACTCGATGCGGCGTCAGCCGGCGCGACGGCCTCATCGGCACAGCATGCCGCCGCCGGCAATCAGATAAAGCTACGTGAAGCCGAACTGAGGAACGCCGGGCTCCAGCTGTCGTGGACGGCCATCACGGCCCCCGCTGCGGGACGGGTCTCGAAAAAGGCCGTGGAACCGGGCCAGTACGTCACGCCTGGCCAGCAGCTCATCGCGATCGTCGGCAGCGGAGAGCTCTGGGTTGTGGCGAACTTCAAGGAGACGCAGCTCGAACACGTGCGACCCGGCCAACCGGTGACGATCAGCGTCGACGCCTGGCCCGGCAAGGAGTTCAAGGGCCACGTCGAGTCGATTTCGGCAGGGACGGGGGCCAGGTTCACGCTCCTGCCTCCGGACAACGCGAGCGGAAACTTCGTGAAGGTCGCCCAGAGGGTCCCCGTCAAGATCGTGTTCGACCGTCGTCCGTCGGAACATCTTGCTGCCGGCATGAATGTCATCGTCGAAGTGAAAGTGAAATGACACCAGCAAACGCCGTCATCCCCGACCCGCGCCACCAACTCCCGGCGCACGCATACGAAACCGGCATACGCAAGGTGATCATCACGGTGACGGTCATCGTGGCGGCCATGCTCGAGCTGATCGACACCACCATCGTCAACGTGGCGATCAACCATATCAGCGGCAACCTCGGCGCGAGCATCGAGGATGTGTCGTGGGTGGTGACCAGCTACGCCATCGCCAACGTGATCGTCATCCCGCTCTCGGGATTTCTCGGCAACCTCCTGGGACGCCGCACCTACTTCATCGGCTCGATCCTGCTGTTCACGGCAGCCTCGCTCCTCTGTGGCATGGCCACGAACATCTGGATGCTGGTGCTCTTCAGGTTCATCCAGGGGATCGGCGGCGGGGCGCTCCTGCCGACATCGCAGGCTATCCTCTACGAGACCTTCAAGCCGGAAGAGCGCGGCGCGGCAACCGGCATTTTCTCGATGGGCCTCGTGCTCGGCCCGACCATCGGACCGCTGCTCGGCGGCTGGCTGGTGGACTACTTCTCATGGGAGTGGTGCTTCTTCGTGAACATCCCGGTCGGCCTGCTGGCTGCCTGGGCCGCACTGACCTTCGTCAAGGAGCCAAAGGTGAAGCACCAGGTCGCCAAGATCGACTGGGCGGGTATCGCCCTGCTCTCCGTGGGCATCGGGTCGCTGCAGTTCATCCTCGAACGCGGCGAATCGAAGGACTGGTTCCAGACCCCCTACATCACCTGGTTCACCATCATTGCTGTCGTGTCGCTCGCAGTCTTCGTCTGGCACGAACTGCACACCGAGCATCCGGCGGTCGACCTGGGCGTGCTGGCCCGCAGCAAGAACCTGGCCATCGCCGCGGTGCTCACCTTCATCGTGGGCTACGGCCTGTACGGCTCGCTCTTCGTCTTCCCGGTCTTCGTGCAGCGCCTGCTGGGCTTCACGGCCCTCCTGACCGGCCAGGTGCTCTTCCCGAGCGCCATGCTTACCGGCATCATCTCGCTCCCGCTCGGCATTGCCCTGCAGCGGGGGGCCTCGCCCAAGCTCCTCATGGCCTTCGGGATGAGCGCGTTCATGTTCTTCTGCTGGGAACTGGGGCAGCAGACGCTCCAGTCCGGGTCCGCGAATTTCTTCTGGGTGCTGCTGATACGGGGCCTCGCCCTCGGATTCATCTTCATCCCGGTCACCATGCTCGCCGTCACCGGCCTGCACGGCAGGGACATCGGGCAGGCGACCGGACTGAACAACATGGTGCGCCAGCTCGGCGGATCGTTCGGCATCGCCATCACCAACACCTACATCGCCAGGCGGGTCGCCGTGCACCGCACCGAGATCATCTCGCACCTGTCGCCCTACGACCCTGCGGCCGTGATGCGGCTCGAAGGGATGAACCGGCTCTTCGGGTCGAGGACCCTCTCCCCGGTGGAGGCGCAGCACTCCTCCCTGAAAGCGCTCGAATACACCGTGACCGTCCAGAGCCACCATCTCGCCTATATGGACGCCTTCATGCTGATCGCCCTGCTCTTCCTGCTCTGCCTGCCCCTCCTGTTGTTCATCAGGGTCGACAAGTCGGAGAAGGCGGACCTTTCTTCGGCGCATTGAATCCATCAATGATCGCTATCAAAATCGCCATCGGGGTCGGAAGCCCGGTTACTCGATTTCGATAGCGATTTCGATAAAGAGAAGCATCACTTTCAATCGGGCTCGAACTCGAGGGAGATCGAATTCATGCAGTAACGCTTTCCCGTCGGGGGAGGGCCGTCGTCAAAAAGGTGGCCGAGGTGCGCGCCGCAACGGCCGCACAGCACCTCTGTCCGCACCATACCATACGAGCTGTCTTTCCTGTAGCTGACGCTACCCGGCCGCACGGTTTCGAAAAAGCTCGGCCAGCCGCAGGTGCTCGCGAATTTAGCATCGGAACGGAACAGCGCGTTGCCGCAGGCGGCGCAATAGTAGGTGCCGATCCCCTCGAACTCACTATACTTTCCGGTGAACGCCCGTTCGGTGGCGGCGTGCCTGGCGACCTCGTACAAGTCGTGCGGCAGCACCCGCTTCCAGGTGCTGTCCGGAAGGTCGAGCCTGGTGGTGTCCGTCCTCGAGTACCAAGGATTGGAGGCATGGGTAGCGTCTCGCATGGCAGCGTGTTTCAGGGTTGGCGACGACGGGGTGCCTGCGCGACAAGCGCACACGGCTGCAGTCGACAGCAGGATGAGAAGTACCGGGAGTTTCATGGGACCTTCGTTTCACCATCTGAACCCATCCGTCGCCGACAGGGTTCCCGCTATGCGCCTTCGGCCGCCTTGTAGGATGCCCAGGCCTCCGATATCCTGTTTCGGGAGGCGATAAGGACCAGCGTGGCCACAAGGGTGACGACCGTGCCGAAGCGGATGGCGATCGCGGTGCCGAAGCGCTCGGAGAGGATGCCGACCAGGAAATTGCCGACCGGCATCAGCCCCATCAGCACCATGAGGTAGATGCTCATCACGCGACCCCGGTAGCGGTCTTCTACCAGGCGCTGCACGGTGGCGGTCATGGTGGCGAATGCCGAAAGCATGCCGAGGCCGGAGACGAAGAGGAAAAAAAGCGCGAGGGGTACGGCGGTCGCAAAGGTGAACGCGATCAGCGCCAGGGTGAAGGTGAGTATCCCGCCGACAACCATCCTCGGGGCGCCGATCCGCCCGCTCGACATCGACACGAAGAAGGTCGCGCTCAACGATCCCAGCCCGAAAGCCGAGAAAAGCGTGCCCATGCCCGACGCCCCGAGCCCGAAGGTCTGCTTGGCCACCACCGGCAGCATCGCCATGAACGACCATCCGAAAATCGAGACCGCGGCCACGAAAAGCACGATCGTCCTGAGGAGCGGATGGCTCCAGGTATAGGCGACTCCGTCGCGGATCGACTCGAAAGGATGCTCGTTCACGACCTTCGACGGGGAGGGGGCTGTCGTAATCGCCTGCAGGGCGACGATGACGGCGACATAGCTCAGGCCATTGGCAACAAATGCCCCGCCAGTGCCGATCCATGCGATCATGAGGCCGGCGATGGCCGGCCCGATGACCCGCGAAGCATTGAAGATCGAAGCGTTCAGCGCAACGGCCGAATGGAGCTGGCTGCGGTCGACCATCTCGCTCAGGAAGGCCTGGATGGCCGGGGTCGCTACGGCGCCGACGCACCCGAGCAGGAATGCCAGCACCAGGATGACCGGGACAGTCACGGAATGGGTCAGCGTGAAGATACCAAGGATGAAGGCGAGGGCCATGGAGAGCGACTGCGTCCAGAGCAGGATGACCTTGCGGGGATAACGGTCCACGATGACTCCCCCGATCAGGGAGAGGAACAGTGTCGGGATGGTAGAGGTTGCCGCCGCGACGCCTACCCAGAATGCCGAACCGGTCATCTCGAGCACCAGCCACCCCTGGGCAACCATCTGCAGCCAGGTACCGATCATCGAAACGATCTGCCCGATGAAGTAGAGCCGGAAGTTCCTGCTGGCAAATGCAGGGAAGGCCGACAGGAAACGCGAATCCCTGCCGGGTCGGTCATCATGCCCGGATCCGGAAGGGATTGGCCCGGAAGGTCCCTCTGTCGCTGCGCTCATATGACGTGATCATCGTTCTCTGGAAGTTTCTGGCGCAGAAAAGGTATAAAAAACGGCGGTATTTCATACACAATGTCCGGAAAACCCTGGCCCTGCTGCCGTTAACCCCCAATACAACCTTGAGCCGATTTAAAAAAATCAAAATTGCTGTTTATTAACGGTAAATTCCGTCTCGGTTTTCGGCAGTCCGCTCCGTCCCGCATCTGGAAGTTCCGGGAACCGGTCACTCAATCAACAACCAACACAAAGAGAAAGGAGAACTTCCGATGAACGTTGTCAATCCGGAAGCTATTGGGGTTTTCGGCCTCATGGTGACCGTCTGGGTATTCGGCCTCGAGCAGCTCGGCTTCGGCATGAATAGCGAAACCGACCACACGAAGCTTTTCAGGAGCCTTGCAAACGTCGCGTTATGGTTCGGCGGCGTCGCACAGCTGTTCACCGCAATCTGCCTCTACCTGTTCGATGTCGGCATGCCTCCGGAAGCCCGCGTGTATATCGGGACCATCTTCGCCACCTACGGTTTGTTCTGGGTCGTCGTTGCCATGCACTTCTACAACCCGGGCGACAAGAAAGTTTACGCCCACTTCTTTCTCGGCATCTTCTTCATGACGGCGGTGTTCAGCTACAAGGCGATCATGCTCGGCAAGATCTGGCCTCTCGGCACCGTCCTGGTGCTCATCAACGGCCTGACCATCCTCTTGCCGTTCACCTGGTACAAGCACAACAACGTCATCACCAAGATCTGCGGTGCGCTGAACGTGGCCATCGGCGTCTGCGCCGTCCCGCTTCTGCTCCACTCGCTCGGCCTCTGACCTGCCGTGCCCCCTCGGCCTCCCCGGACCCCCTCCGGGAAGGCCTCGAGGCACACATCTCCATACCCCGTTCAAATCCGACGATTCGCCCAGGCACCGCCCTACCAGAGACTCCTCCATACCCCTGACGCCGACGGCAGAAAAAATCGCACACCGGGAATTTTTTCCGCCCGCGAATCCTATTTTTCGTTATCCTAATAGAATAACCGCCCGGCGGACCTGAATGGCATCATCCCATAACTCTCAAACATCATCCATCATGAGCGCACATATCTATAAGAAGATCGAAGTCGTCGGATCCTCCCCGACCAGCATCGAAGAGGCGGTGAATAATGCCGTCGCCAAAGCCGCCGAGTCGGTCAGGAACATCCGGTGGGTAGAGGTCGTCGAAACCCGCTGCCACGTCGAGGAGCAGAAGGTCGCCTACTGGCAGGTCACGGTCAAGATCGGCTTCACGCTCGACGGGAACTGAGCCGACCGCCTGACAGGGGAAGCGAAGCTCATCAAAACAGAAGAGGCTGGCCCGGACGTTCCGGGCCAGCCTCTTCTGTTTTGGGCAAGTCACGACAAAGTGACAAACCGTAGGGGCACGGCGTGTCGTGCCCCTACGGTCTCCTCACTGCTCCGAGTAGCGCTCGGGAGCCAGCGCCCAGTGCTCGGGCGACATCCAGAGCGTCGAGAGCATCAGCTCGCGGATGTGGTTGAACTCCTTGGGCAGCTTGTCATAGAGCTTCTCGAGCAGCTCCTCATGTGAGAAGAGCTCCTGCTTCCATGCCTCGCGGTCGACCGACATGAGCTTGGTGAACTTCTCGAAGGTGAAGTCCTCAAGCCCGCTCCAGTCGAGGGACTCGTATTTGGGCATCCAGCCGAGCGGGCTTTCGACCGCAGCCGAGCGGCCATGCACCCTGCCGATGATCCATTTGAGCACCCGCATGTTGTCGCCAAAGCCCGGCCAGAGGAACTTGCCGTTCTCATCCTTGCGGAACCAGTTCACGCCGAAGATCCTCGGCGGCTCGGACAGGGTGCGGCCAATCTGCAGCCAGTGGTTGAAATAATCGCCCATGTGGTAGCCGCAGAACGGGATCATGGCGAAGGGGTCGCGCCGGACGTCGCCGATCTTGCCGGCTGCAGCCGCGGTCTTCTCGGAGCCCATCGTTGCAGCAAGGTAGACGCCGTAATACCAGTTCGCCGACTGGTAGACCAGCGGGATGGTGTCGCCGCGGCGGCCGCCGAAGATGAAGGCCGCGATCGGCACACCGTCGGGGTTCTCCCAGCCGGCATCGATCGAGGGGCACTGGCTCGCCGGAGAGGTGAACCGGGCGTTGGGATGGGCGGCCGGGCGGCCACAATCCGGGGTCCAGGGCTTTCCCTGCCAGTCGATGAGCGACGGCGGAGCCTCCTTGGTCATATCCTCCCACCAGACGTCGCCGTCGGGAGTCATCGCCACGTTGGTGAAGATGCAGTTGGCATACAGGGTGGCCATGGCGTTCGGGTTGCTCTTTACCGAAGTGCCCGGGGCGACACCAAAGAAGCCGTACTCGGGGTTGATCGCGTGCAGGCGGCCGTCCTTGCCTGGCTTGATCCAGGCGATGTCGTCGCCGATGGTGGTGATCTTCCAGCCGTCCATTTCAGCCGGCGGGATCATCATGGCGAAGTTGGTCTTGCCGCAGGCGCTCGGGAAAGCCGCCGCCACATAGTCTTTTTCACCCTCCGGCGACTCGACGCCGAGAATCAGCATGTGCTCGGCGAGCCAGCCTTCGTCACGGGCCATCGACGAGGCGATGCGCAGGGCGAAGCACTTCTTGCCAAGCAGGGCATTGCCGCCGTAGCCGCTGCCGTAGGAGACGATGGCGCGCTCTTCGGGGAAGTGGACGATATACTTGGTATCGTTGCAGGGCCACGGCACATCCTGCTGGCCGGGTTCGAGCGGTGCGCCGACCGAGTGCAGGCAGGGGACGTATTCGGACTCCTCACCAAGGAGCTCCATGGCGGCACGTCCCATCCTGGTCATGATGCGCATGTTGGTCACCACGTAGGGCGAATCGGAGATCTCCACGCCGATGTGGGAGATGTGCGAACCAAGCGGCCCCATGCTGAAGGGGATGACATACATGGTCCGTCCCTTCATGCAGCCGGAGAAGAGCTTGTTCATGGTCGCCTTCATCTCCTTTGGCGCCACCCAGTTGTTGGTCGGCCCGGCATCCTGCTTGCGGATGCTGCAGATGAAGGTACGGTCCTCGACCCTGGCGACATCGCTCGGGTCGGAGCGGCAAAGGAAGCTGTTCGGGCGCTTCTCCTCCGAGAGCTTGATGAAGGTGCCGCTGTCCACCATTTCGACGCAAAGGCGGTCGTACTCCTCCTGCGAACCGTCACACCAGTAAACGGAATCAGGCAGGCACAGCTCCGCAGTCTCCTTGACCCATTGTAAAAGCTTACGGTTCCTGACGTATGCAGGTGCGTTGAGAGGGATCGATTCCATAATGATGATGAATGATCAGTTGATAAGGACGGGTTAACAGAAAAAAGGAAAGAAAAAAACACGCCCCGGCGAGTTGGTCCTCCGGGGCGAACATGGTTTTGATGCCTGATGCCTGTCGTCTCTTGCGGCAGGCGCGTCGGCCGGGAACATGGCGGCTTGGCTCATTTCACTTTTTCTTCGGGAACGAAGCCTTGATGAGCTGCTCGAACGTCGCCTTGTCGCGCGGGCCGATGATGACGCCGGTCAGGTTTCCCGAGGCATCGACGACGAAGGTGGTCGGGATACCGCTGATGCCGCCGTCGACATAACGGTTGAAGGACTGCACAAGGGCGGGGGTGGCCATGAGCACCGGATAACTCATGCCGTTGCTTTTCATGAACCCTTGTACCGCAGGAACGGTTTCGTTGACGGCGATGCCGACGAAGGTGAAGCCTTTGGGGGCCCATGCCTTCTGGACGGCAACCATGTCGGGGATTTCAGCGCGGCACGGGGGGCACCAGGTGGCGAAGAAGTTGACAATGTAGGGCTTCCCGGCGAGCGAGGCGGAAGAGAAGGACTTGCCGTCGATGGTGATGCCGGAGAATGTCGGGGCCTTGACCGGTGCCGCCGAAGCGCTCCGGGAAAGCGTCATGCCTGCGAAAAGGATCAGCAGGGCGGCACAGATGGCCGGTAAGCGGAACTTGGTGGTTTTCATGTGGAATCCTTGATATCAATGTAATGAAACAGGACGATTGTTGACGACGCGCAAGCCAAGAATAATAGATGAATCCAGGATATTTTTCAACCCTTCTGAACCCTCACAATTGCTTTGTGTTTTGAAAACAATTAGAGTATATTTTGGCTTTGATTTTGTGGCTCGCCTGTCGGGCTGCCGTTTCCAAGCCACCTTAGCTCAGTGGTAGAGCAACTGTTTCGTAAATAGTAGGTCGTGGGTTCAAATCCCTCAGGTGGCTCAGTTTACCGTCGCCGGCCAACCAGCGGACGGCGGAAAGCGCAGAGTCACACAGGGTAGCCCACCGGCTTCGGCTACAGAGGTTTATTGCAACACAAATCCTATCCATACTGTCACCATGCAAGAAGGCAAGATTTCCCAGATCATCGGCCCTGTCGTTGACGTTGACTTTCCCGAGGGACAGCTTCCCTCAATCCTCGACGCACTCACGGTAACCCGACAGGACGGGTCGAAGCTCGTGCTCGAAACACAGCAGCACCTCGGTGAGGAGCGCGTCAGGACCATTGCCATGGAGAGCACCGACGGTCTGGTGAGGGGCATGAGCGTGGTCAGCACCGGCAGGTCCATCCAGGCACCGGTAGGTCCCGAAGTCCTCGGCAGGATGCTCAACGTCGTCGGCGACCCGATCGACGGCCGCGGCCCGGTACCGACCACGAAATCCTATTCGATCCACCGCACGGCCCCCAAGTTCGACGAACTGTCGACCAAGGCCGAGATGTTCGAAACCGGCATCAAGGTCATCGACCTCCTCGAGCCTTACTCTCGTGGCGGCAAGACCGGCCTGTTCGGCGGTGCCGGCGTCGGCAAGACCGTGCTCATCATGGAGCTCATCAACAACATCGCCAAGCAGCAGTCGGGTTATTCCGTGTTCGCCGGCGTCGGCGAGCGTACCCGCGAAGGTAACGACCTCTGGCACGAGATGATGGAATCCGGCGTTATCGACAAGACCGCCCTCGTGTTCGGCCAGATGAACGAGCCCCCCGGAGCACGCGCACGCGTCGCCCTGACCGGCCTCAGCATCGCCGAGTACTTCCGTGATGAAGAGGGTCGCGACGTGCTGCTGTTCATCGACAACATCTTCCGCTTCACCCAGGCAGGCTCCGAAGTCTCCGCGCTTCTCGGCCGTATGCCCAGCGCCGTGGGCTACCAGCCGACGCTCGGCACCGAAATGGGTGAGTTGCAGGACAGGATCGTTTCCACCAAGAAAGGCTCGGTCACTTCGGTCCAGGCCATCTATGTGCCGGCTGATGACCTTACCGACCCGGCCCCGGCAACGGCATTCGCCCACCTTGACGCCACGACGGTGCTTTCCCGCCAGATTGCCGAGCTCGGCATCTACCCGGCTGTCGATCCGCTGGACTCCACCTCGCGAATCCTCGATCCGAACATTGTCGGTGACGACCACTACGACACCGCCCAGGCCGTCAAGCAGATCCTCCAGCGCTACAAGGACCTCCAGGACATCATCGCCATCCTCGGCATGGACGAGCTGAGCGACGATGACAAACTGGTCGTTGCCCGTGCCCGCAGGGTCCAGAGGTTCCTCTCGCAGCCATTCTTCGTCGCCGAGGCATTCACCGGCCTTGCCGGTAAATACGTGAAGCTCGAAGATACCATCAAGGGCTTCAAGGAGATTATCGCAGGCCGCCACGACAACCTTCCGGAAGCCGCATTCTACCTGGTCGGCACCATTGAAGAAGCTGTCGAGAAAGCAAAAACGCTCTAAACCAACGGGAAGACATGGCCAGTTCCGACAAAGCCTTAACGATCGACATCGTCACGCCGCAGAAGCTGTTCTTCTCGGGTGAGGTCAATAGCATCATCGCTCCCGGCCAGGACGGACTTTTCCAGGTCCTGAAAGGTCATGCGCCGCTGCTTGCCGCACTGAAGAACGGCAAGGTGAAGCTCTCGCTTCCCGACAAGTCCACGCAATCCTTCCAGATTGCCGACGGGTTTTTCGAAGTGAGCAACAACAAGGCGATCCTGCTTACCGAGGACGTCTCCTGAGGGAGAGGCCCCGGAAGCGTAACCAACCTGAAACATCAGCAGTGCCGACAAGTGCTGCTGATGTTTTTTTTCGCCCATGAGGATCCTGATACCAAAAGCCCTTCGCAAGGGAGACGTTATCGGCCTGATCTCCCCTTCTTCGACCTGTGCCGAACCGGAAAAGATCGGCCTGGCGATCGATTACCTTGAGCGCAACGGCTACCGGGTCAAGCTATCGCGTTACCTGAACCAGGCCGAACACGACCCCGCGCATACCGATCGTTACAAACTGCACGACATCCACCAGATGTTTTCCGACGCCGACGTGAAGGCAGTCTTCTGCCTGCGGGGTGGCGCCGGGGCGACGAGGTTGCTCGACCGGATAGATTACGACCTCATCGCGGCAAACCCCAAGATTCTCGTCGGCTATTCCGACATCACGGCGCTCTCGCTCTCCGTCTTCGCCAAAACCGGCCTGGTCAACTTCTCGGGGCCGATGGTCGCCACGGAACTCTATGCCCCGAGCACCTACACTGAAGAGCACTTCTGGGGCATGCTGACCGATCCGGCTTACGGGCGTTCATTGAGGAATTTTCCCGATCACCCCGTCAGGTGCCTGAAGCCGGGAACGGCAATCGGTCGACTGATCGGAGGGAACCTGTCGGTACTCTCGTCCTTGATCGGCACGCCGTTCCTTCCGTCGTTCAGGGGCACCCTGCTCTTCGCCGAGGACATCAACGAACCAGCCTACCGCATCGACCGGATGCTTTCGCACCTGTTCAACGCCGGGCTCGTGCAGAAATGCAGGGGCCTGGTGTTCGGGCAGTTCTGCAAGAACCCTTCGGACGAGGACCGGGACTACCGGTTCGACAAGATGTTCGCCTACTATGCCAACCGGATGGCCGAAGGGACCCCGGTCATGACGGGACTTTCGTACGGCCATATCCCTGAGCTGATGACCATGCCGGTCGGGGCGAAATGCCGTATCGAACTTTCCGAAGGAGCCCTGTCGTTCGGCGCCATCGACCCGGTCGTCGAAGCCTGAACCCTCAGGAGCTTGCCAGATTCAACAAGGATCGATAGATTGACGGGATGCCGAACACGATGAACACGATGAACGTAACGACCGCCATGGATACGACGAGGCTTGACGCACAGCAGAATCCGGAAGTCCGGGCCGAACAGGCCGTTTCCGGCACCGATACCCTCGACGCCTATCGCGTGGTGCTCTTCAACGACGAAGTGCACACCTTCGACGAGGTAATCTTCCAGATCATCAAAGCGGTCCGCTGCACTCGCGTAAAAGCGGAAAAGCACACCTGGGAGGTGCACAACAACGGCAGCTCCATCGTCTATTCCGGAGGCATCACCGAATGCCTCCGGGTCAGCGCCGTCCTCGAAGAGATCGCGCTCAAGACGGAAATACAGACAGGATAAGGAGTATCGGTGACAACGCAAGTCCCAAGCACCCCCGGGCAGCTTTCACCGGCCAGCCTCACCAAGCAAGGATACCTGCGTCAGCCATTTCCGCCGCTCTTCGGGACTCGATGACTTTACCGGGCCGTACTCCGATATCGAAACCGGCTTCACGCCGCAGAACTCAAGAATGGTCCGTCGCATCTGGTTGTGCCCAGGCATACGGAATACTAACCGATAGTACCAAGGCGGGGTGTCCATCGTCACGATGAGCCTTGCTGTCCTTTTGGCAAGAAGGCGTTCCCATGACGATGATGAACTGTCCTTGAACCTGAAGGCAAATCCGGGAAGGAATGACCGGTCGAAGAAGCCCTTCAAAAGGGACGGCGGAGCGCCCCACCAGATGGGATAGACAAAGACCAGATGGTCGGCGCGGGTGATAGCCGCCTGCACCTCGAGAAGGTCGGGCTCGAGCGGCTGAATCTCGGCATAGCCCTTGTGCAGCACCGGGTCGAAGCTGAGGCGGCCCAGGTCGATACGCCGGACCTCGTGCCCGGCGGCTTTCGCGCCTTGTTCATAAGCCCCAGCCAGCGCCCCGCAAAAGCTGGCACTATCAGGATGGCCGAGGATGATGAGGATGTTCTTTTTCATGGGAGTGAGGGCCCCCGTACAGGCAAGGCGGATAAGAATGTTGGCGATTATCGCGGCATTCGGCCGCACCATTCAATATATCCGGAAATTACGGGAAAATCCATCTGTAGGCAGGATGAACCGCAATCCTGTCCGGGATCGGGGGCACATGCCCCTTTTGCCATTACGACCAGGCGCGCAACGACGCAAATGAAATCCGCTTTCTTTGTTATATTTAAAGTCAAGTTATTTAAAGGTCTTCCCGCCCGGAAGGCCTCAATGTGGATTCCGTCAAACCTCTCGATACGATCATGAGCAATTCCGATCAGGCAAGGGTGCAGGAGCAGAACCTCTCCCCCGATAAAGTGATGCACAAACTGGTCTCCCTGGCAAAGCGCCGCGGATTCATCTTTCCATCCTCGGAGATCTACGGCGGCCTGTCGTCGTGCTTCGATTACGGTCCGCTCGGCAGCGAGATGAAGAAGAACGTCAAGGACCTCTGGTGGACATCGATGACGCGACGCCACCAGAACATCGTGGGCATCGACGCCTCGATCATGATGAACCCGACCGTCTGGGAGGCATCAGGCCATGTGTCGAGCTTCAACGACCCGATGATCGACGACCGCACCACCAAGCGCCGCTACCGCGCCGACCACCTGATCGAAAACCATATCGGCAAACTCGTGCGAGACGGCAAGGAGGACCGGGCCGCCGCCGTGAAGGTGGCTTACGAAGCCGCCGCGGGCACCGAGGACCCCAACCGCACGCTTTACGAAATTATCACGACCGAGGGGATCAAGGCGCCAGACACCGGGTCGGGCGACTGGACCGAGGTCAGGCAGTTCAACCTGATGTTCCAGTGCAACATGGGTGCCGTGGCCGATACGGCAGGCATCGTCTACCTCAGGCCCGAGACCGCGCAGGGCATCTTCGTGAACTTCCACAACGTCCGCGAGTCCTCACGCATGAAGGTGCCGTTCGGCATCGCACAGATCGGCAAGGCGTTCCGGAATGAGATCGTGAAGGGGAACTTCATCTTCCGCATGGTGGAGTTCGAACAGATGGAGATGCAGTACTTTGTCAAGCCAGGCACCCAGATCGAGGCGTTCGAAGCCTGGAGGGAGGAGCGGTTCAACTGGTATACGGAGAGCCTCGGCATCAGCCGGGAAAAGCTGCACTGGTACAAGCACGACAAGCTTGCCCACTACGCCGACCTGGCCTACGACATCAAGTTCGAGTTCCCGTTCGGCATCGAGGAGATCGAGGGGATCCACTCGAGGACCGATTTCGACCTGAGCCAGCACCAGCAGTACTCGGGCAAGAACATGGAGTACATCGACCAGACCACCAACGAACGCTACATCCCTTACGTGGTGGAGACCTCCGCCGGCGCTGACCGGCTGTTCCTCGCCCTGCTTTCGGACGCCTACCGCGAGGATGTGGTGGACGGCGAACCGCGCGTGATGCTGAAGCTGTCGCCAAAGGTTGCCCCGGTCAAGGCGGCCGTGCTCCCGCTGATGAAGAAGGGGGGGATGGGCGAGATGGCCGAAAAGCTCTGCGCGGAGCTTTCACGGAACTTCCTTGTGCAGCAGGACGACGCGGCATCGATCGGCAAGCGCTACCGCCGCCAGGACGAGATCGGCACGCCATTCTGCTTCACGGTCGACCACCAGACGCTTGAGGACGGCACGATGACGGTCAGGCACCGCGACACGGCGTCGCAGGAGCGTATCGACATGTCGAAGGCGTCGGAGTTCCTGTCGGCAAGCCTCATGAAGGCATGATCAACCATTATCACCACCGTCGAGTACCATGCGTTACGATGTCGCTGTCATAGGGGGAGGCCCTTCAGGTGCCGTGGCTGCCGCCATGTTGGCGAAGGCCGGCCTGTCGACCATCCTCATCGAGAGGAACCTCTCCAACGTCAAGCCGTGCGGAGGGGCAATCCCCCTGGGGCTGATCGAGGAGTTCTCCATCCCCGACCAACTGGTCGAAAAAAAGCTGTCGAAGATGAGCGTGCGATCCCCGAAAGGGCGGACCATTTCGATGCGCATGCCGAACGGCTACGTCGGCATGGTGCGCAGGGAACGGTTCGACAGCTGGCTGCGTAACGAGGCGTCCAGGGCGGGGGCAACCGTCACCGAAGCCCTCGTAAAAAAGATCGACCGCTCGGCCGACCGGTTCACCCTCCACCTCTCCAGGGACCTTCCTCCGGTGGTGGCATCCTACGTCATCGGCGCCGACGGGGCGAATTCGAAAACCGCCGACGAGCTCGGATTTCCGAAGAACGACCTGAAAGTGATCGCCATGCAGCAGCGCTTCCACTACGCCGACGCGCTGAAGCCATACGAGGATCTGGTGGAGATCTGGTTCGACGGGGAGGTCTCTCCGGACTTCTACGGCTGGATATTCCCCAAGGCCGACCACATCGCCATCGGGACCGGCACCGAGGAAAACCGGCACAACGTGAAACAGTTGCAGCGGCGGTTCGTGGAGAAGATCGGCATCACCGAAACACCCTACATGGATGAGGCGGCGAAGATCCCGATGAAGCCGCGACGCTCCTTCAGCCAGGATCGGGCCATCCTGGTCGGCGACGCCGCGGGTCTGGTGACACCGGCCAATGGCGAAGGCATCTTCTTCGCCATGCGCTCAGGCAAGCTCGGCGCCCAGGCGATGATCGACAGGATCCGCTACCAGAAACCACTCCAGGCTTACGAACAGAAGTTCCGCAGCCTCTACGCGCCAATCTTCTTCGGCCTTCAGGCGCTGCAATCGGTCTACTACCGCAACGACCGCCTTCGGGAAAGCTTCGTAGCGATCTGCGAGGACCGGGACGTCCAGGGGATCACCTTCGACTCCTACCTGTACAAGAAGATGGTTCCTGCGCCATGGAGCGTGCAAATGAAGATCATGGCCAAGAACATCTACCACATGGCAAAGGGGAGCTGAATGCTGCTGTCGCCCCTCAACTGGGTGGTCCACCTCTTTTCATCCCTGGAGTGGGGCGTGGCCGTCGCGATGCTCTACCGCTACGGCGGGCTCATCGGACGCCGGGACGTGCAGCGGTTTGCGCTCCTGATGATCCCGCACTGGATCGGAAGCTGGTTCGTGCTCGGCTACCACATCTCCGGGGACCGCATCCCCCTCATGCTCGACATGTCCGAACTGGTGAACCTGTTCGGAAGCATCTCGCTCCTCTACGCCACGATATCTATCCTCAGGCGCGGCAAGCCCTTGGCGCCGGGCATCATGGGGGCGCTGTTCTGCGGCCTCGTCGTCAGCGGCCGCCCGCAGTCCTGGATGGGCAACAACGTGTTCGATGCCATCCTGCAGGTCTCGAGCGTCGTGTACCTGGCGTTCCTGGTCCTGCTGCTGAAGGTGAGAAAAAAGGATCCCGAGGTCTTCTCGGCGCTGACCGTCGGCGGGTTCTGGTTCGTGCTGGTGTTCATCTCGGTGACCATCTTCTGCATGTACCTGGCCACCGAAGTGCGCGGCTATCCGACGCTCTCGCACGACGACCTGCTACACGGGCTCGCCGAAAGCCTGCTGAGCGTGAGCAACCTGATGATCGTGCTCGGCATCCACCAGCAGACGAATCGGGTAGTAACGCGTAACGCGTGACGACCCGATTCGTCTCACCTCCCCAGCAATGACCGGTAGGCTGCAGGGTCGGAGAGCAGGGAGAAGGCTTTCGCGGCGACGGGGTCCGCTTCGATTGCTGCCTTGCGGGCACGCTTCTCGTCAAAATGGCGGAGCAGCTCCTGCCTGACGGCCGTCGCGACGCGGACAGAGTCCCCGGCCAAGCCTTTCGATGACTTCGCCGTCAACTCCTTTTCAAGATCGCCGAGCCGCAAAGCGAGCCCGTCGCCATCCCGCCCGTACTCCTTTCTGATGATCACCTTCAGGCTGTCAAGGGTCTGTTGCGAACGTGACCTGTAGGTAAAGCGCTCACTGTCGACAAAGCGGCCGAAATCGGCCAGCAGCCGCCCCTGCTGCAGGTCCTGCACGTCCGCCCGGTCATGGCTTGCCCGGTAGCGGCTGGCATACTTGAAGAAGAGCCCTTTCCGGTCCAGGGCGTGTTCGTATGCAGAATGCTCCGTGGCGCGGACGATGACATCCGGCCTGATCCCGCCGCCACCGAAGACCTTACGGTGCCGGTCGGTGTAGTAGGCCCTGGTCGAATCGACGCCCGACGGGCCGATGACAACCTTGCGACCGCCTTCCTGATGCGGCAACGGCTTCTGGATGAGCCTTCCCGACGGGGTATGGTACTTTGATGTCGTCAGCTTGAGGACATGGTCGTAGGGCAGGTTGACGATCGACTGGACAAGCCCCTTGCCGAACGAAACCTCGCCGATGATGAGGCCCCGATCGTGCTCCTGGATGGCCCCGGCAACGATTTCCGATGCGGAAGCGCTGTCACCGTCGATAAGTACGGCAAACGGGAGCAAGGGGACAAGCGGCTCGGTGCCGGTCAGGTACACCTGGCTGTTTTCCGCTCCCCTTCCGATGGTCGAGACAACCTTGCTGCCCTTTTCCAGGAAAACAGCGGCCACGTCGACGGCAGCATTGAGCAGCCCGCCTGGATTCCCCCTGAGGTCGAGCACGATGCCCTTCAGTGGGCCGTTGCCGGCCGCCGCCTGCTGCAGGAGGGACTGCAGGGCGCCACGAAGTTCGTCGCACGAGTGCTCCGCGAAGCTGTTCATGCCGATGTAACCGATGGCGCCGAACAGGCCCGCATAGCCCACGGTGTCGACCCTGACCTCCGCGCGCCTGAGCAGGTACTCGCGACTCCCGCGCCTGCCGGGTCGTTCGATGCCGAGCCTGACGTTCGATCCGACGGCACCCTTGATTGCCGCACGGACATCGTCGATGGAACGGTTACGGACCCGGACGCCGTTGACCGAGACGATCCGGTCGCCAATGAGCAGGCCGGCCTTCGATGCCGCGTTGCCTTCAATGACCGAGGTGATGCAAAGATCACCGGAAATGATGCTGATCGTGATCCCGATGCCCGCATAATGGCCGGTCGTAAGCTCATCGAGCTCCTGGGTCCCCGATTCGTCGAGGAAGTCCGTGTAGGGGTCGAGTTTTTCAAGCATGCCGTCGATACCGGCAGCCATGAGCTCGCTGACATCGACGGGATCGACATAGTTCTCCGCCACCTCGCGGTAGACCTCACCGAGCAGCTCGATGCTCCGTCCTGCGGCAAACCAGTCGGGCTTGGCAGGCACGGCCGCGGCGGCATGGACTGCGGGCATACCGGTGAACATGGCCGCGGCGGCAAGTGCCGCCGCGGTGAGCCCCCGGAGCCGAACGGGGATGAGGTTGAGGCGGATGACTGTCATTACCTGAGTGCGCTTTCAAGCGCCGTGGCGCTGTCGGTCCGATCGTCGCGGTACTTGACGATGAGCGGGGTGTAGATGGAAAGCCCGTGTTCGGCCGCGAAGTCACCCTTCACCTTGCGGGAGCCCGCGACCACGACCGCCCCTTCGGGGATGATGAGCGGGGATTCGGCCGTTTTCCTCAGGATCGTACCGTTGACCAGGTCGTAGACCGGAGTGGACCCGTTCAGGATGACGCCGGTCCCGATCACAGAACGCCTCCTGACGATCGTCCCTTCGTAGATGCCGCAGTTGCCGCCGACCATGACCTCGTCCTCGATGATGACCGGCATGGCGCCGATCGGTTCGAGCACGCCGCCGACCTGGACGCCTGCCGAAAGGTGCACCTTTTTACCGACCTGGGCACAGCTGCCGACCAGTGCGTGTGAATCGATCATGGTTCCTTCATCGACCCAACCGCCGACATTGACGTAAGAGGGGGGCATCATGACCACCGAGGGGGCAAGCCAGGCGCCATCGCGCACCGATGAGCCACCGGGCACGATACGGACGTTGTCCCCGACACTGAACCGGCGGAGCGGGTAGGTATCCTTGTCGATGAAGGGAAAACTGCCGACACTGCCGGCGTCGACCCGCCCCTCGACGAGCACGCCGAGCCGCATACCCACCAGGATGCCCTGCTTGACCCATTGGTTGACTTTCCAGCCGCTTCCCGACGAGTCGGGTTCGGCCGCGCGGACCACACCCTTGTTGAGGAGTGCCTTGAAACTCCCGAAGAGCTCACGGGCCTTCGGATCGGCCTTGAGCTGGTCGGCGCCGAGCGATGCGTATTCGAGGATTGCTTCTTTAACCTGCTGGTATTCCATGCTGCTTCGTTTTCTTTGTCAGTTGAATTCTGCGGTGATGTCGGTGCCGGACTTCCGGGTGTAGAAGCGGAAGTCGTCGCTGCGAAGGCTTTCGTCGGCTTTAAGGCTGACGAAGACCAGGTGCTGCAGGAACCACTTCAGCTCGGTCTTCATGTCGCTGTTGCGCATGGGCTCGAGCACGGTCGGGCTGACGTGCAGGTCGAGCTGCTGGAATCTGGCCTTCGGCTGCAGGGCGTACTTCCTGAGCCACCGCTCGATCTGGTTGATGGTCGTAAAGCGCGCCTGCACCACGCCGGTACCGCCACAGGCCGGGCACTGGTCGCCCATGCGCTGCATGAGGCTCGGGCGGATGCGCTCACGGGTGATCTGCATGATGCCGAAGTCGGAAAGCGGCAGGATGTTGGATTTGGCCCGGTCGTTGCGCAACTCCGTCTTCATGGATTCGTAGACCTTCTTGGAGTTCTTCGGGTCGATCATGTCGATGAAATCGACCACGATGATACCGCCGATGTCGCGCAGCCTGAGCTGGCGGACGACCTCGCGGGCCGCCTCGAGGTTGGTCTTCAGGGAGTTCTCCTCCTGCTCGCGCTTGGCGGCGTAGCGGCCGCTGTTGACGTCGACCACCACCATCGCCTCGGTGTGCTCGATGATGATGTAGCCTCCAGACTTGAGCCAGACCTTGCGGGAGAAGATCGATTCGACATCCTTGGCGATACCGTATCCTTCAAAGAGCGGCAGCTTTCCCTGATGCAATGAGACGTTCCTCACCATCTCGGGCGCAGCCCACTGGATGTAGTTCAGCGTCTCGGTATAGATCGAGTTCGAATTGGCCACGATCTCCGTGACGTCGGAGGTGAGCGAGTCGCGGAGCACGCTCGAAATGATGGTGTCTTCCTTGAAGATCAGCTGGGGCGGCGTCGCGTCCTGCAGCTTCTCTTCGATCTGCGTCCACTTGGCAAGCAGCTTCTCGAGATCCTGCTTGAGCAGCGTCTCCTCCTGGTCTTCGGCGACCGTGCGGATGATCGCGCCGAACCCTTCGGGAAGCATCGAACGAACAAGCTTTTTCAGCCTGACGCGCTCCTTGCGGGACACGACCCGCCGGGAGACGGCGATCTGTCCGCCGCCGAAGGGCAGTAACACCATGAACCGGCCGGCAATGGTGATGTCCGAGGTGAGGCGTGAGCCCTTGGTGCCGATAGGCTCCTTGATGACCTGGACCAGGATGGAGTCGTTCGGCTTGAGCTTGCTGGCGATCATCTGGGTGTAGGACTGCCGGCGCTCGGCAGCCTCCTTCGCCGAAGCGGGGCGGGGTTCGCCCTTGCCAGGGCCGGACGGCCTTGCCGATTCCCTTGCAGGTTCCCTCGTCGCTGCAGGAGCGGCGGCAGCGGGCAGGTCATCGCCATCCTCGTCGCCATCATCCGCCACATCCCCATCCTCGGCGCCCGACTCGTCGTCGTCGTCCTCGATCAGCGCCCGGTAATCCTCGCTGGTCGTACCGACATCCGAAAAATGGAGGAAGCCGTCGGACTTCTGGCCGATATCGACGAAGGCGGCCTTCAGCCCCTCGACCACTTTATGAACCCTGCCGAGATAGATGTCCCCGATGCTCCTCATGCTCTCGGGGCGCTCGATGATCAGCTCCGCAAGACGGCCCTCCTCGACCAGCGCGACCTGGATTTCGTCGCCGGTCTTGTTCATCAGGAGCTGCTTCTTCACATTCTTCTTCATACACGCCTGCTATTAATGGTTATTCCTGCAAAAATATAACACTTCGGGGCCATGTCGGCGCCTTATCATGCCAACATTTTTGGTGGGCGCCCGATTTTTCGCAACTTGGGATATCGACACTCGCAAGGGACCCTCAAAACGCGCCCGGACATGCTCGATACCTCATGGGAACAGCCGCTTTGGGCGGAACATGCACGAATCTGCGGCATCGACGAAGCCGGAAGGGGACCGCTCGCCGGGCCGGTCGTGGCTGCGGCCGTGGTCTTTCCCCGCCACTTCAGGCCATCAGGCATCCTCGAACGGCTCGACGACTCGAAGAAGCTCCCGGCGAAACTGCGGGAAGCCCTGGCCCCTGCCATCATGGAGGCGGCCGAAGGTTGGGCGGTCAGCCTGGTCGACGCCGAAACGATCGACCGGATCAACATCCTCCAGGCGACCATGCTTGCCATGAACCTGGCCGTCGAATCCCTGGAATCCATGCCGGAGCTGCTGCTGGTGGACGGGAACCGGTTCAGCCCGGCGCTTCCCTTACCCTACCAAACCATCGTCAAGGGGGACTCGAAGGTCTTTTCCATCGCCGCGGCGTCGGTGCTGGCGAAAACCAGGAGGGACGGGATCATGGCCGGCTATGCACAGGAGTACCCGGAATACGGCTTCGACGGGCATTTCGGCTACCCGACAGGCCGGCACGTGGAGGCCATTGCCACCCACGGTCGTTGCGCAATCCACCGGAAGAGTTTCAAGTTACGCAAATTAGGAGAAAAATAACCCCTTCCCATGAACGCCCCCCATACCCTCGGAGCCGAAGGCGAGAGGATCGCCGCCAGGTACCTCGCCGGCAAGGGGTACCGCATCCTCGAAAGGAACTTCCGGTTCATGCGCAACGAGATCGACATCATTGCGGCTGACGGCAGGGAGATCTGCTTCATCGAGGTGAAGACGCGGGCATCGCTCGACAAGGGTCACCCCGCCGAAGCGGTCACGCCCCGAAAACAGAAGGAGATCATCAGGGCGGCTTCGGGCTACATCTCCCGACTCGACGGCCCACCGCCGGACTGCCGTTTCGACGTTATCGCCATCCTTGCCCGCGGCCTCGCCGACGGCTCCATCATCGAGTTCGGACTCGAACACATCCAGTCCGCATTCATGGCTTGAGCCGCCGGCGCCCGATGGCATATCGGCAGATTTTTATTATATTTCCAGTCAACCAGCTTTGAAAGCATACCCCGCACTCCAGATCCCATGCAAGAACCTGATATCCTGACCACGACAGCATCTTCGGCCGAATACGGAGCAACCAACATCCAGGTGCTCGACGGTATCGAGCACGTCCGAAAACGGCCTGCGATGTACATCGGCGACATCCACAGCCGCGGCCTGCACCACCTGGTCTACGAAATCGTCGACAACTCGATCGATGAGACCCTGGGGGGCTTCAACGATTACATCCACGTGTCCATGAACCCTGACGGATCGGTGACGGTCACCGACAGGGGGCGTGGCATCCCGGTGGACCTCCACCCGGTCAAGAAGAAATCGGCGCTTGAGCTGGTGATGACGGTCATCGGCGCCGGCGGCAAGTTCGACAAGGGAGCATACAAGGTCTCCGGCGGCCTGCACGGCGTCGGCGCGTCGGTCGTCAACGCCCTTTCGGAGTGGTGCGTGGTCGAGGTCTACCGTGATGGCAAGATCTACATGCAGTCCTACAAGCGAGGCGTGCCACAGGGTGATGTCAAGGAGATCGGCACAACCGACCAGAGAGGCACGAAGGTCTCGTTCAAGCCGGACGCGGACATCTTCAAGACCACCGAGTTCCGCAAGGACATCATCATCGACCGCATGCGGGAGCTGGCGTTCCTGAACTGCAACCTGCGGATCATCGTGGAGGACGAGCAGGGGGAGGAGGAGACGTTCCACTTCGAAGGGGGCCTCAGGGAGTTCGTCCAGTTCACGGACGCAAACAGGCTCAGCCTGGTCAAGGAGCCCATCTACCTTTCAGGGGAGCGTGACTCGACGATGGTGGAGATCGCCCTGCAGTACAACGACTCCTACCAGGAGAACGTCTTCAGCTACGTCAACAACATCAACACCCATGAGGGCGGTACCCACGTCACCGGCTTCAGGAAGGCGCTGACGCGGACGCTCAACGCCTATGCCCAGAAGAACGACCTGTTAAAGAACCTGAAAATCGCCCTGACCGGCGACGATTACAAGGAGGGGCTGACGGCGATCATCTCGGTCAAGGTCCCCGAGCCGCAGTTCGAAGGCCAGACAAAGACCAAGCTCGGGAACTCTGAAACCCAAAGCATCGTCGAAACCATCGTCAACGAGCAGCTTGCCGAGTTTGCCGAAAGCAATCCAGGCACCCTAAAGCTCATCATCGAGAAGGTGAAGGGAGCCGCCATTTCGAGGGAGGCCGCAAGGAAGGCCAAGGAGCTGACCCGGCGCAAGTCGGTGCTCGAAAGCTCCGGCCTGCCCGGCAAGCTTGCCGACTGCTCGATCAACGACCCGGAGCATTGTGAGCTCTACATCGTCGAGGGCGACTCGGCAGGCGGCAGTGCCAAGCAGGGGCGCGACCGGAGCTTCCAGGCGATCCTTCCGCTCAAAGGCAAGATCCTGAACGTCGAAAAGGCCCGCCTGCACAAGATGCTGGAGAACGAGGAGATCAAGACCATCATCCTCGCGCTCGGCACGAGCATCGGCGAAGAGGAGTTCTCGCCCGAAAAGCTCCGCTACGGCAAAATCATCATCATGACCGATGCTGACGTCGACGGGGCCCACATCAGGACCCTTCTCTTGACCTTCTTCTTCAGGTACATGCGCTCGCTCATCGAGGCAGGCAAGGTGTACATCGCCCAGCCGCCGCTCTACCTGGTCAAATCAGGCAGGGAACAGCAGTATGCGTGGGACGAAGAGGAGCGGCTCGGCATCGTCGAATCGATGAAGAAGCTCCAGAAAGGCAAGGCGAACGTCTCCATCCAGCGATACAAAGGCCTCGGTGAAATGAACCCGGAACAGCTCTGGAGCACCACCATGGACCCTGCACACCGCTCACTGCTCCAGGTCTCGGTCGAGAACGCCCGTGAAGCCGACCAGGTGTTCTCGACACTCATGGGCGACAAGGTGGAGCCTCGAAGGGAGTTCATCGAAAAGAACGCCCGCTACGTCCGCCGCCTTGACGTGTGACGCCTGAACGGAATCTGAAAAAGCAGAAAGCCGGGTAAAGTCATCTTTGCCCGGCTTTCTGCTTTTTGCTGCTTCAGGTCTGCTCAGGGCATGATCCTGACCAAAACCTCTTTCTTCAGTTGGTCGAGCCACCCGGTGAACAGCTGTTTCCGCTTTTCGTCGCCCGCAAGCTCCTCAAGCTTCGTAAAGTCCTGTTCGGGTGTCAACCGGTGGGCAGGAGTCCTCGAATTCAACTGGAACATGGCAACGAACGGATCGCCCTTCTCCGGGGTTATCGGCTCGGGCACGCTGACTTCGCCCGCTTTTTTCAGCGAAGAGATGATCTTCTGCAGATCGGGCTTGAGCGATGAGATCTCGAACATCGAGCCTCCGGGACCTGCCGACTTGAGCAGTCCCCCGAGCTTGGCAGACATGGGATCGTCCGAATACTTTTCAGCTATGGCGGCAAAAGTCGTCTTCCCTGCAAGGATCTCGCCCCTCAGCCCCTTGAGCAACTCCAGCGTCTTGGAGACGTCGCGTTGGTTGCGGTCGAACATCGCAAGGATATGACGCACATGGACAGAGGTCCCCTCCTTTTCAAGCGTCTGGATGATGTGGAAGCCGAATCTGGTCTCGACAGGGGCAGAGACCTGCCCAGGCTTGAGGGCATAAGCCGCGGCCTCGAAACTCGGCACCAGCTCCCCTTTCTGGACGAAGCCGAGATCGCCACCCAGGGACCTTGAACCGGGGTCGTCAGAGAGCGAATTCGCCAACGAGGCAAAGTCCTCGCCAGCCTGGAGGCGCCGCTGCACATCGCGGATCCGGGTCAGGGCATCGGCCCTCGCTGCGTCGGAATAGAGTGGATACTTGATGATCTGTGAAACCGATACCGCTTCGGGCATCATCGGCAACTGATCCTTCTCCTTGCGGTAAAACTCCATGACTTCTTCGTAGCTGACCGTCACATCCTTGATATGCTTCCGACGGAGGCTGTCGACCATCTGCTGTTCGCGGATATCGTCACGGATGTCCTGCTTGATCCGGCTGACGGGCTTGCCGAAGCGGACCTCCATGTCCCTGGCGGAGGGAAACCCGGCCCTGATCGAAGCGAACCGGTCGGTAACCATGGAGTTGATGGCGCTATCGTCCACCTTCACACTGTCTATCTTGGCTTTCGTGAGCAGGATTTTCTGGTCGACGAGGTTTTCGAGCAAGTGCTTGCGGAGTTCGGGATCCTTTCGGGAATCGGGAAACTGTGCGTGGACCATCAGTTCACGCTCGTCGACTTCAGACTTGAGGATGACCTCGTTGCCCACGACAGCGACAATCCGGTCTGAAACATCGGCAGCGATGGCCGTCGTAAAGCCGGAGGTCAACATGGCGAATGCCGTGAGGATGGTACTGAGTGCTTTTTTCATATCCATGGGGTTTGCTTGAGCTGTTTACCGGCATACCTGAACGAGTGTCGTGCAACCATATAACTGACGGATGAATGTGCCGGCCAGGGGGACAGGCCTCTGATCAGGCTCAGGAGGCCCCCCTGAGCTTGATGGCGGTCTTCGAGCGCTGTTGCCAGTCGAACACGATCGGGGCCGCCACGAAGATCGATGAGTAGGTCCCGACGACGATGCCGGCGAACATGGCGAAAGCGAACCCGCGAATGGCCGGGCCGGCAAAAATGAAAAGCACCAACACCGAGATCATCAGGGTACCCGAAGTGATAATGGTCCTGGACAACGTCTGGTTCATGCTCTCGTTGAAGATCCGCTCGTATTCGGAAGGCTTCTGGCCGCGGAGGCGCTCACGGATACGATCGTAGACCACGACCGTATCCGTGATCGAGTAACCGGCGATGGTCAGGAACGCGGCAATGATGCTCTGGTCGACTTCGAGGGGCATGAAGTCAAAGATGCCGCCAAGGAGGCTGAACAACCCGAGTACCGTCAGTACGTCGTGGAAGATGGCGAGCACGCCGGCCGTGGCGAACTTGATTTCGAACCGGACGCTCACATACAGGAGGATGCCGACGAGCGCAGCGCCAAGCGCCTTCATGGCGGCCCACTTCATGTCCGAGGCGATGCTCGGCCCGACAGCCTGGACGCTGACCACCTCACCGGGGTTTCCGGGCATGCGGTCGGCCAGGGCTCGCGTAATGAGCCCTTTGAGGTCTGCCGTCTCCCCGTGGTAATCGGTGCTGAGCAGCACCGCTCGCTCCATGCCGTACTGCTTGACTGAACCTCGGACACCGGCCTGGCCGATGATGGAACGCACCGAGCTGACATCAACCGACTTCGAGAACCTGATGACGACCTCGGACCCTCCCTTGAAATCGATGCCATAGTTCAGCCCCCTGACCAGAAGGGATACGATGCCGGCCACCATCAGCAACAGCGAGATTGCATAGGCGATCTTGCGATGCTTGATGAAATTGAAATTGGTCTTCTGGAACAGGCGCATACTCGCGTGTGTGTTGAAATTTATCCGAAACTTTTCTCATCCATGAACCCGCTGCCTACCAGCAGGTCAAAAATCACCCTTGTCACAACGATGGCCGTGAAGAGGCTGGCGCCGGTGCCGATCATGAGCGTCACGGCAAAGCCCTGGACCGGGCCGACCCCAAACTGTGACAGCAGGAACGCCGCGGCAAGGGTCGTCACATGCGAGTCGAGAATCGACGAAAATGCACGGCTGTACCCCGCATCCACCGCCGACTTGAGCATCTTGCCCTCGGCAAGCTCCTCCCGGATGCGCTCGTAGATCAGCACGTTCGCGTCGACGGCCATGCCCATGGTCAGCACGATACCGGCAATGCCCGGCAGCGAAAGTGAAGCCTTGAACCCGGCGAGCACCGAAATCACGATCAGGATATTGAGAACGAGCGCAAAGTCCGCGGCAAGGCCCGCCTTGTTGTAATAGAAGACCATGAAGATCGCCACGGCGGCAAATCCCCAGATCATGGACATCAAGCCTGCCTGGATGTAGTCGGATCCGAGTGACGGGCCAACGGTCCGCTCTTCGAGGATCCTGACCGGAGCGGGGAGCGCACCGGCCTTGAGGATGATCTCGAGGTCCTTGGCCTCTTCGAGGCCCGAAATGCCATTGATTACCGAATTGCCGTTGGGAATTCGCGACTGCACGACCGGGGCGCTGTAGACTGCGCCATCAAGCACGATGGCGATCTGCTTGCCGATGTTCGCACCGGTGATGCGGGCCCATTTCGAGGTGCCCTCGTCGTTCATCGACATACTCACCTCAGGCTGGACATTCTCTGTCCCGAAGGTCGCCTTCGCCTCGGTGATGACGCCGCCAGTCAGTTCGGGGCTCTTCTTGACCAGGTAGATCGGGAAGAACTTCTCCCCCTTCTCGGTCAGTTCGGGCTTGGCGGCAATCAGCAGCTCGGTATCCTGCGGAAGCCTCGCCTGGACATCTTCGCGCTTGAACATGGCCGAGACATAGTCACGCGCATACTCCGGGGTGAACACGAGCCCATTCTTCATGACGCCGATCATATCGGAGAGCTTGCGGCCTGGAGCGGGAGCGGTGGCGACCTTCGCGCCGGCCTGGCCTGCAAGTAATGCCGGGGCAACGGAAGAATCCGCGGGAGCCGTCACCACCTGGCCCTGCGCAGGCATGGAATTGATGGTGTCAATGGCCCTGAGCAGCGATTCATGGTCCTTCACCAACCTGAATTCAAGCTTGGCGGACCCCTTCAGGAGCTTGCGGACGCGAGTCTCGTCAGTAACGCCGGAAAGTTCAATGATGATCCTTCGAGCCCCCTGGGTCTGGATGAGGGGCTCGGCAACGCCGTACTGGTCGATGCGGTTCCTGATGATCTCCTTGGCACGAACCAGGGCATCCTGGGACTCCTTGTTGAGCTTGTCCACGATTTCCCGGTCGCTGTTCCGGATATCGTAGAAATAACGGCTGAGCGGGATGCCCTGCTTCTTGAATTCTGCGGCCAGCAGTTCGACCGGGCTGTCGCCCGAGGTGGCCGCCGAGCTCCTGACGCTCGCCATAATCTGCTGGAAACGGGCATCCTTGTTCCACGCCTTCTGCTCGATCAGGTCGAACAGGTCGACCTCCATCACCAGATGCATGCCGCCGCGGAGATCGAGGCCAAGCTTGAGGCTCTTGTCGCGGGCCTGCTCGATTTCGGCACGATGGTCGATGGCAAACTTGAGGCTGTCCTCGCTTGATCGGAAAGCCGACAGTGTCCGGGACAGCTCATGGTCCCGATAGGTCGGCCATATCGACCACACCGACACCAGCGCGACGACGGCGATGAGAATAAGTTTGAACCGGTTATTTTTCATGAAAAATTGGCCTTTACGCATAATTGGGAAAGTTGGCTAAATATAGGAAACCGGTCCCGATTAACAATGAACGCGAAAGGAGGATGAGGTGGGGGCTCCATCAGGAGCAGGAATCATCAACAACGCACCCGAGGGCTATTTCGATTTCGATAAATCATGATGAGGGCGCCGAAGGAGAGGAAGGTGGGGCAAAACGGCTGAACCCCGGTTACGGACCGGGGTTCAGCTCGAAGTCCTCCGGGTCAACCCCAGATATCCCTGACGATGTTGTTGTACCAGGATTCAGCAAACATCGCCTCCTGCGCAAGCTGGTCATCCGAAGCATCGATGGGGGTCAGCCCTCCCGCGCCGGGAATATCGATGATACCGGTCGGAGAGAGCTGGTAGACGCCCGCGACCGAAACGCCGTAGTCCGTCCCGATGAGGCTGTAGCAGGTATTGACCAGGGATGGCTGCACAGGCTCCTGCCCCTTCAGTAGCCTGATGATGGCTGCTGCGGTCACCTTGCCCTGGCTGCTGGCGGCAAATCCCGACTTCGGCATCGCACCGGCCTTGCAGGCGTCACCGATCACATGGATGTTCTTGTGGATGGTCGATTCGAACGAGAGCGGATTCACCGGGCACCAGCCGGTCTCGTCAGTCAAGCCTGCGGTAAAAGCAATCGAACCGGCCTTCTGGGGCGGAATGATGTTGATCACCTCCGCCTTGACATCCCCGAGATCGGTCTTGACCGACATGGAGGATCCGTCAACGGAGATCAGCTTGCCTCCGGCAGCCGGCCCCCGCCATTCGATCATGCCCGGGTAGAGGCGCTGCCACCCCTTGGTAAACAGCCCCTGCTTGGAGAACTTCTCTTTCGGGTCGAGGATGATGACCTTCGACTTCGGCTTGTGCTGCTTGAGGTAGTGAGCAACAAGGCTGGCCCGCTCGTAGGGGCCTGGCGGGCAGCGGAATGGGTTTGCCGGCGGGCAGATCAGCACCGTTCCCCCATCGTTCATTGCATGGAGCTGCTGCTGGAGCAGCACGGTCTGGGCGCCGGCCTGGTAAGCGTGCGGCATCTTCGATTCGGAAAGCTCCTGGCTGTAGCCTGCAATGGCCGACCACTTGAAATCAATGCCGGGAGAGACGACGAGGCGGTCATACCCAAGCACACGGCCGCCCTTGAGCGTAACGGTACCCTTGACAGGATCTATCGCGACCGCCGAGTCAGGGACCACATTGATGCCGTAACGGCCGGACAGTTTGGCGTAGTTCCGGGTAATCTGGGGCATGGTCCGGAGGCCGCCCAAAACCCAGTTGCTGAACGGGCAGGTCACATAGGCCGCCTTGGGCTCGACCAGGGTAACCGACAGCGCCGGATCAAGCTTTTTCAGGTACCTTGCCGTCGAGGCCCCGCCGAAGCCGCCACCAATCACCACGACCCGATACTTTGCGGCAAACGCTGTACCGACCCCACCGAACAAGCCCAATGAGGCTCCGGCGACACCGGTGGCGAGCAGTTTGCTGAAATCCCTTCGAGAAATATTCGTGCTCATTACACCTCTCCCGGTTATTTGGTTTTCTTCCCGACTGTTCCGAGATATTCGGCGATCAGGTGGATCTCCCCGTCGGTATATCCCTTGGCATGACGCCCCATGACCGTCGAGACGCGCTCTCCCGACTTGAACTCCTTGAGGGCTGCCTCAATGTACTCCGGCGATTTTCCATTAAATGACGGAATGACGCCGGAGCTTTTCCCGTCCGGTCCATGGCACCCCGAGCAGGATAATGAAAGGACCTGTCCCCTCGGATCGACCTTCGCCACACCTCCGGCTTTCGCCTTCGCCGAAGCAAACCCTTTTGCGGCAACGGCAACAGACATTGACGCGACAAGGCCGGCGGTCAGCAACATTTTCAGCATTGACGGCATAACTGCTCCTCCTGTGATTTCATGAAAGATTAGGAACAAACAAACGGAACGGCGGTACGTCCCTCAAATAGCGCATCGAAAAGCAACATCCGGGAATCAAATCATCACGCGGCATAAAAAAGCCAGGACGGCTCCGCCACCGTATGGACGCAGGGTGCATCGGCCAGAAGAACCATGCATCAGGGGAAACCATACAACGATACGGTTATTTTACTAAAGCCAGCCAAAGCATGCAAATTTATTCACCTGCAAGCACTGCTCTTTTTTTGCATTTTAACTATAATTGCGGACTCTTCGCCAGGAAACTTTACAATACAAAGCATGCCGACAGATGACTGCTCGGGATGTTTCACGTGAAACATGACACCTCCAATGTATGACATTATCGTGGTCGGCGCAGGCCATGCCGGCTGCGAAGCAGCCCTCGCGGCGGCGCGGGGCGGAAGCACATGCCTGCTGATAACCAGCGACCTGTCTGCAGTGGCAAGGATGTCGTGCAATCCGGCGATAGGCGGGGTGGCAAAGGGGCAGATCACGAGGGAGATCGACGCACTTGGCGGCGAGATGGCGAAAGCGATCGACGCAACCGGGATACAGTTCAGGCTGTTGAACCGGAGCAAAGGTGCGGCCATGCACTCCCCGAGGGCCCAAGCGGACAAAACGCTCTACAGCATCCACATGCGGCGAGCAATCGAAACGGAACCACTCATCGATATCGTCCAGGATACGGTTACGGGCATCATTGCCATCGACGGCCGGTTCTCGGAGGTAGAGCTCGCCACGGGCAGAAGAATCCGGGCAACATCAGCAATCCTTACCTGCGGCACATTCCTGAATGGGCTTATCCATGTCGGGATGTCGCATTTTCCCGGAGGAAGGAGCGTTGCCGAACCTCCGGTGCAGGGAGTGACCGAATCGCTCGCCGCCCTCGGATTCACACACGGCAGGCTCAAGACCGGTACGCCTCCCCGAATCGACGCACGCAGCGTCGATTACCTGAAGGTTACCGAACAGCCCGGAGATGCGGATCCGATACCGTTCTCATTCAGCACCATATCGGTAGCTGAAAGAAACCTCGTCTCATGCTATCTGACGAAGACAACGAGCATCACCCATGAGATCCTCAGGCAGGGTTTCGACCGATCTCCGCTTTTTACGGGGAAGGTACAGGGTATCGGCCCGCGGTACTGCCCATCAGTCGAAGACAAGATATTCAGGTTCCCGGACAAGGAGAGCCACCATATCTTCCTCGAACCCGAAGGGACCGAGACTATCGAGATGTATGTGAACGGATTCTCCACATCGCTGCCTGAAGATATCCAGATTAAGGCGCTTCGCACGATCCCCGGACTTGAGCATGTCAAGATGATCCGCCCAGGTTACGCCATAGAATACGACTACTTCCACCCATGGCAGATCGACGCCACCCTCGAAACCAAGCTTGTCAGGAACCTCTATTTCGCAGGGCAGCTCAACGGAACATCAGGCTATGAGGAGGCCGCCGCCCAAGGGCTCATGGCCGGCATCAACGCATCGCTGAAAATCAGGGGAAAAATGCCGCTTATCCTGGGGCGTTCAGAAGCATACATCGGCGTGCTGATCGACGACCTGATCACCAAGGAGTCAAATGAACCCTACCGGATGTTTACCTCATCAGCGGAACACCGGCTGATCCTTCGTCACGACAATGCAGATCTCCGCCTCGCCAAGGCAGGGTTCGATGCCGGGGTAGTCCCGAAAGCGTCCTACGAACAGGTCAATAACCTGAGGGAACAGATCGATGAGTGCAAACAACGCCTTCAGGAGATCAGGGTGCCTCCCGATGAGATCAACAGCCTTATGGTAAATATCGGCTTACAGGAGATCCGGTCAACGACACGCGCGGCAAGCATCATCAAAAGGCCCGGGATATCCCTGTCGGATCTCGTCGAATCGTCAGAAACCGTGCGCACAGGACTTGCCCCCCTTTACGATAACCGGCGCATCGTCGAACAGGCAGACATAGAGATCAGGTATGAAGGCTATATCAGGAGGGATCAGCTGATGGCTGAACGGATATCACGCATGGACACGCTTGCCATTCCTTGCCATTTTGATTATGCCTGTATTTCAGCCCTCTCCAATGAGGGCCGCGAGAAGCTCACCCGCCATCGGCCATCCACGATCGGCCAGGCATCAAGGATCCTGGGTGTCTCGCCAGCCGACATCTCGGTTCTCATGATACGTCTCGGCCGATGAACCAAATGTTTCACGTGAAACAATCAACTTCCCCGCTGAACAACCGTGACATGCTCACCTCATGAATAACACCGTCGATCCAGCACTTCTCAATGAACTCCTGTTCGGAAAGGATCCGGAAACAGGCATCGTCGGAGCCCACCAACTCAATGACACCCGCATTCGCCTTTTCATAAGGATGGAGGGGCGCATCACCCATCGCGATGAACCATTCTTTCCGTTTTTCTTTCTTTCCGACAACGAACTCCTTGATGGATTCGAGCCTGCAGACCGGGAAAAATACTGGTTGATCAATCTTTCGGGAAACAATTACTTCAACCATCTCGCCATTTTCAGGAGCTGGAAGAGTTATCGGGCTGCGCTCGACCATATCAACAGCAGCAATCAGGACAACACCTCCGGAAGCGACGCTCCTGTCGGTCAAGGCTTCAACAGCCACCTCACCTACACCAGGGGTGATGCCGTCACCCAGTACCTGCTGCAAAGCGGGAAAACGATGTTCAAAGGGCTGTATTTCGAGGATATCCATCGCCTCCAGCTCGACATAGAAACATACTACCGACCTCAAGGCCGGGGCAATCAGAAAGAGTCGTTCGGCACGGACCCGGTTATCATCGTATCCCTGAGCGACAACCGATCCTGGGAACACGTGATCCACGCTAGGGGGCGTTCGGAGAAGGCGTTGCTGGAAGAACTGGTTGCCATCATCAGGGAAAAGGATCCCGACGTCATCGAAGGCCATAATATCTTCGGGTTCGACCTTCCGTATCTTCAGCGTCGATGCGAGCTTAACGCCGTCCCATTCAGGATCGGCCGTGACGGACTGGTTCCGAGGTCCTATCCGGCAACCATACGCTTCGCAGAAAGGAGCATCGATTACCAGTACGTCGACATTCCCGGCAGGCACGTGATTGACACCTACTTCCTCGTTCAAAGCTACGACACCTCAAAGCGCTCCCTTCCGAGCTACGGGCTCAAGGCTGCGGCGAAATTCTTCGGATTTGCATCACCCAACCGTACCTATGTCGACTACAAGGATCTCGCCGACACCTGGGACAACAACCCCGAAGTGCTCCTGGCCTATGCCCTCGACGACGTAAGGGAAACCCGGGAACTTGCGGCGCTGCTTTCAGGAAGCAATTTCAATCTCGCGCGAATGCTTCCCTATACCTATGCCCAGGCATCTCGACTTGGTCCTGCCGCAAAGATCGAGGCACTGATGGTCAGGGAATACATCAAGCGGAAAGTATCCATACCGCGACCCTCGATAGGCCAGCAGCATGTCGGAGGGTTCACTGAGGTATTCATCAAGGGTATTCTCGGCCCTATCGTTTATGCCGACGTAGAATCCCTGTATCCTTCCATCATGCTCTCGTGCGGTATTTGCCCGAAAACCGATACACTGAAGACATTCCCGGCAATCCTGAAGGACCTCAAGGATCTGCGCTTTGCAGCAAAAAAACGTTCTGCCGATGAAAATTCTTTGGGCAACAGATCTCTGGCGGACAATTATGACGCCATGCAGAACTCGTTCAAGATCATCATCAATGCCATGTACGGTTACCTGGGCTTCAGCAGCGGAATCTTCAATGATTTCGAAGAGGCCGATCGGGTCACGACAACAGGGCAGGGGATCGCGAAAATGATGATCAGGGAGTTCGAATCCAAAGGGTCAAAAGTCATCGAAGTCGATACGGATGGTATTTTCCTGGTCCCGCCCCCTCACCTCGTCACCGAGGACCAAGAACGAGCCCTGGTCGAGGAAGTATCCGCCAAGATGCCTTCCGGCATCACGATCGGATTCGATGGGCGGTTCAGGAAGATGATCTCCTACATGAAGAAGAATTACGTCCTCTTGGACTACCATGACAAGCTCAAGTTGAAAGGGTCGTCGCTGATCAGCAGGAGCGGGGAGAAATTCGGCCGTGATTTCGTACGCGAAGGATTCATCCTGTTGCTGCACGAGGACATACAGGGGCTCCACGACCTCTACGTGAAGTACAGGAACAACATCATGCAGCACCGCATGCACATCACCGATTTCTCCAGGACGGAATCGATGAAAAGCTCCCTCGAACAATACCTCACCGATACACGATCAGGGAAGAGATCAAAGTCGATAACCTATGAAATTGCCGTAAAGCAGGGTATCCAGGTCAACAAGGGGGACCGGATGACTTACTATATCTCCGGCACGGGAAGCACGGCATCTGCGCTTGACAAGGGGCGTCTTGCCGAAGAGTGGAAAAAGAAGGAGCCTGACGAAAACACACATTTTTATCTGAAACGACTCGATGAGTTCGCGCAGAAGTTCCTGCCTTTTTTCAAACCGCAGGATTTCAGTACCATTTTTTCAACTGATACCCTGTTCGCATTTTCCCCGTCGGGTATTGAAGTCGTCAAGGAGATTCGACATTTGGAAACAGAGTCCCTGTACGGAGATGAAACTCCATTTTGATCATATTCCCATAATTATGCACAATTTGCCACATTCAAGAACAGCATATCCTTATCTTTGATGCAAGGGGTAAGTGAGATAATCATTCATACATAATGATTCAGGTTGTCCCCATCATCCCCCTTAATGTTTCTATTTTTACCTGATTCACTGCCAATAATAATGACGATAAAATTATGACAGACAATAAGATACTCCCGATAACCGACGATGTATCCTGGATTGGTGTGCTCGACCCGGGCCTGATAACCTTTGACATCGTGATGGAAACCAAGTATGGCACCACATACAATTCCTATTTCATCAACGCCGACAAAAAGACCATCGTCGAAACGACGAAGTTGAAGTTCTGGCCGACGTATCTTGAGAAAATCAGGCAGGTTGTGAATCCTGAAGAGATCGAGTACATCATCGTCGACCATACCGAACCCGACCACTCCGGCAACATCCGAAACCTTCTTTCCGTCGCCCCAAACGCTACGGTCGTCGGCAGCGGCAATGCCATCAAGTTCCTTCGTGACCAGACCGGGTATGATTTCAGGCACCTCGTGGTTAAAAACGGCGACAAGCTCGACCTCGGGAACAAGACAATCCATTTCATTGGAGCCCCGAACCTGCACTGGCCGGACACCATCTACTCATGGCTCGAAGAGGACCGTATCCTGTTCACCTGCGACTCGTTCGGATGCCATTACAGCCATGACGCGATGTATGACGATCTTGCCGGTGATTTCGACGATGCCTTCAAGTACTATTTCGATGCCATCCTGCGCCCCTTCAGCAAATACATGCTTCAGGCCATCGAAAAGATCCGTCCGCTCGACATACATGCCATCTGCCCGGGACACGGACCGATTCTCCGTTCGAACTGGAAGAAGTATGTCGATCTTTCGCACAAGTATGCAACGAACGCCATTGCGATGCCGAACGAGAAAAGCATCCTGATCGCTTATGTTTCCGCATATGAGAACACCGCCCTGATGGCTAACGCGATAGCAGACGGCATGAGGTCAGCCTGTGATTTCAACGTCGACGTCTGTGACATCGAAAACATTTCCACCGAGAAACTTGAAGACAAGATTGCCCACTCCATGGGCATCATCATCGGTTCACCGACCATCAACCAGAACATCGTGCACCAGATCTACAATATATTCGCCGTGCTCAATCCGTTACGCGACCGCGGCAAGTTGTCCGCAGCTTTCGGTTCGTTCGGTTGGAGCGGTGAAGGGGTGAGGATCATCGAAAGTAATCTGACCAACCTTAAAATGAAGTTGTTCGACAGGAATATCGTGGTAAAATTCCAGCCGCATGAACCGGAATTCGATGCATGCAGGCAGTTCGGTCGTGACTTTGCAAACAAGATGATCGAAATGTACAACCTGAGCTGCAACCTCTGAGCGACATCGAAAAAAAAAGGAGAAAAAGGCTGCGTCGATTGCAGCCTTTTTTATCTAAAAATGATCGTCTTTACCATCTCATTGCCAATCGCCTTGTTCAGGCGTTCGGCAATCTCCTTTTTCCTGAAATTGAGCTCCATCCTCCATGAAGGGTTTTTCACCCTCACGTACAGATCCCCCTCTTTCAACTGTTCCACAGAAGTCACCCTTGCGATGGTTTCCCCGACAACGGTAGCCCATATCTGGAGCGTACGGTACCGGTCATAAGCTTCCGTCATACCTATGGTACGATACATTTCCCCCATGACCGAGGTCAGCACCCGTGGTTTTTTACCGCGTGCCATACGTCAATCCACCTTGTTTTCATGCATATTTTGCATGGAGTAATGTTCGATACCTGATCTTTTTATCTTTGAAGTAGAAGTAATTAATACCTGTCCAAACGATAACAAAGAATCTATTATCCTCTCTTCTACAACAGCATCGAGTTCACTAAAAAGATCGTCGAAAAGTATAATCGGATGTTCACCAGTCGTTTCGTAAAGGTAACTCCTGAGAGCCATTTTCATGGCGATAAGGTAGCTCCTTTGCTCGCCTTGTGATGCGAATTTCCTGGTTTCATGGCCATCGGTCAACAGAATAAGGTCATCGCGATGGGGCCCTGCAAGGGTCTGCCTCCTCTGTATCTCCTGTGCTTTAAGGTTCTTATAACGATTTATAAAATAGTATTTTAGTTCTTCATAAACCTGTCCGGTCGCTAACTTTCCATATGAACTTTGATACATCATTTCAGGCTCAAGGTTTCCGGGAAACCATGAATATATCTGCCTGAATGAAACACTGAACTGCCTGATGAATTCAAGTCTTGAAACGACAATCTTTGCCGCAAGCAAGGCAATCTGATCTGTCCAGATATCGAATGCAGCCATATTTGATGGGGATTCGATACCAGTAGAAAGAAGGGCGTTTCTTTGTTGTAAAACCCTTCGATACTGCATCATATCGTCGAGGTATTTCTTGTCATACTGACAGATGGCACTATCGATAAAACGCCTTCTTTCTGATGGTGCCCCGCTGACAATGGAGAGTTCTCCCGGGGTGAACGTAACGCAGGGTATGGTTCCGACATGTCGGGAAAATGAATCGATTTCCTGTTCGTTGACGAACACCTGTTTCTCATTTTCCTCTGACCAGACGATCCTGACACCGGTATTCAAGCTCCTGTCGCTGAGGAACGATCCCCTGATCATGAAATGATCGGTTCCAAACGAAAGGCAATCCCGGTCGGTGCTTCCGGGAAATCCACGGGTCAACGCACAGTAGTGGACAGCTTCAAGAATACTGGTTTTGCCGGTTCCGTTGCGTCCATGGATAACGGTGATCGAGGGGCCCGGCTCGAATTCCAACAGGACATGGTTCCTGAAATTGGCTATGCTGATTACTTCGAGTTTCAAGGCCCCTCTTTCGACATCAGTTGTTTATCCTCACCGGCATGACGAGGATGATGAGGTCGTCACGATGCTCATCCTTGCCAGGCTTGAAGATGACGGCTGTGGTGGGGCTGCTGAGCTCGACGGTGACTTCGTCGTTTTCAATATGGGCAAGTGCCGCCTCCACAAATCGTGAATTGAAGCCGATGGTGATATCTTCGCCGGTGAACACGCATGGCAGCTCTTCCTGTGCGGATTCTCCTTCGCTGGAATTTTCGGCCATGATTTTCATCGTCGATCCTTCGATCACGATCTTGATATCGCCAATGCTGGAAAACTTCCCAACCCGCTTGACCGAATCATGGATCTGCACTCGCTCCACAACTACTTTCTTTTCGTTCTCCACCGGAATCACTGCTTCATAATTCGGATACGGTTCGACGATGAGTGCAGATTCGAGCTCCACGTTTTCGGACTGGAACCTGATATTCCTCCGTTCAGTATCGATAGCCATGTTCACCTCATCGTTCTGGAGCAGCCTCTGGATGATGGAAAGTGCACGGGATGGAACGACGATCTTCTGCTTCTCCGGAATGTCGGTGGTAGTTTTTTTGCGGCATTTTACCAGGCGATGTCCATCGGTGGCGACCGCAACCAGTCCGCCAGCCTCGAATTCGAACAGCACACCCATCATGGCAGGGCGCATTCCGTCGACACTGCAAGCAAAAAGGGTCTTGTGGATAACGTCCTGAAGCTCCGAAGGTTGCAGGCCGATGGAAAGGTCGAAATTCCGCTTGTGGCTTTCCGGTTTGTCACCGAACATGCAGGGCATCCGGTACTTTCCCTTGTCGGTCGAGATATGCACCATCCCCTGCTCCCCTCCGGCCTGACGTTCGATATCGAAGGTCACGCTGGTATCGTACATGCTACGCAGGAAATCCTGGAGTGTCCTGGCCTTGATGGCTGCAGATCCACGATCGGAAGAGGATACTTCGCATTTCGCCGTAATCGACAATTCCCCGTCGCTGGCGAATAAGGTCAGTGATCCTTCTTCCAGCTGAAGATGGACATTGTCGAAGCGGGCATCGAGGGATTTTGACGGAACAGCAAGGATCACTTTGCTTACCGCATCCTGAAGCTTTTTAATGGTCGTGGTGAATTTCATCTTCTTACAACATTTATAATTAATTAATAGATAAATATTTGTTGCTGTTGTTGTCGCTGTGGAATTCTTGACGACTTCAGCAAGTCCCCTTCTATGTGTTTATTTTATATGATTTTAGGTGTTTATCTGCCTCGTTGGATCCTGTGGATAAGTTGTGTACATCCCTCAGGTGTCCTTGTTGGGTGATTGTGGACCGTTTTTTCGGTTGCGGACCCGATGTTGACAACATACAGGTAATCAAGATACCCCCAACACCGAATCAACATGTTATGCACACCACGCACCTACATCGACATGATTTCGATGCGTTTTTTCAGCTCTTCGATTTTTTTCCTTTCGTCGCTCGATGATTCGATTTTTTTATCGACCGTGTTCAGGGCATGGATGACCGTCGAATGATCCCTTCCCCCGAAATGGAGGCCGATGGTTTTCAGCGACGAATCGGTCATGATTTTTCCGAGGTACATGGCGATCTGCCTTCCGACCGCGATCTCTTTTTTCTTCGATTTCCCCTTCAGGTCGTTCGAGGTGATCGAGAAATATGCGCAGACGGCCTTTTCGATCGTTTCAAGCGTGAGCTGTTTGGTATTGTACCTGATGATGTCCTTCAGCGTCGACTTGGTGAACTGGAGGTCGATCTCCTGGTTGTCGAGCGAGTGGGCCGCAAGCAATTTCACGATGCACCCCTCCAGCTCCCTGACGTTATGCGTAACGTTGGTCGCAATGAACTCGATGACCGCCCCGTCGAGCATGACTCCGCTCTGGTGGAGCTTGCTTTGGATGATGGCTTTCCTCGTTTCGTAGTCCGGCGGCTGGATGTCGGTCGACAGGCCCCAGTTGAAGCGTGAGATGAGGCGGTCCTCGATCCCCTTGATCTCCTTGATTGGCCGGTCTGCCGACAGGATGATCTGCTTGTTGGACTGGTGGAGGGTATTGAAGATGTGGAAAATTTCCTCCTGGGTCTTTTCCTTGCCGGCAAAGAACTGGATGTCGTCGATGATCAGCACGTCGACGTTCCGGTAGAACGATGAAAACTCCTGGATGTTTCCGTTCTGGATGGCATTCACGAAATCGATGGCGAATTTTTCGCTCGACACGTAAAGAACGGCATCACTGATCCGGTTTTCACGGACCGCATTGCCGATTGCCTGCATCATGTGGGTTTTTCCGAGTCCCACACCGCCGTAAATGACCAGCGGATTGAAGGCGTTCTGGCCAGGGCTTTGCGCGATGGACTTCGCCGCGGCAAAGGCCAATGAATTGCAATCGCCCCTGATCAGGGTCGAAAAGGTGTATTTCGGGTTCAGGTTGGTTTCGAACCGCGCACGGTTGCTGTTGAACCTGGCCCTTGCCACGGCGTTACCGGTATCAGGCAGGGATACCTGGTCGACATTCCCGGCAGGGGATGTATTCTGGTGGGGAAGTTCAATGGTGACCGGCTGGAGCTGGGACTTGTCGACCACGATGGAGTAGATAAGGCGTGCGTCCAGCCCGATAACCTGCTTGAGGGCCTGCTTGACGTGAACGGAATAGTTCTCCTCGATCCATTCATAGAAAAACTGGCTCGGGACCTCGATGGTCAGTTCGCTTCCCGAAAAGCTTATAGGCCTGATGGGGAGGAACCATGTCTTGAACGCCTGTGGATTGATGCTCTCCTGGATAAGCCCGAGGCATGCGTTCCAGACCTTTTCAGCGAACAGGGTCGTGTGGATGGTGCTGGATTGCAGGTTTGTCAGGGTCTCCTGCTGGGTCAGGTCGGGCATGGGATACGAGGGTGATTGGCGTTAGGATGAAGGTTCATCAACATTTGCTGTTCACAAGTTAGTGTTTTCGGTGGATAAATAACAACGCAGCAGAGCAAATCGCGGCAGAACCGAATCGCAGTGGACAGTAGGGTTTTCAACAAGCTATCTTGTTGAAATATTATCGTTTAAGGTTTTTGGTGCGAGAAGTTGTCCACATGCGTTGACAAGTGGTTGCATGTGGTCCGCGTGGGGTTTGGGGGGTTGGGGATTTTTTTGTCAACAAGTTATCCACATTGTTGACAACTTGTTTTGTGGCGCCGTGAGTGTGTGAACTTGCTTGTCCCGCTGTTTGTTATTAAATGGGAAAAATGATACATTGCGTGTCCTGTATTTTTATTAAACACATTTGAGAGGAGCTTGAGGAGATGAAAAGGACGTTTCAGCCCCACAACAGGAAAAGAAGGAACAAGCACGGTTTCAGGGCACGCATGGCAACCAAGAACGGCAGGAAGGTGCTGGCCGCAAGGCGGGCCAAGGGCCGCCACTCCCTGAGCGTCAGCAGCGACATGCGATAACACTGCGGGTGATGCACGAGGGCGGCAGGTTTTAGCCCGACGGCATCGCCTCCAGGATGGCATACTCATGACGGCATGCTGACCGGAATGCGCATCAATGCCCTTCCCCGGCATGAAATAGCACGCGGGAACTCGAATCTGTCCCGCCTGTTTGCGAGCGGAAGCCGCCGGAAAGGCGGTGCGCTCATGATGGTCACCTTGTCGGTCGCGCCGCAGGATGCCGGCAGGGGTGCTTCGATAAGGGTTATGTTCACCGTCGGCAAGAAGCATGTGCCGCGCGCCGTGGAGCGTAACCGGATTAAAAGGCTGATGCGCGAGGCCTACCGCCTTGAAAAAACAGCCCTGTCGGCCCTGACGGTAAGGAATGTGACGGAGGTCGCCTTCGTCGCTTTCATGTACCGGGGCAGAAGGGATGCGGTCCCTTCACTTCAGGAGTTCCGGACGGAGGTGGCCAGGTTGTTGATGGTTTTCGTGAAGGAGAGGACGGCGACGAGCGATGAGCGTGAACACGGCGTTTAGCGCCGATTATCCGACAGATGCGTTATGAACGGCAATTCGATCCGGCGATTCTTCAATGCAGTCCCGATCCTCCTGATCAGGTTTTACCAGACATTTCTTTCTCCGCTACTCGGCCCATCCTGCAAGTATCAACCCACCTGTTCCAATTATGCGCTTCAGGCATACGGAACGCACAATTTCTTTTACGCATCGTGGCTGACCGTCTGGCGTGTGCTGCGCTGCAATCCGTTTTCCAGGGGTGGATACGATCCGGTGCCTCCCGTAAAAAATTCAACAGCAGGTAATTCTAAAGTTTCGCACTAATGGATAGAAATTCGGTGATAGGGTTTGCCCTGATCGCTGCGATCATGATGGTCTGGCTACAGTTCATGAAGCCCCAGCAGAAGGCCGGCCTCGAGCAGGCGGCGGCCCGGAAGGAGCTCGTCGCAACGCAACAGGCCTTGAGTCCGCCCCCGGCTTCGACCGCGACGAAGGCTGATAGCCTCGGAGCCTTTGCTTCAGCATCCGCAGGTCCGGAGCGCCTGGTCACCATCGAAAACGACCTGATGAAGGCGACCATCTCCACGAAGGGCGCCACCCTGAAGTCCCTGGTGATGAAGAAGCACCTTGACGGGGCCTACAAGCCGTTCGACCTGGTGCAGTCGCATCAGAAAGGCGCATTGTCGATGTTGTTCCTGACCAATGACGGCAAGCGGATCGATACCCGCGACCTCAACTTCCGCTGCCTCTCGACCGATTCAGCCCTGACGGTAAGCGGCACGAAAAAGACGACGCTCAGCTTCGTGCTCGACGTCGACTCGTCGAGGAGCATGCAGGTGACCTACACCGTCACCGGCGACAGCTACGCCATAGGCTACGACCTCAAGCTCACCGGGTTTGGTTCGACCATCGCCGGCAACCAGTACCAGCTCGCCTGGGACGGCGGCATGGCGTACTCCGAGAAGGACCGGGTCGATGAAGCGGGCAACGCCCTTGCGAGCGCCTCCCTTGGCGGCGGCATCGTCAAGCTGGATGCAAAAGATGCAAAACAGCCATTCTACAAGGAAGAGGAGTCCGGAAAGGCCCAATGGGCTGCCGTCAGGAGCAAGTATTTCGTCGCTGCGCTGATTCCGGCCCGCGAGACCGACGGCATCTACCTGAACGGTTCTAAAGCCGACGGCAACGATTTCGAAAACTACATCGCGGCGCTCAAGATGAGCCTGCCTGCAGGCGGCAACGTGGTCGAGGACCACTACCGCATCTATGCCGGCCCGCTCGACTACGATACGGTCAAGTCCCTGAATGTCGGGCTCGAGAAGATCATGGACTTCGGTTGGGACTGGCTCACCAGGCCGTTCGCCGAGTACATCATCCTGCCGATCTTCAACCTGCTGAACCGCTATGTCGGCAACTACGGCCTGATCATCATCATCTTCGCCTTCCTCATCAAGGCGGTCACCTACCCGCTGTCGATGGCATCGACCAAGTCGATGAAGAAGATGGCCGAATTGCAGCCGCTCATGAAAGAGGTCCAGGACAAGTACAAGGACAACCCGGCCAAGCTCCAGAGCGAACTTGGCCGAATCTACAAGGATGCCGGCGTCAACCCGCTCGGCGGCTGCCTGCCCACGCTGCTGCAGATGCCGCTGCTCTTTGCGATGTTCTACGTGTTCCGTTCTTCGATACAGCTTCGCCAGCACGCGTTCCTCTGGGCCAAAGACCTTTCGGTGCCCGACTCGATCCTCGATTTCGGTTTCAAGTTGCCGCTGTACGGCGACCATATCGCCGTCTTCCCGATCCTGATGGCCGTGACCGTTTTCCTGCAGCAGAAGATCACCCCTTCGACCCAGACGAACGAGCAGATGAAGGTTATGCTCTGGATGTTCCCGGCCATGATGCTGCTCTTCTTCAACAACATGCCGGCGGGACTTGGTCTCTACTACCTGATGTTCAACATCTTCAGCGTCGCGCAGCAGTACTATATCAATACCACCACCACTCCGGCGTCGCCAGCGGCGCTCCATGCCGCAGCAGCCTCGAAGGCGACGCCGAAGCACGGAAAGGGGGGGCGCAAGTAACCGCTTGACCATGGGCCCCATCGAGCAGGCCGACATCTGGCTCTTCCGGCTGTTGAACGGCCATCAGGCCTGCCCCGCGGCCGACGACCTGATGCTCTTCCTGACCAATGCGGGCCTATCACTGCATCTTCTCTTCCTGGCGGCCACGTTCATGATCGTCAGGAGGGGGAAGGATGGCCTCTTCATCCTCATCCTCGCCGCGATAGCCGTCGGTATCGCTGATTTCGCCGCCTCAGGCATTATGAAGCCGCTCTTCCATCGGGTCCGTCCCTGTTTCGCCCTCGAAGGGGTCCGCCTCCTTGTCGCCCAGTCCCACTCCTGGTCCTTCGCCTCCTCGCATGCCGCCAACGCCGCAGCCGTCGCCACGACCGTCTGGATATTCTTCCGGGGCGGGGCTCCGGTCGACCGGGCCTATGTCCTCTTGATGGCAGCCTACGGCCTGCTTGTCGCCTTTTCGCGCATTTATGTCGGCGTCCACTATCCCGGCGACGTGCTCGGAGGGATAGCCATCGGCATCGCCAGCGCCTCACTGGTCTACACCGTCGCCGCCTGGACCGTCAAGCGTTTCGTCCACGGCGCAGCCATGCGCAATACCGGGAGCTGGCCATGAGCTCGAGGTGGGGCATCGACCTCGGTGGCACGAAGATCGAAGGGGTGATCCTCGACGAGTCGATGCGGCCGGTCGTCAGGGAGCGGGTCGAGACCGGCCAGGAGCGCGGGTACGGCCACATCCTCATGCAGATCGGCGGGCTGGTCGAATCGATGGCCGAAAAGAGCGGCATCCCGCGCCCCCGGGCTATCGGCATCGGCACGCCCGGCAGAACCGAGGGACCCGACGGAGTGGTCAAGAACTCAAATACCGTCTGCCTGAACGGCATGCCGCTGAAGAAGGATCTCGAAGAGGTGCTCGGCATGGACGTCTCCATCGAGAATGACGCAAACTGTTTTGCCCTTGCCGAATCGACGATGGGGGCGGGGCGTGACGAGATGCAGCACCGAGGCAGGACAGCCTTCGGCATCATCCTTGGTACCGGCGTTGGCGGGGGCATCGTCTGCGACGGCCGGATCCTGAGGGGGGCGCACGGCATTGCCGGCGAATGGGGGCACAACCCATTGCCCGGCGAGTCCGCCCCTTGCTACTGCGGCCGCACCGGCTGCGTCGAGACCGTCATCTCCGGCCCTGCCCTCGAAGCCTGGTACGCCTCGATCAGCGGGAGGCGCTTGCCCCTCAGGGAGATCGCCGCCGCATCAGGCCGGGACGCGGCCGCCAGGCGCACCATCGAGCGCCTCGTGACCTCCTTCGGCAAGGCGCTTGCTGCAGTCGTCAATATCCTCGACCCCGACCTCGTCATCATCGGCGGCGGTGTCGGCAATATCCGGCAACTCTACACGCCGAACGCCCGCCGGGCCATCGAGGCCCACCTTTTCAACCGCTCCCTCGACATCCCCGTGCTGCCCCCGTCGCTCGGCGACAGCGCCGGCGTCTTCGGGGCGGCGCTCCTCGCGGGAGCGGCACACCGCAACCATCCGGACCCCGGCGCCTGAGGGCTGCCGGTTATTTTCAGCATCAAACCGATCGGAAAACCGTGGAACCCCAGTACAGGAAAGACGATATCATCCAGCTCACCGTCATCGACCCCGCAGACAAGGACCAGTGCTTTGGCAAGACCGAAAGCGGCATGGGCGTCATGGTCAAAGGCATGCTCGCCGTCGGCGACCGCATCTCGGCCAGGGTCACCAAGGCAAAGCAACGCTACCTGGAGGCGGTTTGCCTCGAAGTACTCGAGCCCTCGACCGACCGGGTCGAGCCCGTCTGCCCCGTCTTTGGCGTCTGCGGCGGATGCAAGTGGATGCACGTCGGCTACGAGGCCCAGCTCCGCTACAAGCAGAAGAAGGTTGCCGACGCCCTCGTGCACATCGGCGGGTTCGAGGATCCCCAAGTCCTGCCGGTATTCCCGGCGCCGGAACAGTTCCACTACCGCAACAAGGTCGAGTTTTCCTGCTCCAGCGTCCGCTACCTGCTTCCGGAGGAGATGGGCCGGGAGGAACTCTCGAAACCGAAAGCCTTCGCCCTCGGCTTCCACGCCCCCGGCAACTTCGAGAAGGTGCTCGACCTTGACACCTGCTTCCTTGCCAAAGCCTGCATGAACACGGTGCTTTCGACGGTGCGGGAGTTTGCCCTCGAACGGGCTCTCGCCCCCTACGCCGCCAAGGCGCACGAAGGGTTCCTGCGCAACATCATGCTCCGTTACAGCGAGCGGCACGACCAGCTCATGGTCAACATCGTCACTTCGTGGTATGAAAAATCCGTGATGCTCGCATTGAAGGAGCGGCTCGAAGCAGCTCTCCCCGGCCAGGCGATGTGTATCGTCAACAACGTCACCAGCCGGCGCAACACGGTCGCCACCGGTGAGCAGGAGTACCTCGTCAGCGGCGAAGGATTCGTCACCGAGCGGCTCGGCGAGCTCGATTTCAGGATCTCCGCCAACTCCTTTTTCCAGACCAACACCCGCCAGGCTGAAGCCCTCTACGACCAGATCCTCGCCGAGGCCAAGCTGCGCCCCGAAGACACCGTCTACGACCTCTACTGCGGCACCGGCACCATCACCCTCTACCTCGCCCGCCACTGCCGCCAGGCGATCGGCATCGAGGTGGTCGAGAGCGCCATCCAGGACGCCGGGATGAACGCCGAACGAAACGGTATCGGCAACGCGGTCTTCTTCCAGGCCGACCTCAAGGATTTCCATGCCATGCAGGAAAGGCTCTCCCCCTACGCGGCACCGAGGGTCATCGTGACCGACCCGCCCCGGGCCGGCATGCACCCCAAGGCGCTCGACACCATGATCAAGCTCGAAGCAGAACGCATCGTCTACGTCAGCTGCAACCCCGCCAACCTCGCCCGCGACGGTAAGGAGATTGCCGCCAGGGGCTACCGCCTCACCACGATCCAGCCGGTCGACATGTTCCCCCAGACCAGCCACATCGAAACCGTCGCCTGCTTCGAGCGGGGGTGAACGGGGTGTCCGTGCTGGTGGGGTGCCTGCCCCGGAGGGTTGTGGAAAAGAGGATGCCAAGCCCTCTCAGGGGCGGCTTACCCTTGACTTCTCCCATTCGAGGAAGGCGTCGAGGTCCGAGGAGACGGAGGCGAATATGGCGGTGAGGATTGCGGCGTCGTCGGTGAGGCCGAGCATGGGGAGGATGTCGGGGATGGCGTCGGCCGGGGAGACGAAGTAGATAAGGCCGGCCGTGATCAGCACGATGCTCCTCCACGGGACGTCGGGGTACTCCCGGCGCACCGTCGTCCTGACCAGCCGGACCGCGGCCTGCACGCTTGCCGTCAACTCCTTCGTATCGAAAAGCCGCTGTTTGCCGTTGATCCGGCGGATGACCGCATCGAGGAGCTTCAGCGACTTCTTCCGGTCTTTCAGCAGCGATACGGCACTGGCGGCCGCATGGCCGATGGCGTTGTCGAGGGCTTTCACCGTTTGCCGGCTTGCAGCAGCTTCCGCTTCTCCTCGGCGGTGAGGGACTGGTAGCCCTGGCTCGAAATCTTGTCGAGGATCGCGTCGATCTCCGCTTCGGTCGCTTCGGCGTCGCCTTTGCCGCCCTGGTAGAGCGTTGGTCCTTTCGGTTTGCGCCCCAATCCCTTCAGCCGCTTGAGCCACTGCGCGACGGTCCATTCGTTGCGCTTGAAGGTGATGTAGATGAATCCGATGAGCATACCGCCGAAATGCGCGAAATGCGCGATGTTGCTTCCGCTGCCCATGGATCGGGTCCCGAGCCCGGAGAGGAACTCGATGAGCGCGTAGCCCGCGACGAAGTATTTCGCCTTGACCGGCACCAGGAAGTAGATGAAGATGTAGCGTTCGGGGAACATCATGCCGAAGGCGAGGAGCACGCCGTAGATGGCTCCGGATGCGCCGACGGTCGGGTAGGGGTCGCCGATGGTGGCCAGGAGGTTGAGCAGGGCCGCCCCTATGCCACAGAGAAAGTAGTAGGTGGTGAAGTGACGTGTTCCCCAGTAGTTCTCGATTTCAGCCCCGAAGATCCACAGGGCGAACATGTTGAAGAAGAGGTGGCCGAAGCTGCCGTGCAGGAACATGTAGGTCACGGGCTGCCAGAGGTGGAAGCCGTAGCCGCCGAACTTCTGGGATCCGACGGGCCAGAGCCCGCCCATGAGCGTCAGCATCTCGCCTGCCGGTGTCATCTGCAGCAGGAATGCCGCCACGTTGATCATGATGATCGCCTTGATGGCCGGGGGGATCACCTGGAACCCTCCAGGTGCGTAGGGCTGGTCGTATCTGGTCATGGTAGTCGTTCGCATTCGCACGACGGGCGCCCGGATTGCGGGCGCCCGTCGCACAGGTTTTCCTGTCGGATCTTGTTCAGGCCTGGTCGTTCAGTGCGGCGATGCCGGGCAGCTCCTTGCCTTCGAGGAACTCGAGGCTCGCGCCGCCGCCGGTAGAGACGTGCGTCACTTTGGAGGCCAGCCCAGCCTTGGCGATAGCCGCGGCAGAGTCCCCGCCGCCGATGATGGTGACCGCGCCGGTTGCGGTGGTGTCGGCCAGGGCCTGGGCCACGGCGAAGGTGCCGCTGGCGAACTGGTCGATCTCGAACACGCCCATGGGGCCGTTCCAGAGCACCGTCTTGGCACCGAGGATCTCTTTCTTGTAGGCCTCGATGGTTTCAGGGCCGATGTCCAGGCCGATCATGCCGTCCGAGATGCTGCCGACCGGCTCAACGCGCGACGGGGCGTCGGCCGAAATCTCGCCAGCGACGACCACGTCGGTCGGGAGGATGAGCCGCACCCCTTTCGCCTTGGCCTGCTCGAGGAGCGAGAGGGCGAGGTCGAGCTTTTCGTTTTCGACCAGCGAGTTGCCGACCGGCATGCCCTGCGCCTTGAAGAAGGTGAAGACCATGGCGCCGCCGACCAGTACGCTGTCGACCTTGTTGAAGAGCTGTTCGAGGACGTCGATCTTCCCGGAGATCTTCGATCCGCCGAGGATGGCGACGAACGGGCGGACGGCGTGGTCGAGGGCGTTGCCGAGGTACCGTAGCTCTTTTTCGATCAGGTAGCCTGCCACTGCCGTCTGGACATAATGGGTAATGCCCTCCGTGGAGGCATGGGCCCGATGCGCCGTACCGAAGGCGTCGTTCACATAGATTTCGCCCAGGGATGCGAGTTCCTTGGCGAAGTCGGGGTCATTGGCCTCTTCCTGCGGATGGAACCTGAGGTTCTCAAGCATCATGACCTCCCCGTCCTGCAGGGCGAGGGCCTGCTGCATCACCTCGTTGCCGATGCACTCCTTCGCCATCGTAACCGGGGTTTCAAGCAGTTCTGACAGACGTTTTGCCGCAGGGGCAAGGGAGTATTCCGGATTGACCTTGCCTTTTGGACGGCCGAGGTGCGACATCAGGATCAGCCGGCCTCCCCCTTCGACAACCTTTCGGATCGAAGGCAGCGCCTCGATGATCCTCTTGTCGTCGGTGATGTTCCTGCCCTCGTCGAGAGGAACGTTGAAGTCGACGCGCATCAGAACCCGTTTTCCCTGTAACGATATGTCGGACAACGTCTTTTTCTGCATTTCCCTGGTGTGGTTGGTTGATGGATAGCTAACGGTTCAATGAATATACACAATCTCGGATATCTCCCGCACATCGCCCCGCCTCAGGGCGTCTTGCATCCTTCCGTCCCGGCCCGGTTCCGCAGCTTGGCGCGGTAGATGCGGACGTTCCTGTCGTGGGCGGCAAGGGTCGATGCGAACGAGTGTCCCCCCTGCCCGTTGGCGACGAAGTAGATGAACGGGGTGGAGGCCGGCCTCAGCACGGCCATGATTGAAGCCGCACCCGGATTGCAGACCGGCCCCGGGGGCAGGCCGGCATGGAGATAGGTGTTGTAGGATGAGTCGATGGCGTAGTCCTTGAAATAGAGCCGCCTGGCAGGGCCGGGAATCGCGTACTGCACGGTCGGGTCCGCCTGGAGGCGCATGTTCTTCTTCAGGCGGTTCAGGTAGGTGCTCGCGATGACCGGCTTTTCGGCGTCGAACGGGGTTTCTGATTCGACGATCGAGGCCATCGTCAGCACCTGCAGTTCGCTGAGTCCAGCCTTTGAAGCCTCCTGCCGAAGGCTGTCGGCATAGAACGCCCTGAACCTGCGTGCAAGGAACGACACTACCTCCCCGGGCGTACTCGCCCAGGGGAAGTTGTAGGTGCCGGGAAACAGGTACCCCTCGGCGCTCTCTCCGTTGATGCCCAGCGACGAGAGGAGGGCCCGGTCACGGGTAGCCGCCATGAACGCGGTCGAGTCGATATCGAGGTTTGCCGCGACGATGCCTGCGATCCTCGATTGCTCGACGCCATTGGGGATCATGAGCCTGACTTCGTCCTGGGGGCTGGTGTGGAGCCGTTGCAACAGGCCCCAGGAGGAGAGGCCCATGGGCACGGTGTACCTGCCGGGCTTGATCTTGTGGAGCTCAGGGAAGAGCGTTCCCGAGAGCAGCAGCGGCCAGCGGAAGCGGATGATCCGGGCTTCGCCGAGCTTGTCGACGATCTGCCGAAACCCGGTGCCCCGGTGGATGTTGATCGTTGCACCCGGTCCGGTGAGGCTCGTGGAGTTCACGCCGGGCATGAACATGAACAGCATGGCGGCGGCAACGATCAAGGGCACGGTCGCTTTCAGTGGGCTTGGCGGGCGAAAGGCTTTGCGACGGGGCATGTGCAGGTCGGCTGTTTAGCGGGAGGGAATGCCCTGTTGCCCGGTGTTGCATTCTTGCTGGAGCAGCCGGGATTCATGGAGGATGCTCTGGTAGATCCGTTCGAGCGCCGTGCTCATCCGGGAGGTTTCCGCCATGGACAGCACATTGGCGATGACCTCCTTCTCCCGTTCAGGCTGGAGGACGGTCTCGCCGATCCTGGACTTCACCGCGCTGATGTTGCCTGCGTAGCGGAGCCGCTCGCAGAGTAGGGCTACCATCTGCCGGTCGATGGCGTCGATCTTTCCCCGCCACTCGTCGAGTTCCCGCCGGTGATCGTTGTGGTTACTGCTGGAGGCCGTCATGCGTGGGTCGGTTAAGGGTCTGCAGAAATGCCAATGCTGAATTATAAGAAATTGTCGACACAAAATTGTCGCCGAATCTCCCCTCAGCTCCCGCGTTCGAAAAGCTTTAGCCACTGTTCCACCTCGGCGTCGCCGAGTGGCTGCGATCCGGTTTTCTTCGGGGAGCAACCTTTCAGGGCGAGTCTGGCAGGGATTGGCTTCCCGACGAGTCCGAGTGCCTCGAGTTCGCCGATGAAGGACTCCGATGCTGAGCACGAGGCTCCCCAGGCGATGACGTGTCGTCGGATCTCCCGGTCCGAGGTGACCACGGTGACCAGGCCGGCGCGGGCCTTGAGGTTGCGGACCAGTTCGACGATATGCTGGTCTGCCGTGCGGTCGGAACCGCTGAAGACCACCTCGATCGCTCCACTGCTCGATCGCGCCCCCGGGCCGGGTCCTCCGTCGTAGACCACGGTCACATGCCTCCGGGCAACCTTCCGGTATGCCGAGAGCATCGACTCGAGGCGGTCGCGCAGCGTAGCCATGGATGCGGTTTCGGAGCCCGGTCGCCAGAGCTTGTGGATGAGGTTGTAGCCGTCGACGACGGTTTCCCTGCTTGGAGTCGGCATGATCGGGCGGTTTTTTTGCCGTGGGCTATGTTACTCTTACTGAAAGGTGATTGTAGCATTTTTTTTGGAAATCCTTTTTCGATACATTTAGGTGGGAGAAAATGGGGAAAAATGGGATAAAAATGCCCGGATTCATCGGACGCGAACAGCATGCCGTCGATGAGAAAGGCCGGTTGCTCGTGCCGGCCCGGTTCCGTCGAAAGATCGCCCTCCGGCAGGACGGTGCCGACGTGTCGTCCCCGGTGACGGTGCTCTACGTCCTGAAGGCAGACGACGGCTCGCTGGAGCTCTACGAGCCCTCTGCCTGGGCCGAAAAGGAGCGCCAGTTGCTCAAGCTTTCCGATTTCAATCCGGAAGAGCGCCTCCTTACCACCATGATCTACGCCCGCCTCGAACAGGCCGAGCTGGATCGTTCGGGGAGGATCGCCCTGTCCCGCGACATGCTTGACCATGCCGGCATCGAAAAGGATGCGGTCGTCATCGGAGCCAACGTGAAGATGATCGTCTGGGATCCTTCGCGGCTCGACCGGCTGCTTCGGGAAAACGCCGGCAGGTTCTCCCTGCTCGCCAGCAGGCTGGTGTAAGGTATGGAAGGTTACGGATACCATGCCCCGGTCCTGCCTGAAGAGACCGTGTCGCTCCTGGTTACCGGACCGGGCATCTATATCGACGGCACCCTGGGCGGAGGTGGGCACTCGCAACTGATCCTCCGGCGGATCGCGGACGCGTACGGCTCGGGCCGATCCCTGCTGGTGGGCATAGACCAGGATAGCTTTGCGCTCGAGGAGGCCTCCCGAAAGCTTGCGGAGTACCATGGTTCGACCATGTTCGTGCGGGGGAATTTCAGCACGGTCGGGGATGTCGCCCGTTCAGCGCTCAAGGGCCCCGGGGCGGGGTTGCCGGTCATGGGCATCCTGCTCGACCTCGGCGTCTCTTCGTTCCAGATCGACACACCCGGGCGGGGGTTCAGCTACCTTCGCAATGGCCCGCTCGACATGAGGATGGACCCCGACGGGCCCGTCACGGCGGCGGATATCGTGAATGGTTACGACGAGAAGTCGCTGGCGTTGATTTTCCGCAGGTACGGCGAGGAGCCGCTCGGCGGACGTATCGCCAAAGCCCTGGTGGCGGCAAGGCAGACAGGCATGATCTCGACGACGGGTGAGCTTGCAACTCTGGTGAAGGAGGCGTGCCCGAGGAAGGACCTGGCTGTCAAGACCCTTTCGCGGGTCTACCAGGCCTTGCGCATCGAGGTCAATGACGAGCTAGGCGTCCTGGCCGAGGCGCTCGACGAGGGTTTCGCTTCGCTGTCGCCCGGTGGGCGGATGGCCGTCATCAGCTACCATTCGCTCGAGGACCGGATCGTGAAGCGCTTTTTTGCTTCGAAAGCAGCCGAGGACTGGGGGCCGAAGGGGGTCGCGCTCAGGGAGCCTCTGGTTCCGGCCAAGGGGATCCTGGTCACCCGGAAGGCCGTGACGGCCACCGCGGAGGAGATCGGCAGGAACCCGAGGTCGCGTAGCGCACGCCTCAGGGTGGTTCAAAAAATCTGAAGGAGGAAAGCCGTGGGCACCGTAACGAGAATCGAACAGTCGCTGGCAGGGTTTGCCGGTGGCGCGGGCCGCCTGTTCAGGGGGCGTCCGCAATCGGTTTCGGGCGAGATTGAGCTTGCCGGGATCGACGTGCTGGGCGAGCCGCGGACAGGGTTGTTCCCACAGGAACCTTCCACCGCACCGCCGAGGCCGAAGGATGACATCTTCGACATCGGTGCCATTTTGCGCCTGAGGACCTTTTTGTACCTTATCGCGGCAACGGCGCTGCTGCTGTTCCAGATCCACAACACCCTCTCCATCAAGGAACTTGCCCGTCAGAACGAGCGGCTCCGGGAGCAGCTCAGGATCAGTACCAGCATCAGGACCGCGCAGGAGCTCAAGGCCAGCGAGCTTCAGAGCATCCATAACATCTCAGGGTATGCCCAGGGGCTCGGGTTGGCCTCCTCTGCCGTGCCTCCGGTGGACCTTGAACCTTGACAACCACTCGAATATCGGAATGACGTCATGAACGGCCAGGAATCACGCCAGCGAGGCAAGGGCACCAGCGACCGGGAATTCGGCCAGCGACTGGGTATCGTGGGGCTGATCATGGCGTTGTTTTTCGTGGCCATTGTGTTCAAGCTGCTCAGTATCCAGGTCATCAACGTCAGGAAATACAAGGCGATGGCGAGCCGGCAGTATGAGAGCCTGGTGACCGAAAAGGCCCGTCGCGGAAGGATTTACGATCGCCACGGGCGCCAGCTCGCAGAAAGCATCGAGAGTATCTCCTTCTACGCCGATCCGCTCCACGTCAAGACGCCGCAGGACCTGGCGACCCGTTTTTCGACCCGTTTCGGCAGGAACCGCACCACCTACCTCCACCTGCTCCAGTCGAAGAAGCGCTTCGTCTGGCTCGAGAGGAATGTGCCGGTGTCGCAGGCGGCCGACCTGATGGAACTGAAGGCGCCGGGGCTCCACTTCCGCCGCGAGCAGCAGCGCTACTACCTGAACATCGCCTCGCAGATCATCGGTTTCACCGACCGTGACGACAAGGGTATCAGCGGCCTGGAGCGGCAGCTCAACAGCCACCTCAAGGGGCGCGACGGCACGAGGATCTTCCAGCGTTCGGCGACCGGAGACCGCTACCCGGCACCCGACGCAGAGCAGATCATGCCGCTGGCGGGGAGCGACGTCGAGCTGACTATCGATTCGGATATCCAGGGGATTGTCGAGGACGAGGTCATGCACGCCGTCGGGACCTTCAGGGCGAAGGCCGCCGCCGGTATCGTGATGGACGTGAGGACCGGGGAGATCCTCGCCATGGCCAACTACCCGGGTTTCGACATGAACCGGCGGGCCACCGTCACCAGCGACCAGACGCGCAACCGTGCCGTGACCGACATGTTCGAGCCCGGCTCGACCTTCAAGATCGTGATGGCTTCCGCCGCCACCGAGACGCTCAATTACAATGCAGAGACGATGGTTGACGGCCACAACGGTGTGGTCCAGCTCTACGACCGCAGGATCGTCGACCACGAACCGATGGGCAGGATCACCTTCAGGGAGGCGATGACGAAGTCGAGCAACGTCGTCGCGGCACTGACCGCACTGAAAGTCGGTCCCGAGGTTTATTACCGCTACGCCCGCAACTTCGGCTTCGGACGCAAGACCGGCGTCGGGCTCCTCGGTGAGGCCCGAGGCATCCTCAAGCCGATTCCGCAATGGGACCGCACGACGCTGCCCTGGATGGGTTACGGTTACCAGATCATGGCAACGCCGCTGCAGGTGTTGCAGGCCTATGCGACCATCGCCAACGACGGCGTCCGCATGCGGCCCTACATCATCCGCAAAGTCGTCGACCGCGACGGACAGCCGGTCTGGGAGGGCAAACCGGTGAAGGTGGCGCAGGTCGTCAAGCCCGAAACCGCAAGGTACATGGCGAAAGAGTATTTCAGGGAGGTGGTCCGGACGGGCACCGGTGTCTCGGCGGCCGTCGAGGGCATCGATATCGCCGGCAAGACCGGAACGGCGCAGAAATATACTGGGGGCTACCAGGGCCAGCACGCCTACCTTTCGACCTTTGTCGGGTTCTTCCCTGCTGGCAACCCGCAGTACGCGGCGATCGTCATCGTCGATGAACCGCAGACCGCCTATTATGCCGCGGCGGTTGCCGCCCCGGTGTTTTCCAGGATTTGCGGACGTTCGGTGGCCTGTTCGCGCGAGATGCAGCACCGGCTTGCCATGAAGTCGGTGGAGAAGGCCAACCTCGACAGGATCGTCACGATCGCGGTTCCCGACCTGACGGGGCTGAGCGGCAGGGAGGCCGAGCGGTTGCTGAAATGGAACGGGCTGAAAACCGAGTTTGCGGGTAGCCCCGACGAAACGGTGCTCAGCCAGAGCCTCGATGCGGGTACGAAAGCGCAGAAGGAGGCGGTCGTCAGGCTGACCATGGCGCAACGGCCGAAAAAAATCTGAAACGTGAATCGTCATGAAGGGACAATCGCGATGGTGTCGCTGAGGGAGATCGAGTCGGGCATCGGCGGCATCCTCGGGTGTCGCGGCCAGGCTGATCCCGCCTCCGTCGGGATCAGCCTGGTGAGCTGTGATTCGAGGGAGGTCCTGCCCGGGGCGCTCTTTGTGGCCGTGCGTGGCTTCAAGACTGATGGGCACCGGCACATCGGAGCCGCCGTGGCGGCAGGCGCCGCCGCCGTGGTCTGCGAGGAGTACCCCGGGGAGTGCCCGCCAACGGTGCGCTTCATCCTGGTCGGTGACGCCCGGACGGCGCTGGCCGATGCGGCACGGGTGTTCCATGCTGATGCCGCGGGCAGGCTCATGCTTATCGGCGTGACCGGAACGAACGGCAAGACCACCACCTCGCGCCTGATCACCTCGATGCTGAACGCTGCGGGCATCCCTTCCGGCTACATCGGCACCGGCCTCTGCCGTATCGGGGGAGAGGATATCCTGCTGGACCGGACCACGCCGGAGTCACACGAACTGCAGGCGCTTTTCCGCCGGATGCTGGATGCCGGATGCAAGGCTGCCGTGATGGAGGTCTCCTCCCACGCGCTGGTGCTCAAGCGGGTGCACGGCATGCGCTTCCGTGCGGCCGTGTTCACGAACCTGAGTCCGGAGCACCTCGACTTCCACGAGACCATGGAAGGGTATGCCGAAGCCAAGCGGCTGCTTTTCGGCCAGCTGGCTCCCGACGGGTTCGGCGTGGTCAACGCGGACGACCCCCATGCGGTGTACATGACCGCCGGGCTCGCCCCGGACAGGGTGTTCCGCTGTTCGCTCGAAGGGGGAGCGGCAGGCGCAATGGATGGCCGCCGCGTCGAGGCGGAGATCTCCGCCATGAACGTCGAGGGGACCAGGGCGACGATCGTTTTCGGGGAAGGGCGCTTGCCGGTGACGGTCGCCCTGCCGGGAGCCTTCAACGTCATGAACCTGCTCGAAGCGTTCGCCGTGGGGGTCGGGCTCGGCCTCGACCCGGCAGCCGCGCTGCAGGGCCTCGTTTCGGCCGATGCGGTCGAGGGCCGCATGGAGCGGTTCTGGAGCCCTGACCGGAGCCGCTGCGCGGTGGTCGATTATGCCCACACGCCCGACGCCCTGCAGAAGGCCCTTGAAGCGCTGCGGACGATCGTCCCCGCCGGGGCGGGGCTGACCGTGGTGTTCGGGTGCGGCGGGAACCGCGACCGGCTGAAACGGCCCGAGATGGGCCGGATCGCGGCCGACCTGGCCGACCGGGTCATCCTGACGTCGGACAATCCGAGGGACGAGGATCCCGAGGCGATCCTCGACGAGATCGAGGCCGGCATGGCCGGGCGTGCCCACCTCCGGGTGAGCGACCGCGCCGAGGCGATTCGCCGGGCGGTCGAGGGGCTCGGGGACGGAGACATCCTGCTGGTCGCCGGGAAAGGACATGAAAAATACCAGGAGGTCGCCGGCAAGAAGCACTACTTCTCCGACCAGGAGATCCTCTCCACCTGCCTCGGCAAGCCCGGGCCAGGGAACGAAGCAAAGGAGCATGCATGAAGGGAGCCCTGACCTGCGGGGATTTCAGAAAGGCCGGCCGGATCGTGGCCGCAGACGTGGACGAGCGGTACGCGCTCCTCGACCCGGTCGTGGTGATCGATTCGCGGGAGGCCGTGGCGGGCTCGGTCTTTGTCGCCCTGCCCGGTGACCGGACCGACGGGCACCGATACGTGGCTGACGTCTTCGCGAAGGGGGCTGCCTGGGTAGTGGTCAGCCGTGAATGGCACGAGGCGAACGGCCACGACTTCACCGGGCCCGGGCACCGGTTCGTGGTGGCCGATGATCCCGTCGAGGCACTCCAGACGCTGGGTTCGTGCTACCGTGAGCGGTTCGACATCCCGGTTATCGGCGTCGGCGGCAGCAACGGCAAGACCACCACGAAGGAGATGCTCGCCGCCGTGCTCGGGACAAAGTATGCCGTCCACATGAGCCAGGGCAACCGCAACAACCACCTCGGCGTGCCGCTGACCCTGTTGCAGATGCGTCGGGATACCGGCATCGCGGTGGTTGAGATGGGCATCAACCATCCGGGAGAAATGGAGGTCCTTTGTGGTATCGCCAGGCCGACGCACGGACTGTTGACCAATATCGGTCACGAGCACCTCGAATTCTTCGGCAGCCTTGATGGCGTGGCCGAGGCCGAAGCGGAGTTGTTCCGGTTCCTCGACGCACATGGCGGCACGGCCTTCGTCAACATGGACGATGCCCGCCTTCGCGCGAGGGGCGGGGTCCTCTCCCGCAAGGTGTGCTTCGGCACCATGCCGGGCGGCCTCAATGGGTGGTGGGCCGAAGGGGTTTCGGCCGACCGGGTCGGACGGGTCTCGTTCGACCTCTGCTCGAAGGATTGCCGCCAGCCGGTATCGCTGCAATTCATCGGCCGGCACAATGTCATCAACGCGCTGTGCGCGGCCACGGTCGGCAACCACTTCGGCGTGGGGCCGCTGGAGATCACCGCCGGCCTGGAGGGGCTGATGCCCGCGAAGGGGTGGAAGCGCATGGAGCTGCTCGAAGGGGGAGGCATCGTGGTACTGAACGATACCTACAACGCCAACCCGGACTCGGTGCGTTTCGCGCTCGACACGCTCGCCGGCCTCGGGTGCGGAGGGAAGAAGATCGCCGTGATCGGCGACATGCTCGAGCTCGGCGACACCTCGGCAGTTGAACATGAGGGCATCGGCAACTATATTCAGCAGGTGCCGGTCGACGGGGTCTGTACCTACGGCGAAATGTCCCGGCTCTGCTGCAGCAACTCGGGGGCGCGCTGCCTCGGCCATTTCGACGACATGGACAAGTTGAACGCCTTTCTTGCGGGCCTGGTCGCAGCCGGAGATGCCGTGCTGTTCAAGGGTTCCCGCGGTATGAAGCTGGAGCTTGCGGCCGAATCGCTCATCAGGGCCAAAACACAAGGATAACGGAAGTATGTTGTATTACCTGCTCAGATATATTAATGAGGCGTTCAATCCGCCGGGCATGAGGGTCATCGAGTACCTGACCTTCAGGTCGAGCGCGGCGGCCATCACGGCGCTCCTGATCACCCTGCTCGCCGGGCCCTGGTTCATCAGGTTGCTGAAGTCGCGCTTCATCGAACCGGTCAAGGAGGAGGCGCCGCCTGAGCACCGCAAGAAGAAGGATGTCCCCACCATGGGCGGCCTGTTGATCATCTTCGCCGTCGAAGTCTCCACCATGCTCTGGGCAAAGCTCGACGACCCGCACGTCTGGCTGATCATGCTTGCCGTTTTCTGGATGGGGGTCATCGGTTTCATCGACGACTACCGCAAGGTGGTGCTGAAGATCAAGGGGGGGCTTGCCGGCAAGTACAAGCTGGTCGGACAGGTCGCGCTCGGACTGCTCGTCGGGCTCTATACCTGGACGGATCCCTCATTCTCCGTGCTGCTCTCCAAGACAACGGTTCCCTTCTTCAAGAAGCTCACGCTCGATTACGGCGTCCTCTACATCCCGGTCGTCATCTTCATCATCACGGCGGTCTCCAACGCGGTGAACCTGACCGACGGACTCGACGGCCTTGCGGCAGGCAGCTCCGCGATCGTGGTGTTCGCCCTCGGCGTCTTCGCCTACCTTGCCGGCAACGCAGTCTACGCCGGATACCTGAGCATTCCGTTTATTCCGGGAGCGGGCGAGGTCGCCATCGTCAGCATGTCCATCGCCATGGCCTGCGTGGGCTTCCTCTGGTTCAACTCGAATCCAGCCGAGGTGTTCATGGGCGACACCGGGTCGCTGGCCATCGGGAGCGCCATTGCGGTCATCGCGCTCATGATCAAGCAGGAGCTGCTCCTGCCGGTGCTCGCGGGCGTCTTCTTCCTCGAGACGGTTTCGGTCTCGATGCAGGTTGCCTGGTTCAAGTACACGAAGATACGTTTCGGCGAAGGGCGGAGGATCTTCCTGATGGCGCCGCTGCACCACCATTTCCAGATGAAGGGGTGGCCGGAGCAGAAGATCGTCATCCGGTTCTGGATCGTGACCATCCTGTTCTTCCTCGCGAGCCTCACCACCCTCAAGCTCAGGTAACATGGAACCGGAACGGCTCAGGGGGATGAAAGCATCGGTGCTCGGCGCCGGCAAGAGCGGGCTGGCGGCGGCCGAACTGCTCATGAAGGCCGGGGCGCGTCCGTTCGTCAGCGAATTCGGGCGGATGTCGGCTGAGGGGGGAACGCTTCTCGAAGAGCTGGCCATCCCTTTCGAAGATGGCGGCCATACGGAACGGGCCTTCGACGCCTCGTTCTGCATCGTGAGCCCAGGGATCCCGCAGACGGCCCCGGTGCTGCTCGAGATGTCCCTGCGGGGCATTCCCGTCTACAGCGAGATCGAGGCGGCCTCCTGGTTCTGCCCCGCCCGCGTCATCGGCATCACCGGCACGGACGGCAAGACCACCACGGCGACGCTCATTCACCGCATCTGCCAGGCCGAAGGCCGGCGTCGCGGTTTTCGTGCCTTCAGCGTCGGCAACATCGGGGTGCCCTTTTCCTCGAAGGTGCTCGAGGCGGGGCCGAAGGACCTGGTGGTGCTGGAACTCAGCAGCTACCAGCTCGAACGGTGCGTCAGCTTCCGGCCGGAGGTGGCGGTGTTGACCAACATCACCCCGGACCACATGGACCGCTATGGCGGCGACATCCGCGCCTACGCTGCGGCCAAGTTCAGGATCCACGCCAATATGGGCGCGGACGGGACGGTCGTCTACAACCATGACGATCCGATGCTCAGGGAGCACTTCGCCGAAGAGGGGCCCCGGCCCTTCCGTGTCGTACGTTTCGGCCTCAGAGAGTGTGCCCTGGAGGCCGGGGTGGGGGGATGCGTCACGGTGCGCGACGGCGCGATCGTCGAGCCGGGTTCGGCCGGGCAGGCCATCGGGGTCGACGAGTTCGTCAAGCCGAGTTTCAGGGGTGAGCACAACCTCTACAACGCGCTCGCGGCGGTCGCGGCGGCGAGGGCCGCCGGCGTATCGGACGAGGCGATCCGCGAGGGGCTCGTGCAGTTCGGCGGCGTCGAGCACCGGCAGGAGTTCGCGGGGTCGGCCTGCGGCATGGAGTGGATCAACGACTCGAAGGCGACGAACGTCAACGCGATGCGCCAGGCGCTGCAGGCTGTGCCGGCAGGCATGGTGCTGATTGCCGGGGGGCGCGACAAAGGCAACGACTACGGCTCCGTCGCCCGACTGGTGAAGGAGAAGGTCGCCTGCATCGTCGCCATCGGCGAGTCGCAGGAGAAGATCTCGGCGGCGTTCGAAGGCGTCGTCGAGGTGGTGAAGGCAGGTTCGCTTCGCGAGGCGGTCGCCGAGGCGGCACGTACCGGGGCGCCCGGCTCGACCGTCCTCTTTTCGCCCGCCTGCTCGAGCTTCGACATGTTCCGTGACTTCGAGGACCGGGGGGAACAGTTCAAGCAACTGGTCAGGGAGCTTTCGGCATGAACACCGTAGAAGTGACACAGGCTCCTGCAGTCGGGACGCCGGAGCCCCTGCGGCAGGCGCGTGGCGGCGGCGACGGCGTCGCCGGCAAGCTGCTGCTGCTGATCGTCGCCCTTTTGATGTGCATCGGCATCATCGTGGTTTACAGCAGCGGGGCCGGATGGGCGGAAGAGAAGTTTTCGGACCCGCAGTACTTCCTCTGGCGCCAGCTTACCTTCGCGGCCGCCGGCATGCTGCTGATCGTGGGGGTCGGCGCGGTCGACTACCATATATTCATGAAGATCAGCAAGATCCTGCTTTTCATCAGCATGGGACTGCTTGCGGCCCTCCTGATGCTCAAGCTGCTCCATGTCATCCATGGCGCCGCCCGATGGCTCGGGTTCGGCCCGTTCAAGTTCCAGGCCTCCGACCTGGCCAAGTACGCGATCATCTTCCACTTCTCGAGGCTCATCAGCGAGAAGCAGGAGTACATCAAGGACCTGCACGACAGCTACTCACCGTTGCTGCTCCTCCTGATGACGGTCGTGGCGCTGGTGGCCCTCGAACCGAATTTCAGCACCGCATCGCTCATCGCCCTCATCGGGTTCATCCTGATGTTCATCGGCGGCATCAGGATCAAGTACCTCCTGGCCACAGCATCGATGCTCATCCCGATCGCGGCGGTGTTCGCCATCGCGGCGCCATACCGGGTCTATCGCCTGGCCACCTTCTTTAGTTCGGACCCGAAGCAGATGAGCTACCAGGTCATCCAGGCGCTGATCGGCCTCGGCAATGGCGGCATGGTCGGGCTCGGCGTCGGCAACAGCAAGCAGCGGGAGCTCTACCTGCCGCTCTCCTACAACGATTTCGTTTTCGTCGTCATTGGCGAGGAGTACGGCTTCATTGGTGCGCTGGTGGTGCTGACCCTGTTCGCAGGCTTCTTCATCTGCGGCATCGTGATCTCCAAGCATGCCCCCGACATTTTCGGCCGCTACGTCGCGATCGGCATTACGATCGCCATTTCGCTCTTCGCGTTCGTCAACATCGCCGTGGCGAGCCACCTCCTGCCGACCACCGGCGTGGCGCTGCCCTTCATCAGTTACGGCGGCACGGCCCTGCTGTTCAATTCGCTCGGCGTGGGCATCCTCGTCAGTATCTCCAGATACAAGAAGCGGGCCGAGGCGATAGCCGTGGCCACCCCCAACCCCGAAGCCGAAGGAGGCGCGTTGTGAAGATACTGTTCGCCGGAGGGGGAACTGGCGGCCACCTCTACCCGGGCATCGCCATGGCTGCGCAGCTGCAGAAGGCCGACCCCGGGGTTTCTGTCTCGTTTGCCGGCACTGCCTCGGGCATCGAGGCGACCGAAGTGCCACGCCTGGGCTACCGCCTCCACCTGCTTCCGTCGAGGGGCCTGAAGCGCGGACGATCGCTCCGCGACCTCGTCGACAATGTCGGCGTGCTCGCCGGCTTCGTGTCGGCTGTGTTGCAGTCGGCCTCGCTCATCCGGCGCGAGCGTCCCGACGTTGTGGTCGGTACGGGGGGCTACGTCAGCGCCCCGGTGCTGCTTGCAGCCCAGTTCATGGGGCGCAAGACCCTGATCCAGGAGCAGAACGCATTTCCCGGACTGACGACCAGGCTCCTTGCCCGACGGGCTACCGAGCTGCACCTCTCGTTCGAAGAGAGCCGGCGCTTCTTCAAGCGCGGCACCGGAGTCTTCGTAACCGGCAACCCTGCCCGTTCGTTCGATGCCGGGGATCCTGGCTCGGCTCGGCGCAGCTTCGGCCTCGACCCCTCCCGCCCGACACTGCTCGTTTTCGGTGGGAGCCGTGGCGCAAGGTCGATCAACAACGCGATGCTCAGGTTCGCCCCGAAGCTTTCCGGGAAGGTCAACCTGATATGGCAGACCGGATCGCTCGACTTCCCGAGGATCCGCGAGCAGGTCACCTCCTCTGATTCGCTCTGGGTCGCGCCGTACCTCGAACAGATGGGTCCTGCCTACGCGGCCGCGGACCTCGTGGCTTGCAGGGCCGGTGCCTCGACCCTCGCCGAACTCACCAACCTCGGCAAGCCCTCAATCCTCGTGCCCTATCCCTACGCCGCGGCGGACCACCAGCGCCACAACGCCCTGGCCCTGGTCAAGGCCGGCGCTTCCCTCATGATCGACGACAGCCGGTTCGGCGGGGAGGATGCGTTCGGGACGATCATGGCGACGCTCAAAGACCGCGACGCGCTTGACCGCATGGGTGCCGCAAGCCGGGGCCAGGGGCATCCCGCGGCGGCGGCGGAGCTGGCGGAAAGAATCACCGCACTTTCAAAACAATAAGGACTCCTCATCGATGGAACTGGGAAAAACGAGAAACGTGCATATCGTCGGCATCGGCGGGGCAGGCATGAGCGCCATAGCTGAACTGCTCCTGAAGTCGGGCTTCGGCGTCAGCGGCTCCGACCTGGCTTCGGGGGAGGTGACCGAAAAGCTCCGGGACCTCGGCGCCGTGATCTACCAGGGCCACCAGGCCGGGCAGGTCGGTACGAGCGACGTGGTAGTCTACTCCTCTGCCGTCAGGCCAGAGAGCAACGTCGAGATCCAGGCGGCCGAAAAGCTCGGCATCCCGGTCATCAAGCGTGACGAGATGCTCGGCGAACTGATGCGCTACAAATCCGGCATCTGCGTGTCCGGCACCCACGGCAAGACCACCACTACGGCCATGATCGCCACCATGCTGATCGACGCCGGGGAGTCCCCGACCGTCATGATCGGTGGAGTGTCGGACTATCTCAAAGGGAGCACCGTGGTCGGCGAGGGCCGGTACATGGTGATCGAAGCCGACGAGTACGACCGGGCGTTCCTGAAGCTCACCCCGACCATTGCGGTCATCAACAGCCTCGAATCGGAGCACATGGACACCTACGGCACCATGGACGAGCTGCGCTCTTGCTTCGCCCAGTTCGCCAACAAGGTGCCCTTCTACGGGAGGGTCGTCTGCTGCGTCGACTGGCCCGAGATCAGGAGGCTCATTCCCCGCCTCAACCGCCGATGCATCACCTTCGGCATCGAGGAGCCGGCTGACGTCATGGCGTCGGAGATCGAACTCGGCGAGTCGGGCTGCCGCTTCACGGTAGAGGCGTTCGGCGGGCGATACGAGGGGGTCCGCCTCGGCGTACCCGGCCGGCACAATGTCCTCAACGCGCTGGCCGCCTTCTCCACCGGCCTTGAACTGGGGCTCGATCCGCAGCGGATCATCGACGGGCTCGCACGCTACAGCGGCATGCGCCGCCGGTTCCAGGTGAAGCATTCCGGTGCCGACGGCCTTCTGGTCGTCGACGACTACGCCCACCACCCTTCGGAGGTCAAAGCCACCGTCCGGGCCGCCAAGGATGGATGGAAAGGCCATCGCGTCGTGGCGGTGTTCCAGCCGCACCTCTTTTCGCGGACCGTCGAGTTCGCCGACGAGTTCGGGTGGGCGCTGTCGAGGGCTGACCAGGTCTTTGTCGCCGGGATCTACCCCTCGCGCGAGCAACCAGCCGATTACCCCGGGGTCACCGGGGAACTGGTCGCCGAGGCCGCGCGCAAGGCGGGCGCGAAGAGTGTGGTGTATGTGGCCGATCGCGACGAACTCGGTGCTGCGCTTCGCCCCTTCGCCTCCGGCCGGACACTGATCCTCTTCATGGGGGCGGGAGACATCACCCACACGGCGACGCAGTTTGCCGCCGCATGCAGCAATCCCGCCGGAGCGGAAACCGAAGGTAGCCGATGATCTCGACGCAGGAACTCTTCCGGCTCATCAAAGGGCCGATTGCCGTGGCCGAGCCGCTGGCCCCTTACACCGGCCTGCGCATCGGTGGCACGGCAGACTATTTCATCAAACCCCGGGACCGGGGCGACCTGTGCCGGGCGTTCGGCTATTTCAGGGAGCGCGGGCTGCCGTTCTTCATCCTCGGCAGGGGCAGTCGCCTCGTGGTGCACGAGGAGGGGTTTCGCGGCACGGTGATCGCGACCCACTACCTCGACAGGATCGCTGTCGACGGAGAGGTGGTTGAGGCCGATGCCGGCGCAGCCATCTCGGACCTGACCGATTGCACCGCAAAGGCCTCCCTCGGTGGCCTGGGGGACTTCGGTACCGGCGCAGGTACCGTGGGAGGCGCCCTCTGCAGGATTGACGGAACCCCTGGCCGCATGGCCTGCGACTGCCTCGAATGGGTCGACGTCCTGCGTCATGGCCGCACGAGGCGGTTGCGGAACGGGGAGCTGCAGGCCGGCATGGGGAAGCGGGGCCTCGGGGCAGAAGTGATCCTCGGTGCGGGCTTCAAGCTGCGCAAGGTTTCCGGCAGGGCCCGCCCTGCTGCGCCGGCCATTACTCCGGATGCGGTGCCCGTGCCGTCCCATGCGCTCTCCGGCAGGGTGTTCAGGGATCCCGATCCCCGGCACGGCCATGAGCCGGCGACGGCCGGGGAGCTCCTGGACGCCTGCGGCCTGAGGGGTTCATCCTGCGGAGGGGCGCAGTTCTCGGACTCTGACGCCAACCGGATACTCAACAACGGCAATGCATCGTCGGGCGACGTGCTCGAACTGGTGCGCCATGCCAGGGAAGCCGTGCGGCAGCGGTTCGGGGTAGAACTCGAACCCGGACTCGTCCTTGTCGGATATAACCGTAACGGAACCCATGTCCCATTCATTTGACGAGACCGGCCCCGACGGCGCCCAGATGCACGAGCAGGGCGGTCCAGGCTCCCCGAAAGGGAAGCTCCTTCGCCTGTTCGCCTCTCCTCCGGTCGTCACGGTGGTCCTGCTGATGCTCTTTGCCGCCATCTCATCGCTGGCTTGGCAGGCGTCCCGATGGAAACGCAACGTCGTGGTCACGAAGGTGGTGGTCGTCGGGACGAAACTGGTCGCCAGGGAGCAGGTCTTGCGGTTGCTCTCGCCGTTCAACGGCCGGACGCTTGACGGTCTCCGCGAAGAGGAGCTGCTCGAGGTGCTTGCCTCGGAGCCCTACATCAGGGATGCGAAGATCTCGCGTGAGCTCAACGGGATCGTCAGGGTCATGATCGCCGAGCGCGAGCCGATGGCGGCCACCGTATTCCAGGGCAGCCCGATGATCATCGATACCGAGGGATTCCTGCTGCCGGACAAGGCCGTGTCGTCGAGGTTCCACCGCCTGCCGCAGGTCTACGGCATCTCCGGGGCAACGCCGGCCCGCTCCGGGACCTGGCGTATGGCCGACGTCGAGGAGCGCATGCTCGAAAGCATGATCGAGGCGTTCGCCCAGTCGGAATATGCCGGCCTCATGCTCCGTGAAATCCATCTTGCGCCCGCCAGCCAGTCATGGTTTCTCGTCTCCGGATCACCGATCAGATTTATTCTCGGCAATGACGGCAACTTCAAGGAAAAGTTGAAAAAATTCGAGATATTCTGGCAAAAGGTTATTGCAAAAAAGGGGCTCGATTGCTATGAGTCTGTCGACCTTCGATTCCGGGAAAGGGTTTTCGCCAAGGAGCCGGAAGTCGCCGGGTCCGCCCAGGCCCCGACCGTAACCGCTCCCGCACCTGCGCCTGCAACCCCGGCGCCGCCACCGGCCTTAAAGCCTTCGCCCCGATGAACATCATTGAACTGGAGAAATGCTGAAAAGCGATATTGTAATCGGACTCGATATCGGCACGACGAAAGTCTGTGTCGTCGTCGCCGAGAAAGACGACATGGGCAAGCTCAACGTGCTGGGCAAGGGCCGCTCGAACTCCGAGGGGCTCCATCGTGCGACCGTCGTGAACATCAACAAGACGGTCGATGCCATCAGGAAGGCCGTTGCCGATGCCGAGCGCGAGTCGTCGATCAGGATCAAGGGGGTCAATGTCGGCATCTCCGGCGCCCATGTCCACTGCATCTACAGCAACTCCGAGATCAGCGTCAACCAGTCGGGCATCGTCAACGATTCGGACGTCAAGCGTTTCCTCGAAAAGGCGAAGACCAACATCCGCTACCTCGATATCGACCACGAGATCATCCACGTCATCCCGCAGGAGTTCATCGTCGATGACCAGGATGGGGTGCTCGACCCGATCGGCATGGCGGGCACGATCATGAGGGGCAGCGCCTATATCGTCGTCGGGCTCCGCACCAAGATCCGCAACATCAAGCAGTGCATCGAAAAGGCCGGCCTCGAGGTCAGTGCCATGACCTTCGAGCCCGTCGCCTCCGGCCTTGCCGTCATGAAGGAGAGTGAGAAGAAGAGCGGCGTCGTCGTCATCGACATCGGCGGCGGCACCACCGAGGTGGCCATCTACATCGACGGGGCGATCCGCTACTCCGAGGTGATCAAGGTCGCTGCCAACGACGTGACCCACGACGTCGCCTACGGCGTCAAGGCCCTCAACGACGTGGCCGAAGAGGTCAAGATCCGTTACGGCTGCGCCAGCACGAAGTCGATGGGCGAGGATGAGGAGATCGTGATCGACGGAATCGAAGGGCGGCCGAGCAAATCCTTCCCGAAGAGTTCCCTTGCCGTGATCATCGAGGCCCGCATGATGGAGATCTTCGAGCTGGCGCGCGACATCGTCAGGCGCTCCGCCTATTACGAGTACCTGAACGCCGGGGCAATCATCACCGGCGGCGGCTCGCTGCTGCCCGGCACCGAGGAACTGGCAAGGGAGATCCTCGGCCTCGACGTCAGGACCGGTTATCCCGAAGGCGTCTCCGGCGGCATCAAGGAGTCGATCAACAACCCGATGTATGCTACCGTCATGGGCCTGGTCGCCCACTCGCTGCAGAACAGCGCCTACCAGGACTGCGGTATGGTTGAACAGCCGGCCAGGGAGGAGCCCGTCATGGAGCCGGAGCTCGTCCAGGAGCCTGCAGGCGCCCAGGAGCAGCCGAAGCCGAAGTCCAAGCCCCAGCCGGGGCCTGGGGGTGCCAATCCATGGATGAACAAGCTCAAGGATTTCTGGAACCAGTTATAGAGCACAATACAACAGGCATGACAAAGGGAAACGGATATCATGGCATTTGAACTTGACCCGGGGCTGTTCGACAGCGACCAGGGTGGCGGCGTCTGCATCAAGATCGTCGGCGTCGGCGGCTGTGGCGGCAATGCCGTGAATAATATGATCGACAGGAAAATCAGCGGAACCGAGTTCGTCGTCCTGAACACCGACCGGCAGGCCCTGCTGAATTCCAAGGCGCCCCTCAGGGTCCAGATCGGCAAGAAGGCCACGAACGGGCTCGGAGCCGGGGCCGACCCGGCAAAGGGCCGACAGGCCGCCGAGGACGACCGCGAGACCATCGCCACGCAGCTTCGCGGTGCGGACCTCGTGTTCATCGCGGCCGGCATGGGCAAGGGAACCGGTACCGGGGCAGCACCTGTCGTGGCATCGATCGCCCGCAACATGGGCATCCTCACCATCGGGGTGATCACCAGGCCATTCAGCTTCGAGGGGCAGATCAAGGCCCGCATCGCCGACAGCGGCATCTCCGAGCTCCGAAAGTACATCGATACCCTCATCGTCGTCGAAAACGAGAAGATCCTCAGCATCGCCGAAGAGGGGGTCAGCGCCACGGAAGCCTACAATATGGCCAACGACGTCCTCTACCGGGCCGTCAAGGGAATTGCCGACATCATCACCCGCCACGGCCACGTCAACGTCGATTTCGCCGATGTCCGCAGCATCATGCAGGGTGCCGGCGACGCCGTTATGGGCTCTGCCGCCGTCGCCGGTGAGCGCCGGGCGCTCAAGGCAGCATCGGACGCCATCAACAGCCCGCTCATGGACGGCGTATCGGTCCGGGGTGCCAAAGGCGTGCTGGTCAACATTACCGGCGACGTCACCATGCGCGACATGTCCGATGCCATGAACTTCATCGAGGAGCAGGTCGGCGGCGAAGCGAAGATCATCAACGGCTATGTCGACGAGCCACAGGTCTCCGGAGAGATCCGCGTCACGGTGATCGTCACCGGGTTCAAGAGGCAGGAGCCCGGCGAGGAGCAGCGCCCGACGGTGCAGACCGGCACCAAAGAGCCCCGGAACCCGAGGCAGGTCCCTGTCGCCGGCCAGGTCAGGCCCATCCAGCAGGGCGGTTATCCGGAAGCCCCCCGCGAAGACCTCAGGATTCCCGCGTATATCAGGAAAAACCTCCCGATCAACGAGCCCTCCGAACTGCCGGGTGGCAGGACTTCAACCGGCGCGGGGCCGATGAAGGCCCCGTCAGAAGATGACGAGCAGATTCGGAAAGAGCAGCCCGACACACCGGCGTACCTCCGGAGGAAAAACGGGGCTCCATTTTAGTAAGATATTTGTTATCATATGATTGCGGGAAGGGAGCCCAGGGGTTTCCTGTGCTTCCTTCCCGCATTTGATCTTTGTTCCTTGACTCTGCAGCTGCCGGTGGTGGTGTATTCCGGAGCGGTCGCGCCAGGCGAGACACCGGAACCCGCGGTGCCGGCAGTAACCGTTCACCATAAGGAGTATTTCATGCATTATCGGATGATATCGGCGGAACAAGCCGTTATGGCCATCAAATCAGGGGACCGCGTGTTCCTCCAGACGGCGGCGGCAACCCCGCGACGGCTCGTCGACGCCCTGGTCGGCAGGGCACCGTCCGTGAGGGACGTCGAGATCGTGAGCCTGCACACCGAGGGGCGTGCCCCCTATGTCCAGCCGGAGTATCAGGAGAGCTTCCGCCTTAACGCATTCTTCGTCGGCAAGAATGTCCGCTCGGCCGTCCAGTGCGGCGATGCCGACGCCATACCGATCTTCCTGAGCGACGTCCCGTCCATGTTCTACAACGACATCATGCCGCTCGACGTCGCCCTGGTGCACGTCTCGCCACCCGACCGCCACGGCTTCTGCTCGCTCGGCGTATCGGTCGACGTGACCCTGGCGGCCGTCCATACCGCAAAGCATGTGATCGCCCAGGTCAATCCCCATATGCCGCGGACGCATGGGGAGGGCTTGCTCCATGTCAGCAAGATCAGCTCCCTCGTCGAGTCCGACGAGCCGTTGCCGGAGTTCCCGCCGCACCCGCTGAGCGATGCCGAACGCCGGATCGGCGAGTACATCGCCTCCATTGTCGAGGATGGTGCGACCCTGCAGATGGGCATCGGGGCCATCCCTGACGCCACGCTTGCCGCACTCGGCGGCCACAAGGACCTCGGGGTCCACTCCGAGATGTTCTCCGACGGCGTGGTCGACCTGGTCGAAAAGGGGGTCATCACCGGCCGCTACAAGAAGACCCACAAAGAGATCATCGTCGCCAGCTTCCTGATGGGCTCCCGCAAGCTCTACGATTTCGTCGACGATAATCCGCTCGTCGAGATGTTCCCTTCCGATTACATCAACGATACCCGCGAAATCAGGAAGAACCCCAAGGTCACCGCCATCAACAGCGCCATCGAAATTGACATGACCGGCCAGGTCTGTGCCGACTCCATCGGGGTCAAGCACTTCTCCGGCGTCGGTGGCCAGATGGACTTCATCCGCGGCGCAGCCCTCTCCCCTGGAGGCAAGCCGATCATCGCACTACCCTCCGTCACGGCCAGGGGCGAGTCGAGGATCGTGCCGCAGCTCCGGCCCGGCGCAGGCGTCGTGACCACCCGGGCCCACGTCCAGTACGTCGTGACCGAGTACGGCATCGTCAACCTGTACGGACGGAACCTCCGCCAGCGCGTCGAAGCCATGGCCAGCATCGCCCATCCCGACTTCCGTGAGGAGATCCTGCGAAGGGGCCACGAGATCTACGGAAAGAAGAGTACCTGCCCGGAGTGACGGCACGGTTTCCGGGGGCGGCCAGTTGGCCTTTCCCCGGGAAAATCGTTACTTGAACCGTGGAGTGCGGAGTACAGATGGTCCCCCCTCAAGCAGCCCGGCACGCCGTACCGGGGTAAACACAGGAGATGCCATGTTATCGACCCTTTCAAAACTGACTCCGGAGCAGGTCGACGAGATCCGCTCGCTCGAACAGAAACTGGGCAAGACCCTGCTCTCGTTTTCGGGTTACGACGTCGTGCCCGACGACCTTTCACCCGAAGAACTCGCCCTGCTCAAGGCGCTCGAGGAGAAACTCGGCACCATGCTCGTCGCCGTCCAGGGCATCAGCCGCAAGGCCTGATGCCGATGATGCTGAGCATCCGGCCGGTTCGGCCCTGGTCGCGGCGGTAGGAGAAGAAAAGTTTCTGGTCCCGTGAGGAGCACCAGGAGGAGCATTCGACCTGGACGACCGGGAGGCCGGCTTTGACGAGCTGGTCGCGGTTGGCGGCGGAGAGGTCGAGGAGGTATTTGCCGTCGTCGCCCGGCGATGGTCTGAGGTAGCGCTCGTCAAACCTTTCGGCCACTTCTGGCCCGATCTCGTAGTTGTCACCGGAGATTCCTGTTCCCACCCAGGCGAAGCAGTCCTCCGGGCGCGTTCCGAAGGATTCGGCCATCGCCTTGAGCGTTTTTGCCACGATCTCCCCTACGGTGCCCTGCCAGCCGGCATGCACTGCTCCGGAGGCTCCGTGTTCGGGGTCATGGATCAGCACGGGGTAGCAGTCGGCGGTACCGATCGCGATGTAGATGCCCGCGGTGTCGGTGATGAGGGCATCGAAGCCGCTGACGTTGCCGGGCAGGCCTATCCTGCAGACCGACGTGCCGTGGACCTGGACGGTGAGCACGAGGCTCTCGTCCGGGATGCCGAGGTGTCGGCAGAGCCCCTCGTGGTTTGCCCGGACGCATGCGGGATCGTCGTCGGTGTTCCTGCCGAGGTTCAGCGACTCGAAGGGCGGCTCGCTCACGCCTCCTTTTCGGGTGGTCTGCAGGGCGATGAGCCCGGGGAACCTGCGGAAGATCTCCGGTTCGATCAGGTGCGGTTGTCCATGGTCGGTCATGGCGGGATGGTTCGGCGGTTATTATTTGTTTCCGGTTAAGATAAGAAGCGTTGTGACGAGTAACGAGTGTCCGGTGACGAGGGACTTCCTTTGCGCCCCTGTCGTCCGTTCATTCCCTGCAGTCCCTTTCCTGAATTCCTCGATTCGCCGCATCACGCGTCACATGTTACGGGTTATGAAGCCCGGATGTGTTATCTTTCTTTTCAAAAAAATTACGACCTGAAAAGAGATGAAAATACTTGTCATCGGGGGGGCTGGTTATATCGGAAGCCATGTGACGAGGGAGTTCCTCGACCGTGGTTATGCGGTTACGGTGTTCGACAACCTTTCGACCGGCAGGGAGGAGAACCTCTTCGGGGAGGCGGAGTTCGTCCGCGGCGATATTCTTTGCGACGCGGAGCTTGCCGGGGTGATGCGCCGCGGGTTCGACGGGTGCGTCCACCTGGCTGCGCTGAAGGCCGCAGGCCTGTCCATGCAGCGGCCTGAGGAGTACTCCGTCACGAACATCTGCGGAACGGTCGCCGTGCTCAACCAGGCAGCGAACAATGGAATCCGGTGCCTGCTCTTCTCCTCTACCGCGGCGATCTTCGGCAGTCCGAAGTACCTGCCGATCGACGAGGGGCATCCGAAGGAGCCCGAGAATTACTATGGGTTCACCAAGCTCGAGATCGAGCGGATCCTGGAGTGGTACGACCGCCTGAAGGGGCTCCGGTTCGCTGCGGTAAGGTATTTCAATGCCGCCGGATACGATATCGGGGGCCGCATACGGGGGCTTGAGCGCAACCCCGAGAACCTCCTGCCGATCGTCATGGAGGCGGCCCTCGGCGTCAGGCCTGGGCTTTCCGTGTTCGGTGACGACTATCCGACAAGGGATGGTACCTGTATCCGCGACTATGTGCATGTCAGCGACCTTGCGGCCGCACACGTCTCGGCTTTCGAATATGTCGTGAAGCATGGCCGCAGCCTTTCGGTCAACCTCGGCAGCGAAAACGGCGTCTCCGTGCTCGAGATGATCGGGCATGCGCGGCGGGTGACCGGTCGGCCGATCCCGGCGACGATCTCGCCGAGGCGCGCCGGTGATTCGGCGAACCTGGTCGCTTCGTCGAAGATGGCGAGGGAACTGCTCGGGTGGGTCCCCAGGTACAGCAGCCCGGAAACCCTTATCGAATCGACCTGGAACGTTTACCGGCAGGTATTCGGGGAGACGGGGCACCTGTGACTGGAAGCCGGGCCGGCCGGGCTTCATTCAACGTTTCGGGGAAGGATGGTTATCATGTTAGGCAATGATGGGAAAAAGGATAAATTCACAGACCAGTTCGGTCGCTCGGCAAGGGCTCTTTCCGACTACTTCGGCATCGGGTTGCAGATTGCGGCAAGCTTCGCCTTTTTCGTGTTCCTCGGCTACTGGGCCGACACGAAGCTCGGAACCTCGCCGCTGCTGATGCTTGCCGGGGTGCTGGTGGGCATGGCCGGCATGGGCCTGGTGCTCATGAAGGTCGTGCAAAAGGCGAACCGGGAGCATGAGGGACGAACAAGGGACAATTGAAACATCCGAACAAGAAGATTGAGAGTTATGAAGCCGTTGTTTGATTTTCTGTTAAAGTTATTTATCTTGTCCGTCATTTTATGGGGGGTAGTCTACTGGGGATATACGAGATATCCCGTCGACCTGATGTCCGTTTTTACGGCGTGGGCGATAGTCGCCGTCAACACCCTCGCAGGGTATGTGCTCTTTGAATATGCATTCGATAAGGAATCGCGGGTATTCACCCTGGTCGTCTTCGGCGGCGTGGCGATGAGGCTCCTGCTCATCATGGCCCTCGTACTCGTCATCAACCTGCTCCATCTGGTCAGGCCGATCGATTTCGCGGTGTCGTTCATCTCTTTTTATTGCATTTACCTGGTCGTCGAGATCCTCGGATACCAGAAAAGGAATCAACTAAAAAACGCGGCAAGAAACGGATAATCGTCATGCGAGTTAAAGCGATTTCAAGAATCCTGGCACTGGTCGTGCCTGTCCTCCTGAGCCTGAACAGCCATGTGTTCGCTGTCACCGCCCAGGCAGAGGCCCCGGTGAAGGAGTCCGCAACAGCAGCGGCGCCGGCAGGGCCGGCAACCGTGGCAGCACCCGAAGGGGTAGCCCCGGCAGAGGCGACCGCCACCCATGAAGCCGAGGGCGCGGAGAAGCCCGGCGAAGTGATCATGCACCACATCCTCGACAACAAGGTGTACCCTATCGAGCCGTTCGGCGAGATCCACCTTCCTGAAATCGCAGCCAAACCTTTCGGAATAGACATATCCGTCACGAAGCACGTCGTGATGGTATGGCTCGCCTGCGCCGTCCTCCTGGTCGTCGGCCTCACCGTCGGCGCCAGCTTCAAGAGCCTTTCGTCGAAGGAGTCCCCGAAGGGGATGGCCAACGCCATCGAAGCCCTCATCGATTTCATCAGGACCGACGTCGCGAAGTCGAACATCGGCCACGGCTACGAAAAGTTCGTGCCGTTCCTGGTAACGGTCTTCTTCTTCATCCTTATCTGTAACCTGATCGGCCTGATCCCTTATGGCGCAACGGCAACGGGCAACATCAACGTGACCCTGACGCTCGCCCTGTTCACCTTCGTCATCACCCAGGCAGCGGCGTTCAAGGCGCAGGGTGTCAAGGGATACCTGCAGCACCTGACCGCAGGGACCCACTGGTCGCTCTGGATCATCATGGTGCCGATCGAAATCATCGGTCAGTTCACCAAGCCGTTCGCACTCACCATCCGACTCTTTGCGAACATGACCGCTGGCCACATCATCATCTACAGCCTGATCTTCATCGCCTTCATCCTGAAGAGCTATGTCGTCGCCATGGCCGTATCGGTCCCGTTCGCCATTTTCATCTACCTCCTCGAGCTGTTTGTCGCATTCCTGCAGGCGTTCGTCTTCACGATGCTGTCTGCCCTGTTCATCGGGCTTGCGACCGCCCACGAGGGACATGACGACCATGCCGTTGAAGGAGCCCACCACTGAGCGTGTCGCTGCATGGGTGAGGAATTGAAAAAGAAATCGTATCTTAAAAGTTCCTGGACTATTTTTCAGAACCGCTACAAGAGGTAGCATTCGCTTTATACAAACAATAAACGGAGGCAATTCAAAGATGGAAGGTTTGGGTTATTTAGGTGCCGGTATCGGCGCCGGTCTGGCAGTTATCGGCGCTGGTCTTGGTATCGGCAACATTGCAGCTTCCGCAGCCGAAGGCACGGCCCGTCAGCCTGAAGCTACGTCCGATATCCGCACCACCATGATCATTGCAGCAGCTCTTATCGAAGGTGTTGCTCTGTTCGGTGAGGTTATCTGCGTTCTTCTCGCCCTGAAGTAATGCACTTCTGCCATAGCTTACTCCGTCTGCAGTATCGCTGAGAGACTGCAGACGGTTTTTTTCAATCCGATTAACGAACAGCGTTCATGCTTACGTCAGGGATTATTCTGCTCGAGGGCGGTCTTCTCAACCCGAATCCGGGACTGATCTTCTGGACCGCTATCTCTTTCTTCATCGTGATGCTCATCCTGAGCAAATTCGCATGGGGCCCGATCGTTTCGATGCTCGAGGAGCGGGAGAAAGGCATCCAGTCTGCGATCGATCGTGCACATTCCGCCAAGGATGAGGCCGAAGCGATCCTGAAGAAAAACAAGGAGTTGCTTGCCAGGGCCGATTCCGAAGCCGACCGTCTCATCAGGGAAGGCAGGGAGTATGCCGATAAGGTACGCACAGAGCTTACGGAGAAGGCTCAGCAGGAATCCCAGAAGATGATCGCTGCGGCCAAAGACGAAATTGAACAGGAAAAGCGCCGTGCACTCGACGTGCTCCGTAACGAGGTCGCCGACATGGCGGTCAAGGGCGCTGAAAAAATCATCAGGACGGCACTCGACGCTGAAAAGCAGAAGGCGGTGGTCGATGAGATGATCAGGGAATTAGCCGCATCGCGTAACTGAAATAAACTCCGGAACTATGTCAAGTGCAATCGCAAGCCGTCGATATGCATCAGCCCTGCTCGATGTCGCTGTTGACGGTAATTTTCTGGAGACGGTTACCGCTGACCTTCAGCAGATAGATGAAGTCCTCGGCGCAAGCCGGGACTTGCAGCTGGCGCTCAAGAGCCCGCTCATCAAGGGGGACCTGAAATCCAGCATCCTCGAAGAGATTTTCAGCGGAAAGGTTTGTGACAAGACGATGATCTTCCTCAAGCTGCTTTCGCACAAGAAGAGGGCGAATCTCATCGCTGAAGTCGTGACCGAGTTCAACGCCCTCCTCGACGAGAAGAACGGCTACCTCAACGCTGATGTGAAGAGCGCCGTGAAGCTCTCCGACGAGCAGGCGCGTGAGTTGGTCAACAGCCTCTCATCCAGGACCGGCAAGAAGATTCGTGCGAAGATGTCTCTCGACGCGTCGCTCATCGGCGGCTTCACGGCCAAGATCGGTGACACCATCCTCGACGGCAGCGTCAGCCACCAGCTTCAGTTGCTCCGCAAATCGCTTTCTTCGGCAACGGCCTGACCTACAGAGGGATACTCCAGTAAAAGCCTGCCGCGAAGCAGGCTTTTTTTGTGGGGGCAAAAAGGTTATCTTTGAGCCCAGTATGAAAATTCGTATCATGCACAATTATGTTGCGGGGCTTTAGCTCAGTTGGTAGAGCGTCTCGTTCGCAATGAGAAGGTCAGGGGTTCGACTCCCCTAAGCTCCACAAATCCAGCCCGGTCCGCCCGGCAGGCTTACCTGAAAAGCCTTATCCCTTGTCCGTTTCCAGCGGCGGGGACCACTCTTGTCAACCAAGGTTCAAGGATCTGTCCATGTCCAAATCGAATTCCGGCATGCCGTTGCGCAGGTTCTTTCCTGCCCTGCTCGGCCTGACGTTGCTGCTCTCAGCCTGCTCGTCCTCAAAAGAGGCAGTTGACACGGACCCTGTGCAGGAGCGTTACCGCCAGGCCATGGTCGATATGGACCGGAAGGATTACGACAACGCCATCCTCAAGTTCGAGGGGCTGATGTTCTCCACCAGGGCGACCCCGCTTGAGGACAAGGTGCTGCATTCGCTCGCGTCGTCCTACTTCCAGACAAAGCAGTACCTCCTTTCTGCCGAGATCTACCGCCGCCTCCTCCAGCAGACCCCGGAATCCCCGTATGCAAAGGATGCACAGTACCAGCTGGCCCGGTCGTATGAAAAGCTCTCTCCCCATTTTGAGCTTGACCAGGAGTACACGGTCAATGCGATCAACGAGTTCAGGATCTACCTCGACCAGTACCCGTCCCAGGATTCGGAACGGGTTGTCAGTGATGTCGAGACATACCGGGAGCTGCTGAAGCTGAAGCCCGATAACGCCCAGTACCGGGAGAAATACGAAAAGGCGATGGCCGAACTCTCCGGGCAGTCCCCTGCGAAATATGCGAATGCTGCCATAGCGACCTTGCGCGAAAAACTTGCCCACAACAGGTTCTCGATCGCATCGCATTACGCCAAGCTCAAGAAGTACCGCCCTGCCGCCATGTATTACGACCAGGTCATCGCCAACTACTCCGATACGGCCTGGAACGAACCCGCCTGGATGGGCAGGATCGATATGGCGGTAAGGCGCAACAAGTGGTTCGAGGCGCGTCAGGCAATCGAACAGTACCTTCAGCACTTCCCTGAGAAGAAGGACAAGGTCGACGGCACCTACAAGAAAGTGCTCAGGAAATTTTCCAATCCCTGACTTCACCGGCCGTGCGCATCGGCGTTTTCGGCGGATCGTTCGACCCGCCGCATAATGGCCACCTGGCCATCTGCATTCTTGCCTGCGAGATCCTGGGCCTCGACCGGCTGCTCGTCTCCGTATCCCGGAATCCCTTCAAATCACCTTCCGACGCTCCCGATGACCACCGTCTGCTGATGGCCGGCCTGCTCGTCACCGAAATAAACCGGTCATCTCCTGTCGCGACGCTCGATGCCCGTGAGCTCGAACAGCCCGGCCCTTCATACACGGTGGATATGCTTCGCCGCCTGCGGCTTGAATACCCTGCTGACGAGCTGTTCCTGATCGTCGGTGAGGACAGTTACCGTGATATGCCGGATTGGATGGAGTCTTCGATGATTCCGCAGTTTTGCACCGTCGTGGTGTTCGCCAGAAGGGATTGCGGCGCTACCGGCGGCGGAGTTCGGTCCCATGAGCTGATTCCGGCCCGTTTCGTAGATTTCGATATCCCGGTCTCGGCCACAGGGGTGCGCGACCTTCTTGCAAAAAAAGAGCCCGTGGCCCATCTGTTGCCACGGGCCATAGCCGGTTATATCGAGGCCAATGGCCTGTACCGCTGAGCGCCCCTCCTTTTCCGATTACATCGATTCAGGCGCGGAGATCCCCAAGAGGGAGAACCCGTTCCTTAGCACCTGCCGCGTGCACAGCGAGAGCTCCAGCCTTGCTGCGCACAGGGTCGGTTCTGCCTTGAGGATGGGACACTCCTGGTAGAACTTGTGGTACAGTTCGGCGATGCCGTGCAGGTATTCGACCATCTTCTGCGGTTCGAGGAAGCGAAGGCACGACTGGATCACCTCAGGGAAGTCGAGCAGGGCGGAGCCGAGTTCGATCTCGACCGGTTCAACCAATCGGTCGAGGTTTTCGCCGGTCGAGGCCGCGGCGTCGAATCCGGCCTCCTTCGATGCCATCCGAAGCAGGCTGCAGATCCTCGCATGGGCATACTGGAGGTAGAATACCGGGTTGTCCTTCGACTGCTTTTTTGCGAGATCGATGTCGAAGTTCAGGTGCGAATCCTTGCTGCGCATGATGAAGAAGAGCCGAGTCGCATCGGCGCCCACCTCGTCGATCAGATCGTCGAGAAGGTCTGCGTTGCCTTTGCGGGTCGACATCTTGATGGTCTGGCCGCCGACCGTCGTGGTGACGAACTGGTTGATTGCCACGCGGATGCGGCCCGTGTCGTAACCAAGGATCTTCAACGCCTCGGCCACGTCGGGATACTCGTCGATATGGTCAGCGCCGAAGACGTTCACGATCAGCGAGAATCCCCGATCGAACTTGGTCACGTGGTAGGCGATGTCAGGAAGGCGGTAGCTGGGGTCGCCCGACGACTTGATGAGCACCTTGTCCTTTTCCTGGCCAAGCTTCGTCGTCGTGAACCAGGTGGCGTTCTCATGCCTGGAAATGAACCCCTTGGCGTCGAGGGCTTCGATGACCGCCTGGTTCGGTGAGATACCACGCTCTTCGACTCGGTACAGGGTGTGTTCGTTGAAGAAGGAGTCGTGATTGATCGAAAGGCGGGAAAGGGTTTTCCTGATCGATGAGAAGATGATTCCCTCGGCAGTCTCCTTGAAGATGGAGAGGCTTTCTGAAGCGGCGAGCACGTCGCCGTGTTCGATGAAGATCGTCTCGGCGATGTCACGGATGTAGTCGCCCTGGTAGTGGCCGTCGGGGAATTCGACCTGGAGGCCGCAGCGCTCGAGGTAGCGGAACCGGACCGACTCCGCCAGTATCTGCATCTGGCGGCCGGCGTCGTTGAAATAGTACTCCCTGGTGACTTCGTAGCCTTGCGTGGCGATGAGGTTGGCGATGCAGTCCCCGAGCACGCCGCCCCTGCCCCGCCCGACGGTCAGCGGGCCGGTCGGGTTGGCGCTGACGTATTCGACGATGGCCTTCTGGCCGGCGCCGATGCCCCTGGTGCCGAACGCATCGCCCGACGAGAGCACCTCGCGCACGGAACGCATGATGAATGCCGGGTCGAGGTGGAAGTTGATGAATCCCGGGCCGGCCACCTCGGACTTGACGACGCTGCCTTCCGGGAACGAGAGGTGGCCGATCAGTTCGCCGGCAAGGTCCCGGGGATTCCTTTTCAGCTCCTTGCCCAGAAGGAAGGCGATGTTCGTGGAGAAGTCGCCGAACTTCTTGTCGGCCGGCTTTTCGATCTGGATCTCCCTGTCGGTCTCTATGCCTGCGGAGCGCAGGGCCCCCTGGATGGACGGGATGAAGAAGTCTCTCATCGGTTTACCTCAATGTCGTTGTTTGCACGCGGCCAGAGAAGGGCGTGCAGCGTTTCTGGCCGGAGCCCTGAAAAGTGGTCGATGGTCGTGATGACGTTGTCGAAGCCCGTGAACGCTTCCGGGGCGTTGGTCGTCGTGACGGCGACGCAGCGCATGCCCGCGGCAGCCGCCGCTTCCACACCAGGCAAGGCGTCCTCGAAGACGATGCATGATGCGGGGTTTGCGCCAAGCTGTTCGGCCGCCCTGAGGAAAGTCTCGGGATGCGGCTTTCCATGGCTGACCTGGTGGGCGCCCACCACCGCCGAGAACCGGGACTCGATGCCGAGCAGCCCGAGCACGTAGGCGATGTTCTTCGGGCCTGCACCCGTACCGACGCCGAGCAGGATGCCGGCATCCGCCGCCGACGAGAGGAAGCCCTCAAGCCCGGGCATCGGCCTGATGGCCTCGCGGTTCATCACCCGGTAGAGGATGTCCTTCAGTTCGGTCAGCCTCTCGGCTTCGGAGGTCGAGATCGAGGGGTCGAGGAAGTAGCGGAGCACGTCGAGCCCCTTCATGCCGGCGGTTTCGACGAGGTACCGCTCCGGGTCGAGCCCCTGCAGGCCGTAGTCGGCGAAGAGGTCGACCCATGACTGCGCGTGCATCCTCATGTTGTCGGTGAGCACGCCGTCCATGTCGAAGATGAATGCCTTCGGGCTGTCGCTCATGCGCCGGCCTCCCCGAGATGCATGGCTTCGCGGACTTCCGCGATGGTGACGCCTGCGATCAGCCGGGCCTTCTCCTCGCCTTCGTGCAGGATCTGCCGCACCATCTCCGGCCGTGCTTCGTAGTGGCGGCGTCGTTCGAGCATGGGCGCGAGTTCGGCGGAGATCGCCGCGGAGCACATCTTCTTGCAGTCGACGCAGCCGAGCGATCCGGAACGGCATCCCTGTTCGATCTCCGGAAGATCTTCCGGTTTCGTGAACTTCTGGTGGTAGCTGTACACCGTGCAGACTTCGGGGCGGCCGGGGTCGTTGCGACGGACCTTCAGCGTATCGGTCACGGCATTACGCATCTTGCCGGCGATCTCTTCAGGCGTATCGCTGAGGAGGATCGTGTTGCCCAGCGATTTGGACATCTTCGCCTTGCCGTCGAGGCCGAGCAGGCGGGAGAACTTCGTGATCTTCGGGGACGGTTCCGGGAACACCTCGCCGAGGACCGGGTGCGGGAAGTGGCTGTTGAACTTCCTGGCGATCTCCCTGGTGATCTCCACGTGCGGGAGCTGGTCTTCGCCGACCGGGACGACGTTGCCCTTGTAGAGCAGGATGTCGGCGGCCTGCAGCACCGGATAGCCGAGGTGCCCGTAGCACAGGGCGTCCATGTTCAGGTCGCGCACCTGCTCCTTCAGCGTCGGGTTTCGTTCGAGGCGTGCCGTAGTGATCAGGTTCGAGAAGACCAGGAACAATTCAGCGTGCTCCTTGACCTGGGACTGCCGGAATACCGGGCTTTTCACCGGGTCGACGCCGGCCGCGAGCCAGTCGATGAGCATGTCGATCGTATGGCCGTAGATGCTGCTGGTGTCGAGCGAGGTGGTAAGGCTGTGGTAATCAGCGATCAGGAAGCAGGTCTCGTAAGCCCTCGTGCCGTCCGGCTGGAGGAGCTCCTGCTGTTCGATCCAGTTCTCGAGGGCTCCAGTGTAGTGGCCGAGGTGCAACCGGCCGGTCGGCCGCATCCCGCTTAAAATCCGTAGTGTCGACATATCGCCGTGATTCGTGGCCCTGCCGGAAAACACCGTGGGTGTTGACGGCCTATCTGTTAATTGTTTTTGAAGTTATGACAGTTCGTCTAAAGATAAAAGCGTGGTGTTTGTTTTTTTGTCCCCGGAGCGCTATATTAAACAACTTGTTTTTAATTGCATTCGACAATAAAAACAAATCCAGTTTAGGAGAGCAAGTCCTATACAACATTCTCTTGCCCAACCATGTCAGATCCGGAAGGAAGCAGCATCCGGCAATGTGAATGTGTGATATAGTCAGCTTGCTCTCTTTTTTTTTGTTTAAATGAAGCCACTTTAACCAGCAAAGCTGAAGATACAGGAGCCACCATGCAGAAAGATTTGAAGAAAGGCGAGTTTCTGAAGGAACCGATCAGGCATATCGAGATCAAGAAGCACAACGTCGTCCCGATGGTCGAGCAGATGGCCGACATGGCATTCCAGGCAAGGAACCTGGCCCGGGCCGCGACGATCGTCGACCTCATGCAGAAGGACAAGGATTGCGCCGTCATCCTGACGCTTGCAGGCTCGCTCATCAGCGCCGGGCTCAAGCAGGTCATCGTCGACATGCTCGACAACAACATGGTGGACGTCATCGTCTCGACCGGCGCCAACATCGTCGACCAGGACTTCTTCGAAGCCCTCGGCTTCAAGCACTACAAGGGCAGCCAGTTCGCTGACGACTCCGAGCTTCGCGAACTCGCCATCGACCGTATCTACGACACCTACATCGACGAGGACGACCTCCGCATCTGCGACGACACCACGGCCGTTATCGCCAACTCCATGCAGCCCGGCGCCTACTCCTCGCGCGAGTTCATCGTCGAGATGGGCCGCTACATCGAAGAGAAGGGGCACGACAGGAACTCCATCGTCTACAAGGCTTACGAGAAGGGCGTGCCGATCTTCTGCCCTGCCTTCTCCGACTGCTCCGCCGGCTTCGGGCTGGTGCACCACCAGTGGCACAACCCCGACAGCCACGTCTCCATCGACTCGGTCAAGGACTTCCGTGAACTGACCAAGATCAAGATCGAGAACGACAAGACCGGTATCTTCATGATCGGCGGCGGCGTGCCGAAGAACTTCACGCAGGACATCGTCGTCGCGGCCGAGGTGCTCGGTTACGAGGATGTCTCGATGCACACCTACGCGGTGCAGGTCACGGTGGCCGACGAGCGCGACGGCGCACTGTCCGGCTCGACGCTGAAAGAGGCCAGCTCCTGGGGCAAGGTCGACACGGTCTTCGAGCAGATGGTCTACGCCGAAGCGACGATCGCCATGCCGCTCATCGCCGGCTACGCCTACCACAAGGGCAACTGGCAGGGGCGCCCGGCCAGGAATTTCAATGCCATGCTCGACGCAAAAACCGTCAACGCCTGAGGAGGAAACCAATGAAATTCTTTATCGATACGGCAAGCCTCGACGAGATCCGCGCCGCGGCCGAACTCGGTGTGCTCGACGGCGTCACGACCAACCCGTCGCTGATCGCCAAAATCGTGAAGGACCCGTCGAACTTCACCTACAGCGACTTCAAGGAGCATATCTCGAAGATCTGCGACATCGTCGATGGCCCGGTCAGCGCCGAGGTCACCACGCTGAAGTCTGAGGAGATGATCGCCCAGGGCGAGGACCTTGCGGCCATCCACGAAAACGTAGTCGTCAAGTGCCCGCTCACCGTCGACGGCCTCAAGGCCATCCGGTACCTCTCGCAGCAGGGCATCAGGACCAACGCCACGCTGGTCTTCTCGCCCAACCAGGCGCTGCTCGCCGCCAAGGCAGGTGCCGACTATGTCAGCCCCTTCGTGGGCAGGCTGGACGACATCAGCACCGACGGCATGGGCCTGGTCGAGCAGATCGTAACCATGTACGACAACTACGGCTACCTCACCGAGGTGATCGTGGCCAGCGTCCGCCACCCGCAGCACGTCGTCGAAGCCTCCATGATCGGCGCCGACATCGCCACCATCCCCTTCTCGGTCATCAAACAGCTGGCAAACCACCCCCTGACCGACGCCGGCCTGAAGAAGTTCATGGAAGACGCCGCCGTGATGAAGCGGTAAGGGTTATGAATGATGAGTGATGAATGATGAGTGATGAATGATGAATGATGAGTGATGAATGATGAGTGATGAGTGCTGAGTTGTGAATCGCGTGATTCGCCATTCAGCACTTATTTTTTTGAGCGGACTTTACGATGCTGGTCAGGATTCGAATCAGTTGGTCCGACTCCTCAAGCAGGAAATCAAGGTCGGTTGATCGTAAAATTTGAGATTCTTTCAGTAGTCTGAGCCAGTAATTCGTTTCACGAGCCTCTTTTCTGGCTATGGACATTTTGGCGGTAAAGTCAGCTTTACTTTGCCCGGCCTGAGCTTCTTCTACATTCGCCCCGACAGAAGTGCCTGATTTCAGCAGCTGAGTTGACAGCACCTTAGAAACAGCCCCCTCTTTTTCCAGGCACTGGCAAAGTGCAACTATCCGAATGGCGAACTGAAACGTTCGCCCGGTAATGTACGGGGAATTATCCTGCTGCACGGTGCATGTAACTGCATGTAACTTTAATCATGAATGAATGTTGATGGATTTGCAATTCATCCCTCATCCCTCTTCATTCATCATTCATCCCTTATCATTCATCATTCTTCATTCCCCCCCCCTACCGGTAGACCGATTCCACCTTGACCCTTGCGGTGCCTTTTTCGTAGTAGCCGAGCTGCTTTGCGGCTTCGGCGCTCAGGTCGATGACGCGGTCATCGACGAATGGACCCCGGTCGTTGACCCGTACCTCGATTGATTTGTTGTTCTCGAGGTTGGTCACCCTGACGATCATGGGCAGCGGAAGGTATTTGTGGGCTGCGCTCGGACGGCCGGGATCGAATATTTCACCGTATGCCGTGGGCTGTCCGTTGTGCTGGTCGAGGGTCTCCTGACCGTACCATGAGGCGATGCCGGTCTCCTCGTAGGCGTAGACCTGGTCGAAGCTCATGGGAACGTAGACCCTGCCCGCGATGATGTAGGGGTCGTTCTTGAGTTTGCCGAGGCGGTAGGCCTCTTCGGGTGAGAGTCCGCTCCTTCGCGCCGGGGTGTACGGCGCTCGAGTCGAAGTGCAGGCGCCGAGGCCCAGGAGCAGGAGCGCGAAGAGCGCCGGAAGGTATTTTCTTATGGTCATGGTACAGTCATGCTTCAGGAACGATTCATGCCGGAGGGTCCGTTCCATTCTGAAAAAATAGCCAATTCGCGAGAATTTCCACGATGCCCTTGGTATATTTGCTCTTCGACAGGAGCCCTGTCGGCGTGGCGCGAGGAGTTGCGGGACATTTATCTCAACATAGGCATGCATAAGGAATGACGATCGAGGGGAACGATGGCCGTGGCGGTCGTAGGCTCACGGGAGTAATGATACTGCACGGTTTCACGGCAAACCTCGAAAGCGTGAGGCCGCTTTTCGAATCTGTCAGGCAGACCGGCCTCGAACTGGTTACCCCGTTGCTGCGTGGCCATGGGCAGGCCTCGCCCGATGCGCTGCGCGGCGTCACCTGGCACGACTGGCTCGACGATGCCGCACATGCCCTGATTGCAGCAGCCGGGACCGGGGGAACGCTCGTCGTCCTTGGTCACAGCATGGGTTCGCTCCTTGCCCTGCAGCTTGCGGCGCGGTATCCCGAGCTGGTCGATTCGGTCATCCTGGCGACTCCTCCCCTGAGGATCGTCTCCCCCCTGGCTCCCGGCAGGCCGCTCCATTTCCTTGCTCCGCTGGTCGGCAGGGTTGTCGATCGTTGGGATATGCAGGCCTGTTTCGCCGATCCGGAGGTCGCCATCATGCCGGAGCAGTACCGGTGGGCCCCGACCCGGGCAATCCTGTCGATGTTCGACCTGCTCGAGGCGACGATACCGGTCATGAGCGAGGTCCGGGCCCCGGCGCTCATCCTCCACGGCAGGCATGAAAGCATTGTCCTGCCGGAAAGCGCAGGGTTGGTCATGCAGGCCCTCGGCACCCCGGCGGCAGACAAGCGGGTGGCTTGGTTCGAAAAGACCGACCACCAGATCTTTTGCGACTGCGAAAGGTTGGCAGCCGTCAACGAGGTCACGGGATTCATCGCACGCAGAATCGAGGCCGGCCGGCCAATCCCTGTTCCCGGCCTTGCCAAATCCCGATGATGCAGCAACAAACCCCCGGGTCGGTCGAGGTGATCGACCTCAGCCACCCCATCTGCCCGGAGATGCCTCTCTGGCCGGGCACGCCCGCCCCCGAGTTCCTGCCGCTCGCGACCGTCAACGATGACGGGTTCGCCGAACAGTCGATCCACCTGTCGTCCCATACGGGCACCCATCTCGACGCTCCGGCCCACCTGATCGATGGTGCGGCGACAATCGACCGTTTCGTGCCCGGGCAGTTCATGGGAAGGGTCGCGGTAATCGATGCCTGCGCCGTAACGGATGGCGTCATCCGGCAGCGGTTGCTGGAGCCATACGGCACGGCAATCGGCGCGGCGGATTTCGTGTTGCTCCATACGGGATGGGCCCGATTTTGGGGACAAGCGGCTTATGGCTCCGGATATCCGGTGCTCGACGACGAAGCTGCCGAATGGCTCGCCGGCATGGGGCTCAAGGGCGTAGGCATCGACGCCCCCTCCTTCGATACCTTCGATTCGCAAGGCTTTCCGGTCCACCTGCGGTTGCTCCGCAGGGGCGTGCTACTGGTCGAAAACCTGGCGAACCTCCATCTCCTTCCTCCGTCAGGATGCACGCTGGCCGTATTCCCGCTGCCTGTCCGTGGCGCCGAAGCCTGCCCGGTCAGGGCAGTGGCGATCCTCTGGCCGTGAATTATTTTTCTTCGGCCACCATACGGAGGGTTTAGTCGCTGCACTTCTGTTCTGAAAGATATGCCGGCAGCTACCCCCGTTTATCTGTGGCTGTGTTGTAACTATTGTTATGATGCGTTTTTTGGAAGTTTGGCTCGGATGCGTTACCTTTGCGTCATTCTTGTCAGCATTTGCTGGAACTGTTCTTTCCTATCGAAACCAAAAGGATTATGGACAGCTCCTCGCGCAAATTATCATCCATAACCAGCAAAGTGATCATGGCTCTCGCCGGATTATTCCTGGTTGTGTTTCTCCTGGTTCACCTCGGTATCAACCTGCTGCTGCTCGCCAACGACGACGGGCGCGCCTTCTCGGCGGCGGCAAGCTTCATGGGCACCAATCCGGTGATCAGGGGCATGGAGGTGGTTCTCTTCGGCGGATTCCTCCTGCACATGCTCTTCGGCCTCCTGGTCAGTATCCGGAACCGCGCCTCCAGGCCGGTCCGCTACCAGCACCGGAACCTCAGCGAAACCTCCCCGCTCTCCAGGTACATGCTCCACAGCGGCATCATCGTGACGATCTTCCTCGCCCTTCATTTCATCGATTTCTACTTCATCAAGATCGGCCTGGTCGCACCTCCTGCAGGTGTGGAACGCCATGACTTCTACCACCGGACGCTCGTGCTGTTCGCCGACAAGGGATATTCGGCGGCCTACATGGTCGGGTTCCTGTTCCTCGGGTTCCATCTGAACCATGCCCTCCAGGCGGCTTTCCAGACGATGGGGTTCAACCACACCAAGTACACCGGGGCAGTCAAGGCAGCGAGCACGATCTATTCGGTCGTCGTCGCCGGCGGGTTCATGATCATTCCGCTCTGGGTCATGTTCTCCAGGTGACGCTCCTGCATCTCCGTCCGATCTCCATGAACGACACTGCAAACAACACCGTACATGATTAACCTGAATGCAGGGGCACCCAAGGGTCCATTGGCTGAACAATGGGCCTCCTACAAGTCCGGGTGCAAACTGGTCAATCCGAACAACAAGCGAAAACTCGACGTCATCGTCGTCGGCACCGGACTTGCTGGCGCCTCGGCGGCGGCGACACTTGGCCAGCTCGGTTACAACGTCAAGGTGTTCTGCTATCAGGATACCCCCCGTCGTGCGCACAGCATCGCAGCACAGGGCGGCATCAATGCGGCCAAGAACTACCAGAACGACGGAGACAGCGTCTACCGCCTGTTCTATGATACGATCAAGGGTGGCGACTACCGCGCCCGCGAGTCGAATGTCTACCGCCTTGCCTCCATCAGTCCGCAGATCATCGACCTCTGCGTGGCCCAGGGCGTGCCGTTCGCCCGCGAGTATGGCGGCCTGCTGGCCAACCGCTCCTTCGGCGGCACGCAGGTTTCGAGGACCTTCTATGCGCGCGGCCAGACCGGCCAGCAGCTGCTCATCGGCGCCTATAGCGCACTGAGTCGCCAGATCGCCGAAGGGAACGTGACCTTGTACAATCGCAGGGACATCCTCGACGTGGTGATCGTCGACGGCAAGGCAAGGGGCGTCATCGCGCGCAACCTCGTCACCGGCGAGGTCGAGCGCTACTCCGCGCACGCCGTGGTGCTGGCTTCCGGCGGCTACGGCAACGTGTTCTACCTTTCGACGAACGCCATGGGCTCCAACGTCACACCGGCCTGGAGTGCCTACAAGAAAGGTGCCCTGTTCGCGAACCCCTGCTTCACGCAGATCCATCCGACCTGCATCCCGGTCCACGGGGAGTTCCAGTCGAAGCTGACCCTGATGAGCGAAAGCCTCCGCAACGACGGACGCATCTGGGTTCCAAAAGAAAAATCCGACGTCGAAAAGCTTCGTAAAAAGGAGATCAAGCCGACCGATATCCCTGAGGCGCGCCGTGACTACTACCTCGAGCGCCGCTATCCGGCCTTCGGCAACCTCGTCCCCAGGGACGTCGCCTCCAGGGCGGCCAAGGAGCGTTGCGACGCCGGCTTCGGCGTGGGCAGCACCGGCCTTGCCGTCTACCTCGACTTCAGCGACGCCATCAAGCGCCTCGGACGCGAAGCGATTGCGGCCCGCTACGGCAACCTGTTCCAGATGTACGAGCAGATCGTCGCCGAAGACCCGTACAAGACCCCGATGATGATTTATCCGGCGGTGCACTACACGATGGGCGGCCTCTGGGTCGACTACGACCTGATGACCACCGTCCCCGGCCTTTACGCGATCGGCGAGTGCAACTTCTCCGACCACGGCGCGAACCGCCTCGGCGCCTCGGCGCTCATGCAGGGACTTGCCGACGGCTATTTCGTCCTGCCGTACACCATCTCCAACTTCCTGTCCGCCGAAATCCACACGCCGCGCATCGATACGGGCCTTCCGGAGTTCGAGTCCGCTGCAAAGGGTGTCCGCGACCGCCTTGACGCCTTGAAGAACACCAATGGCAAGGAGTCGGTCGACCATTTCCACCGGAAGCTCGGCAAGATCATGTGGGAGTACTGCGGCATGGCAAGGAACGAGGCCGGCCTCAACAAGGCGCTCGGGCTTATCGCCGAACTGAAGGCTGAATTTGCCGCCAACGTCTGCATCCCGGGAGGTCTGAAGGAGTACAACCCGGAACTCGAGAAAGCCTGGCGAGTCCAGGATTTCATCGAGCTCGGCGAGCTCATGGTCCGCGACGCGCTGCAGAGGAACGAGTCGTGCGGCGGCCACTTCCGCGAGGAATACCAGACGCCGGACGGCGAGGCGATGCGCGACGATGATGCGTACGCATTCGTTGGCGCATGGGAGTTTACGGACGGAGGCTCTGCTCCGGAACTGCGCAAGGAAGAGCTCCGCTTCGAAACGGTGACACCATCTCAACGCTCTTATAAATAATCAGCGATCATGAATTTCACCCTGAAGATTTGGCGTCAGAAAAACGGCGCGGATAAAGGCGGCCTGGTCACCTATGAGGTCAAGGGGATCTCCCCGGACAGCTCCTTCTTCGAAATGCTCGACATGCTCAACCAGCAGCTGATCAGCCAGGGCGTCGACCCCGTCGCCTTCGACCATGATTGTCGCGAGGGCATTTGCGGCACTTGCAGCCTCTACATCAACGGCCGCCCTCACGGGCCGCTGAAGGGGGTAACCACCTGCCAGCTGCACATGCGTTCGTTCCAGGACGGCGAGAACATTTTCATCGAGCCTTGGCGCTGTGGCGCATTCCCGGTCCTCAAGGACCTCATCGTCGACCGGAGCGCCTTCGACAAGATCATCCAGTCCGGCGGTTACGTTACGGTGAACTCCGGCGGTATCCCCGACGCCAATGCGATTCCCGTGCCCAAGCACGATTCGGACGCCTCGTTCGATGCGGCTGCCTGCATCGGCTGCGGCGCCTGCGTGGCTTCGTGCCCGAACGCCTCGGCAATGCTCTTCGTGTCGGCCAAGGTCTCTCACTTCGCCCTGCTTCCCCAGGGCCGCGTGGAGGGCGAGCGTCGCGTACAGAACATGGTCGCCACCATGGACAGCCTGGGCTTCGGCAACTGCAGCAACACCTACGCCTGCGAGGCCGAGTGTCCCAAGGAGATCTCGGTGGCCAACATCGCCCGCATGAACCGCGAGTTCCTTGCCGCCAAGGTCTTCGCTGAAAAGGAGAAGACGATCAGCTTCTCGATGTGATGCCAGCCCTTTTTTGCCCTGCCGGCAGGATGGAAGCGTTTCCACACCTGCCGGTCGATGGTCAGTCCTTCACGCACCTCACCGAAAATCCGTTCTCCTTTTTAACCTCACCCCTCCTTACGGCGCTGTCGTAGTACTCCATCGCCCGCCCATACGCCCTTGCCGCATCGGCCGGGGTCGATGTCCAGAAGCGGGCGAACTGCCCGAGCAGGACGAACGCACCGTCATTATCACGCCTGGCTCCGGCCGGCAGTGCGTCGAATCCGCTGGCTTTGCCCGCCCCGGCTGCCGGGTCGCTCCATTTGCCGGGAGCCTTCAGGGCCTCCCCCGCCCGCGCTTCCCCACCGAGCGATTCGGCAAGTTCCGTCCACTCCCGGTCGGTCGCCACATGCCACCCGACCGGCGCCAGGCCTCTCGGATCGTTCACGGCATGCCAGTTGTAGAGTTTGCCGAAGCGTTTGCCATTTTCTTCCCGATGCCCGTAATTGCTCCAGGCCCCCGACACCAGGGTGGACCATGCAGAGGAATCCTGCACCTCGGGGATGGGATCGCCATTCCTGTATCGTCCCACCCGGAGGTTTTCCGTCATCCAGCCTTTTCCGCCGATGACGACGGTTCCGTAACGGTTGCCGTCGATATCCCCGACCGATCCGGTGGCGCGCCCGTTTCCGTCCCTGGTGCAAGCCGTAGCGGTGAGTAGCAGCGGAAGCATGAGCAAGCCTGCTGCAAGCTTCCTGAGTGGAGTGTGTGATATCATGGGCTTTCCTTGTTTTAGTGGCATATGCCAATAATAAGAAAATTCAGGGGATGCAGGAACGGTAAGGCGACCAAAATGGTATCGTCGGGAAAAGGGAGTTTCAACCGGGGAGTTGTTGCGGTTGCGTCGACATGGCTTCGTCATGAACAGGAGGAGCGCACGATGGAGGCCGGAAAAGGAGCGCACAGGAGGTACGCCGGGTTGCCGTCAGGCATCTGGGTACTCGGGTTCGTGTCGATGCTCATGGACATCTCGTCGGAGCTGGTGCTGAGCCTGCTTCCGGTAGTCATGACGACCGTTCTTGGCGCCAGCATGGTCAGTGTCGGCCTTGTCGAGGGTTTCTCCGAAGCTACGGCATCGATCCTGAAGGTTTTTTCCGGCGTCTGGAGTGACCGAATGCGGCGCCGCAAACCGCTTGCGCTGCTCGGCTATGGGATGAGCGCACTTTCCAAGCCGCTGTTCCCGCTTTCCGGATCGGTCGGCGTACTCTTTTTTGCCCGATTTTCCGATCGCGTAGGCAAGGGAATCCGCGATGCACCGCGCGACGCGCTGATCGCGGAGCTTGCCCCGGCCGAAAGGCGAGGGGCGGCCTATGGGCTCAGGCAGGCACTGGATTCGGCGGGGGCATTCCTGGGGCCGCTCGGCGCAGTGGCGCTGATGGCACTTTTTTCAAACCATATCAGGACGGTCCTCTGGGCAGCAACGCTTCCCGCAATGCTCTGCATCCTCTTGCTCGGCGCAGGCCTGAAGGAACCGCCACGGAAGGATGAGGCGAAGGAGGCTGGAACCATTGCCTTCGGGATGGCCGGGTTGTCAGGGCTGCCGGTATCCTACTGGCTTGTCGTGCTGATCGGGGCACTGTTCACCATGGCGCGGTTCAGTGACGCATTCCTTGTGCTGAAGGCACTCGCCTCCGGCCTCCCGGCCGGCCAGGTGCCGCTTGTCCTGGTGGTGATGAACCTGGCCTATTCAGGGATTTCGTATCCCGCAGGCCTCATGGCGGACCGGTTCGGCGGGAGGCTGCAGCTGATTGCCGGGATCGTCATGCTGGTCTGTGCGAACCTCGTCCTGGCCTCTGCCCGGGGGCCGGTTGCGGTCATGGTGGGCGTGGTCCTGTGGGGCGTGCACCTCGGCCTGACCCAGGGGATCCTCTCGAAGCTGGTCGCCGACAGCGCCCCGACGGCGCTGCTCGCCACGGGCTTCGGCATCTTCAACCTGGTGCTCGGCATTGCGGTACTGGTTTCGAGCCTCATGGCCGGCATGCTCTGGCAGGTATTCGGCCCCCCCGGCACCTTTCTCGCGGGGGCCCTTTTTGCAGCGGTTTCCGGTGCTGGCATGCTCGCTCAGTGGTGCGGCGCTGCAATAGCCCGGAGCGGGCATTCGTGATCGCTGCCGCTCAGCGGCCGAACAATTTTCATTACATTACGAAGTATACCGGAGTTGACCGAAGAACCTCAACACCTTCAACGACTATGGCGAACATGCAATTTCCAGGGATTTCAAGATGGCTGGTCGTGCTTGCGGCAATGCTGCCCCTGCTTGGCGGATGCCGCAAGGGGGATGCCGACCGCAAGTCGGCCCGTCGAGCCACGCAGGCAGACTCAGCCGTCCCGGATGGCGGACAGAGCGTCACGATAGAAACCTCGGGCCGGACCGTTGAGATCATGGCCGGTGGTGTCGGCTGGCCGGCAGGTGTTCCTGCGGAGGTGCCACCATTCTCCTTCGGGACCATCCATTCGGTCACCAGGACGGAAAGCCCGGACGGCGTGAGCTGGTCGATTGCGGCCGGGGAGCTCTTCCCGGAAGCCATAAAGAAGTATGCGTTGCTGCTGAAAGAGCGCGGATTCCAGGCCTCTTCCATGATCGTCGGTAACGGCGGCAGCGTGACCGGGCAGAAGGGGAACATCTCGATCGCCGTCGTGAGCAGCGCCGGAAACGCCACCATCTCCGTGGCCCTGAAAAAATAGTCCGTAACCCCAACCAGCAGGCAACATGTCCAGATACGATCCCGACTGCATTTTCTGCAAGATTGCCGCCGGCCACATTCCGGCCACAGTCGTCTACCGCAACGACTACGTTATGGCCTTCAGGGACCTCAATCCCGTTGGGCCGACGCATGTGCTGATCATTCCCCTCGAACACATTGCCTCGTTGAGCCAGTTGTCCGAGGGTGACGAACTGATCGCCGGCCACATCCTGATGGCTGCCCGTACGGTTGCGGAAAAGACCGGGGTGCTCGAATCCGGGTACCGTCTCGTGTTCAACAACGGCCGTGACGCCCTGCAGAGCGTCGGCCATATCCACGCCCACCTCATCGGCGGCAAGAGCATGGCTTGGCCCCCGTTTGCCGGCCAACCGATAGGCCACGGATGACCTGAAAAAAACACCCCCGAGGTCCTGCAGGAAACGTTTTGCCTTGCCTCTGGTGTTATTTGTAATAATTCTAATTAGTACCAGTAATTCATTACTCTTCGCATCTGGATGAAGTTATCCCAACTCAAAGTCGGTGACAAAGCCGTCGTCACTTCGACCGGCGTCAATTCGCTTGTCCGCAGGCGCCTCATGGACCTCGGCCTCATCAGGGGGACCGAGCTCAAGGTTCTCCGGGTGGCTCCGCTGGGAGATCCCATAGAGATACTGTTCAAGGGTTTGTACCTGACCCTCAGGAAATCCGAGGCCGATGGCATCGGCGTCAGGCAGGCCTCATGAGCGGGGGCCGCGACATCACGGTGGCACTTACCGGAAATCCGAACGCCGGAAAGTCCTCGTTGTTCAATGCCATCACCGGGGCGCACCAGCGGGTTGGCAACTTTCCTGGCGTCACCATCGAGAAGCACGAGGGGTACGTTGATTACCAGGGGCGGCGGATCACGGTCGTGGATCTCCCCGGGACCTACTCGCTGACCCCCTTTTCACCCGAGGAGATCGTGACCCGGCGGTTCATCATCGACGAGAAGCCTGATGTGGTGGTGAACGTGGTCGAAGGGGCGAACCTTGAAAGGAACCTGCTCCTCACCGTGCAGCTCATGGAGATGGAGGTCGAACTGCTCGTGGCCCTCAACATGATCGACGAGGTCGAGGAAAAGGGGATATCGATCGATGTCAAGCAGCTCCAGCAGCTGCTTGGTTCGCATATCGTCCCGACTTCGGCCAGGCAGAAGCGGGGGATCGAGGCTCTGATCGACCATATCGCCAGGGTCGCCGACGGAAGGATCGGTATCGCCAAGAACAAGCTGGCCTTCAGCCCCGAAGTCGAGCGGGCCCTTGATAAGATCGCAGGCCTCCTGTCGCACGAACGTGAGCTGGACGGCGCGAACCATCGGTGGCTGGCGATCAAGCTGCTCGAGAACGACCGTGAAGCCTACGGGCTGGTGCGGCAGCATCCTGTCTGGGTCCGTGTGGAGCTTGCCCTGCAGGAGGCGATCATCGAATGCGAGCGGATGCACCGGACCGATCCGGAGGTGCTTATCACCGAAGACCGCCAAGCCTTTATCCGCGGTGCGATGCAGGAGTGCGTCGGCAATCCCCATGCCGGCAAGGCCACCCTGACCGACCGTATCGACACGGTCGTACTGAACCGGGTGCTTGGCCTGCCCATATTCCTCGCCGTGGTCTGGGGTATTTTCCAGATGACCTTCAGCCTCGGGGCCCCCCTGACCCGTGGCCTCGAGTACCTGTTCATGCTCGCCGCAGGGGCCCTTGCGCCGAGGCTGCCCGACCCGCTCGCACGCTCGATCCTTGTCGACGGCATCCTCTCCGGCGTCGGCGGGGTGGTGGTGTTCCTGCCCAACATCGTGCTGCTTTTCATCGGCCTGTCGTTCCTCGAAGCATCCGGCTACATGGCCCGGGCCGCATTCGTGATCGACAAGGTGATGCACCGGTTCGGGCTGCACGGCAAGTCGTTCATCCCCATGGTCACCGGATTCGGCTGTTCGATCCCGGCAATCATGGCCACGCGCACCCTGAAGAGCCGATCGGACCGGCTGGCAACCATCATGGCCATACCGTTCATGAGCTGCGGGGCGAAGCTCCCCCTCTACGTGTTGCTCGCCGGGGCGTTCTTCCCTCCTGCGACCGCAGCCAACGTCATGTTCGGCATCTACCTGCTCGGCATCGCCGTTGGGCTCTGGACGGCGTGGATGCTCAAATCGACCGTACTCAAGAGCGAATCGGAGCCGTTCGTCATGGAGTTGCCGCCCTACCGTTGGCCGACCCTTGCATCGGTAGTGTTCCAGGCGAGGATGAAGGCCGTGATGTACCTGAAGAAGGCCGGCACCCTCATCCTCGCGGCGGTCATGGTGATCTGGGCCGCGAGCAACTTCCCGCGCAGCCGGGAGGTCGATGCAGGTCTTGCCCGTGACAAGGCGCGTATCGAGGCATCAGGAGCCGGCATCGACCAGAAGGAGCATGCCGTTCGGCTGGCGGAGTCGAAGGCGCAGGCGGCCCAGCTCGAGTACTCGGTCGCCGGGCGTGCTGGCAGGTTGCTCGAGCCCCTGATCAGCCCGCTGGGTTTCGACTGGCGGATCGGCATTGCGCTGGTGACGGGCCTTGCCGCCAAGGAGGTGGTGGTCTCCACCCTAGGCACGATCGTGTCGATCGGCCATGCGGGCAACCAGCCCGCGGACCTCGCCACGATCCTCAGGAGCGACCCTGCCTTCAGCCCGGCGACTGCGCTCAGCCTGATGGTGTTCGTCCTGCTGTATATCCCGTGCGTCGCTTCGATGGGGGTGATGAAGAAGGAGGTGGGGGCATGGAAGCCCGTGCTTGCCTACACGGGCTACGTCGTGCTGGTGGCGTGGATCGCCGCGTTCATTACCTATCGCCTGGCACTGCTCATGACGTGACGGCGCTCTCCTGCTCGGAAGGGGTACTGACGAGCCCGGCCTCCTCCGCCCTGGTGATGATGTCCTCGATCGGGAGCGTCATCGGTGCGGCAGAGCCGTCGATCATTCGGATCAAGACCGGCGGATGGGCCTTGAGATGGTCGGCGATGACCGATTCCCAGTGCTCCCTGACCTCCTTTTCGATGGCGTTCCACGAGAGCCGGCCCCGGCACTTCGGGAACGTCGAGCAGCCGAGCCACGGGCCGCGCTTGCCGGACCTCAGGTACATTGGCGAGCCGCATTTCGGGCATGCGAGGTCGGTCTTGACCGGCGGGGCCTTGACCGGTTCGATGTGCCGCTGCTTGCTCAGGTTGAGCAGCGTGTTGCATTTCGGATAGTTCGAACAGGCGAGGAAGGGGCCGAGCCGCCCGTTCCGGAGGAGCATATGCCCCTCTCCGCACGTCGGGCAGGCGATGCCGGTATCCTTCGGTTTGGCCTTGGAGGATGCGATCGGCTTGATGTTCTTGCACTCCGGGTAGCAGGAACATCCGAGGAACTTGCCGCTGGTGGTCCATTTCACGATCATGCGCCCCTTGCCGCACTTCTCGCAGACCGCGGCTTCGCGGTTCTGGGGGATGACCGGTTCCGCCTTCCGGTTGCTCAGTGCCGACTCGAGCGGGCGGTAGAACGCATCCAGCACCTTTTCGTAGTCGTCGTCGCCCGAGGCGACCTTGTCCAGCTCGTCCTCCATCTCCGCCGTGAACTTCACGTTGAACAGCTCGGGGAAGTTTGCCACCAGGATGGTCGACACATCTTTGCCGAGCTCGGTCGGGATGATCTTCTTTTTCTGGAGCTCGACGTAGCGCCGATCCTGGAGTGTCGAAAAGATCGATGCGTAGGTCGACGGGCGGCCGATGCCGTAGTTGTCGAGATCCTTGACGAGGCTCGCCTCGGTAAAGCGTGCCGGGGGCCTGGTGAAGCTCTGGCGGCGGTCCAGTTCCGAAAGGGCGAGGGCATCCTTGAGCGAGAGGTGTTCGGGCAGTTTGACGATAAGCTCCTTCTCCACCTCGTCACGGGTCGATTTCTGGGCCTCGTAGTCCAACTCCTGCTGGTCGTCGTAGACCCTGAAAAAGCCGGGGAATACCGTACGGTTTCCGGTGGCGCGGAAGATGAACTCCTTCTCGTGGTCTTCGACGTCGACGCGTGTCTGCTCGATCTTTGCCGGAGCCATCATCGAGGCGAGGAATCGCTTCCAGATCAGCTCGTACAGCTTGAACTGGTCGGACGAGAGGTGTTTCCGGAGCGACTCCGGAGTCCGGGCAACCGTCGTCGGGCGGATGGCTTCGTGCGCATCCTGGCTATTCTTGCCGGCCTTTGCGGGGCTGCCGGGCCCGATATACTCCTTGCCGAACTGGCGGGTGATGTACTCCTGTGCCTGCCCGACCGCCTCGCCGCTGATGCGGGTCGAGTCGGTCCTCATGTAGGTGATCAGGCCCATGGCACCCTCCGGGCCGATCTCGATGCCTTCATAGAGCTGCTGGGCGACCCTCATGGTCTTCTGGGAGCCGAATCCGAGCTGGTTCGATGCCGCCTGCTGCAGGAGCGAGGTGGTGAAGGGTAGGGGCTGGCGTCGCTGGATGACTTTCGGGACGATGTCGCTGACGGCGAACAGGCGCCCCTGGATGGCCGATGCGATCGCTTCCGCCTGCCCGGCATTGGTGATTTCGGGCTTTTCGCCCTTTATCTTGACCAGCTTTGTCCTGAAGGTCTCCTTTTCAGGGGTGACGAAGTCACCGGACACGGTCCAGTACTCCTGGGGGGTGAAGGCGTCGATTTCGGCTTCACGCTCGCAGATCAGTCGCAGGGCCACCGACTGCACCCTGCCTGCCGAAAGGCCGCGATACACGACGTTCCAGAGGAACGGGCTTATCCGGTAGCCGACGATCTTGTCGAGCCCCTGCCGGGTCTGCTGTGAGCGTACGAGCCGGTAGTCGATCTGCCGCGGCTGGCCGATGGCCTCCACGATCGCTTTTTTGGTGATCTCGTTGAACAGCACCCTGAACACCGGTTTCTGTGCGAACTCGATCTCGTTGGAGATGTGCCAGGCGATGGCCTCCCCCTCACGGTCGGGGTCGGTGGCGATCATGATGCTTTCGGCTTCGCCGGCAAGCTTCTTCAGTTGCCGGACCACCTTCTCCTTGCCGGCAATGACCTCGTAGCGCGGCTCGTAGTGGTTGTCGAAATCGATGCCGATCTCCTTCTTGGGAAGGTCCTTGATGTGGCCGATCGAGGCATAGACGGTATAGTTGTCGCCAAGGTACTTGTTGATGGTCTTTGCCTTGGACGGGGATTCGACAACAATGAGGGTCCTGTTCTTGGCTGACGGCGTGAAGCTTTTGGAAGGCATTTGCTTGATCCCTGATGCTTTGGGATTTATCGGCACTCGAACCGCTTTCGACGATAACGAAGGGGGTGCCATGGAGAATGATGTCCGAAAAGATAGGGCTTGCTTCCCAAAAAACAAATTCGGCTTGAAGCCGCGTCCAGCGTCTTGCTGTTCGGGGCGGCAAAAACAGGGAACGACGATGGCGGCAGCGATATTTATTAGTATAATTAAAGGCTGAATCGCCGACTATCTCAAGAAGACCTCTCAATGCCAGAACGTTCCAACTCTTTATTCCTTCGCCTCGCCGGCCTTCTCTCGCTCCTTGTCCTGTTCGTCCACGGGCCGGCTGCTGCCGAACCCCTTCCGGTTTCCGTTTTCATGCAGGTTTCGACGGGCTCCGGCCAGGGATACAACATCAAGGTCCAGGGCATCAGGGACAACTCCGCACTGCTGGTCGACGTCGGTTCCATGTCACGCGCACTGAGGCTTCGCAACGTGTTCGACGGGTCCAGGATGCAGATCGATGAAGGGTTCGGCACACCGGGCTCCAGCTTCCTTCTTTCGCCGGGCAGCAGCTTCTCGCTGATCGTGCCTGCCGATGGCAGCACCGGGAAGCGGCTGCTCCAGCTCCCCTCCGCACCGGTGTTGCGGCAGGGGCGCATCTACCTGCCGGTTACCCAGGCATGCCGGATCTTCGCGCTCTGGCTCGACCGCGACCTTACCTACGATGTTTCGAACGGCCATATCCGGGCATCGGTTTCCGGCCGCCGCTCCGGCAGCCCGCTTCGCTCCATAGGGCTTCTTCCTCCCGATGACGCCGTGGATCCGAGTCCCGCACCGGCTCCGGCCCAGCCCGGGCAGCCGCAGGCCATCGTGCCGCCGAGGATCCCGTCCGGCCAGTCCGTGATCGAGGATGTCAGGGTCGAGACCCTTGCCAACGGCTGCGTGGTGCGGATGGTGGCTTCGGGTGGCGAGAGCGTCACCTCGTACCTCAGGCCTGACGAGAACGGTAACGCCTACCTCACCATCGAGAAGGCCAGCGGCAACCTGGCCCGGCTCACGAAGCGGTATTCGGACGGGGGTGTGGTCAGGTCGGTCACGCCGCTTCAGTTGCCGGGAGGGGCCCTCCAGTTTACGGTCGCCCTCAACACCTCCGCCCTCAACCTCAAGTCCTCCTCCTTCCAGTACGATCCCAAAACCGGTGCCTACCTGCTCTACGTGATGAGCGACGTCGACGTCGAGGCGATCCGCAGGACCGAAAAGGAGCGCCAGATCCAGCAGCAGCTCAGCCGCGACGTGAGCAAGTGGAAGCTCGACGCCGTAGTCATCGACGCCGGCCATGGCGGCAAGGACCCTGGCGCCATAGGGACGAGGGGCACGAAGGAGAAGGACGTCGTCCTCAATATCGCGACCGACCTCGGCATGTTCGTCAAGCAGCGCTGGCCGGGCGTCAAAGTCATTTACACCCGTAAGGACGACCGGTTCATCCAGCTGAACGAACGGGGCAAGATCGCCAACCGCTACGCCGGCAAGCTGTTCGTCAGCATCCATTGCAACTCCACGCCCTCCATTACCCGCGCCAGGGGCACGGAGGTCTACATCCTCGGGCCGCACAAGACCCAGGCGGCGCTCGACGTCGCCATGTTCGAGAACGCGGTCATCTCCAGGGAGGAGAACGCCCGCGAGACCTACAAGGGATTCTCAGACGAGTTCCTGATCATGAGCAGCATGGCCCAGAGCGCCTTCGCGACCCAGTCCACCGAACTCGCCCAGGATGTGCTCAGGAAGGCGGAGCGCTACGGAAGCAACGGTTTCGGCGTACGGCAGGCAGGGTTCATGGTGCTCTGGACGCCGTCGATGCCGAGCATCCTGGTCGAGACCGGCTACCTTTCGAACCCCGATGAGGAGAAGATCCTCCGCTCCCGGGAGCAGCAGGCCAAAATCGCCTTCGGTATTTTCCAGGGCCTCCAGCAATACCGTGCCAGCTACGAGAACCGCCAGCTCGCCGCCGGAGCCAGGGCCGATGACTAACCCCTTCCGATCGGTCTGACCAGGCCGATTTGACTGATCCAACGGATCGGACCGATCATTTCTTTTTGCCCGATTGTCAACCTTGTGCTAAATTCGGGTTGACAAATTCGGCCACCCATCGATCCACCATGAATCCCGTCACTTCCCGCATCCTCCATCGGCTTGTCAGCCAGGACGGCTTCGTCTCCGGGGGTGATCTTTGCCGGGATCTCGGCATCACCAGGAGCGCAATCTGGAAGCATGTGGCCCATCTGCGCGAGGCCGGCTATGCCATTGATGCCGTCAGCGGGCGGGGGTACCGGCTTGCCGGGCTTACCGGCGCCCCGGTGGCCGAAGAGGTCGGTCCGCTTCTCGAGACGCATGCTTTCGGGCGCAGCTTCGTTTACCTCGAAACGGCCGACTCGACCAACCTCCATGCCCGTGCGCTGGCAAGGGAGGGGGCCGCAGAAGGGACGACGGTCGTGGCCGACAGCCAGTCGGGCGGCCGGGGCCGCATGCGCAGGGCCTGGGTATCCCCGCCCGGCGTGAACCTCTACTGCTCGATCGTCTTGCGCCCGCCGGTACCGACCGTGCGCGTTCCCGAAATCCCCCTCGTCGCGGCCGCCGCAATCCACGAGGCGCTCGAATCGGAGTGCCCCTCCCTGTGCCCTGTCATCAAGTGGCCGAACGACATCCTCTGCGAGGGACGCAAGCTCTGCGGCATCCTTTGCGAAATGGAGTCCGAGCCCGACTTCACCCATTTCGTGGTGGTCGGCTTCGGCGTGAACGTCAACCTTGATCCGATACCCGAGGAGCTTCGTGACATCGCCACCTCCCTCTGTCGGGAGGGCGGAACGGCACTTTCACGGGCTCGCATCCTGGCTACGGTGCTGAACCGTTTCGAGCGGCTCTATACCGATTGGCTGATCCACCCGGACCTCGGGTTCCTGTTGCCGAGGCTCGAAAAGCACGCCTGGCTGCAGGGCAGGGCGGTGCGCATCGAGCAGTTCGACCGGCTCATCACGGGCACGGTTGCCGGCCTCTCACCGCAGGGGCACCTCCTGCTTCGCGGCGACGACGGTACGGTGACGGCCGTCAGCTCCGGTGAGGCACACCTCCAACCCATCAACGACCAACCATGACCAACATGACCTCAAGACTGCATCCCGACATCGAGAAAGCCTACAGCGTGCTCGACACCGGCATCCCGATCGACTACGAACTTGCCTCGGCCCTCGGTCGCCTGCCGAACGGCGAGGTGCTCGACCTCGTGTCGCTTGCCAACAAGGTCAAGACCCGCTATGCCGCCGACGAGGGGGCCGTGCACGCCTGCTCGATCATCAACGCCAAGTCCGGCCACTGCGGCGAGAACTGCAGCTTTTGCGCCCAGTCGAACCACAACAGCGCGACGATCGACAGCTACGGGCTGGTCGATGAGGCGAAGGTGCTCGAGTCGGCCCGCGAAGCCTACCTCCAGGGGGTCAGGCATTACGGCATCGTGACCAGCGGCTACGGCTACATGAAGAGTACGCCCGAGTTCCAGAGGATCCTCGGCATGATCGACATGCTGCACCGGGAGCTTCCGGAGATGCACGTCTGCGCCGACCTCGGCATGATCGGCGAGGAGCAGGCCTCGGCCCTGGTCGAACGCGGCATCATCCATTACAACATGAACCTGCAGGTCGCCCCCGAGCGCTATGGCGAACTCATCGCCAGCACCCATACGGTCGACGAACGCATCGAGACCATCAGGCTGCTCCGTTCCAAGGGGATCTCGGTCTGCAGTGGCGGCATCATCGGCACCGGGGAGAGCATGCAGGACAGGATATCCCTCATCTTCACGCTCCGGGACCTCGATGTCGACGTCATTCCGCTCAACGTGCTCGTGCCGATCAAGGGGACCCGGCTTGAGGGGAACGCCCCCGTGCCGGTTCCGGAGATCGCCAAGACCTTTGCGATCTGCCGCCTCGCCAATCCTGACCGGACCATCAAGTTCGCCGCCGGACGCGAGACCCTGATGAGGGATTTCCAGGGGCTGCTGATGCTGGCCGGCGCGAACGGCTTCCTGACCGGCGGCTACCTCACCACCCGCGGGCGGGACACGGCCTCCGACCGGCAGCTCGCCGAACAGGTCGCGATGTTCGCATGATCGTGGGCAGTGACGGCAGGCAGGCTGAGAGGATGCCTGTCGAGGAGGATATCGCCCGTGAGCTGGAGTCGCTGAAGTCGAGGCAGCGCTACCGCGTGCTGCCCGCCATCGGAGTGCGCAACGGCAGGTTCATCGAGGTGGCGGGCCGCAAGCTGCTGAACCTCTCCTCGAACGACTACCTCGGGCTTGGCGCCGACCGGGAGCTGCTCGGCTCGTGGCTGCACGGCCTCGAAGCTTCGGGGGGGGACGGCCCGGCGTTCACCAGCACCTCCTCGCGCCTGCTCACGGGGAACCACCCGCTGTACGGGGAGCTCGAAACCGCCATCGCCCTTGAGTACGGCAGCGAGTCGGCGCTCGTCTTCAACAGCGGCTACCACGCCAACACCGGCATCCTGCCTGCCCTCTGCACCCGGCACGACCTCATCCTCTGCGACCGCCTGAACCACGCCAGCATCATCGACGGCATCCGGATTGCCGAGGCGGAGTACCGGCGATACCGCCACGCCGACCTCGACCACCTCGAGGAGCTGCTCGAAGCCGCCTCGGGGCGCTACCGGCAGGTGTTCATCGTCACCGAGTCGGTCTTCAGCATGGACGGCGACCTCGGCGACCTCCGGCGACTCGTCGAACTGAAATACCGGCACGGGGCTTTCCTGATTGTCGACGAAGCCCACGGCGTCGGGGTCTACGGCCGTAAGGGCCTCGGCCTGTGTGAGTCGCTCGGCCTGCTTCGAGACATCGACATCATCATCGGCACGTTCGGCAAGGCCTTCGCTTCCGCCGGGGCCTATGCGGTCATGCGCGGGCTTTTCAGGGAGTACCTGGTCAACACCATGCGCACCCTGATCTACACGACAGCCCTGCCGCCGGTGGCCGTCGGCTGGAGCCTCCAGACCTTCCGCCGGCAGCTCGGCATGCAGGGCGCCCGGCAGCACCTGATCGACCTGTCGTCGAAGCTGCGCGACGGGCTCCGGATTGCAGGATTCGAAGTACCCGGCGACAGCCAGATCGTGCCGGTGGTGCTCGGCGAGGACCGGGCTGCGGTCGGCATGGCCGAGGCCCTGCGCGAAGAGGGGTTCCACGCCCTGCCGGTACGGCCCCCGACGGTGCCCGAGAACAGCGCCCGCCTGCGGTTTTCGCTACGGGCGGACCTGCTGGCGGAGGATATCGACGCCCTGGTCGAAACCATGGTGCGGAGGCGGCCATGAAGGGGGAGTGGCTTGTGCGCGAGGGGCGCGAGGCGTTGTTGCTCCTCTTCAACGGCTGGGGGATGGACCGCCGGGTTGCGGACTGGCTCCGTGTGGCATGGCCGGACCCCGCCACCCACGACCTCGTCGTGCTCTACGATTACCGCGACCGGCATCTTCCCGAAGGGCTCGGGTCGGAGATGGCCCGGTATGGGGCGGTGGACCTCGTCGCCTGGTCGCTGGGTGTCCGGGTGGCGCTCGACTCCGGCCTTGGCGGCATCCGACGGGCGGTAGCCCTGAACGGCACGCCGCACCCGATCGACGCGGCCAGGGGCATCCCTCCCGAGACCTTCACGGGTACCCTCGAGCATTGGTGTGATGCGACCCGCAGCCGCTTCGAGCGGCGCATGTTCGCCGGCCAGGAATGCGACGTCCGCATCGGCCAGGTGCGATCAGCCCGTACCTCGCCCGACCAGCAGGCGGAGCTTCGTGCCATCGCCGACGCCGTTTCAGCGGCAGGGGCAACGCCGGAACCTTCATGGGGCTTCTCGAAAGCCATCATCGGCGGGAGGGACCTGGTCTTCCTTCCGGAAAACCAGCGGACGGCCTGGCGGGGCACGCCGATTTCCGAAATCGCGGCCATGCCCCACTTTCCGTTTTTCCACCTGGCAGGCTGGACGGAGGTGCTGGCATGAGCGCCCTTCCTGACAAGCAGCTGGTCTGCAGCCGATTCGGCCGGTCACTGCATACCTACCGCAGGAGCGCCGTGGTCCAGGGCGGGATGGCCACGAGGCTCGTCAGGCTGGTCGGGCAGGCAGGGACTCCTGCCCATCTCGGCCGGGTGCTCGAGGTAGGCGCAGGATCGGGCCTCCTGACTTCGGCGCTGCTGGTGAACCATTCGGCCGGCACCTATTTCGCCAACGACCTGGTGGCGGGGAGCCGTGAGTTTGTCATGCAGGCATTCGAAGGGCGCGCGGTCGGGAAGGGGCTCTTCCTGGAAGGGGACATCGAACGGCTCGACCCGCTTCCGGGGCGGCTCGACCTGGTGGTATCGAACGCCACCGTGCAGTGGCTGCATGATCTCGGCGCCTTTTTCGCACGCATGGCCTCGTCGCTCCAACCCGGCGGCCTTCTGGCCTTCAGCACCTTCGGCCCGGGCAACATGCTGGAGATCGCCGCGCTCGAAGGGGTCTCGCTGGCATACCGCACCCCCGCCGAGATCGGGGCGCTTGCCGGCGAAGCCTTCGAGACGATCTGCATCGAGGAGGAGGAGCGGCGCCTGGAGTTCGCTTCACCTGAAGCCGTGCTGCGCCATATCCGCCAAACCGGGGTGAACGGCGTTGCCGGCAGGGCATGGACCCGGGAGCGCTACCAGCAGTTCCTGCAGCGCTACCGTGACTCGTTTTCGTCGGAAGGCGGCGTCGGGCTGACCTACCATCCCGTTTACTGCTGTTTCAGGAGGAGGCAATCATGAAAGGACGCGTCATCGCCGTGTCGGGTATCGACACCGGCATCGGCAAGACGGTGGCGACCGGCCACATCGCCAGGACCCTGTCGCAGGCTGGAGTCCGGGTCATCACCCAGAAAATTGCCCAGACCGGATGCGAGGGCATCTCGGGCGACATCGCCGTGCATCGCGAAATCATGGGCATCGGGCTGCAGGATGTCGACCTGGACGGCACGACCTGCCCCTGGGTGTTCGGCTATCCGGCTTCGCCCCACCTTGCCGCGGCCATGGAGGGGAAGGAGATCGACCTGCTCGCCATCAGGCGGGCGACCTTCATCCTGCAGAAGCGCTATGACCTCGTGCTGCTCGAGGGGGCGGGAGGCCTGCTGGTGCCCTTGAGCGAGGAGCTCCTCTTCGCCGACTACCTGCGTGACGCCGGCTACGGGCTGGTGCTGGTCACCTCGCCTCGCCTCGGCAGCATCAACCACACCCTGCTGTCGATCGAAGCCTGCCGGTCACGGGGCATCGAGCTCAGGGCGATCGTCTACAACCGCCATGGAGAGGAGCCGGGCCCCATCGCCGACGATACCCGCCGGATGGTCGAGAAGGGGCTGAAGCGTTACGGCGTCAATGGTGTCCCGGTCATCGACCTCGGTTCGGGCGGCTTTGACCCGGATGCGGCATCCCTCATTGCCAACCTCTGAACCTTTCCTTCTTACCCGTATGATGGACCTCGATTTCGACCGCAGGCACCTCTGGCACCCGTACACCTCCATGTCCGACCCGCTGCCGGTCTATCCGGTCGCCGGTGCCGAAGGGGTGACGATCGAGCTTGAGGATGGCCGCCGGCTCGTCGACGGCATGTCCTCCTGGTGGGCGGCGATCCACGGCTACAACCACCCGGTGCTCAACCGCGCGGTCGAAGAGCAGCTCGGGCGGATGAGCCACGTCATGTTCGGTGGCCTCGTGCACGAACCGGCCATCGAACTCGGCAAACTGCTCGTCCGACTCCTTCCGGAGCCGCTCGACCGGGTCTTCTTCTGCGACTCCGGATCGGTAGCGGTCGAAGTGGCCGTCAAGATGGCCCTGCAATACTGGCAGGCCGCAGGGAAGCCCGCGAAGCACCGGCTCCTCACGGTCCGGTCCGGCTATCATGGCGACACCTTCATGGCCATGTCGGTCTGCGACCCGGTCACCGGTATGCACGGCCTCTTCCGGGGCGTGCTTGCAAGGCAGCTCTTCGCCGAAGCCCCCGCCTGCGGTTTCGACGGGCCATGGCGCGAAGCGGCGATCGACGAGATGCGTGGCCTGCTCGAACGGCACGGCCATGAGGTCGCGGCGGTACTCATCGAGCCGGTCGTGCAGGGGGCCGGGGGGATGCGTTTCTACTCGCCGCATTACCTGCGCCGGCTCCGCGAGCTCTGCACGGAGCACGGCGTGCTGCTCATTTTCGACGAGATCGCCACGGGATTCGGCCGCACGGGACGGATGTTCGCCATGGAGCACGCGGGTGTCGTGCCGGACATCGCCTGCGTCGGCAAGGCCCTGACCGGCGGTTACATGACGCTCGCGGCAACAGTCGCCACCGGCCACCTCGCCGAGACGATCTCTTCCGGCGATCCCGGCCTCTTCATGCACGGGCCGACCTTCATGGCCAACCCGCTGGCCTGCGCCGTGGCGGTCGCCAGCATCGGCCTCCTGCAAAGCCGCGACTGGAAGGCCGAGGTGTCGGGCATCGAGCACCGGCTCCGCGAAGGCCTCGCCCCCTGCGCCGGCATGCCTGGCGTGCGTGACGTACGGGTGCTCGGCGCCATCGGGGTGGTGGAGCTCGAGCGTCCGGTGGAGATGGGCAGGATCCAGAAGCGGTTCGTCGACCGTGGTGCCTGGGTCCGGCCGTTCGGCCGCCTGGTCTACCTGATGCCGCCGTTCGTGATCGGGGAAGAAGAACTTGCCATTCTCACGGTTGCTGTTTGCGAAGTGGTAGCGGAGGAGTTGCAGGACTAAAAAGACAACAGGGACAGCAAGGAGAGCAATGCAAGAGAAAAATATCCCTATATTTTCACTTGTCCTTTATGTCCTTGAAGCCCATTTCCTCTTTTCCATTTTCCTTTATGACCGAACGTCCCTGGTTCAATCATTACGACGCGGGCGTGCCGCAGACGCTCCAGCCATATCCTGAGCACACCCTGCTCGACGTCCTCCGCGAAACCGTGAAGTCGGGCAGGGGTGACGATCCGGCGCTCCTGTTCCAGGGCACGACGATTTCTTACCGGGAGCTTGAGGAACAGAGCGGCGCCTTCGCTTCGGCCCTCGTGGCTGCAGGGGTACGCAAGGGGGAACGGGTCGCCATCGTCATGCCCAACTCCCCGCAGATGATCATCGCCGAGTTCGGCATCTGGAAGGCGGGCGGCGTGGTTGTGCCGATCAATCCGCTGTATACCGGGCACGAACTGGAGTACGCCATCTCCGAGTGCGGCGCCGAAACCGCCGTCGTGCTCTCCCTGTTTTACGCCAAGGTGTGTGAGGTGAGGGGGAAAACCCCGCTGAAACGGATCGTCGCCTCGAACATCAAGGATTATCTACCCCCGCTCAAACGACTGCTCTTCACCATGCTCAAGGAGGCGAAGGAGGGGCACCGGGCCAGCATCGCCCCTGGCGACTACGGGATGCGCGAGATGATCGCCGCCCACGAGGGCAAGTCCCCGACGGGTATATCCGTCACCCATGCCGACCCGGCCGTGTTCATGTTTTCGGGCGGGACGACCGGAAGGCCCAAGTGCGCCATCGGCCGCCACCAGGCCCTGGTCATCTCCGGGATGCAGATCAGCAAGTGGTTCGGCGTTGTGCTTTCGACCCGCGAGGACAGTATCATCCTCAACATGCCGCTGTTCCACGTCTACGGCCAGCTCGGCATCATGACCGCCGGCCTGGTCAGGAACTACCCGCTCATCCTGGTGCCCAACCCCAAGGACATCGATGGCCTGCTCAAACTCATCAAATCGCAGAAACCGGCTGTCCTGCCGGGCGTGCCGACGCTGTTCAACGCCCTGGCTGCCCACCCGAAACTCCAGAAGGACCACACGCTCCTCAAGTCGATCAAGCTGATCGTTTCGGGTGCGTCGCCGCTCCACCTGGAGACGCGGCAGCGCTTCGAATCGATGACGGGGGCGCAGATCATCGAGGCCTACGGGATGACCGAATCGATGCTCGCCGCGGTTTTCACCCCGGTGCTGGGCATCAAGAAGAACGGGGCGGTCGGCGTGCCCGGTCCCGATGTCGACATCCGCATCGTCGATGCCGACGACAGCGGCGTCGAGCTGCCAAGCGGGGCGGTCGGCGAGGTCCTCATGCAGGCGCCGCAGCTCATGGAGTGTTACTGGCACAACCCGTCAGAAACCGAGGGGATGCTGCGCGGGGGATGGCTCCATACGGGCGACCTCGGCTATCTCGACGAGGATGGTTTCCTCTTCATCGTCGACCGCAAGAAGGACCTGATCAAGCCGAGCGGCTTCCAGGTCTGGCCTCGCGAAGTCGAGGAGGTGATCGCCCTGCACCCATCGGTGCTCGAGGTCGGCGTGGCCGGCGTGCCAGACGACCGGAAAGGCGAGGCCGTCAAGGCATGGGTGGTGTTGCGGAACGGGTGCGAGCTTCCTGTCGAGGAGCTGAAGGAGCATTGCCGGAAGGAGCTTGCGGCATACAAAGTGCCCAACCACATCGAGTTCCGCGAAGCGCTGCCGAAATCGCATATCGGCAAGGTGCTCCGCCGCCAGCTGGTGGAAGAGCATAATTCCCTGGCGAAGTCAGGGACATAAAGGACAGCGGGGACTGCAAGGACTGTAATCTATTAGCCGTCAATGCCGATATATTCCGGGTGTGCGCATTCTTCCTGCTGTCCCTGTTGTCCTTTAAGTCTTTTAAGTCCTTTTCTTCCATGAATCCCCAAGAGTTCCAGGCTTTGCAGGACCCTGCCGTCCTCGACCTGATCGCGGCCCATGCCCATGAGGATCCCGTGGCGTTCGCCCTGAGGTTCCATGGGCGGAAGGAGCTTCCGGTCCGGGCCATGGCCGAGCAGATCGCCTGCCGCCGGAAGGCCTCGTTGAAGCTCCCCACGCTCTCACGATACCCCCTGCTGTACACGAAGCTTGCCCTCGAACAGGCCTCGGGCCAGCGTGCAGCCGAATGGAAGTCCGGCCTCATGAGCGGCCGCAGCATCATCGACCTCACCGGAGGGCTCGGCATCGACGACCTCTTTTTCGCCCGCAGGTTCGAGCGGGTTGTCGCCTGTGAGCGCGACGGGGTCCTTTCCGGCCTGGCCGTAGCCAACCGCGAAGCGATGGGCGTCACGAACGTCGAGGCGCTGGTCGGCGATGGCGGGGCGTTGCTCGCCGGGTTTCCGGACGACGCCTTCGACTGGGTATACGTCGATCCCGCACGGCGCGAACAGGGCGGGCGCTCCGTGGGGCTGGAAGCGACGAGTCCGGACGTGGTCAGTCTGCACGACCTGATGCTCCGAAAAGCCCCTCGGGTGTGCATCAAGGCCTCGCCTGCCCTCGAGGCCTCCGGCCTGCAGGATCAGCTGCCGGCGCTTGCTTCGGTGATCGTGGTGTCGGTCGGCGGCGAGTGCAAGGAGACCCTGCTGCTGCTCGACCGGGGGCACCCACCAGGCGCACCGCCCGGGGTCACGGCCGTTTGCCTCGACGATGACGGCGGGGAGTTCCGGATTTCTCAGGAGGGGGGCGCAAGCCCGGAAAGGCGTGTGGCCGCCGGGGCATGCCGGTGGTTCTACGAGCCGGATGCGGCCATCATCAAGGCACGGCTTACGGCTGGGCTGGCCGCGAAGCTGGATCTTGAATTTCTGAACGGCACCGTCGACTACCTTACCTCGGATCGTTTCGTCGAAAGCTTTCCCGGCCGGAGCTTCCGGGTCGAGGCCTGCGTGGCGTACCGGCCGAAAACCCTGAAGGCCGAACTTTCCCGGATGGGCATCGATGGGGCGGCAATCCAGCGACGGGATTTCCCGCTCTCCCCGGACGAACTGCGCAAGCGGTTCCGCATCAGGGAGGGGAGCGAGGTGTTCCTGTTCTTTACGAGGGATGCTTCGGGCGCGCTGGTGTGCCTTATCTGCCGAAAGCCTTAACGGCGCAGCTGCAGCAGCTCTTTCTGGGCCATGCCGAAGCGCAGCCCCTGAATGCTGACGGTGATGTTGTCAATGGCGAGCAGGCGCATGAACTCATGCAGAATCAGTGTTCCCATCAGGATGACGTCGGCGCGCCCTTCGGGGATGCCGAGGGCGACGACCGCGGGCAGGGGCATCGGCCTGAGCCGTTCGAGGAGCCGGTGCACCTGGTCGTACCCGAGTCGGTACCCGTGGACTTTTTTCGGGTCGAAGCGCAGCTCCCCCATGCAGACCTGGGCGATGGTGGTGAGGGTGCCGGCAACGCCGAACACCTCCTGCCCCGAACAGGAGGTGGGGGCAAGATTCGCCGTCAGCATCCGGTTGATTTCGTCTCGCGCGGCCTCGAATTGGGCAGGCGTCGGCGGGAGGGTTGTGAAACACCGTTCAGTCAGCCTGACCGAGCCGATATCGATGCTCACGGAACGCTCCACCGCGGTGGTGGTGCCCGTGATGACCTCCGTGCTCCCTCCGCCGATGTCGATCACCGTGAATGGCTCCGGGACGGCGGGCATGCCGGCCACGGCGCCGAAGAAGGTAAGTTCGGCCTCCTCGCTGCCGCTGATGCAGCGGAGTTCGATGCCGCTCGTCCGAAGCACCTCGCCGATCACCTCATCCCGGTTCGCCGCATCGCGCAGGGCGCTCGTGCCCGCGGCGATGACCTTGCTGACGCCGAGGCTACGGCAGATCCCCGCGTACTCCGACATGCAGGCGACAAGGCGGTCGAGGGCTTCCCGGCAGACCAGTCGCCCCTCGTCGACCTTCTGGCCCAGGCGGATGATCGTCTGGCGGTGTTCGACCGGGACGATCCTGCCCGACACGGGATCGAGGTCGGCCACCAGGAGCAGGGCGGTGTTGGTGCCCACGTCGATGCATGCGATCCTTACCATGGCGGCGCCGGTCAGTTTTTCGGCTCGATCAGGCAGGAGAGCCACTCCTCTTCGTAGATGGTCCTTTTGGCCGCGTACCCGAGCCTTTTGACCAGCTTTTTCAGCCAGGGTTCGTCGTAGACAAGCACGCCCGACAGCAGCACCTCCGCTTTCGGCGCATGCTTCCGGATCACGGGGAGGATGCGGTCGATGACGTTCTTGTTGATGTTGGCCAGGATGAAGTCGTACCCCTCTTCGAGGTTCGCGGCCAGTTCCTCTTCGGCGTCAAGCAGTTCGACCCTGATGTCCGGCGCCTGGTTCTCCTGGACGTTTTCGAGTGCGTTCTCGGCTGCCCAGGCGTTGTTGTCGAAAGCCAGGATCGGGTTGCGGTTGCCGAGCTTGCGGGCGGCGATGGCCAGCACGCCCGTGCCGGTGCCGATGTCCATGATCTTCCGGTCCTCCAGGCCGATCGCCTCCATCTGCCGGAGCATCAGGCGCGTGGTGGCGTGGTAGCCCGTGCCGAAGGACATCTTGGGGTTGATCCCGATGACGATCTGTCCCGGCTTCACCTCGTACTCCTTCTGCTGCTGGACGATCAGGAACCGGTCGGAGACCTCCACCGGCTTGAGGTGCGCCTCCCATTCGGCGTTCCAGTTCCTGTCGGCCATGAACGAGGTGGTGTAGTGCGGGGGCGCGCCGAAGGTATCGGTGAGCACTTTGCGGATGGCCGCCTCCTTATCTTCGTTCCAGTCGTTTTCGGGAAGGTAGGCCAGGAGGTTCCGGTCCTCCTCGAGGAAGTATTCGATGCCCTCCTGCGAAAGCACGGCAATATAGAGCTCGTAGAGGTCGCTGTCGATCTGGAACGACAGTTCGATGTGGTTGTGGGTTTTCGGTGGCTGCATTGACGCGTGGTCGCTTGGGTGTTGTTGGTTTAGCCTGTGGCGGGAAGATACGAATTAAACTGCTCAATCGACCCTGACCACCCTCGTGCCGAAGCAGAAATGGGTGTCGTACCATGCCTGGCGGAGCGAGCTGACGATTACACCTGCCTTAGAGGCCGAGTGGGCGAAACGCTCCTCGCCGAGGAACACGCCGACATGGTCCACGGCCTCGCCCCCGGAGCTGAAGAAGACCAGGTCGCCCCGTTGCAGCTCACTGCGCTGCACGATGGGCCCCAGGAGCGCAAGGTCGGCCGATGTTCGGGGAAGCTGCACCTGGAATGAGATGCTGTAGAGGTACTGCACGAATCCGGAGCAGTCGAAGCCGTCGGGAACCGTGCCGCCGAAGCGGTATTTCGTGCCTTTTGCGGCCTCGATCCAGTTGAGCATCCGCCGGAAGGAGTTTTCCGTGACGTGCACCGGGAGTGGACAGCCGGAGAGGCCCTCCGGACGGGTGCAGGAGATGTATGATTTTCTCTTTTTTAAACTATATTTGCTCTCCATGCGATCGGGGAGGGGGCGCGTGCCCTGGCAGGCTCCGAGCGAAAGCAGGAGGGCCGGGATCAGCAGGAGTGCTACGGTTTTCCCGTGCCTTCGCAGTTTTGCCGCCCGGGGCGGCACGGATCGGAGTTTTTCGTTCATGGGGGCGCAGCGGAATCCCGGTGTTCAGGGTTCAGGAAACTCTCCATTTTGCAGTATAAGAAATCCGCAACGGAAGGAAAACGACGCGAAACCAATTCATTCGTCAGAAGTTATGGCAGTCATGAAATTCGGCGGCACTTCGGTGGGCACGGCCAGCGCCATGCGGCAGGCGATCGCCATTGTCGCCGGAAAGCGCAGGACGGGCGTACCGCTCGTCGTGCTGAGCGCTTGCAGCGGCATCACCAACAAGCTCATCCAGATCGCCGAAGCCGCCGGTTCGGGCCGGCTCGAAGATGCCCTGGCGAAGGTCGCCGAGGTGCGGAAGCACCACGTTGACCTGGTCGGCGAACTGATCGGAAGCGAAGAGATCAGGGCCGGGCTGGTTGAAAAGATCGACGGGTACGTCTCCCGCCTGGAGATGCTGGTCAAGGGCATCGAGATCGTGGGTGAGTTGACCGAGCGCTCGAAGGACACCTTCTGCTCTTTCGGCGAACTCCTTTCGACCACCGTGTTTGCGGCGGCCATGAACGAAGCGGGGCACGAGGCCAGGTGGCTCGACGTCCGGACGGTGATGATCACCGACGACAACTTCGGCTTTGCCCGACCGATCGACGAGGTCTGCGAGGCGAAGGTGGCCGAGCTGGTCCGTCCCGTGCTTGCATCGGGGGTGGTCGTCGTGACGCAGGGCTATATCGGCTCGACCGTCGCTGGGCGGACCACGACCCTCGGCCGCGGGGGTTCGGACCTCTCCGCCGCGCTGCTTGGCGCCTGGCTGCACGACGACTCGATCGAAATCTGGACCGACGTCGACGGCGTGATGACCTGCGATCCGCGCCTCGTGCCTGACGCAAGGAGCATCCGCATCATGACCTTCTCCGAGGCGGCAGAGCTTGCCTACCTCGGCGCCAAGGTGCTGCACCCCGACACCATCGCCCCGGCGGTGAAGAAGAATATCCCGGTCTACGTGCTCAACACCTGGCACCCCGATTCGAAGGGCACCCTGATCACCGACGACCCGGCGCTGCTTTCGGGAATGAGCTACGAAGGGCTGGTCAAGTCGATCGCCGTCAAGAAAGGGCAGGCCATCGTCAACATCCGCTCGAACCGCATGCTCGGCCGCCACGGCTTCATGAACGAGCTGTTCGGGGTCTTCGAGCGCTTCGGCGTTTCGGTCGAGATGATCTCCACCAGCGAGGTGTCAGTCTCCCTGACCATTGACGACTCGACCGTGAGCGATCCGCTCATCCAGGCACTGTCTGCACTCGGTGACGTGGAGCTCGAGCACAAGGTGGCCACGGTCAGCGTGGTCGGCGACAACCTCCGCCTGTCGAAAGGCGTGGCCGGCAGGATCTTTGGCGCGCTGAGCAACGTCAACCTGAGGATGATCTCCCAGGGCGCCTCGGAGATCAACGTCGGGTTCGTCGTCGAGGAGCACGATGTCGCGGCGGCCGTCAACGCCCTGCACGGCGAGTTCTTCTCCGGGGAGCACGGCGGCATTTTCGAGAAGCCGGCGGGCCGCTGAGGGACGGCTGATATTTACAGGATAAAACAAAGCATGACCATGGACTACAAGAAAGCCGGAGTCGACATCAGCGCAGGCGAAGAGTTCGTGCGCCTTATCAAACCGCAGGTCCGTCAGACCTTCACCTCCCGGGTGATGACCGACATCGGCGCTTTCGGGGGCTTTTTCCAGCCCGACTTCAGGAACATGACCGAGCCGGTGCTGGTCAGCAGCATCGACGGCGTTGGCACCAAGCTGAAGATCGCCATTGAACTCGGCAAGTACGACACGGTAGGCTCCTGCCTGGTGAACCACTGCGTCAATGACATCCTCGTCTGCGGCGCCCGCCCGCTCTTCTTCCTTGACTACTACGCCTGCGGCAGGCTGAAGCCCGAGGTGGCTGCGTCGGTCGTGACCGGCATGGTCGCGGCGTGCCGTGAGAACGGCTGCGCCCTGATCGGCGGCGAGACCGCCGAGATGCCCGGCATCTACGAAGCCGAGGATTTCGACCTCGCCGGCACCATCGTCGGCGTCGTCGACAAGCCGAACATCGTCAACGGCTCGAAGATCACTGAGGGCGACGTGATGATCGGCCTGCCCTCGACCGGCCTGCACACTAACGGCTACTCCCTCGCCCGCAAGGTGCTCGAGGGGCGCATGCACGAGAAGGTTGCCGGCCTGGCCGGTTCCATCGGCGAAGAGTTGCTGAAGGTGCACCGCTCCTACCTGTCGGTCGTCGAACCGCTCATCGGGACCGATGAGCTCAAGGGGATGTCGCACATCACCGGCGGCGGCCTCATGGGTAACACCATGCGCATCGTCCCGGATGGACTCACCCTGTCGGTGGACTGGTCGGCCTGGCCGGAACCGCTCATCTTCGACCTCATCCGCAAGGCGGGCGACGTGCCGGAAGAGGACATGCGCCGCACCTTCAACCTCGGCCTCGGCCTGGTGATGATCGTCGCGAAGGATCGCGTAGACCACGTTATGGCGTATTTGAAGTCAAAGCAGGAAAATGCATACATTACAGGATCGGTCACCAGGGCGTGAGGCGCCAGTGAGCGGGATACAGTCCACCCATCAATAACGGTTCCGTATGCTTACCCTCCTGTGCATCATTATCGTTTCGTACCTCATCGGTTCGATCCCGACCAGCATCATCGCCGGAAAACTCCTCAAAGGCATCGACGTCCGCGAGTACGGTAGCGGCAACGCCGGCGGGACGAATGCCTTCAGGGTGCTCGGCTGGAAGGCCGGCCTTGCCGTAACGCTGATCGACATCGTCAAAGGGACCGTGGCCGCGGTCTACGTCGTGGGTTATTTCAAGGCGCATCCCGTCGCGGGCGGGTTCCCGGACCTGAACGAAGTGGCCGTGAGCCTCGTCGCCGGAATGGCCGCTGTCATCGGCCACGTCTTCACGGTTTTCGCCGGATTCAAGGGCGGCAAGGGGGTCAGTACGGCCGCGGGCATGCTGATCGGCATCGCCCCCGTGAGCATGCTGATGGTCATCGGCGTGTTCCTGTCTGCCGTCTGGATCTCCAGGTACGTTTCGCTGGGCTCGATCCTTGCGGCCGTCGCCTTCCCGATCATCATTGCCATCCGCAAGTACCTCTTCGAACTTGGCGGCGGGCTCGACTACCAGGTGAAACTGCTCGGATCGAAGTGGTTCGTCCACGACAGCCTCGACTACCACCTGCTCATCTTCGGCTTCATCGTTGCCGCGGCAATCATCTGGACACACCGGGCCAACATCAGGAGGCTCTTCTCCGGAACCGAAAACCGCCTGAACTTCAGGCGTCATGCCTGAGTCCGGGCCGACGAACATGAAGATTGCCGTCCTCGGAGCCGGGAGCTGGGGCACCACGCTCGCCGTGCTGCTCGCCGCCAGGGGACACGATGTGCTTCTTTGGGCCCATCGCCCGGAATTCGCACGTGCGCTTGAGGCCGAGCGCGAAAACAAGCGCTACCTCGGCGGCATCGTCTTCCCTCCATCACTCCATGCCGTCGAGAACCTCAACGCCGCCGTCGGCGACGCCGGGATGATCGTCACGGCCGTTCCCTCGCAGGCGCTTCGCGAGACCGCCAAGGCCATGGCCGGCGTCTCCCTCGAAGGGAAGATCATCGTCAATGTCGCCAAGGGTATCGAGGTGAAGAGCGGCAAGCGTATGTCCGAGGTGCTGCTCGAGGCCATTCCCGGCCTTGACCTTTCGCAGGTTGCCGTGCTTTACGGCCCGAGCCATGCCGAGGAGGTTGCCCGTGAGCAACCGACGACCGTGGTGGCCTGCTCGGTCTCGGCAGAGACGGCGCGCCAGGTCCAGGAGGCATTCCACACCCGCTTCTTCAGGGTTTACCTCAACACCGACCTGGTCGGCGTCGAGATTGCCGGATCGGTCAAGAACATCATCGCCATCGCTGCTGGTATCTCGGATGGCCTGGGTTTCGGCGACAACGCCAAGGCGGCCATCATCACCCGTGGCCTGGCCGAGATATCGAGGCTGAGTGCGAAGCTTGGCGGAGACCCGGTCACCATGTCGGGACTTTCGGGCATCGGCGACCTGGTCGTCACCTGCCTGTCGAAGCACAGCCGCAACCGCCATGTCGGAGAGCAGATCGGCAAGGGAAGGACGCTCGACGAAGTGATCGGGGAGATGAACATGATTGCCGAAGGTGTCCATACCTCGCGGGCCGTGGCCGAGTTGTCGGCCAGGCTTGGCGTCGACATGCCGATCACCCGCGCCGTCTACCAGATGCTGTTCGAAGGCAAGCCCGCCCAACAGGCCATCCTCGACCTGATGGACCGGGAACCGAAGGCCGAAAACTACTGATGCTTTTTCGGGCAGAGGTACCATGACATTTCGGCGCTCGCCCTGCTGGCGGCGCCCCACATCTTCGCCGGCAGCTCCAGCCGCAGTATCCCGCAGGTATCCATCTGGCCCAGTTGCTTCCCGGTGAGCCATGACCCGTAGAGGCTTACGGCCGGGTTGTGGCCGAAGAGCATGGCCGACTGGTACTCCTGCGGCAAGCGCGAGACGATGCCAGCCAGAGCATCGACATTCCCGGAGTAGATCGCCGGTTCATCCCTGATGTGCTCGCTCCCGAACCCCATGATGTCACCGAAAATCCCTGCCGTTTCGAGCGCTCGCGTGGCCGGACTGGAGATGATGACGTCGGGACGTGCCCCTGCTTCGTGGAGCCGGTGAGCCATTTCGCCGGCTTCGAGCCTGCCCTTCCCACTGAGCGTCCGCTCGAAATCCGGCAGGTTCGCGTTGCTCCATCCGGCATGGGCATGCCTGACGATGTAGAGGGTTTTCATTCGCGGGGGCGGTTAAGGCGTTGTTTCAGCTTCATGATGCGCCGGTAGGAACGTTCGATCCTCTCCCGGCTGACGATTCCCTGTTCGACGAGGTTCCTGATGATGCCTGATGCTTTTTCGGCGATTTGCGGGTCGTAAGCGGCGGCGTTGTTGCCGAAGACCAGGATGTCAACCCCGGCCTCGACGGCGAGGCGTATGGCGGCATCCAGGCCATACCTGCCGGAGATCGCCTTCATCTGCATGTCGTCGCTGAAGACGACGCCCCTGAACCCGATCTGCTTGCGGAGCACGCCGTCGACGACAGCTTTCGAGAGGGTTGCCGGATTGATGCTGTCGAGGCGGGCATTGAAGACGTGCGCCGTCATGACCGGGTCGTCGTAGCCCTCCCTGACGAGGTTGCGGTAGGGTTCGAGTTCCGTTTTCGACCAGGTCGAGGTGACGTCGGTGAAGTCCTTGTGGGTGTCCTTCGTCGAACTCCCGTGGCCCGGGAAATGCTTCAGTACGGGGATGACGCCGGCGGCATGAAACCGCTCGACGAAGATTTTCGCCTGACGGGTCACGACGTCGGGGTTGTCCGAGAAGCTGCGTTCGAGCTTTCCGATGACCGGATTCTCCGGGTTGGTGTCCAGGTCGACGACCGGGGCGAAGTCCATGTTGATCTTCAGGCTCCTGAGCAATGCCGCCGTGCTCCCTGCAGCCTGCCGGGTGCTGTCGGGGTTGTCGAGCTTGCCGATGTGCTTGGCCGAGACGCTTGGCGGAAAGCCGCGTGCCGGCTTGAGGCGGCAGATCCGGCCGCCCTCCTGGTCGATGGCGACGAAGAGCGGAATCGACGCCATCATCTGCAACTCGCCCACGAGCCGCTTCACCTGCTCCGGTGACTCGATGTTCCGTACCGGCGAGGCCGACGGCAGGTCGTAGTCGAACAGCACCACACCGCCGATATGGCGCTTCCGGATATCGTCCGCGAGGCGGGGTTCGCCCCCTGCGTCCAGCCCCCTGAAGCCGATCATCAGCATCTGGCCGATCTTCACCGAGAGGCTGTCGGCATGGCGACGGGCAGCGCTTGCCCGCTGAAGAGGAACGAGGAGGAGCAGGATGAGCAGGAGTTTTTTCATGAGCAGGGAAAAAAAGGAAGAAAGGGACTAAAGTGACTGAAAGGACAGCAGGGACATAAACGATGTAAGGCAATTTCCGCTAATCCTGCGGAAAAATCAATCGAAAATTTTCTTCCTGTAGTCCCTGCTGTCCCTTTTGTCCTTTCAGTCCTTTTCTTCTTCTTCAGCCTTCTTACTCAGTACGATCCCCTCCCCCTCCACCGCCACCTCCACGGTGTCGCCTTCGTCGACCTGCCCGGCAAGGATCATCTCCGAGATCCGGTTGGTGACCTGGCGTTGCATGACGCGCTTCAACGGACGTGCCCCAAAGGCGGGGTCGAAGCCGGTCCGGGCCAGCCACATGACGGCATCTTCGCTGATCGTGAGCGAAATCCGCTGGCGCATGGCCAGCGCCTTGATGCGGTCGAACTGGATGGTGACGATCTCCTTCAGGTCGTCGCGGGAGAGCGGCGTGAAGAGGATGACCTCGTCGATCCGGTTCAGGAACTCCGGGCGCACCTGCTGCTTGAGCAGTTGGAACAGCTTCTCCTGCAGGCCGCCGAGCACCGCTTCGGACGGGGTGCCGTCAACCTTCTCCATCTCGGCCTGGATCAGCTGGGCCCCGATGTTCGAGGTCATGATGATGATGGTGTTCTTGAAGTTCACCGTGTGGCCCTTGCTGTCGGTCAGGCGCCCGTCGTCGAGGATCTGCAGGAGGATGTTGAATACATCCGGGTGCGCCTTCTCGATCTCGTCGAGCAGCACCACGGAGAACGGCTTCCTCCGCACGGCCTCGGTGAGCTGCCCGCCCTCCTCGTAGCCGATGTAGCCGGGGGGCGCGCCCACCAGTCGGCTCACGGTGTGCGACTCCATGTATTCGCTCATGTCGATGCGGATCATCGACTCCTCGTCGTCGAAGAGGTATTCGGCGAGGGTGCGGGCCAGTTCGGTCTTGCCGACCCCGGTCGGGCCGAGGAAGATGAACGATCCGATCGGGCGCTTCTCGTCGCCCATGCCGGCGCGGGAGCGCTTCACGGCATCGCTGACCGCCCTGACGGCCTCCTCCTGCCCGATGACCCTGCGATGCAGCTCCCCCTCGATGCCGAGCAGCTTCTGCCGCTCGGACTGCAGCATCTTGCTGACAGGGATGCCCGTCCAGCGGGAGACGATGTCGGCGATGTCGCCGGCGTCGATCTCCTCCTTCATGATCAGGTCGCCCGAAGCCTGCTTGGCGTCGACCTTCCGCGCATTCTCCCCAAGGTCTCGTTCCAGCTGGGCGATCCTGCCGTAGCGGATCTCGGCGACCTTTCCGTAATCCCCTGTGCGTTCGTAGCTCTCGGCCTGAACCCGAAGCTCCTCGATCTCCGACTTCAGCCGCCGTGAAGTTTGGATCAGCTCCTTTTCGGAGTCCCATTGCGCCTTGACCGTCGCCTGCTCCTCGCGGAGGCTGGCAAGCTGCTTTTCGATCTCCTGTAGCCGCTGCCTGGTATCTGCGGTATTCATGGTGCTTGAAGGTTGTTGTCGAACCGTGAAAAGATAAATTAATGTGTAAATTAGGGGCTTGAAAAGCAACTCGAAGCTACCGGCCGTTTTATGCGCCGGCTGATTTGATTAACGGGAAAACGCATGCAAAAGTTCTCGATCGGTTCGGTCGACTTGCCTGGCAGGAAGGGCCTTTTCCTCATTGCGGGCCCGTGCCTGGTCGAAAGCCGGCAGATGGCCATGGAGGTTGCGGCTGAGCTGTCCCGCGTCGGCAAGGAGTTTGATGTTCCCGTGGTCTTCAAGGGATCCTACCGCAAGGCGAACCGCTCGTCGGCATCTTCTTTCACCGGCATCGGCGATATCGAGGCCCTCGAAATCCTGGCCGAAGTCCGGGACACTTACGGTATGCCGGTCCTGACCGACGTCCATGAGACCGGGGAGGTCGAGCTGGCGGCTCCATACGTCGACGTCCTGCAGATCCCGGCGTTCCTTTGCCGCCAGACCGACCTCTTGGTCGCCGCGGCTTCGACGGGACTTGCGGTGAACATCAAGAAGGGGCAGTTCATGGCTCCCGGCGACATGGCCTACGCGGCCGAAAAGGCGGCCTCGACGGGCAACAGGAAGATCATGCTGACCGAGCGGGGCACCACGTTCGGCTACCATAACCTCGTGGTCGATTTCCGCTCGCTTCCCATCATGGGCGAGGCGGGTTGGCCGGTCGTCTTCGACGCGACGCACAGCGTCCAGCTGCCCGGCGCGGCTTCCGGCGTATCCGGCGGGGACCGTCGCTTCCTGATGCCGCTCGCCCGTGCGGCGGTCGCCACCGGTGTCGACGGCCTCTTCTTCGAAGTCCATCCCGACCCGGCAAGGGCCATGTCCGACGCGGCGACCCAGGTGTCGCTCGAGGCGTTCGCCCCGATGGTCGGGGAGCTGCTGCAACTGCAGTCCTGCATGCAGTCGATTCATTCACGGTAATCAATATCTACTGAAGTGAGCTCTTTTCAGTTTTTCGGCATGCAGCCTTTCGAGGCTGATCCCTCATCCCAGGTCGGAACCGCCCTGGACGCCATCAAAGCCGTGATTTTCCCTATTGACGGCGTGCTTACCGATGGGGCCATCACCCTTGACAGCGAAGGCCGGGAGCTCGCGCGCCTGTATGCCCGTGACGGCGTGGCCATCAGGGAGGCGCTGCGAAGCGGCCTGCGCATCGCCGTCATTTCGGGACGCAACGCCAGCGTTTACCAGCCGTTGCTCGAGGCTGCGGGAGCCATGGACCTCTACCTGGAGGGTGGGGACCTGCTCGATGCCTACGAATCGTTCAAGCAGCGCTACGACCTCAAGGATGAGGAGTGCGCCTGCATCGCCGACGATATCGAGGATCTGGACATCCTCAGGAAGGTCGGTCTGCCGGTAACGACCATCAACGGGGTCGAGTACCTGAGGAACCGGGTAGCCTACATCTCGGTCTACGAAGGCGGGAGGGGGTGCATCAGGGAGATTGTCGAGATGATCCTGGAGCACCAGGGTCGTTGGCCCTACGGCGACAAGGAGTGAGTGTAAGAAAAGGACTAAAGGGACCATAGGGACAGCGGGGACGAAAGGGTGTTTTGTGAACCCATCCTTTTCCGGTGCATGTGGAGTGGGGGCGGATATGCACCGGATTGCCCAAGAACCCACAGGACGCCCCTAACGGGGCTGAAAATATTTATAGAAGCCCGATTTCCCGGGGTTACGCCCCGGGCTACCCACATATCGCCCCTCTGGGGCTTAACACCCGAGCTACCAATATCACGCCCCTCCGGGGCTTAACATCCGAGCTACCGATATCACGCCCCTCCGGGGCTTAACACCCGAGCTACCAATATCACGCCCCTCCGGGGCTTAACACCCGAGCTACCGATATCACGCCCCTTCGGGGCTTAACATCCGAGCTGCCGATATCACGCCCCTCCGGGGCTTAACACCCGAGCTACCGATATCACGCCCCTTCGGGGCTTAACACCCGAGCTACCAATATCACGCCCCTCCGGGGCTTAACATCCGAGCTACCGATATCACGCCCCTCCGGGGCTTAACATCCGAGCTACCGATATCACGCCCCTTCGGGGCTTAACACCCGAGCTACCAATATCACGCCCCTCCGGGGCTTAACATCCGTGCTTGCCGAGATCACGCCCCTCCGGGGCTTAACATCCGAGCTACCGATATCACGCCCCTTCGGGGCTTAACATCCGAGCTACCGATATCACGCCCCTCCGGGGCTTAACATCCGAGCTACCGATATATCTGCATTGCGGGCTTGGGCCAAGCCCCGTTAGGGGCGATATGTGGGTAGCGCGGGGTGATGCGAAGCGAACCCCGGGAATGCCGTGGCAGAATTCAGCAGGGACGAAAGGGTTAAGAATAGCTTTGGTTACTGGCCGGCGGGGTGTTCGTGGCCCCAGAGGAGTTTGGTCCTGAGGATTTCGCAGTAGTTCCGGTTTTCGTTGGCCACCAGGTTGACGGCCTGCGGGGATTTCCTGACCGCGACGATCTCGCCGGGCTCCAGCATCTTGCGGAGCTGGCCGTCGAGGTTCAGCGGGAACTCTCCGCCTGTAGCCTCGACCGATACACTGATCAGCTTGTCGTCGCTGATGACGATCGGCCTTACCGTCAGCATGTGCGGGCAGATGGGGGTGATGACGAAGACGTTCGATTTCGGGGCGATGATCGGGCCCCCCGCCGACAGGGAGTATGCGGTCGATCCCGTCGATGTGGCAATGATGATGCCGTCGGCACGGTAGGATCCGAGGACTTCGTCGTCGAGGCGGATGATGAAGGTCGGAATGCGGGAATAGGTCCCCTTTTCGATGACCACGTCGTTCAGGGCGGTCATCCGGCTTATCCCGCCGTCGCCGCCGACGGTGGCCTCGAGCTGCGAACGGGTATGGATCGAGTAGTTGCCGTTCAGCACGTGCTCCATGGCCGCAAACATGTCCGCCGGATTGAACTCGGTCAGGAACCCCAGGTTGCCGACGTTGATGCCGAGTACCGGCTTGGCTACGGAATAGTGCGAGGTGTAGAGCAGCGTACCGTCCCCGCCGAGCGAAATGAAGAGGTCGCAGAGGCGGGTGAGCGATTCGACCCCGGCCGATTTCGGGCTGCCGAGCGCCCTGGCCGATTCGGTGTCGTAGATGTAGTCGAGCCCCCGGGCCTCAAGCCATGCGGCCAGCTCGCGTGCCAGCCTGAGCGCCTTGTCGCGGGTGATGTTGACGATGATGGCGAATTTCATGGCCGGCCTCCTTGCTGCAGGGATTGGTAGATGCGGTTCGCTTCGCCGAAGCTTCCGGCGATCGCGTCGAGCTGCAGTTCCCGCACGTCGGCCGCTGCACGGGCGAGGATCGCCGAGAATGCGTCGAGCTCGTCGGCGATGTTGGCGGCATTGGTTTCGATGATGTCGCGCCAGATTGGCCAGGCGCTACCGGCCAGCCGGGAAACCGATGAGAACCCCGGTCCTGAGCGGGAGATGTTCTCGCGGCAGTGGGTCGTGAGGAGGGTCGAGATAAGTTGCGGCAGGTGGCTGATGTTGGCGTAGGCCCGGTCGTGCTTGTCGGGCCTCATGGCTGCCGGGATGCAGCCTGCGGCATTGAGCAGGCCGATGAACTCCGCTGCGTGGCCGGTTTCAGGCAGGCTGTCCCCCGAGCAGACGATCAGGAGCCGTCCGGCGAGCAGCTCCGGAGAGGCTGCGAGATAGCCCTGCTGCTCACGCCCGGCGATGGGGTGCATCCCGATGAAGTCGAGGCCCAGCTCTGCGGCCCTCTCGGCAATCAGCTGCTTGGTGCTCGACACGTCGGTGACGAGCGTACCTGCGGGGGCGTGGAGACGGACTGTTTCAAGCATGGCAATGTTCGCCTTCACCGGGGCACAAAGCACGATGACGTCGGCATCGTAGAGTTTGGCCGGCTCGGGCTCGAATCGGTCGAGGCCGAGCTGCCCGGTGATGAGGGCGATGTCCCCTTCGTCGAAACATGGGTCCCAACCGACCAGCTCGATGGCTTTGCCGGATTCCGCCGCCGCCTTCCGGAGCGCCTGCATGATCGAGGTGCCGATGAGCCCGAGCCCTGCGAACGAAATCCTTCTGATGTGCGTCAGCTGCATGGAAGTGTTCAGCCTTGCGTGTTGGTCCTGCTTCCCGGTGCGTAGATCGGGACGCCCTGGCTGCACAGCGGGCACGCTTCGGGAGCATGGCTCACCACTTCGAGCGACAGCAGTGAGTACTGGTTTTCGGAGAGCCTCACCTTTCCGTTGCTGCGGTCGACCACTGAGCCCACTCCGGCAACCGTCGCGTCCGACGCCCTGACCAGCTCGATCACTTCGGCGACGGACCCTCCGGTCGTGATGACGTCCTCGACGACGAGCACCTGTTCGGACGGTTCGATGACGAAGCCCCTGCGGATGGTCATGACCCCCTCCTTGCGTTCCGCGAAGATCGTCTTGACGCCGAGCTGCCGGCCAACTTCGGTGCCGACGACGATGCCGCCGATGGCCGGTGAGATGACGGTCGTGATACCGGTGCCCCTGAAGTGGCCGGCAATTGCCGCGCAGATCGCCGAAAGGTGTTCAGGATGCTGCAGCACCTTGGCGCACTGGAAATAGGAGTTGCTGTGGCGGCCGGAGGTGAGCTTGAAGTGACCGTCGAGCAGCGCTCCGGTCGACTTGAACATCGCGAGGGTTTCGGCGTTGGTCATGCGGGATGGTTCGGGATAGGGTAGATGATGCTTCAGCTTATCCTCAAAGATACTGAAGCCCTTCCGAAAAGCTAAACGCAAAATGGGCAGAGGCCGGTTTACTCCCGTGCTTTATCGGGCTGCATCGAGGTAGCTCTGCAGGATCACGCAGGCGGCCGCAGTGTCGACCCTTCCCTTGACGCAGCGTTTCTTCCGGCTTTCCCCGGAGCTGGCCAGGATTTGCCGCGCCTCCCTCGACGATCGGTGCTCATCGACGGTTTCGATGGGCAGGCCGGGGAACCTTGCGCCGAGCTCCTCCACGAAGCGGTCGATGACGCCGGTCATCCGGTTGGCCTCGCCCCGGTCGCTCAGGGGGTAGCCCACGATGAGCCGGTCGATGCCGTCTTCGCGGATGATGCGTTCCAGTGCGGCGTACAGACCCTCAATCTCGAAGGTCCCCGCCGGTTGGGCAAAGATCCCGAGCGGGTCGCTCTTGGCCAATCCGATGCGCCTGGTGCCGAAATCGATGGCAACCAGCCTCTTGTAGGAAGGTGAAGTCATGTTCGTCAGTCTGCGGGGGTGTCATGGCGCCATGCATTGAAATGCCGGGCCGGTCCACGGCTTTCCGCTGTGCATCCGGTCCGGCATGGGGACGTTGATGCCCCGGCGGTGGCTTAAGCCTGGACCTGTTTCTGTTCCTGTGCGATCATGATGAGGGCGGCTACGACGCCAGGAACCCATCCGAGGAGGGTCAACAGGCCGGTGAGCATGATCGTGCCGGCTTCTTTGTTCATGACGGCGGCAGGCGGCAGTATGATTGCCAGGATCAAGCGGCGAATATCCATGGGTGGGTCTCCGGGTTATGTGTTTGTCAGATTATAACATAAATTTAATGTTTGACGATGTAACAGTCAAATAAAACCCCCGCCGGCATTCTCCGTAAAGCGGAATGAAAAAAGGTATCCTTGCTTTTTAACGTTGAAATATTAAATTGAAAGCCCCGTTCCAAGAGAGATCCAGAGTTGAGTATCGCTCGCGGTTTTCAGAACAAAAAGATCTATCAACTTGCAGAAGAAGACTCATCCTGACGTGGTCCTGGATGTAGATTACGAGGTTATTGACGAGCCTAACTTCAATAATTTCAACACCTCGCCAGAGCCTCCCAGTCCTTACGCCGATCTCGAGAAGAAGTATCGAAAGAACAAATTCAATCGAGCCCGTAACAACGGAACCACCACATCCCTCTACGGAACCCATGGATTGCCGCAGTCCAGCGGGACCAAAGTCACCGGCAACCATATCCAGAAGAAGAACAACAAGAAAGCCCCTTCGGCAAAGCCTTCGAGGGCTCCGAAAGGGAAGCGCTCTTCCTGAGCGGCCCGCCGTTCAGCGGCCTACCGTGAGGATTCCGTCCTCCCGGCGGCAGGGTAAGCTGGCGTCATGACGTTGCGTGGAAGCACACCGATACCATCATGCTGTTCGAAATTCAGGCCCATCGCGGGGCCAGGGCGTTTTATCCCGAAAATACCATCCAGGCATTCTGCAAGGCCGCCGACCTCGGGTGCCGGGTGGTCGAGCTCGACCTGGTTGCCTCGAAAGACCGGCGCATCCTGGTTTCCCACGACCCATGGATACCTGCCGGAGATGACGGCAAGCCTTCGCGGCAACTGTTCTTCACCATGGACTACCGTGATATCGCCGCCATCGATTGCGGCACCCCCTCCCCGGATTTCCCGCAGCAGCAGCGCATAGCGGCATACCGCCCCCTCCTTTCGGAGGTGTTCCGCGAGGTCGAGGCGCATCTCTGCCGCATCGGTCGGCCGGGCGCGATGGTGTATAATCTCGAGGTGAAGTCGCGGGCGGGACTTGAAGGCGTCGCATTCCCTCCTCCTGGTGAATATGCAGGGCTCGTCGCCGAAGTGATAAGGGATTCCGGGCTTTCCGACCGGGTACGGGTGCAGTCGTTCGATCCACGGATTGTTGCCGAAACCCGCCGCCTCATGCCGGAACTCCGTGTCGGGCTGCTCGTCGAGGAGCTTTCGGCCCTCGAAGGGTTTCCGGAAGGCATCGGCTTCGTTCCCGACTACGTCAATCCGCATAGGTCACTCGTCGACCGGCCCCTGGTCGACATGCTGCACCGCCACGGATCGAAGGTCGTCGCCTGGACGGTCAACGCTCCGGAAGAGATGAACCGGATGAAGCTCCTCGGCGTCGACGGGCTGATCACCGACCATCCCGAAACGGCCCTGGGCCTGCCGGCTCTTTCGGCGTTGTAAGGTTTCTTCAGGGGGCGCTGCCTCGATGGAGCAGTTCAAGTGCCTCGGCGGCTTTCCTGTTCAGCTTCTCAATGGCGTCGCCGGAGATCTTTCCGGGCGTGTAGACGGCATGGTCGATCATCTCCATGACCTCCATCACTGCCTCCCAGCATTCCGGCCCAATCTTCTGGCCTTCCAGTTCCTGCCTGAGCTGCTGGGATGTCAGGCCGGCGGGTTTGTTGATGCCGGCATTGCCGAGCTCGTTGTAGATGCGTTGTTTCAGGAGCTCCGGTGACTCCGTCATCGAAGGTTTCCGGGGCGCGGATGGCGGTTTCGTGCGTTTTTCCGGGATGGGGTCAGGTTGTTTCCGTTGTTTTTTTTCGGTCAGGAAGAGCATGGCGATCAGTGCCAGGAAGGCCGCAGCCATGAAGAGCATGACGGTGGTCGGGACCCATCCGGTCCTGTCGGATGGGGGTGCGGCGGTAACCGGCTCGGCGGCGGTACGCCCGGAAGCTTTTCCTGGCGGCAGGACCTTGACGGTGACTTCACCGGAAGCGACGGTTTCGTATCGTCCTTTCCATGGATTGAATGCCGTCAGCTTGACGGGCCTGAAGCTGAAGTTCCCCGGTTGGTCCGAGGTCAGGGCAATCTTCGAATACACGGCATCGTCCGCTTTGCCGGGCGCTTCACTGGTGACGGTCGGCACTTCGCCGTCGAGCCTCCTGAAGCCTTTCGGCAACTCCAGCTCCACCTGGGGGAAGGTCTTGAGGTTACCCCTTCCGCGAATCTTCACGGCCAGGGTCAACGGCTCCCCGACCCGAACCTGGGAGCTGTTCGTAGCGACCAGGATCGAAAAATCCCCCACCGCGCCGATGAACCCTTCCGGAGCGCCCTGCGGCAAAGGCCTGGCGATGATGGTGGCCGTCGGTGCGGTGATGATGGATTCGATATCCGTGCCGGAGTCGGTACCGGTTCCTGTGCCCGACGGGACGAGGCATTTGAGCCGATAGTTTGAGACCGTGAGCTTGCCCTCCTGCATGGGCACCAGCTTCAACTGCTTGATGACCGCCATCCTCAGGCTTCGCCCCCCCGCCTTCACCACGGAGCTTCCGATGTATCCCTCCGGTGTCACCTCCTGGACCCAGAGGCCGGTGTGCTCGGCCTTTCCGGCATCGACGATTCGCGGCGCGATGCCTGAGAAGTAGAGCGAGTAGGTCAGGAGCACCTCCTGCCCGACATAGGGCGTCCGGTTGTCGATGGCCGTATCGAGGTACGGCGTGGCACCATGCGGGCTGCCGCTCCCGTTGTCGAACTTTGCCGATGCCACGCTCGGGATGAGCGAGAGCAGCAGCATCCAGACTTTGATGCATTGACGCATGTCCGGCCTATTTCATGAGTTCCCTCGACCTCGCCGCCGCCGCACGGACGGTTTCGAGCATGGCCAAATCCACGCCGAGACGCTCCATTTCCCGCAATCCCGCCTCCGTCGTGCCCCCGGGAGTCGTCACCTCCTTCACGAGGTCGGCGGGGGCTTTCCGGCCCTCGAGCACCATCGCCGCAGCGCCGAGCATGGTCTGTGCGGCCAGCAGGATCGACGTGTCGCGATCGAGTCCGCAGGCGGCGCCCCCTTCTGCGAGGGCGTCGATGATCCTGAACATGTAGGCAGGGCCGCTGCCGGAAACGGCGGTTGCCGCATCCATGCCGCCCTCATCCACGACGGCGGTCCGGCCGAGGGCGTTGAACAGCTCTTCGGCAATGAACATGTCGGCATCGGTGGCATGGGCCCCACTGCACAGCGCGGTCATGCCTTTGCCGACGAACGCCGGCGTGTTCGGCATGACCCGGATGATCCTGGTTCCCGGAGGGCAGTTCGCGCCGATGAAGCCTGTCGAAATGCCTGCGGCGACGCTGACGACGAGGTGGCCGCTGCCGAGCGCCGGTTTCAGGTCGGCCAGCACGTCGGCTACCTGGTAAGGTTTGACGGCGATCACGAGGATGGACGTTTTTTTTGCAAGCTCGGGTATCGATTCCGCCGTATCGATGCCGAACCGGTCGGCGACCCCTTGCAGGGCAGCGGCGTCCTTGTCGTAACCTGCGATGGTGTTCCCGGGAGTTTTTACGAGGCCGGAAATCAATGCCTGGGCGATCCTGCCTGTCCCGATAAAGCCAATGGATGGTTTGTTCATGAAGGGTTGAAATTCATTGATGGTTGACAGCCGCGTTGCGGGAGTTCAGCCGTGACGGAGCTTGATGACGAGGATGATGCCGAAAAGCACCAGCGTGATGCCGTTGGCCGTGATGATGGACGGGCTTTGCCTGGCCAGGCCGTAGCAGAGCCAGAGTGCGACGCCGAGCGTGGTGACGACCACCCAGGTCAGGCTGACGTCACGGGCCTGTCGGGTACGGAGCATCCTCAATGCCTGGGGAAAGAGGCCGAACGTGGTCAGTACTCCTGCGGCGAAGCCGATATACTCGATCTCAAGCGTCATGTCCGTTCGGTTCCTTTCGTTGCCATGCTCCGTTGTCGCATGTCAAAGATAGGAAATAATCGTGACTTGCGGCGCCGGGATCGGTAGGGTACGGAACGGGGCGGGCGGAGGGGTAAAAAAAACGGGAGCCTGGCTCCCGTTTTCCTATCGGTCGAAGTGGTACGATTACTTGCTGGCGCCGACCATGTAGGCTACGGCGTTGCCGACCTGGGCGTCGGTCAGTTTCGCGTTGCCGCCCTTTGCCGGCATCATTCCCTTGGTACCCTTGAAACCCTTGATGGATTTGGCGACCATGGCGTCGACACCCTGGGCGACGCGCGGAGCCCAGTCGGCTTTGGCGCCGGTCTTGGGGGCGCCCATCAGGCCGGCCTTGTGGCAGGTGGCACAGCTTGCGTCATAGGTGGCCTTGCCGGCAGCAGCATCGTACTTGGCAGCAAAAGCGTTGCCGGAAACGAGCATCGCGGCGCCGATGAGGGCAGTGGAAACGAAACGGGACATAGATCTACTCCGTTAGTGGTTGTGATGTTGTGTGGTGTCCGGACAAATACATGTCCTTGTAAGCTGATTTTACCATTTTGCCCCCAGTCCTCCAAATCTTTTTGGTTAGGGGGGCATGGTCGGCAGGAATGCGTAAAGGCCGGTCGAGCCAGCCTTTACGGTATCCGATATGCTGTCTTGACAGTTACTTCGAAACGCTGATCAGGTAGAGTGCAGCGTTGGTCAGCTGCTCGTCGGTCAGCGCGGCGTTGCCGCCTTTGGCGGGCATGGCGTTGAGGCCGTTGATCGTGTTCTTGATCACGCTCGCCTCGCCCTTGGCGATGCGTGGCGCCCAGGCGGCCTTGTCGCCCGGTTTCGGTGCATTCATCATGCCGGCGTCGTGGCAGGCGTTGCAACCGCCTTCGTAGACGGTCTTGCCTTCGGCCAGTTTCGGGTCTGCAGGCGCCGGAGCTGCTGCAGGTGCGGCAGCCGGGGCTGCGGCGGGGGCGCTGGCCGGCTTTTCGGCCTTGTTCAGCTCTTCGGCAAGTTTTGCCGGGGGTTTTTCGAGTCCGCAGCCGCCGAGGACGACAAGTCCGACAGTGAGCAGGGGCAGGAATCTTTTCATGGTCATCTCCTTTGTATTTGGTCTCGCGTTTGTATGGCGGTGTAGTGGAAAATCAAACGAATTTTATTTTAACGATAAATCACGTTCTCTCAAAATGGATTTTCAACGCGCGGTACTCCTTTTTCCAGACCGTCCAGCCCTTCCAGCTGCCGCTTCAGGTCGTGGCGCGAGAGGCTGTAGAGGTGGGCGTAGAAGAGGTTGAAGAGCAGCACTGCGGGCTTGATGCTGGGAGCGCCCAGGCCTCGCATGAACGCGTTGCGCGTGTTGAAGACCTTGCGGGTCAGCTCGGAGTAGCTTTCGATGAAGTCTGGCAGGGGGATGTTCTTGGGCCGGTACAGCATCTCCTGGCCGAAGGTGTAACGGAACGAGGCGAGGTCGTCGGGATCGAACAGCAGCCGCCCCTCCGCACGCAGGCGTTCGAACACCTTGGTCCCCGGGTTTGGCCTGAGGAGGTTGATCCCCGGCACGTCGAGCCGCGTGTCGGCGATGAAGTCGAGGATCGCCGCCGGCGTGGCGAGCGTGTCCCCATCGAGGCCGTAGATGAAGCTTCCGTAAAGGCTTATGCCGCTCTCCCGTATGGCCCGGATGTTCCCCGCGAGCTCTTCGGTGCGGTTCTGGTGCTTGCGGTGCGCGTCGCGGCTCGTGGGTTCGATGCTCTCGATGCCGACAAGGAGGGCCTGGCAGCCGGAGCGGGCGAAGGCGTCGAGCAGGCGCGGCTGCTGGCCGAGGGTCGTGGTGGCCTGGCCGAACCAGCTGATGCCGAGGGGGGCAAGACGGTCGAACAGTTCGAAGGCGAAGGCCGGGTCGGCGTTGATGGAGTCGTCCACGAAAAAGAAGATCCTCCGGTCATCCTCCCTGAAACGCACCACCTCGTCGACCAGATCGTCGATGCGACGCTGGCGAAGCACATGGCCGTTCAGGACGTGGACGTTGCAGAAGTCGCAGCGCCAGGGGCAACCCCGGCCGGTCTGGACGAGGTTCGTGGTGAAGTAACGGTTTTTCTTTAGTGACGCTTTTCCGACAGGCCTGGGGAGCGAGAGGTCCGGAGGCTTGTCAGCCCGGTACTCCGGTTTCAGGCTGCCTGTGGCAAGGTCCGCGAGTACCTCCTTCCAGAGGTCGTCAGCCTCGCCGAGCACGAGCGTGTCCGCGTGCGGCCGGCAGGAGTCGGGGAACATGGTGGCGTGCGGCCCGCCGAGCACCACAGGGATGCCCCTTGCCCTGATCTCCCTCGCCAGCCCGAACGCTTTGCCGGCCATGCCGGTCTGGACGCTGATGCCCACGAGGTCCCACTTCCTGTCGAACGGGAAGGGCTCGAACCTGAGGTCGCAGATGTGCTGTTCGACGCCCGGCGCCTCTGCCGAAGCGAGGATCATGAGGGCCAGCGGGGGAATGGCGAACTGCGTCTTCTTGATGAGGTTGCGTACGGTTTCGTTGAACCAGCGTACCGGCCCGAACGCCGAGCCCTCGCCATAGAGCGACCGGGCCCCGTCGACGCCGCTGTCGGACGGGAGGAACACGAGGGAGACCTGTTTGTTCATCTGCAGCGGGTTACCACGCCTTCTCTTCCTTGGGGAGCTGCCGGGGCGGCGCGGGGCGGAAATACTTGCGCATCATCTGCCCTTCGTCCTGGCGGGCATTGCCCAGGACGAGGTTCGACACGTCGGAGCTGAGTTCCTGCTGCTGCGGCTGGTTTCCGGGTGAGCCGGCGCCCTGGCCGCCACCGGCGGGCGCTCGGGGCGGCTCGATGGTGCGAAGCGCACGGAGGACGATTTCGTAGTTGATCCTCGCGTCGGCATGGTTCGGGTCCCCGGTGAGCGCCCGCCGGTAGAACGCCAGCGCATTGCGGAGCCGGGCAGGGTAGTCCGGCGCTTTGGGGTTCGCGAACGCGGTCGTTGCCAGGAGGTTTCCCTGGTTGTATGCGGCGTTGACACCGATCGGTCCCTTCACCGCCTGCAGGCCGGCATAGATCGCCGATGCTTGTTGCGTCTGGCCCTTGGCTTGACGGATCACGGCAAGGTCGAACAGCGCTTCGTTCCGGAAGAAACTCCCGGGGTAACGGGCGAGCAGGTCGGCGTAGCCCCGGCTGGCCGCGCCCGGATCTCCGTTCCGCTGGCGGTCGTAAGCATCCGCGAAGATCTGGTACTGCCTGACGGCCGAAGGGATGTCGCTGAACGTCAGGAACGCGAAGAGGGCGATGGCCAGTCGGTGCATGGCGGGTGTTTTTTTGAGGAGAGGGTCAGTCCGACAGGAACGCCCGCTGGACGGCGGCGACGCCTGCCCCGGGCTCGAACGGTACGCCCATCGACTTCAGGGTGAACTCCAGGCCGCCGATCACCGCGAGCATGTCGAGTTCGTCGTAGTAGCCGAGGTGGGAGATCCGGAAGATCCTGCCGGCGAATTCGTCCTGGCCGGCCGCTACCGTAATGCCGTTGTCGGCCTTGAGGGTCTTGTTGAACTGCTTCCAGTCGACCCCTTCCGGAAGCCACACGGGGGTGACGGCGAAGGAGGGCGAGCTGCTGAAGAGCTTCATGCCGAGCGCCTCGCAACCCTGGCGGCAGGCGGCGGCGAGTCGCTCATGCCGTTTCCAGACGTTCTCGATCCCCTCATCTCGGAGCATCCCAAGGGCTTCGGCAAGGCCGATGATGAGCGTGACGGCCGGGGTGAACGGCGTGTCGTTGCCGGCGTGGGACTCAAGCGCCTTTTTCAGGCTGAGGTAGAACTGCGGATGGTCGCCCCGCCCCTCGATGATGTCCTGCGCCCGCTCCGATACGGCGATGAGCGCCAGGCCGGGAGGCATCATGAGCCCCTTCTGCGACCCGGTGATGCAGATGTCCGCCCCCCATTCGTCGAAATGGAACTCATGCGCGCCTATGGCCGTGATGCCGTCCACGAGGATCAGTGCGTCGGAGGCCTCGTGGATTGCCGCGCACAGCGCCTGGATGTCGGCAGCGGTGCCGGTCGAAGTTTCGGAGTGCGTGATGCAGACGCCGCGGGCGTCCGGATGCTCGCGGAGCACTTCGACGAGTCGTTCCGGCCGGATCGCTTCGCCCCAGGGGACCATCACCTCGACGCAGCCGCCGGTGAAGGTGCGGACCAGTTCGCCCCAGCGCTCGCCGAACTTGCCGGCGTTGACCGTGACCACCTTGTCGCCGGTCCCGAAAAGGCTCGAAATGGCTGACTCCATGCCGCCGGTGCCGGAGCAGGTCATCACCACGACCGGCTGGGTCGTCCTGAACAGGTACTGGAGGTCTTCATGCACCCGCGTCAGGATCTCCATGAATTCGGGGTTCCGGTGATGGATGATCGGGGCGGCCATGCTGAGCATGACGTTTTCCGGGACGGGCGTCGGGCCGGGGGTGAAAAGTCGTTTTTTCATGGATACGGCTTGTTTTACTGGCGTCTCGCCGGTCGAGACGTTACCAAATCAACAGGAGTACAATATAAGCATTTTGGCACCGCTGTAAAGCGCCTGCGCCTGGACGCGGGGTCGCGGCAATTCAGGCTTTCCTGACGAACTCCGACTTCAGTTGCATCGCGCCGATCCCGTCGATTTTGCAATCGATGTCGTGGTCGCCGTCGACGAGGCGGATGTTCTTCACCTTCGTGCCACCCTTGACCACCGATGACGAACCCCTGACCTTGAGGTCCTTGATCACCGTCACGGTATCCCCGTCCTGAAGGATGTTGCCATTCGCGTCCTTCCATACGCGGGCATCTTCCTGGCCGGATGCTTCCGATCTGCTCCATTCGTGGGCGCATTCGGGGCAGGTCAGGAGGGTTCCTGCTTCGTAGGTGTATGCGGAGTTACATTTCGGGCAGTTCGGCAAGGTGCTCATGGTGTTCCGGGTTGCAACGGGTTGATGGATGCACTGTTGGGTGAAATGCATCGCGGCGGAGTTGAGTCCGCCGCGATGCATTTCGTGGATGATCAGTTCTTGGCCTGCGCCATGAGCTCGGTGAACTCCTTGAACAGGTAGTGCGAGTCGTGTGGGCCTGGTGCCGCCTCCGGGTGGTACTGCACCGAGAAGCAGGGCAGGTCGCGGTGGCGGACGCCTTCGACCGTCTGGTCGTACAGGTTGCGATGGGTGAGCTCGAGCACCTCGGGGAGCGAGCACTCGTCGACCGCGAACCCGTGGTTCTGCGAGGTGATCTCGATCTTGCCGTTCACGAGGTTCTTGACCGGGTGGTTCGCACCGTGGTGGCCGAACTTGAGCTTGTAGGTCTTTGCGCCGAACGCCAGCGAAAGCAGCTGGTGGCCGAGGCAGATGCCGAAGATCGGTAACCTGCGGGTGGTCCGGTTGTACTCGGCGAGCTCCCTGATGGCCTCTACCGCATAGGTCACGGCGAAGGGGTCGCCCGGGCCGTTCGAGAGGAAGACGCCGTCGGGGTTCATCCTGACCACTTCGCTTGCCGGGGTGTTCGCGCTGACGACGGTCACCTTGCAGCCTTCGACCTGGAGCTGGCGGACGATGTTGGTCTTGATGCCGTAATCGAAGGCGACCACGTGGTACTTCGCGTCACTGGTGTCGCAGATATAGGTGGCGCCGGTGGTGACCCTGCTGACCAGGTCGAGGCCGGTCATGGCAGGAATGCCCGCCGCCTGGTGCTTGAGCTCCTCTTCGTCTGCGCAGGATGTCGAGATGACGCCGCGCATGGCGCCCATCTGCCGGATCTCGCGGACGAGCTTGCGGGTGTCGATGCCGGCAAGGCCCATGACGCCTGCCGCCTTGAGGGCATCGTCGAGGCTCCGGGTCGATTCGAAGTTGCTGTAGACGTTCGATGCTTCGCGCACGATCAGGGCCGATGCCCAGATCTTCTTCGATTCGTCGTCGTTCGGCGTGATGCCGTAGTTCCCGATGAGCGGGTAGGTCATGACCACCATCTGGCCGGTGTAGGAGGGGTCGGTGAGGATCTCCTGGTATCCGGTCAGCGAGGTGTTGAAGACAACTTCACCGGCAGCTTCGCCCGCGTGGCCGAAGGCTGTGCCCCGGTAGACCGAGCCGTTTTCGAGAACCAGTACTGCTGGTATTTCCTGCATCGCTGCCTGTCACTCCTTTTCGGCGAGTTTGTCGCCGGTTTCCTGTTTTTCGATGTTGGCGATCGCCGAACGTTCAAACTTGATCTTCACGTTGTCGGCAATCTGGACGAGAACCGTTTTCTTCTCGGTTTCGATCCCTGCGACGGTGCCATGGATCCCGCCGATGGTGACGACCCGGTCGCCGCGCTTGATGTCGTCGAGGAGCTTCTGGCGGTCCTTCTGCTTCTTCTGCTGCGGGCGGATCATGAAGAAGTAGAAGACGACGAAGATCAGGACGAGCGGGACGATCTGGACGAACGGGTTCGGCGTCTGGCCTCCGGTAGGCGGCGCGAAGAGCATCAGGGCAAGGATGGAGTCGTGCATGGTCGGGTCTTGCTGTTGGTAATCGGTAGCTGGAGTCCGGGTCGGCAGGTGCGCGGCCGGGAGCTCTTTTTTCTGGTCCTCAAGATAATCTATTTCTCAACTATTTCAATGCAGGGCTCTTCCTGCCGGCACGAAACGGGCGAAGGGGGCTACGTCGTAGGCGTTGGCCACCGCCTTGCCCCGCGACTGCATCAGCCCGGCCATGGTGGCGATCATGGCGGCGTTGTCGGTCGAATAGGCGGCGTCCGGGATGAACAGCTCCAGCCCGTGCGTCCTGCAGGCCTCGCCCATGGCTGCGCGCAGCCCGGAGTTGGCGCTTACCCCGCCGGCAACCGACACCGCCTCTACCCGGAACTGCCGGGCGGCGGCGATGGTCTTTTCGACCAGCACGCTGACGATGGCGTCCTGGACCGAGGCTGCGATGTCCGCGATGTGGCGTTCGACATGGGCAGGGTCGTGCCGGTCGAGCCAGGTGCGCACCGAGGTCTTCAGCCCCGAGAAGCTAAAGTCGTAGTTGCCGTGGTAGTTTCGGCTGGTCTGCGAGCTTGCGGTCAGGGCGCGCGGAAAGCGGTGGAATTTCGGGTCCCCCTGCCGCGAGAGGCGGTCGATCACCGGTCCGGCCGGATAGCCCAGGCCGAGCATCTTGCCGGTCTTGTCGAAGGCTTCGCCGGCCGCGTCGTCGATGGTGCGGCCGACCACCTCGTAGGAGAGGTCCTGGTGCACGACCGACAGCAGGGTGTGGCCGCCGGAGACCGTCAGGGCGACGAAATCCCCCTTCGGGATGCGGGTCGTCGCGTCCTGGCCGATGAAGGGTGAGAAGATGTGCGCCTCGACGTGGTTGACCGGCACGAACGGCTTGCCGAGTGCCCAGGCGAGCCCCTCGCCGAAGCAGAGCCCCACCATGACCGCACCGATAAGGCCCGGTCCCGCCGTGGCGGCTATGACATCGAGCTCGTTTTTTCTTATATTTGCTTCCTTCAGGGCGTCGTCGACGATCGAGACGATCAGGCGTTCGTGCTCCCTGGAGGCCAGTTCCGGAACGACTCCGCCGAAATCCCCGTGGCAGCGTTGTGAGCTGACCACGTTGGCGCGGACAGCACCGCCCACGAGGACCGCAGCCGATGTTTCGTCGCAGCTGGTTTCTATTCCGAGAATGTTCATGGTACAAGAGGAGGTCAAAGAGTTATGGCCAAAGCTAAGAAACAGGAGAAGAATAGCAAACCGGCCCCCGGCATCAGGTTCCTGCATGCGCTGCTCATCCTGGTCGGCGCCGATATCGTGCTGCTTTTCGCGCCTGGCCTGGGTATCCTGAACAGCGTGTTCTTCATTGGCGACATGATCGCCTGGCCGGCGCTCCTGGTAGGCGTCGCCTTGCTGGTGGCGGGTTTCAGGGGGCTTTACCGCAAGGGATGAGCGGCGGGAAAGGTTTTTCAAGGTGTCCTAACGATTCGGGAGGATCATGATCATAAAGCAGGAAACGGAACTTGAGGCCCTCGGCCGGGAGATCATGCAGGAGTCGGTCTTCCTCGACGCCGCCCGCGACGCACTTTCGTCGCGCATCATCGGCCAGAAGGGGGTCGTCGACCGGGTGCTCATCGCCCTGCTCGCCAACGGCCACCTGCTGCTCGAAGGGGTGCCCGGCCTGGCCAAGACCCTGATCGTGCGTACCTTCGCCGCGGCCATGGACCTTTCGTTCCGCCGCATCCAGTTTACCCCCGACATGCTTCCCGCCGACCTGATCGGCACTATGATCTACAATCCCAGGGAGATGGAGTTCCATCCCCGCAAGGGGCCGGTCTTCGCCAACGTGATCCTCGCCGACGAAATCAACCGCTCGCCGGCCAAGGTGCAGTCGGCGCTCCTTGAGGCCATGCAGGAGAAGCAGGTCACCATCGGCGATGCGACCTACCCGCTCAGCGAGCCATTCATGGTGCTGGCGACCCAGAACCCGGTCGAGCACGAAGGCACCTACATGCTTCCCGAGGCGCAGCTCGACCGCTTCATGATGAAGGTCATGGTGGAGTACCCATCCTACGACGAGGAGATCGAGATCATGCAGCGGGCTTCCGCCTTCGGGGTCGAGGATGAGCTTTTGCCGGTGGTCCGGCCGGAACAGATTTTCCTGGCCAGGAAACTGGTCGACCGCATCTACGTCGACCAGCGGGTGCAGCGCTACATCGTCGACCTGGTCATGGCGACGCGCTATCCCGACCGCTGCGGCCTGGAGGACCTCTCGCCGATGATCGAGTATGGCGCTTCGCCGAGGGCCTCGATCTTCATGCTGCTCGCCTCGAAGGCCCATGCGTTCCTGCAGTCCCGCCCCTATGCCACGCCGGAAGACGTGAAGAGCATCGCTTACGACGTGTTGCGCCACCGCATCAGGCCGAGTTATGAGGCCGAAGCCGAAAACCTGAAGGCCGAGGATTTCATCCGGAACATCCTCGAACATGTGCAGGTCCCGTGATGCAGCAGCGGGAGCGCGCCATGCAGGGGGAGCCGCGTAGCGGGACGTCGGCCGGCCGTGAAACGAACGAGCTGACACGGAAGATCCGCAAGCTCGAAATCCGTTCGCGGCGCCTCGTCAACGAGCTGTTCAGCGGTGAGTACCACTCCTCGTTCAAGGGGCGCGGCATCGAGTTCAGCCACGTCAGGGAGTACCAGTACGGGGACGACGTGCGTTCCGTGGACTGGAACACCTCGGCGCACAAGAACGACCTCTACGTCAAGCAGTTCACCGAGGAGCGCGAGCGTACCCTGCTGCTGCTGCTCGACGGTTCGGGATCCATGCTCTTCGGCAGCGGCGGCCGGCTGAAGAAGGACATCGCCGCGGAGGTTTCGGCGATCCTCGCCTTCAGCGCCGTGCAGAACAACGACAAGGTCGGCCTGCTGATTTTCACCGACCGCGTCGAAACCTACATCCCGCCGCGCAAGGGCAGGGCCCATGCGCTCGCTATCCTGAGGGCGATCTACTCCATCGACCACACGGGGCGCAAGACCGACATCGACGCAGCCCTCGGCTTCATCCGCCGAACCCAGAAGCGAAAGGCGATCATTTTCCTCATGAGCGACCTGATTGGCGCCGGGTACGATAAGGGGATGAAGTTGCTCAATGTCAGGCATGACTTCGTGGTGATCCACCTCGGCGACCGGCTCGACATGGAGCTGCCCCTCTCATGCCTCCTCGACCTCGTCGACCCGGAGAGCGGCGAGCGGCTGACGATCGACGCACGGAGCCTGCTGACGCTCGCCCGCTACTCGGCAGCCGCAAGGCGCGACCGCGACGATCTTCGCCAGCAGCTCCGGCGTATGAAGGTCGATACCGTCTTCCTCGAAACCGACCGGTCGATCATCGGTGGACTGAACGCTTTCTTCAGGAACCGTGAGCGCAAGGTATAGCCGGCTGTGGGTCGCGGTACTGGCCGCCTGCGCCCTTCTTTTCGCCATCCCTCAGGGGGTGGCCGGGCCGGTCGGCGCCGCCGACGTCACCGTGAGGGCCGATCCCGACAGCCTGTTTGCCGGGGAACGACTCAACTACCTCATCGTCGTGCACCATGACGGAGGCAGGAGCGTCGCCGTCGACAACCTCCAGGCAGGGCCATCGACGGCGTTCGAGGCCGTCCGGCGCAGCCAGTCGTCGAAGCGCCTGCCGGACGGGAGCGTGGAGCTGCGGGTATCGGTCGACCTCGCCACGTTCGGCAAGGGGCCCCAGCGCCTCCCCGGTTTCACGGTGGTCGAGTGGCGTGACGCCCGGTCGAAGGCATCCCGCTTCATCTTCCGCCCGGCCTCCTCGGTGGTCGTCATGGCTGCGACCGACTCGACCATGACGCAGTTGCGCCCGTCCGCGCCCCCTTTCGGCCCCGGATTCCTGCCTTGGCTGGTGATCGTCCCGGTGGCAGGCGTGGCCCTGCTGCTCGCCTTCGCCATCTTCTTCCTCCTGAAACGGACGATCCTGAAGAACAGCGCGGCCGGACTTATCAATCCGTCGAGGTTCGCCCGCCAGAAGCTCCGCTCCCTCGACCGGCAGCTCTCGAAGGGGCTCGCCCCGGCAGAAGGGTACGAAGCATTGAGCAACATCCTGCGGCAGTACCTCCAATACCAGTACCGGTTCCGCGCCATGGAGCAGGTCACCCAGGAGATTGCCGATGAGCTGGAGGGGCGCGGGGTGCGTGCACGCGAGGTCGTCCTGAAGCTCCTGCTCCGCGCCGACTTCATCAAGTTCGCCGACGGGCGGCCGGATATCGGCGAGTGCCGGAGTTCGCTGAAGATCGCCACGGCCTTCATCACCGGAACTCCAGAGCAGCTCGACGCACTCGCCCAGCAGGCCGGCGAGGCACCGGCCCCTGCCGGTCAACCAGTATCCGGAAACCCTGAGTGAACCACATGGAGCGACTGATGGACATCCTGGCCTGGTTGCGCTTCAGCGATCCCTGGTGGCTCCTGCTGCTGCCCGCGATGGGCGGTTATGTCCTGTTCAGGTGGTTCTTCGGGCGAAGGCAGCGGCCAGGCGTGCTTTTTCCCGGCGTCGCCCGCCTTCGCAGGGAGATGCTTGCCATCAACCCGATCGCCGGCGCCCTGCCGGCAACGCTGCGCTGGCTGGCCTTCGCTGCCGGGGTGCTCGCCCTGGCCGGCCCCCGTGCCCCGATCCCCGCGTCTGACCTCGCCGCTAATGGCATTGACCTCATGCTGGCCCTCGACGTCTCGGAATCGATGCGTCAGCGCGACTTCGACGGCAAGAGCCGCTTCGACGCTGCACGCGATGCTGCCCGCGAGTTCATCGACAGCCGCCCTTCCGACCGCATGGGCCTTCTCGTCTTCAGCGGGGGAAGCTTTACGAGCTGCCCGCTCACGCTTGACCATGACCTGCTCGACCGCCTGGTCGACTCCATCGAGCCGGGCATCATCCGCGAACCGGGCACGGCCATCGGCATGGCGGTGCTGACGGCTACCAACCGGCTCAAGGCGTCGGAATCGGGCGAGAAGGTGCTGGTGCTCCTCACCGACGGCGAGAACAACACCGGTGAGGTCGGCCCGGCAACGGCCGCGAAGCTCGCCTCGGAAAACGGCATCAGGATCTACACGGTGTTCGCCGGCAGGAGCCACGGCGCACTCCCCGCCGACAGTACGGCGTCGGCCCCGCGCCAGGGTAGGGCCGAGCTTGCGGAGATGGCGAGGCTCAGCGGCGGCCGCACCTTCAGCGCCGACGATCCAGTAGGGCTGAGCCGGACGTTCCACGACATCGACCGCCTCGAAAAAACGCGCCTGACGGGAAGGCGGCAGGGAAGCACCGCCGAACTCTACCCGTGGCTGATGCTGGCCGCCGGCCTGATGCTGGCCGCCGAAATGGCCCTCTCCTCGACACGCCTCATGAGGATACCCTGACCATGAACTTCTCGCGTCCCGAATACCTCGCCTGGCTCTGGCTCGTCGTCCCCGCACTCCTGCTGGCGGCCTACGCTTCACGGCGCAAGCTCCGGATCCGCAGGCGCATCGCCGGGACCGGCTTCGAGCAGGGCTTTGTTGCCGAACCTGGATTCTTCAAGCTCTTCATGCGCAGGGCATTGTTCTGTGCAGCCATGGCCCTCTTCTTTATCGCCATGGCCGGGCCGGAGATGACCAGCGGCCTGAAACCGGTGAGGCGCAGGGGCGCCGACCTCGTCTTCATGCTCGACATTTCCCGAAGCATGCTCGCCCGCGACATCACGCCGGACCGCCTTTCGAGGGCCAAATCCGAGATCCTGCAGGTCAGCCGAAGCCTCGGCGAGGGGCGCCGGTCGCTGGTGCTGTTCGCCGCCACCCCGGTTGTCCAGTGCCCGATGACCGCCGACCAGGAGCTGTTCGAAACCCTCCTGTCCATCGCCTCCCCCGACCAGGTCGAATCCCAGGGAAGCGTCTACCGCAGGGCGTTCGATGCCGTGCTCAACATCGCCGGCACCGCACGGAGGGAGGGCGGGGCGCAAACCGTGCTGGTGCTTGCCGGCGACGGCGAAGACCACGCCCAGGATTTCGAGCGGCCCTCCTCTGAAATCAGGAAGCGGCAGATCCGGCTGCACGCGATCGGGGTGGGGAGCGGGGCCTCGGTGCCCGTGCCCGTGCCGGTATCAGCCGCCGCTCCCGAGGGGCTGTTGCGGGACGCTCAAGGCCAGGTGGTCATGACGCGGTTCCGGCCGGACGTGTTCCAGGAGATCGCCCGCGCCACTGGTGGACGCTATTACCATAGCCTCCCCGACGCCCCCGTCGCCGCCAGGGTCGCGGCGGAAATTGCAAGGGAGGAGGCCGCTTCCCGGTGGGTGATGGTTCCGGCCAACCGCCGCCCGATCCACCGGCCAGTCATCGCGGCAGCCCTGCTTGTCCTCGCCGCCGGCCTGCTGAGTGGCGACACCTCCCGCCGCGCCCGGCCAGGGTCGTCATGATGCTGCCTGCAGGCTTGCGGTTTGTTGATAAGGCGTTATATTTGAAATAAGCCGCCCGGCGGCGTCACCGCATCATTTTTTACCACCAGAAGACAACCGGAGCGATATGGAGCATCAAGAAACTGGACAGAGGATCCTCGACCCCATCGAACGGGCCAAACTCGGCCTCAAGGTCTTCAACCTTCCCTACGCCGAAGCCGAAGAGGTCATCGACGACTATGTCTCCGGCAAGGACTACGACCAGGCGAGCATCGACTTTTTCAAGGACCAGGTTGCCACCCAGCAGCATATCAAGGAGAAGGGTGCCGAACTCCTGGTGACCGGGGGCCAGATCCTGAGGATCATTACCACCGCATTCTTCCAGAACCTTCCCAAGCAGCCCGCAGAGCACTGAGCGCAGCTGCCGGCAGGTCCCGGCCGTTCTGCCACCCGGCCCCGAGCCGGGCGGTGATGTTTTTGCCGTTTTCACGGTTATGTATTGAAGAGGTCGGGGGTGCAGGGCGACTGCTTGCCCGGCACCGTCATGAAATACATACAAGCAAGAACCGGACGCACCATGCATTTCGATCCCAACAAGTTCACCGTCAAGGCCCAGGAGGCACTCCAGGCGGCCTCCATGCTGGCCGGTAGCAGCCAGCACCAGCAGATCGAGCCCGAGCACCTTCTGGTCACCATGCTCGGCGACAACGACAACATCGCCTGCCAGATCGCGCGGAAGCTCGAAGCCCCGGTCGAGACACTGCTTTCGGTGCTCGACCGAGAGCTCGACAGGATCCAGAAGGTGACCGGGGCCTCGGCGACGGGGCAGTACATCTCCGGCGACCTTGGCAAGGTGTTCGACACGGCCCTCAAGGAGGCCGGCCAGCTCAAGGATGACTACATCAGCTCCGAACACCTCTTTATCGCCATGAGCGAGGCCGGGGTCAAGGTGTCGAAGATCCTCAGGGACGCCGGCATCGACCGCAACGCCATCCTCAAGGTGCTCGCCACGTTCAGGGGGTCCCAGCGGGTGACCAGCCAGACTGCTGAGGAGACCTACCAGTCCCTCAAGAAGTATTCGAGGAACCTCAACGACCTGGTCAGCAAGGGCAAGCTCGACCCGGTCATCGGACGCGACGACGAGATCCGCCGCGTGCTCCAGATCCTCAGCCGCCGCACCAAGAACAACCCGGTGCTGATCGGTGAGCCCGGCGTCGGCAAGACGGCCATCGTCGAGGGTATCGCCCAGCGCATCGTCGCCGGTGACGTGCCGGAGAGCCTCAAGTCAAGGCAGGTCGCCGCGCTCGACATCGCGGCCCTTGTGGCGGGGACCAAGTTCAGGGGTGAGTTCGAGGAGCGATTGAAGGCTGTCGTCAAGGAGGTCCAGGCTTCGGAAGGCGAGGTGATCCTGTTCATCGACGAGCTGCACCTGCTGGTCGGTGCCGGTTCGGCCGAAGGCTCCATGGATGCGGCCAACATCCTCAAGCCGGCGCTGGCCAGGGGCGAGCTTCGCTGCATTGGCGCCACCACCCTCGACGAGTATCGCAAGCACATCGAGAAGGACGCGGCCCTCGAGCGCCGTTTCCAGACCGTTGTGGTCGACCAGCCGAGCGTCGAGGACACGGTATCCATCCTGCGCGGCCTGAAGGAAAAGTACGAGATCCACCACGGTGTACGCATCAAGGACGCGGCGCTCGTCGCCGCGGCCGAGCTGTCGAACCGCTACATCTCCGACCGGTTCCTGCCCGACAAGGCGATCGACCTGATCGACGAGGCATCCTCGCGGCTGCGCCTCGAGATCGACAGCGAACCCGAGGAGCTGGACCGCATCAACCGCGAACTGCGCCGCCTCGAGATTGAGCGTGAAGCCCTGAAGCGGGAGCTCGAAGCCTGAACGGGCTTTCGGGAAAGCGCTACCGGTTTTCACGCCGGAAAATCGTACATTGCGGTTTAAAGCCTCATTGCATGTTTTATAACGTTTGATTTTATTAGTCCAACAAAAAAGGTATGCCATGATGAAGCACATGGGAATCAGCAGGATTCTGGTGATCGCGCTCGCCGCAGTCACCATGATGTTCGGTACGGCGAAGGCAGGGTGGGACCCGGCCGATGAGCAGCGGGCCCACTCCGCCATCGAGAAATTCAAGCAGAAGGACCCCTCACTGGATCGGTTCTTTTCAAAGGCTTACGGCTACGCCGTGTTCCCGGAAGTGTTCAAGGGCGGCTTCATGATTATCGGCGGTGGCCATGGGTCCGGTTACGTCTTCGAGAACGGTGTGATCGTCGGGAGATCCTCGATTACCCAGCTGAACCTTGGTCCGCAACTCGGCGGGCAGTCGTTCGGGGAGATCATTTTCTTCAAGTCCAAGGCCGACCTCGACAACTTCAAGAGCGGCAACTTCGAGTTGAACGCACAGGCCGGGGCGGTCGTAGCCACGACGGGCATTGCGACCAATGCCGATTACTCGAACGGGGTTGCCGTGTTCGTCATGGCGAACGGAGGCATCATGGCCGAGGCCTCTGTCGGTGGACAGAAGTTCAGCTACAGGCCGATCGACCAGTAACAGAGGGTTTGGCGGCGGCCGTGCAGCTATATCGTGTTTTATTCATTATCGCATTCAGTATCAATGAATTATGAAATCGTCGTGGGCCTTGAGGTCCATTGCCAGTTGAACACCGCGACCAAGGCGTTCTGCGGTTGCTCGGCAAAGTTCGGCGGGCCGGCCAACTCCAGCGTCTGCCCGGTATGCCTTGCGCTCCCGGGCGCACTCCCGGTGCTCAACGCCCGAGTGGTCGAAGACGCCGTCAAGCTCGGCCTGGCGACCGACTGCACCATCGCCCGCCACTCGATCCTCGCGCGCAAGAACTATTTCTACCCGGACCTTCCCAAAGGCTACCAGATTTCGCAGTTCGAGGATCCGATCTGCTCGGAGGGGATGATCCGTATCGACACTGACGAGGGGCGAAAGGATATCCGCCTGATCAGGATCCACATCGAGGAGGACGCAGGAAAGTCGATCCACGATATCGGAGCCGACACCTACATCGACGTGAACCGGTGCGGCGTTCCGCTGCTCGAGATCGTCAGCTACCCCGACCTGCGCACCTCGAAGGAGGCCTCGGCCTACCTGCAGAAGCTCCGTCAGATCGTCAAGTACCTCGGTGTCTCCGACGGCAACATGGAGGAGGGCAGCCTCCGATGCGACGCCAACGTCTCGGTCCGCCCGGTCGGTTCGACCGAATACGGCACCCGCACCGAGATCAAGAACATGAACTCCTTCAAGAACGTTGAAAAGGCGATCGAGTACGAGGCCAAACGCCATATCGAGGTGATCGAGGGTGGTGGTACGATTGTGCAGGAGACCCGCCTCTGGGATGCCGACAAGATGGAGACCCGCTCCATGAGGGGCAAGGAGGCCGCGCACGACTACCGCTACTTCCCGGATCCCGACCTCGTGCCGGTGCTGGTGGACGACGACATGCTCAATCGCATGAAACAGGAGCTTCCCGAGTTCCCGGAAGACCGTTCGGCCCGTTTCGTTTCGGAGTACGGCATTCCGGCATACGACGCCGGCGTGCTGACCGTCGAGCGTGAGCTTGCCGACTACTTCGAAGGGGTCGTCAATGCCTCCGGCGACGCCAAGGCCTCGTCGAACTGGGTCATGGGCGAGGTGATGCGCACCCTGAAGGAGAAGTACCTCGACATTGCGGAGTTCGGTATTTCATCAGGACGGCTCGGCGGGCTCATCAGGCTCATCGGTGCAGGCGTCATCAGCAACACCATCGCCAAGCAGGTGTTTGAGATCATGCTTGCCGACGAGGCGACGGCCGAGGCGGTCGTGGAGCGTGAAGGCCTTGCGCAGGTTTCCGATACCGGCGCCATCGAGGCGGCAATCCAGGAGATCCTCGACGCCAACACGAAGCAGCTCGAGCAGTACCGCAGCGGCAAGGTGCAGCTCTTCGGGTTCTTTGTCGGCCAGTGCATGCAGAAGACGAAGGGTACGGCGAACCCGAAGGTGGTAAACGAGATATTGAAGAAGATGCTTGAGGGCTAGGGCAGGCACAGGGGCCTGCCCCTACAGGCCGAAGAGGTCTTTCGGGCGGGCGGGGTCGGATCGGGTTTTCGACAGCTCGGGGTTGATCGTCTCGAGCGTCTTTCTGGTTTCGATCAGCCGCTGCCGGCACTGTTCGGCGAGGGCCATGCCCTCCTGGTAGAGTGCGATGGAGTTTTCAAGGCCCGTATCGGGGTTCTCGATGCGGCGGGCGAGCTCCTCTAGCCGCTGGATCAGCTCTTCGATGCTCGTTGCTGCGGTGTCTGCGGGTTTCTTTGATCCGGGCATTGGCGGTGGTGGTTACAGGTTCAGGATAACATAGGATTTGATGACGATTATTACAAAAGGTAGGGAAGTAGCGTGAAGTTTGTCGATAGTGCGAAGATATCCGTGCACGCCGGTGACGGCGGTCGTGGATGCGTGGGTTTCCGAAGGGAGAAGTACGTGCCCAAGGGTGGGCCCGACGGTGGTGACGGCGGCCGTGGAGGCCACGTCTACCTTCAGGCCAACAAGCAGCTCGCGACGCTGCTCGATTTCAAATACAAGAAATCCTATGCCGCCGAGCGCGGTTCCAACGGGCAGGGTGCCCGCAAGACCGGCAAGGATGGCGGTGATATCGTGATCGGCGTGCCCTGCGGTACGGTGGTGCGCAACGCACAGACCGGCGAGGTCATGTGCGACATGATCGAGGACGGCCAGCAGGTGATGATCGCCAAGGGCGGGCGCGGTGGCTGGGGCAACCAGCACTTCGCCACCGCGACGCGCCAGGCGCCGAGGTTTGCCCAGCCGGGTGAGCCGGGCGATGCATTCGAGCTGGAAATGGAGCTGAAGCTGATGGCTGATGTGGGGCTGGTCGGCTTCCCGAACGCCGGCAAGTCGACCCTGATCTCGGTGCTCAGCGCCGCAAGGCCCAAGATCGCCGACTATCCCTTCACCACGCTGGTGCCGAACCTCGGCATCGTGCGCTATGAGGACTACAAGTCGTTCGTCATGGCCGATATCCCCGGCATCATCGAGGGTGCGGCGGAGGGCCGCGGGCTCGGCATCCAGTTCCTCCGGCACATCGAGAGGACCAGGGTGCTGCTTATCATGGTCTCGGCCGACTCGGAGGACATCGTGGCTGAGTATGCGACGTTGCTGAAGGAGCTCGAAAAGTTCGAGCCCACCCTGCTCTTGAAGCCGAGGCTTGCCCTGGTTACCAAGATGGATATCGCCCCGGAGGATTTCGAGGTGCCGGAACTGGAGCCGGGAGTCAAGGTCATTCCGATTTCGAGCGTCGCGGGCAAGGGGCTCAAGCCGCTCAAGGACGAACTCTGGAAAATGGTCTCCGCCCAACCGCAACAAGAACCCGTCAACGACTGAAGATGCCGGCTGCTACAACCAGCGTCAGGAACGCCCGCCTCGCCGATGCCTCGGCCATTTCGCAGATCACCGCTTCCTATGCCGGAAAGGGGCTCATGCTCAAGCGACCGGTCGAGAATATTATCGAGGATATTCGTAATTTCTTCGTAGCCGAATACCAGGGCAAGGTCATCGGCTGCTGCGCCGTGGCCTTCTACACGGAGCGTCTCGCAGAGATCCGCTCCCTTGCCGTCGTCGAGGAGTTCAAAGGGGCCCGCATCGGTCGCCTGCTCATCGAAAAGGCGGAGTCCGTGCTCGGCGAAGAGGGGGTCCGGGAGGTGTTTGTCCTCACCCTGAACCCTGGGTTCTTCGGGAGGATGGGCTACAAGGATATCGACAAGGAGTACTTCCCCCAGAAGATATGGCGGGACTGCACCAACTGCCCCAAGCTCATGGCGTGCGACGAGATCGCCATGGTCAGGAAACTGTAATAACTTCAAAACGGAGCGGGATACGTGATCGTCCAGGAAGTAACCATAAGGAACAACGCAGGCCTGCATACCCGTCCGGCCGCAGCCGTCGTCAAACTTGCCTCGAAGTTCAAGTCCGATTTCTTTATCGAGATGGAAGGCACCGAGATCAATGCCAAATCGATCATCGGCGTCATGAGCCTTGCCGCCCCGAAGGGGTCCCGCATGGTGCTCCGGCTCGAGGGCGAGGACGAAACAGAGGCTGCCCGCCAGCTCGTGGAATTTTTCGAACAGGGGTTCGGCGAAGCGTAGCTTCCGCCCGGACACACATCGTTCAGCCCTTGCGGATAGCCCTGATCAGCCCGTTTCCGCCGCTGAAAGGCGGCATCGCACGGTTCAGCGGCCTGCTCCGGCCCGCTCTTGAAGCGGCCGGCTGCGAGGTGCTTCCGGTACCGTTCCGCAGGCTCTACCCTCGATGGCTCCTGAACGGGCGCCCCGCCGCCGATGCCGGTGACCAGGCTACGCTGCCATCCTCTTTCCGCCTCGACCTCATGAACCCCCTGAGCTGGTTCCTGACGGCCCGGGCCGTCAGGAACCAGCGGCCCGACCTGCTGCTCGTGGCCTACTGGGGCGGCCTCCTCGCCCCGCTCTGCGCGGTGTTTCGGGCCGTGACCGGCATCAGGACCGTCGCCTTGCTGCACAATTTCGCCTCGCATGAGCGGTTGCCTGCCGAGGCGCTACTCCAGCGCCTGCTGCTCGCCTCCTCCGACGGCTTCATCACCCTTTCCTCCAGTGTCCGGGAGGAGCTCGACTCCGCCGGGCACCGTAAGCCCGCGACGACCCTTTTCCATCCTGTCGACGCAGCGCCTGAACACCTGCCGTCGAAACCTGAGGCCCGCAAGCTCCTCGGCCTGCCGTCGGAGGCGAAGGTGCTGCTCTTCTTCGGCTACCTCCGGCGCTACAAGGGGCTCGACGTGCTGCTCGAGACCATGGCCGTCGCGCACCGGCGGGATCCGTCGTTGCTGCTCGTCGTGGCGGGTGAACCCGTCGGCGCCGCAGGGAGCGTCGGCGCGGCGGTGGAACGGCTTGGCATCGCCGGCTGCGTGCAGCTCCTGCCGGGCTATGTGTCCGCTGACCGGCTCGCCCCGCTTTTCGCCGCAGCCGATGCCGTTGTGCTGCCCTACCGTTCGGCTACACAGTCGGGGGTGGCGCCCCTCGCCCTCAGCCACGGGGTGCCGGTCATCGCCTGCGACGCCGGTGCCCTTCCTTCGCAGGTGGCGCACGGCCGAACCGGCTGGGTCGTGCGGCGCGCCGGCCACGAAGCGCTCGCCGAAGGCATCCTGGAGTTTTTCCGCTGCCGCGGGTCGATGCCGTTGCGTGAGGGGCTCGACGAGGCACGGCGAGCCGCCTCCTGGCAGGAGTTCGCCTCGCAGGCCGCATCTTTCCTCGACTCCTGCGCAAAGGGGGCCGCATGAAGGAAAACAGGACCGCGGTCATCGTGCTCAACTGGAACGGTGCGCCGGACACGCTCGCCTGCCTCGCTTCGCTCGCGAAGGTGAGTCATCCGGACTTCGCTACGGTCGTCGTCGACAACGGCTCCACCGACGGCTCCGTGGAGCTTGTCCGACGGGCATTCCCTGGGGTCGAGGTGGTCGGGCTGCCGCGCAACCTCGGCTTCGCCGCCGGCTGCAACGCCGGCTTCGCCGCGCTCCGTGGCCGGGGATTCGACACGGTGGTGTTCCTGAACAACGACACGATCGTGGACGAAGGGTTCCTCGAACCCCTCGTCGAGGCCCTGCGCGAACCCTGGAACGGCATCGCCGTGCCGAAGATCCTCTACATGGACGACCCCGGACGCATCTGGTACGCTGGAGGCATCGTCGTGCGGGGCACCGGCTTGATTGCCCATCGCGGCATCAGGATGCCCGACGGCCCGGAATTCAGCGTCGCCGGCCCTACCCGCTACGCCACCGGTTGCTGCCTCAGCATGCGTAGCGCCGACTTCGAGGCGCTGGGCGGTTTCGACGAAGGGTTCCTGATGTACGGCGAGGATGTAGACCTCTCCCTGAGGGTTCGCGAAATGGGCCAGGTCGTCCGGTACGAACCGGCGTCGCGGATATGGCACCGGGTTTCGGCCTCCTCCGGCGGGGAGTTGAGCCTCGGCAGGCAACTCCGCAAAAGTAGGGCAGCTCTCCGGATCATGCGACGGCACCGCATGTGGCGGGGCTTGCTGCTCTACCCGCTGCTGCTGCCTTTCCGAAGCGCTGCCAGCCTGCTGAAGCTTGCGATCTTTAACCGGGCGCGGGTGCGGAAGGCGCGGCGCGCATGAGGCAGGGGGCCTACAGGACCATGGTCGACCGGGCGTGGTGCTCTGACGCCGCGCACGCGTTGCGTTGGGACCGGAGCCTCGACTTCCTCAGGGGCTCCGGGCTTGCAGGGCGGGCGGTGTCTGCAGGCCTCGATATCGGCGACCGCACCCCCATGACGGGCATGCTCGAGGAGTTCTTCGGATGTCGCTTCGAGTCCACTTCGGTGGATCTCGACATCGGCGCCCTCGACGGGAGCTTCCCGGTCGTGGCCGCCTTCGAGGTGCTCGAACATCTCTACAACCCGCTGCACCTCCTGCTCGAAGCCCGGAAGGTGCTTGCCCCCGGCCCGTCGTCGCGACTTTTCGTCTCGACCCCGTCCTGCAAGCCACGCTTCCTGCAGAGCCCCGACCATTTCCACGAGATGTCGCGCCGCTCGCTCGAATCGCTCTTCGACCGGGCCGGCTTCGCGGTCGTCCGCCGGGGGGAGTTCGGCATCCGCCCGTTCGGGTTCTGCTTCAAAGGCATCCGCCCCCTCCTGCGTTGCATCTTCGAAAGGATCAGTATCTATGAGCTTGCCAAGCGGCCATAATGGTGCGGGGGGGGGCTTTACGCTCCTCTGGTTCTCGGAGATCCAGTGGGATTTCCTGTCTACCCGCAAGCAGCGTCTCCTGCGGCGCTTCCCGCCTGAGTGGCGCATCCTCTTCGTCGAGCCGCTCGCGCTGGGCAGGAAGCAGCACTGGCTGCCCGTGCAGCGGGGCAACGTCACTGTCGTGACCGTGCCCTGGCTCAAGGAGGTTCCCGCCGGCATGGTGCAGCTCTTCGACAGCGCCCCGGTGCGCTGGCTCGCCTGCCTCGCCGGGAGGCTCATCCTCGGGTTCTGGACGCGGGCGCTCGGCTATGCATCCCCCGAACGCGTCATCGGCCTGAGCAACATCTTCTGGGGGAGCGTGGCGGCCACGATGCCCTGCCGGCTCCGCTTCTACGACGCCAACGACGACCACCTCGGCTTTACCCGTGCGCCCGGCTGGCTGCGAGACTCGCTCCGCAGCTACCTCGACGTCTCGGCGCTGCTTTTCTATGTGAGCCCCGAGCTGCTCGACAAGCTCCGGCCCGCAAAGGAGGTGCGGTGCGTCGAGCTCGGTAACGGTGTGGAGTTCGAGCACTTCGCCCGGCTTCGCCAGGAACTCCCGGATATGCTGGCCGCATTGCCGAAACCCATCCTCGGCTACGCCGGTGCGCTCGATTGGATCGATGCCGGTCTCGTTGAGGAGGTGGCGAAAGCCTGGCCCCATTGCAGCGTCGTCCTGGTCGGCCCTGCCTACGCGCGGGACTGGAAGGAGCGGCACGCATCCCTGCTCGCCCTGCCTAACGTCCATTGCGCGGGCAAGGTGGACTACGAAGTGCTGCCCGCATGGGTGCAGCGCTTCGACCTGGCCCTGATGCCGCTTGAACGCAGCGACCTGAAGCGGGCCTCGCACCCAAACAAGCTCTACGAATATGCGGCGGCCGGCGTGCCGGTGCTCGCCATCGATTATTGCAGCGCACTCGACCGGGCGCGGCAGGTGGTGACGGTCGCGTCGAGCGAGGATGAGTTCGTCCGGCTCGTGCCGCAGGCGATGGCCGATACCCGCAGGGAGGATCGCCAGGCTTTCGCCCGGGAGCACGGGTGGGACGCCCTGGCTGCCGCCATGGTTCGGGAGATCCGTCAATCCCTCGATCAGGGGCGTCCATGAAGCAGGAGGTGACCATCGCCCGCCAGGCGGGCATTTCGATGGCCGGCTTTGCTTTCGGCCAGCTTGCCAGATTCGGCTACAGCCTCGCGGCCGCCCGCCTGCTCGGTGCAGAAGCCCTCGGCATCTACGCCCTCGTGGTCTCGGTCGTGCAGGTCGGCGAGGTGGTCGCGGCCCTTGGCCTCGATGCCGCCCTCTTGCGTTTCGCCAGCCTGCACGAAGGGGAGGAGCGGCGGCGCGCGGTCGCTTCGGCCCTCAGGACTGGCGTCATCTCGGCGCTGGTCGTGTCGGCGCTGCTCATCATCTTTTCGGGGAGGATCGCCTCCGCCCTGCACGGGGGAGCGCTGCTGCGGCTGACGCTCTGCAGCGCGGCCGCCGCAATACCGGTTTCGGTCGCGACCCTGCTCGCCGGCCATGCGGTGCAGGCATCGATGAGGCTCGCGCCAAAGGTGCTGGCGACGCAGGTCCTCGCCCCGACGGCGCTGCTCCTGCTCATGATCGGGGCGTGGTCCTTTTCGGGTGTCGAAGCGGCCCTTGTCGTGCCGTTCGTGCCGACGGCACTCCTTGCTTTCGCCTGGATCCTGCCAGCCTTCGGCAAGGCGACCGGCGTCGGGCCCGGCGACCTCCTGCACGCCCGTCGAGACCTGGGGATGATGCGCGTCGCCCTGCCGCTGCTCGCCGTGTCGCTTTTCGGCATGTTCTCGCACTGGATCGACATCATGATGCTGGGCCTGCTCACCGACCCGAAGACGGTCGGCCTCTACCACCCAGCAGCCCGCACGGCCGGACTGCTTCGTTCGGTCTTCCTCGCATTCTCCGGCATTGCCGCACCCATGATCGCCGCCTGCCACGCCCGGGGGGACCAGGCCGGCATCCGGAAGCTCTACGAGCTCGTCAGTCGCTGGGTCCTGACGATCGCGCTGCTCCCCGCGCTCGTCCTCGCCCTCTTGCCGAAGGAGGTGCTCTCCATCTTCGGCGCAGGATTCACCGAAAGCTCGACGGCGCTCGTCCTCCTTGCCGCCTCGGCGCTCCTGCAGGCGTGGTTCGGGCTCGGGAGCACCGTGCTGGCCATGGCCGGCGGCGAGCGGCTGAGCCTCGTCAACCAGTCGGTGGCGCTCTTCCTGCAGGTTGGCCTGCACCTGCTGCTCATCCCGCGTTACGGACTCGATGGTGCGGCACTCTCAACCTTCGCGGTCACCCTGCTCCTTTCGGCAGCCCGGGCCGCCGAGATGCGGCTCCTGCTCGGTATCGGGATGGCCTGGTCGAAAATCTGGAAACCCCTGCTCGCAGCGGCAGTTACCGGATCCGCGCTCCTCGGCGCACGTTCGCTCCTTGCCGCACTTCCTCCATTGCCGGCCCTTGCCGCCGGGGCGGCAGGTGCGTCGCTTATCTACCCCATGCTCATCTGGATGTTCCGGTTGCAACGGGAGGAGCTGGAGGTTATTTTCAGCATCATTCCGTTCAGGAACCACCAATCAACGAACGACGCCACGTGAAGAAAGCCGCATGGCCATACCTGGCCGCCACGATCCTGCTCATGCTCCTCGGGGCCCTGCTCTATGGCAAGGCCCTGCTTCTGCTGGTCGTGCCGGGCTCCCCGGACAGCATCACCCCGATGGCCCTGTCCAGGGCGCTCGACGCCCTGCGCGCGCGCACCGGGGCCTATCCGCTCTGGGCGCCCTGGAGCTTTTCCGGCATGCCGACCGTCGAAGCCTTCAGCTACCTCAGCGGCCTTTACCTCCCGAACCTGCTGTTCGACCTGCTCCGCCTTGATGGCGTCCATACCCAGTGGCTGCACCTTGTCTTCGCCGGCATGGGTGGCTATGCCCTCGGCAAGCGGCTCGGCCTGCAGGACGCCCCGGCTTTCCTCGCCGGATCGGCCTTTATGCTCAACCCTTTCATGACGGCCATGTTCGCCTTCGGCCACGGCAGCCAGCTTATGACCGTCGCCTGGATGCCCTGGGCGCTCTGGGCCGCACTCGGCCTCGCCGGCCGCGGCAAGGTCTCCGACGCCGGAATCCTCGCCCTCGTGCTCGGCCTCCAGCTCCAGCGCGCCCACGTGCAGATCGCGTACTACACCTGGATGCTCGTCGTCCCCTTCCTCGCGGTCATGCTTGCCTCTGGGGCCAGGGCCGGCCGTAACCCGACGAGGGCTGGCCTCCTCGCCGTTGCCGCCCTCGCGCTCGGCCTCGGCGTTGCCATGCAGATCTACCTTCCGGCGCTCGACTACCTTCCAGCCTCCGCCCGCGCCGCTGGCAGTGAGGCTGGCGAGGCTTACCGGTATTCGACCATGTGGTCCATGCATCCCGCCGAACTGCTGACCTGGATCCTGCCTGGATCGTTCGGTTTCGGTGGTGCCACCTACTGGGGCTTCATGCCCTTCACCGACTTCCCGAACTATGCGGGCATCGTCGTGCTCCTCTTCGCCGTCGCCGGCATCGTCGCCGGCAGGCGCAAGCCACAGGTACTCTTTTTCGCCGGAGCGGCCATCATTTTCCTGCTGATCTCCTTCGGCAGCTGGTTCAGCCCGGTCTACGATCTTTTCTACCACTTCGCGCCACTCTTCAAAAGCTTCCGGGTCCCCTCCATGGCGCTCGTCGCCGTGTCGCTCTGCCTCGCGGTACTTTCCGGCTACGGCCTGCAGGCTTTCGTCGACAAGCCGCCGGCCGAAACCGCTCCAGTGCTTCGCGCGGCAGCGGTCGCCGTCGGGATCCTCGCCGTGCTTTTCCTCTCGCTCGAAGGCACCCTCGAGCAACTCCTGCGCTCACGGTTCCCCCTGGTGCAGGTTGAAAGCCCCGAGATCGCCTCGATGGTCGACAACCTTCGCTGGAGCCTCTGGCGCGGCAGCCTCTTCATGCTTGCCATGGGCATTGCCGCGACGGCAGGCCTGGTCTGGCTGGCCGCACGCAAGATCGTCACTTCCGGCCAGGCAGCCCTGCTCCTCGTACTCCTCTCTGCGGGAGACCTCCTCCTGGTCGACCGCCAGATCCTCTTCCCGGACGACCGTTCCCTGCGCCCGTCCCCCCTCGTCGCGCGCCCGGTCGTGGAGCGCGCCCTCGGAGGCGACGAGGTCACCGGGTTCCTCTCGAAGCAGGCCGGCGTCTTCAGGATCTACCCTGTCGGCCCGCTTTTTTCGGAGAACAAGTTCGGCATCGCCGGCATCGAATCGGTCGGCGGCTACCACGCGGCCAAGCTCGGCGCTTACCAGGAGCTGCTCTCCCGGAGCTCGAACCTTGCCAACATCGGCGTGCTGCGCATGCTCAACGTCCGTTATGTCATTTCGCCCGCGCCGCTCGACTATCCGGAGCTCTCCCCGGCCATGGCCGGAACGCTTCGGACCTCCTCGGGTGATCTGCCGGTTGCGGTCTACGAACTTTCGGGAACCATGCCGCGCGCCTGGTTCGCGTCGTCCGTGACGTCGGTCGCCGACGACGCAGCGGCCATCGATGCGGTCATGTCCGGCGGGGGGGCACCGAGCGAAGCCTGGGCCACAGGCCTGCCGTGGCAGGGCACCCGGCGCTATGCCTCCGGCACCCTCCTGTCGATCGCCAGGGCCCCTGAATCGATCTCCATGAAGGTCAGTGCGGAAAGCGATGCATTCCTCGTCCTGAGCGAGGTCTCCTACCCGAAACGCTGGAAGCTCACCATCGACGGACGTGAAGCCAATGCCGTGAAGGTCGATGGCGTCATCCGTGGCGTCGAGCTCAAGGCAGGTAAGCACGACGTCCGCTTCACCTACGACCGCAGCTGTTTCGAAACCGGGCGAGCACTGTCCATGGCGGCCATCGCCGCATCGTTCCTCATGGTCGCGGGAGGCGCCGTGTCGGCCCGCCTCGCCGGCCGGGGTACAACACAGAAAAAAAAAGCAGTAACGTGAGAAAAGCCCTCATCCTGACCCGAAACTTCCCTCCATACGTCAACGGCGACGCATCGAGGGTATTGAAGATCGCCGCAAACCTGCCCGGAATCGGCTGGGAAGCGGTCGTCGTGGCCCCGCCCGTCATCGCCGGCTTCGAGGCATCATTGCCCGCCGCTGCGGGGCGGGCTTTGGAGGTGCATCGCACCGGTCCCGGGATCGACGCATCGAAACTCGAAGCTGCCGAGCTGAATGCCCTCCTGCATGGTCGGGAGGTTGCGGCCCTCCGCCCGATCGCCGCCCGCCTGGCGGGCCTGTTCAGGGACGGGCATGATGGCGCCGAATGGCAGAAAGAGGCGGCGGTACTGGTCGAAAAGCTGCTTGCCGAGCATCCTGAGATCGACATGCTCTATGCCCAGGGACCTCCCCTCGAACCACTGATGCTCGCGCTCGAAACGGCAGGAAAGCACCATCTCACGGTCGTGCTCGACATCACCGCTCCGCTCGACCCCGCCATGCCCGGGCCCGGTGCGTCCGCCTCTTCCCACGCCGCCCAGGCTGAAGAGCGGATAGTGCTCTCCGGCGTGCCCATGACCACGACGACCCGGGCCCTGAAGGAGTATTTCCTCAAAAAATATATCGGCCGCCTCGACCATGGGTCGATGACCATCGTCCCACCCTCGTTCGACGCGCCGCGCCGCGCCTTCCGCCAGCCCGACTCCAGGGAGGGCGAAGGAGCCATGCGCATCGCCCTTCTCGTCGACGACTTGCCGAAAGCCGACCTCAAGGAGGCGATCGCCGGCCTGGAAGCCTGGGTCAAAACCGACGGGATCAAAGCTGGCGAGGTCGAACTCGTCCCCTTCGGCATAGGTGTCGACGAATTGGTCCGAAGCACCGGCAAGGGCATCCTCAAACCCATGCTGGCCATTTCCGCCGGGAGCATCGGCGACCAGCTCGGGCAGTGCCGCCAGTCAGACCTCTTCTGCGCCCTGATGGGCCGTACGGTACCCAACGCATGCACGATCCCCGACCGCCTCGTCGACGTCCTTGGCATGGGCCTGCCGCTTTGCGCTGTGCTGCCCGACGGCCCGGCCTCGAAGCTCGTGGCCGAAGCCGGCGGCGCGACTGCTCCCGCAGGTGATGCCGCCGCCATAGCCGAAATGTTCAGGAACCTGCGCGCCGCCTGGCGTTCACGAACCCTGCGTGGTGCCCCTGCCGAACTCGCCGGGCGCTATGCTGCCGGCACCGTCATCCACGAGCTCACCCGCGCCATCGCCACCCAGCACGTGTGCTGACCGGGATTCCTGCCGGAACTTCGGCGGATGGCATGGATGGTTATGGAGGGTAATGGACAACGCGAGGCGGTCATGTCCCTTATGCCTCGTCGATCTGGCGCAGGATATCCCGCAGTGAGGCTGCGGCGGCGGGATGCGCAGGATGTGATCCTTTATATGGGCTTTTTTCCCCACAGAACCTCACGCTCAAACGCTGTCGGAAACCCCATAGCGTCAAGGTCAATGTTCGGATACTTGCTGGTGAGTTTGAGAAACTTCTGCCCGAAACTGCTGTTTGGGTTTACCGTCTGTAAAAAGTACAGCAGTATGGAGAGCATGTGAAAAGCCCTGCTATTCGATGTTCCTTTGTCAGCTCCGTTTATGGCTTTTATTGGTGCATCTGAAAGCCATGATAGCAATGGGCTGCGAGGGATTTGAGGGCGGATGCCAAATTCACGATTCCAGAATCGGGAGTGGTGTGCGCAGAGGTTTCGCAAATACACGATACAGTGGAGCCAAGACGCAAAGGTGGTGTCGTCGAGACCGAAATGTTTGGCAATTATCCGTTTGCTTTTGCCACCCTTCATATCGGAATACAATGTCGAAATCTGTCCAAAGGATGCTAATTCCATGATTATCCAGCATGGGGGATAGGGATCGGCATATTTTCTTCTGAATGCCACAATAAATTCTTCCTGGCTGATTATGAAGTCTTCAGCCAGTTTTCGCAAAATCTTGTCGTGTCGGTTACGGTGGTTGCTAAACCGCGTTGCATCAGTATACCAGAGTGGACCGAATGCATGTGAAAGGGTATTGATCATCTGTGCCCTGACCGCGACTTCTATCTTTTCGATCTCTCCCAGCACTAATTGTCGCAACTCCCGGTCGAAACAGTACAGCGTGAATGCATTATTGAAAGATGCCGTCTGTTTGAATCGATGAAGGCGCTTTGGTTCCTGCAGCAGAGGGTACCAATAGCCGCTTAGCCGGTAATAACTGATGTGCCGGAGGAGGTGAAGGGCTTTTTTTTCGTTTTCAATACTCAATCCGCGCCCTTTTAATAGCCGTATTTGTTCTTCAGGGCTCAGAGATGGCTTTGCATAGGATTCCGGCATATGGGGAATAGCTGGAATGGCATAAAAACAAAAAGCCCACCCTGAGCGCGCTGATCTGACGGGAAGCGGGGTGAGCGTGTTGTGTTTAATATAGATATAAAAAACCAAAGGCTCAAAGTCGATTTGTGTGGATGTCGGGACTCGAATCCTCGTCCAGAGTCAGTTCACTTGCAGCGTGGGTCCCATGGCACCGCCACCCAAGACCTCGTCCCTGCAAGCGCTACCTGGCAACCGTAATGGACAACGCGAGGCAGTCATGTCCCTTATGCCTCGTCGATCTGGCGCAGGATATCCCGCAGTGAGGCTGCGGCGGCGAGCTTTCCTTCTTCGGCGGCGGCGTTGTAGAAGCTGATGATCGCTTTGGCGCCGATGCCGATCGGAGGGTACTTCTTTCCGGCGAGCATGGGCATGACGGAGATGAATTTCGAGGCGGCCTGGCGGTCCATGCCGTTGATCCTTCCGACGACGTCGTCCGCGATGCCTGTGGCTGCCGCCTCGTCGAGCCCGGCGACATAGGCGGCGCTCAGCACGGCGCCGTACTGGAAGCCGAGCACGGCGAAGACGATGTCCCTGTCCGTGCTTTTCTCCAGTCCTGCCGGGCACTGCCCGAGGGCTTCGGCCAGGAACTGCATCGTCAGTTTCGTTACGGCTTCGGGGCTTCTTTCCTGATTGTTGGGCATAACCTTTGGGTGCTGGCAAGTTGCCGGTTTCCGAAAAGGGGAATTTATGAATGTCCGCGACATTCCCGCGTGCCCCGGTCCTCTTTTTCAGTTGAGGCTTCACGGTGTTACGGTTCAGTGGGCGGCGACGCGATGGCCGATATGTTCCCCTCCATGGGAGATATATTATTAATAAGGGCAAGGTACTTTCTCCTGGTGGATCGGTGAAAACGCAAGAGAAGCAAAAAAACGCGCCTATCTGTTTTGTTTTTTTTGTTAAATCTTGTACTTTGGCTGTCCTTACGGATTTTCCTGAATGAATTTTTCATCAGAAGTTTCAAACGAAAAAGAAAGAGAGTATATCGTATGCCGACGATTCAGCAGCTTATCAGGCACGGAAGAAGTGTGAAGGCGTCCAAGACCGCTTCCCCGGCACTGGAAAAATGTCCCCAGAAGAGGGGTGTGTGCACCCGTGTCTACACGACAACCCCCAAGAAGCCGAACTCCGCGCTTCGCAAGGTTGCCCGTGTCAGGCTGTCGAACAAGATCGAAGTCACCGCATATATCCCCGGTGAAGGCCACAACCTCCAGGAGCACTCCATCGTGCTGATCCGTGGCGGCAGGGTGAAGGATCTTCCCGGTGTGCGCTACCATATCGTCCGCGGCTCGCTCGATACCTCCGGTGTCGCCGACCGCAAGCAGAGCCGTTCTAAGTACGGCGCCAAGGTGCCGAAGGCCGGCGCCGCACCAGCAAAGAAAAAATAAACTGAATTTTTAACTCGGATTTATAATGGGAAAGAAGGGTTCCGGATACGGTGGGCAGGCAGTTGATTTCCGCTACAATGATGAGACGGTTGCCCGTCTGATCAACTCGATCATGCTCGACGGCAAAAAGGCTGTTGCTGCAAAGGTCGTTTACGATGCGTTCGACATCATCGCCAACAAGGTCGAGGGCGGGGACGCGCTCGAGGTGTTCCGCAAGGCCATGGGCAACGTCGCCCCGGTCGTCGAGGTCCGCAGCAAGAGGGTTGGTGGTGCTACCTACCAGATCCCGATGGAGGTCCAGCCGTCCAGGAGGACAGCGCTGGCGTTCCGCTGGATCAAGCAGTATGCGACCAAGCGTGGTGGCCGTTCGATGGCCGAAAGGCTGGCTGCCGAGTTGCTCGATGCCGCTTCCGAACAGGGCGCTTCGGTCAAGAAACGCGACGAGGTGCATCGCATGGCCGAGGCCAACAAGGCATTCGCCCATTTCAGGTTCTGAGTCTGTTAGCAGGAATTATTTAAAACGAGTGAACATGACACGGCAGGTTGCGTTAGATAAAGTCAGGAATATCGGGATTATGGCCCACATCGATGCGGGCAAGACCACGACGACGGAGAGGATTCTCTATTATACCGGTCGCTTGCACAAGATGGGCGAGGTCCATGAGGGCGGTGCTACCATGGACTGGATGGAGCAGGAGAAGGAGCGCGGCATTACGATCACGTCGGCAGCGACCACCTGTTTCTGGACCCCGAAGTTCGGCAACTTTGCCGGGTTGAACCACAGGATCAATATTATCGATACGCCCGGCCACGTCGACTTTACGGTCGAGGTGGAGCGCTCCCTCAGGGTGCTTGACGGCGCGGTTGCGCTGTTCTGCGCTGTGGGCGGCGTCGAGCCCCAGTCCGAAACCGTGTGGCGCCAGGCCAACAAGTACGGGGTGCCGAGGATTGCGTATGTCAACAAGATGGACCGCGTCGGCGCGGACTTCTTCGATACGGTCAAGGCTATCAGGGAGCGCCTCGGCGCCAACCCGGTCCCGCTCCAGATCCCGATTGGCGAGGGCGAGATCTTCGCCGGCTTCGTGGACCTGATCAGGATGAAAGGCATCATCTACGATAAAGAGGACGGCAGCACCTATACTGAAGTTGAAATCCCGCACGATCTCGAAAACGAGGCGCGTACCTGGCGCATCAACATGCTCGAGGCTGTTTCCGAAGTCGACGACACCCTGCTCGAGAAGTACCTCAACGGTGAGGATATCACCGAGGCTGAGGTTCGCAGCGTGCTTCGCAAGGCGACGCTCAGCGTGAGCATCATCCCGGTGCTTTGCGGCTCTTCCTTCAAGAACAAGGGTGTGCAGTTCATGCTGGATTCCGTCATCGAATACCTTGCATCCCCGGTCGATGTAGGCTCCGTCGAGGGCCATCACCCGAGGACCGAAGAGGCGGTCGTCCGTCAGCCGAAGGATGAGGAGCCGTTTGCCGGCCTCGCATTCAAGATTGCTACCGACCCCTTCGTCGGCAAACTCACGTTCTTCAGGGTTTACTCCGGCGTGCTCAATGCCGGCAGCTATGTCCTCAATTCTGTTACCGGCAAGAAGGAGCGCGTCGGCCGCGTGCTGCAGATGCACTCGAACAAGCGCGAAGAGCGTGACTGCGTGTATGCCGGTGATATCGCCGCGGCCGTGGGCCTCAAGGATGTGAGGACCGGCGACACGCTGTGCGATGAAAACAATCCGATCGTGCTCGAGAAGATGGTCTTCCCTGAGCCGGTCATCGAAATTGCGGTCGAGCCGAAGACGAAGGCCGACTCCGACAAGCTGGGCATCTCTCTTGCCAAGCTTGCCGAGGAGGATCCGACCTTCCGCGTGAAGACCGACGAGGAAACCGGCCAGACGCTGATCGCGGGTATGGGCGAGCTTCACCTCGAAATCCTTGTCGACCGCCTGAAGCGCGAGTTCAAGGTCGAGGCGAACGTCGGCCAGCCGCAGGTCGCCTATCGCGAAACCATTCGCGGAACGGTCGAGTTCGAAGGAAAGTTCGTCCGCCAGTCCGGCGGTAAGGGACAGTTCGGTCTGGTCGTCCTCAGGGTCGAGCCTCTCGAAGAGGGCAAGGGCTACGAGTTCGTCGATGGCATCAAGGGCGGCGTGATCCCGAGGGAGTACATCCCGGCGGTCAATGCCGGTATCCAGGGCGCCATGAAGGATGGCGTCGTGGCAGGATTCCCGATGCAGGACATCAAGGTTACGCTTATCGATGGTAAGTACCACGAGGTCGACTCCTCGGAAATGGCCTTCAAGATTGCCGGTTCCATCGGCTTCAAGGGTGCTGCCAAGAAGGCGAACCCGGTGCTGCTCGAGCCGATCATGAAGGTCGAGGTCATCACCCCGGAAGAGTACCTTGGCGACGTCATGGGCGACCTTTCAGGCCGCAGGGGCCACATCGAGGGCATGGGCCAGCGCGCAGGCGCGCAGTTCGTGAACGCGAAGGTGCCGCTTTCCGCTATGTTCGGCTACTCGACGGACCTCCGTTCCATGACCCAGGGCCGTGCGAACTACTCCATGGAGTTCGAAAGCTACCGCGAGGTTCCTCGCAGCATAGCCGAGGGCCTGCAGGAGAAGAGGGTTGGCAAGGATTCAGAATAAGAAGGTTTTTCATCACCGCATCACTTAACAGAAACAGACAGGGAGAATAGCTATGGCTAAAGAGTCATACAAGAGGGATAAACCCCACGTAAATATTGGTACCATCGGTCACGTCGACCACGGCAAGACCACCCTTACCGCTGCGATCACCAGCGTTCTCGCAAAGCAGGGTATGGCCTCCTTCCGTGAATTCGGCGATATCGACAAGGCTCCGGAAGAGAGGGAGCGCGGTATTACCATCTCGACGGCACACGTCGAGTACCAGACCAAGGCGCGCCACTATGCGCACATCGACTGCCCCGGCCACGCTGACTACATCAAGAACATGATCACCGGTGCTGCCCAGATGGACGGCGCTATCCTCGTCGTTGCCGGTACTGACGGCCCGATGCCCCAGACCCGTGAGCACATCCTGCTTGCCCGTCAGGTGAACGTTCCTGCCCTGGTCGTGTTCCTGAACAAGGTCGACATCGCTGATCCGGAACTCCTCGAGCTGGTCGAAATGGAACTCCGTGAGCTCCTCACCGAGTACGGTTTTCCTGGCGACGATATTCCGATCATCAAAGGTTCCGCACTCAAGGCCCTCGAAGGCGATGCAGAAGGCGAAAAAGCGATCATGGAACTCATGGATGCTGTCGACAACTACATCCCGCAGCCTGTCCGCGACGTTGACAAGCCGTTCCTGATGCCGGTCGAAGACGTCTTCTCCATCTCTGGCCGTGGCACCGTTGGTACCGGCCGTATCGAGAGGGGTCATGTCAAGGTTGGCGAGGAAGTCGAGATCGTCGGTATCAAACCGACCCGCAAGTCGGTCGTTACCGGTATCGAAATGTTCAACAAGCTCCTCGACGAAGGCCAGGCAGGTGACAACGCCGGTCTGCTCCTCCGCGGTGTGGACAAGACCGAGCTCGAGCGCGGCATGGTTATCTCCAAGCCGGGTTCCATCACCCCGCACACCAAGTTCAAGGCTGAGGTCTACATCCTGAAGAAGGAAGAGGGTGGTCGTCACACCCCGTTCTTCAACGGCTATCGTCCGCAGTTCTACTTCAGGACCACCGACGTTACCGGTTCGGTGACCCTTCCTGAAGGTGTCGAGATGGTCATGCCTGGCGACAACCTTTCGGTCGATGTCGAGCTGATCGCCCCGATCGCCATGGAGGAGAGCCTCCGCTTCGCTATCCGCGAAGGTGGTCGTACGGTCGGTGCAGGTTCTGTAACCAAGATCGTCGAATAATCGGTTGATTGTCATCCCGGGGCGAGGCAACGCTCTCGCCCCTTTTTTATTGAAACCATCGAAACAGGGATAGACCAGTGGCTGTTCAGCAAAAGATCAGGATTAAGCTCAAGTCCTACGACCATAGCCTCGTCGATAAATGGGCTTTGAAGATTATAGAAGTGGTCAAGCAGACGGATGCCATCATCTTTGGCCCCATTCCGCTGCCCACGAAAACGAATGTGTATACGGTCAACCGCTCTCCTCACGTGGACAAGAAGTCTCGTGAGCAGTTCGCATTCTCATCGCACAAACGGTTGATCGAAATCGTCAACCCGACGGCCAGGACCATTGATATGCTGATGAAGCTTGAGCTTCCGAGTGGCGTTGATGTAGAAATTAAGTCTTAACGAAATAGAAAAGGTAATCGGATATGGGTGCGATCCTCGGGAAAAAAATCGGCATGACCCGTCTGTACAACGACAAGCGGGAAGCTGTTCCCTGCACGGTGATTCAGGCCGGACCGTGTTATGTAACTCAGGTAAAGAGCACGGAAAAAGACGGCTATGAAGCCTATCAGCTTGGTTTCGGCGAGCGTGACGAGAAGAAGGTCACCAAACCGATGGCCGGGCACTACAAGAAAGCTGGCGTTACTCCGGGGTATATCCTGGCCGAGGTCAGCAAGGATCTGCTCAAGGGTGAGTTCGAGGCCGGCAAGACGGTCGGCGTCGATGTCTTCACCGAAGGCGAGAAGATCGATGTGCTTGGCGTCTCCAAGGGCAAGGGTTTTGCCGGTGTTGTGAAGCGTCACAATTTCGGTGGTGGTTCCAGGACGCACGGCCAGTCCGACAGGCTTCGCGCCCCGGGCTCGGTTGGCGGATCGTCCGATCCCTCCCGTACCTTCAAGGGTACCAGGATGGCCGGCCGAATGGGCGGCGAGAACATAACGGCACAGAATCTTGAAATCGTCAGGATCATGCCGGAATCGAATCTCATTGTCGTGAAGGGTGCCGTGCCGGGTCCGAAGAATTCCTATGTAAAGATTGTCTCAAAAACAAAGTAAACGCTGGGTGCACGGAACTATGGAATTAAAAGTACTCAATATACAGGGTGCGGAGACCGGTGAGGTTGTGACGCTGAACGATGAGATTTTCGGGATTGAAGTTTCCGAGCATGCCATGTACCTCGACGTCAAGGCCATTCTCGCAAACCGCAGGCAGGGAACGCACAAGTCCAAGACCCGCGCGGAAGTCCGCGGCGGCGGCAGGAAGCCGTTGCGCCAGAAGGGCACCGGCAACGCCCGCCAGGGATCTACCCGTTCGGGTACGATGGTCGGCGGCGGCACCATCTTTGGCCCGACGCCCCGCTCCTACGACCAGAAGGTCAATAAAAAAGTAAAGCTCCTTGCACGCCGTTCGGCACTGAGCGCCAAGGCATTCGCCGGCCAGATCGTGGTCGTCGAGGATTTCAGCCTGGACGGCATCAAGACCAGGCCGGTCGCCGACATGCTGAAGAATCTCGGTCTTTCCACCAGGAAAACCCTGATGCTGACGCCCGCATACGATGCCGTGGTCAGCACCTCGGGCAGGAATATCGAGAAGCTGAACGTCATGGTCGCCGAGAACGTATCGACTTACGACATCCTCAACAGCCAGGCCGTGCTTTTCCAGAAGGCCGCGCTGCAGAAAATAGAAGAAACCTTAGGGTAATTACCGTTTGCCAGTAAAAAGGAGAAGATTGCAATGAAAAACCCGTTGTTGTGGCCGTTGCTGACCGAAAAGAGCACCAGGCTGACCGAGCAGAAAGGCCAGTATGTGTTCCAGGTCAAGCCGGACGCAGATAAGTTCGATATAAAGAAGGCCGTCGAGGCGAAGTTCGGAGTGGACGTCGTTTCAATACGCACGGTCAACTGCCTCGGCAAGTCCAAAAGGCAGCACACCCGCAAGGGACTGATCGCCGGAAAGAAGAGTGACTGGAAGAAGGCGATCGTGACCCTCGGCAACGGACAGGTCATCGACTACTATGCCGGCGCTGGCGATAAAAGCGATAAGAAAGATTAACAACTGAAGAGATAATTAATTACGATGGCAATCAGGAAAATGGACCCGGTAACCCCGGGCACGAGGTTCGCGTCATATGCAGGCTTCGAGGAGATCACCAAGAGCACTCCCGAAAAGAGCCTGCTCGTCCCGATCAAGAGGACCGGCGGACGTAACAGCAACGGCCGTGTGACCTCCCGCCACATGGGCGGCGGCCACAAGAGGTTCTACAGGATTATCGATTTCAAGCGCAACAAGGACGGCGTTCCTGCAAAAGTCGCGGCAATCGAGTACGACCCGAACCGTTCCGCCAGGATTGCACTTCTTAGTTATCTTGATGGAGAAAAACGTTATATTCTCGCTCCCAAAGGGCTGAAGGTCGATGATCGCATCGAGAGCGGCGAGAAGGTGGATATCAGGGTAGGCAACACCATGCCCCTGAAGAACATTCCGATCGGTACCGACGTGCACAATGTCGAGCTGAAGGCCGGTAAGGGTGGCCAGATGGTCAGGTCCGCCGGCGCATTCGCGGTTTTGGCCGCGCGTGAAGGCAACTACGCAACCCTGAAGATGCCGTCGGGCGAAATCAGGAAGGTACGTGTCGAGTGCCGCGCAACCATCGGCGTGATCGGCAATGCCGAGCACGAGAACATCAGCCTGGGCAAGGCCGGCCGAAGCCGTTGGCTCGGTATCCGGCCCCAGACCCGAGGCATGGCCATGAACCCGGTCGACCATCCGATGGGTGGTGGTGAAGGCAAGTCGAAGTCCGGTGGCGGCAGGAAGCATCCGAAGTCTCCTTGGGGACAGCTGGCGAAAGGCTTGAAGACCAGGAACAAGAAGAAAGCCTCGACGAAGCTCATCGTCCGCGGCAGGAACTCCAAGTAACTTTGTGGAAACCAAATATAAGCAGAGAGTATTATGCCAAGATCACTGAAAAAGGGCCCGTTCATCGAACTCAAACTTGAGAAGCGGATCCTTGACATGAACAGCAAGGGCGAGAAGAAGGTGGTCAAGACCTGGTCGCGCAGCTCCATGATATCCCCGGATTTCGTCGGCCATACGGTTGCTGTCCACAACGGCAAGACCCATGTGCCCGTCTATGTCAGCGAAAACATGGTGGGTCACAAGCTTGGTGAGTTCGCTCCGACGAGGACGTTCCGCGGTCATGCGGGCGGCAAGGCTGAGAAGGGCGGTTCGGCACCCAGGAAAAAATAATCTGATAACGCGGAAAGGTAAGAGATATCATGCAAGCTAAAGCAATTTTACGGCATACACCGACGTCGCCCCGCAAAATGCGGCTCGTTGCCGGCCTTGTTCGTGGAAAGCAGGTCGACCAGGCGAAAGCCATCCTCCTGAACTCCACCAAAAGCGCAGCCCGCAATATGATGGTTACGCTCAAATCGGCAGTGGCAAACTATACGCAGCTGAACCCTGAAGAAAGGGTGAACGACAACGAGCTCGTCGTGAAGGAAATCTTCGTCGACGAGGGGCCTTCCCTCAAGAGGCTGCTGCCTGCCCCGATGGGTCGTGCGTACAGGGTCCGCAAGCGGTCCAACCACCTGACCATCGTCGTGGACAAGGCGAAAAAACCGGTAACCAAATAAACTAAGGAGATAGCATTGGGTCAGAAAGTAAATCCAACCGGATTCAGGCTGGGAATCATCAAGGACTGGACTTCCCGCTGGTACGATGACGGACCGGTTATCGCCGACAAGATCAAGCAGGATCAGGTTATCCGCAACTATGTTCAGGCCAGGCTCAAGAGGGAGAAGGCCGGTATTGCCCGTATCGTGATCGAAAGGACGACCAAGCATATCAAGATCAATATCTACGCTGCACGTCCGGGTGCCGTCGTCGGCCGCAAGGGCGAAGAGATCAACAATCTTTCCCAGGAGCTGACCCGCATCACCGGCAAGGAAGTGAAGATCGACGTCGTCGAGGTGATCAAGCCGGAGATCGAGGCGCAGCTGATCGGTGACAACATCGCCTACCAGCTCGAGAACCGTGTCTCTTTCAGGCGTGCCATGAAGATGGCGATCCAGCAGGCCATGAGGGCTGGTGCCGAGGGCGTGAGGATTCGCTGTGCAGGACGTCTGGGCGGTGCTGAAATCGCCAGGGCGGAACAGTACAAAGAGGGAAAGATCCCGCTTCACACGATCCGCGCCAATGTCGATTACGCAAGCGTCACGGCTCACACCATTGCCGGCGCAATCGGAATCAAGGTTTGGGTTTACAAGGGCGAGGTGCTCATCCAGAGGCTCGATGCTATTGAAGAGGACGAACAGAAGAGGATGCAGGAACGCCGTGGCGATGCAAGGTCCAGGGGACGTCGTGACGATGTCAGGGGCGGAAAAAATCGTCGTCGTCGCCCTGCAGGGAAGAACGGCTGATCGTCACAAAGTGTACCATATAATCTGAAAAGAATGGAGTTGCCGGTATGTTAATGCCAAAGAGGGTTCAATATAGAAAGTCGCAGCGGGGCCGCATGAAGGGGAACGCCGGTCGTGGTACCGACGTGAACTTCGGTACGTTCGGCCTGAAGGCGCTCGAGCCGGCCTGGATCACCAGCCGCCAGATCGAGGCAGCCCGTGTTGCGATGAACCGCTACATGAAGAGGGATGGAAAGATCTGGATCAGGATTTTCCCCGACAAGCCCGTGTCGAAGAAGCCGGCCGAAACCCGAATGGGTTCTGGTAAGGGTTCTCCCGAGTTCTGGGTTGCTGTCGTCAAGCCGGGACGCATCATGTTCGAAGCCGACGGCGTACCGCGCGAAGTCGCGGTGGAAGCCTTCAGGCTCGCAGCCAAGAAGCTGCCGATCAAGACCCGCTTCATCGTCAGGCCGGATTACGAAGGATAAAGACCAAAAGGAACGCGAATCATGAAAAAACACGAAATTGCGGCCATGAACAAGCAGGAGCTCGTCGTCAAGATCGAGGAGCTGCAGAACAGGCTGGCAGACATCAACTTTTACAAGGCAATCGAATTGCCGCAGAATCCGATGGTTTTCCGCAACTCCAGGCGTGATATCGCCAGGATGAAGACCCAGCTCAGGAAGATGGAGCTGGTGGAAAACAGCCAGGCCTGAAAAGAGGCCAGGAACTCTATCAATAACTGGTTTCAACATGGAAGAAAAACAAATGGGCAACGCAGCAATGTCAAACGGATCTGAAGCGAGAGGCAGGAAGAAGAGCTGGTTGGGCAAAGTCGTCAGCGACAGCATGGATAAGGGTATCATCGTCGTCATCGAGCGCAGGGTGCAGCATCCTGTGTACAAGAAGTACTTCAAGAAGACCACCCGACTCATGGCTCACGACGAAAAGAACGAAGCCGGCTTGGGCGATCTGGTCCGCGTGACCGAGTGCAGGCCGCTCAGCAAGCGCAAGAGCTGCAGGCTTGTGGAAATCGTTGAAAAAGCCAAGTAAGGGTTTACCATCACTTTAAAGAGGTTAATGCAGGATGATCCAGAAAGAGACTAATCTGGCAGTTGCCGATAATAGCGGAGCCAAGAAAGTTCGTTGTATCCACGTGTTCGGCGGCACCGGAAGGCGTTATGCCGCGCTTGGCGACCAGATCATGGTATCGGTCAAGGCTGCGGTTCCCGGCGGCATCGTGAAGAAGAAAGATGTCTGCAAGGCCGTCGTCGTCCGCTGCGTGAAAGAGCAGAAGCGCAAAGACGGTTCCTACATCAGGTTCGACGAGAATGCCGTCGTCCTCCTGAACGCCCAGGGCGAGCCAAGGGGTACCCGTATCTTCGGGCCCGTGGCACGCGAGTTGCGCGACAAGAGGTATATGAAAATCGTTTCTCTCGCACCCGAAGTTCTCTGAGGGGCGGGACAAGCGGGAGTAACTCAGCTGGTAGAGTCACAGCCTTCCAAGCTGTTGGTCGCGGGTTCGAGTCCCGTCTCCCGCTCTGGAATATGAATAATATCACACAGGTCCACCATGAAAACAGGTATCAAAAAGATCAAGCTCCACGTCAAGAAGAATGATTCTGTCGTCGTGATCAGCGGTAACGATAAAGGCAAGTCCGGCAAGGTCCTCAAGGTCCTGCCGCAGAAAGGCCGCGTCATCGTCGAGGGAGTGAACATCAGGAAGCGCCATATGCGCCCGACGCAGGCGAGCCCGCAGGGCACGATTATCGAGCGTGAGTTCCCGATCCACGCGTCGAACGTCAAGAAGAGCTGACAGCATTTGTTAATAATGGCAGGGTGACCAAGACCACCCTGGAAAAACGATAAAGAATAAGATGTCGAAAAAAGTCGAAACTGCCCCGCAGGAGCCCGCAATGCCTGCACGCCTTGAAGTCTATTATCGGGAGGAGGTCGTCCCGAAACTCATGGAGCGCTTCAAATACAAGAACATCATGATGGTTCCCCGGCTCGAAAAGATCTCGGTGAACATCGGCGTCGGCGAGGCAGCTGCCGAACCGAAGCTGCTCGAGCAGGCGATGCAGGAGCTTGGCCAGATCACCGGCCAGAAGCCCCAGGTCCGCAAGGCCAAGAAGGCCATCTCGAACTTCAAGCTCCGCGAAGGCCAGGCGATCGGTTGCCGGGTGACCCTCCGTAGCAGGATCATGTTCGAGTTCATGGACCGCTTCGTTTCCCTCGCCGTGCCGAGGATCAGGGATTTCAAGGGCCTGAGCGACACGAGCTTCGACGGCCGCGGCAACTACAACGCCGGCATCAGGGAGCAGATCATTTTCCCGGAAATCGACATCGACAAGGTTCCGAGGATCAATGGCATGGATATCAGCTTTGTCACGTCTGCCCAGACGGACGAGGAGGCCTTCGAGCTTCTCACCCTGCTCGGCATGCCGTTCAAAAAGAAGAACTAATCACCTTTATCTACTGACCAAGATGGCAAGGAAAAGCATTATTGCACGAAACGAGAAGAGGAAGAAGCTCGTCGAGAAGTACGCAGCAAAGAGGGAAGAGCTGAAGAAGGCCGGTGATTACGCCGCGCTTCAGGAGCTTCCTCGCGACAGCTCTGCGACCAGGGTCCGCAACCGTTGCGTCCTGACCGGCCGCGGTCGTGGGAACTACGAAAAGTTCGGCCTCTGCCGCCACATGTTCCGCAAGCTCGCCCTCGAAGGCAAGCTACCTGGCGTCAGGAAGGCGAGCTGGTAAGCCGCGTTCCCGGGACGATAATATAGATGTCTGTTCATTTACGAATGTAACCAACTGTTAGCCATGCCTGTAACGGATTCCATAGCCGATTTCATTACCCGTATCAGAAACGCGGGTACTGCAAAAAACAAGACGACCGATATTCCTTATTCCAAGCTCAGGGAGAACATCTCCAAACTGCTCCTCGATAAAGGGTACATCAAGAACTACACGGTGATCACCTCCGAGCAGTTTCCTTTCATCCGCGTCGACCTGAAGTACACTGCGGACGGACGGCACTCCATCAAGGAGATCACCAGGGTCAGCAAGCCCGGTCGCAGGATCTACGACGGCAAGGATATCAAGCGGTACCTCGGCGGACTCGGCCTGTTCATCCTTTCGACTTCGAAAGGCATCCTGACCGACAAGGAGGCTCGTGACCAGAATGTCGGCGGTGAAGTCCTGTTCCGTATTTATTAATTTCATAAGCGCATCAGTTTACCATGTCAAGAATTGGAAAAATGCCGGTCAGCCTCGCTGGCCAGGCTAAGCTCGAGATCAAGGATAACGTGATCAGCGTGACGGGTCCGAAAGGTTCCCTGTCCCAGGCGATGTGCGACGAAGTGACCATCTCGGTCAATGACGGAAACGTGGCAGTCCAGAGGATCGATGACAGCAAGCGTTCACGTGCGATGCACGGCCTGTACCGCATGCTGGTCAGCAATATGGTCGAGGGTGTCACCAAGGGATTCACCCGCAAGCTCGAGATCACCGGTGTCGGTTACCGCGCAGAGCTCAAGGGCGACCTGCTCGCGCTGACCCTCGGATACTCGCACATGATTTACTTCCAGGCTCCTTCCGAGATCAAGATCGAGGTGCCGGATCCGGTGACCGTGCTCATCAGCGGCATCGACAAGGCTCTCGTCGGCCAGATTGCGGCAAAGATCCGCTCGTTCAGGAAGCCTGAGCCTTACCGCGGCAAGGGTATCAAGTACGAAGGCGAGGTCATCCGCCGCAAGGAAGGCAAGGCTGCCGGAAAGTAACCGGCGGGCCAAAGGGAATAAAAGTCAGGTAATAAACATATAGAGGGTTAGAGATAATGAGCCAAATCGATAAGGCTGCACACAGGCAGAAAATCAAGGCACGGAGCAGGGCCAGCGTGTTCGGCACCGAAGCAAGGCCGAGGCTTTGCGTTTACCGGAGCCTGTCCCAGATCTACGCACAGTTGATCGATGATAACAATGGCAAGACCATCCTTGCGGCATCGACCATGTCGAAGGAGGTCGCCGGCTTCACCGGGACCAAGTGTGAAAAGAGCGCCATGATCGGCAAGCAGCTTGCCGAGAAGGCACTTGCCCAAGGCATCACTGCTGTCGTGTTCGACAGGAACGGATTCCGGTATCACGGTCGCATCAAGGCCCTGGCCGACGGTGCCCGTGAAGCAGGACTGATATTTTAAAACTTTACAACGAGAGAGTAATGTCGAAAAAATCTGCCAGGAGTATCAAGCCCGGTGAGTTGAATCTGAAAGAGAAGCTGGTTCACATCAACAGGACCGCGAAGGTTGTCAAGGGCGGCAAGCGCTTCGGCTTCAACGCGATCGTTGTGGTCGGCGACAAGGATGGCCATGTCGGATACGGGCTTGGAAAAGCCAACGAAGTCCAGGATGCCATCGCCAAGGGCGTTGAGGACGGCAAGAAGAACGTCATCAAGGTGCCGATCGTGAAGGGGACCATTCCTCACCAGATCGTAGCCAAATACGGTTCCGCCAAAGTCATGATGAAGCCCGCGACCCCCGGTACCGGCCTCATCGCTGGTGGCGCGGTCAGGGCCGTGCTTGAGATGGCTGGCATCCACGACATCCTCACCAAGTCACTCGGCTCCTCGAACCCGCACAACGTGGTCAAGGCAGCAATACTCGGTCTCCAGAGCATTTCCGATGCGAACGATGTCGCAGAGCGCCGCTCTAAGAGCCTGAAAGAGGTCTTTGAAAGCTAAACAGGAGAATGGTGATAATGAGCGAGAAAACGATTAAGGTTACGCAGGTGCGCAGCGTGATTGGCGGCACCAAGAAGCAGAAGGCGACGATCAAGGCTCTCGGCCTCGGCCGGCCTAACCACAAGGTTGAAATAAAGGACAATGCCTGCACCAGGGGCCAGATCCGTGTCGTCCAGCACCTTGTGAAGGTAGACGAGCAGTAACAAGTATTCATCAAAGCAAGTCGGGAATCTAAACATGGATTTAAGTTCACTTCGTCCTGCCAAGGGTGCAGTCAAAAACAGGAAGAGGGTCGGTCGCGGCCCCGGTTCAGGCAACGGCACCACTGCCGGCAAGGGTAACAAGGGACAGCAGGCGAGGAGCGGTTATCAGCGTCCGGTCATTGAAGGCGGCCAGATGCCGATCTACAGGCGCCTCCCCAAATTCGGCTTCACCGCTCCCAACAGGAAGCAGGTGGCCAGTGTCAACGTCGCACAGATCCAGGAGTGGATCGAAAAGGGGCTGGTTGGCAACGAGATCGGTATCATCGACCTCAAGCACCTCTGCAACGCGAGCAACAAAGAGTACTTCAAGGTACTCGGCAACGGTGACCTCTCATCAGCCGTGAACATCACCGCCCACTTCTTCAGCAAGAGCGCCGAAGAGAAGATCGTGAAGGCCGGCGGCAAGACCGTCAAGGCGTTCCGTACCCTCGAAGAGGCCTCCAAGGTCAATGGCCTGCCCCTCGAAGAGGCCCTGCTCAAAGAGAAAGCAAAAGTGGTGAAGGTCGTCAGGAAAAGAAAGGTCAAGCCGTAAAGGAACCGAGCTGTTATGAAGCTTACAGAGAGTATCAGGAATATCAATAAAATCCCGGAGTTACGGCAGCGGATCCTTTATACCCTCCTGCTTCTGTTCATTTACAGGATTGGGTCGCACATCTCCATTCCCGGCGTCGATGCTGCGGCTGTGGCAGGTGCGAAATCATCCCATGCGAATGACCTTTTCGGCCTTTTTGACCTGTTCGTCGGTGGCGCGTTTGCACGCGCCTCCATTTTTTCACTGGGCATCATGCCCTACATCTCGGCCTCCATCATCGTCCAGTTGCTCGGTGCGGTTACCCCGTACGTGCAGAAGCTCCAGAAAGAGGGCGAGGAGGGGCGCCAGAAAATCAACCAGTATACCCGCTACGGAACCATCCTCGTGGCGGCCCTGCAGGCATGGGGCGTGAGTGTCAGCCTGGCAAGCCCATCGTCCTTCGGAAGGGTCGTGGTTCCCGAACCCGGCTTTTTCTTCGTCCTGTCGACCATCCTCATCCTGACCGCGAGTACTGTTTTCGTCATGTGGCTTGGTGAACGGATCACTGAACGCGGCATCGGCAACGGCATTTCCCTGATCATCATGATCGGTATCCTTGCCCGTTTTCCGCAGTCGCTCGTCGCCGAACTCCAGTCGGTCTCCCTCGGCAGCAAGAACTGGATCGTCGAGCTCATCATCATGGCGGTCATGGCAGCCATCGTCGCCGTCGTCATCATCCTCACTGTCGGAACCCGCAGGATACCTGTCCAGCATGCCAAGCGCGTCGTTGGCCGCAAGGTCTATGGAGGAGGCACCCAGTACATCCCGATGCGGATCAACACCGCCGGCGTCATGCCGATCATCTTCGCCCAATCCATCATGTTCCTGCCCTCCACCTTCCTCTCCTTTTTCCCGGAGAACGAGGTGATGCAGAAGATTGCCGGGGCGCTCGCCTACGACTCTTGGTGGTACGCACTCATCTTCGGATCGATGATCGTCTTCTTTACCTATTTCTATACGGCCATCGCATTCAACCCGAAGGAAGTAGCCGACACCATGCGGCGCCAGGGGGGCTTTATTCCCGGCATCAGGCCCGGAAAGAGCACGGCCGATTTTATTGACAACATCCTGACGCGTATCACGCTTCCGGGCGCGATCTCGCTGGCCGTCATCGCCATCCTGCCGACCTTCCTGACCAAGTTCGGGAACGTGACGCCAGGATTTGCCCAGTTCTTCGGAGGCACCAGCCTCCTCATCATCGTCAGCGTCGGCCTCGATACGCTGCAGCAGGTCGAAAGCCATCTCATGATGCGCCATTACGACGGATTCATGAAGACTGCCAAGACCAGGGGCCGTCAGGGCTAAGCGGGTGACTGCATGATCACGATCAAGAGCGGGCGGGAAATCGAATTGATGCGGGAGTCCGGAGCCATGGTGGCCAGGACGCTTGACATGATCGGCGAGGAGATCGTACCGGGGATGTCGACAAAACGCCTTGACGAGCTAGCCGAGCAGTTCATCCGTGACAACCACGGCATACCGAGTTTCCTTAATTATGTTCCGAAAGGCGAGGTCGGCGTCACCCCGTATCCCGCGACGCTCTGTGTGTCGCTTAACGAGGAGGTCGTCCACGGCGTGCCGAGCGACAAGCGCATCGTCCGCGATGGCGACATTGTCTCGGTCGATTGCGGCGTCTACATGGGCGGGTACCACGGCGATGCAGCCAGGACCTTCATGCTTGGCGAAGTTGCTTCCGAAGTAAGGAAATTGGTCGAAGTCACCGAGGAGTGCCTGTATCGGGGAATCGCCCAGGCGATTGCCGGCAACAGGCTCGGGGATGTTTCGGCAGCCATCGAGGAGCATGCTCGTTCGTTCGGGTACAGCGTAATCGAGAACATGGTCGGTCACGGTATTGGCAGCGAGTTGCACGAGGACCCCGCTGTTCCGAATTATGGACGGCGGCATACCGGCGTCCGGTTGCGAGCAGGGATGACGCTCGCCATCGAGCCCATGATCGCCCTCGGTCGGTCACGGCGTGCGGTAAGCAAACGGGGCGCATGGGTCGCCGTCACGGAAGACGGCAAACCGTCAGCGCATTTTGAACATACCATCGCCGTCGGGGAGGGCGCCGCCGAGGTGCTGACCCTTTCGCCGTCGGGCCGGGCCTGAATTAATAAAACCAGCAAAGCGGAGAGCTACATTGGCCAAGGAAGAATCAATCGAGGTAGAAGGCGAAATCCTGGAAGCGCTGCCCAACGCCCAGTTCCGGGTGAAGCTCGAAAACGGGCTGGAGGTACTGGCGCACGTCTCCGGCAAGATCAGGATGCACTACATCCGAATCTTGCCAGGCGACAAGGTCAAAGTGCAGATTTCACCGTATGACCTTTCGAAGGGAAGAATTACGTACAGGTACAAGTAGAACGAGAAATAATATCCATCTTCCGGTTGATTATTAAGAAGGTATTTATTACATTACATGCCTTTTCATATTTTGGACTGACCGGACAATCATAGCGTGTGGGGTTTACCATGAAAATATTTTCTTCTATCAAAAAACGTTGCGAGCACTGCAGGATTATCAAGCGCAAAGGGAAAAGATTTGTGATCTGCAAGGTGAATCCAAGCCACAAGCAGCGCCAGGGGTGATCTTCGGAACAAACAACAGACTTGAGAAAAACATATGAGGTTAGCTGGTGTAAATTTGCCATTGAACAAGCATGCCGTCATCGCACTGACGTATGTTTATGGTATCGGGAGAAAGTCCGCTGAAACCATCCTCCTGAGGGCAGGAATCGCCCCGAACAAGAAGGTGTCCGAACTCAGCGATGAAGAGTCGCATGCTATCAGGGAGATCGTTGGCAGCGACTACACGGTCGAAGGCCAGGCCCGTGGCGAGCAGCAGCTTGCCATCAAGCGCCTGATGGATATCGGTTGCTACAGGGGCCTCCGACACCGGAGATCGCTCCCGGTCCGCGGCCAGCGTACCTCGACGAACGCACGTACCAGGAAGGGCAAGCGCAAGACGGTCGCCGGCAAGAAGAAGGCTACAAAGAAGTAGTGTGAACCGAGTAATTCAGCAAATAAGAGAGACTAAATAGCGACAGACTCATGGCAACAGCGAGCAGGAAAAAAAAGAAAGTAAAGGTTACGCCTGAAGGTACCGTCCACATCAAGGCGTCGTTCAACAACGTCATGGTGACGATCACCGATACGCTGGGCAACACGGTTTCATGGTCCAGTGCCGGCAAGAACGGCTTTAAGGGTTCCAAGAAAAATACTCCCTACGCTTCGCAGGTGACCTCCGAAGCGGCCGCCAAGGAAGCATTCGACCTTGGCATGCGCCATGTCGACGTGTTCATCAAGGGCCCCGGTGCCGGCCGCGACGCCGCCATCAGGGCGCTCCAGGGTGTCGGCCTCGAAGTGAAGACCATCAAGGACATCACCCCGCTTCCGCACAACGGTTGCCGGCCGCCCAAGCGCAGAAGGGTCTGACGGATATCATCAAGAATTATCAATCGAAGCAATTGCTATGGCACGATTCAGAGGCTCAATCACCAAGGTTTCTCGCAGGTTAGGGATCGCTCTTTCTGCGAAAGCTGAAAAATATCTCGAAAGGCGCCCGTATGCTCCCGGTGAGCACGGACAGTCCCGCAAGGGCAAGGTTTCGGAATACGCCCTTCAGCTTCGTGAGAAGCAGAAGATGAAATACCTCTACGGTATTCTCGAAAAGCAGTTCCGTACCTATTACAGGAAGGCTGTCGCCCAGCGTGGCGTCACCGGCGACAACCTGGTGAGGCTCCTTGAAAGGCGTTTCGACAATGTGGTGTATCGCTGCGGATTCTCTCCTTCCCGCGCCGGTGCAAGGCAGCTCGTGACGCACGGTCACCTGCTGATCAACGGCAAGAAGGTGAATATTCCGTCTTACCTGGTTTCTCCCGGCGACCTCATCGAGTTCAGGCAGAAGAGCCGCAACCTCGACGCGGTTTCCGATTCGCTGAACAAGGCTACGGATGCCAGGATCCCCGCCTGGATCCAGGTCGACAAGGCCAACAAGAAGGCTGTTTTCCTGGCAATCCCCGAGCGCGAGGCTATCCAGGAGCCCTACAACGAGCAGCTGGTCGTCGAGTTGTACTCCAAGTGATATTTTTGAGAATACTTAAGGTACCAAGACTATGATATATCAGATGCAGATGCCTGCAAAGATAGAGGTAGATGAAGCAACCCATACCGGCAGCTTCGGGCGTTTCGTCGCCCAGCCGCTCGAGCGTGGTTATGGAGTGACGCTTGGTAACGCGATGAGACGGGTTCTTTTGGCCTCTCTCCCCGGTACCGCCATCAGCGGGATCAAGATCGATGGCGTATTTCATGAGTTTTCGACGATCGACGGCGTTCGCGAGGATGTCCCCGAGATCGTGCTGAACCTGAAGAAGGTTCGTTTCAAGTCGAACTGCAAGCGCAGCTGCAAGACCTCCCTGACCATCTCTGGCCCGAAGGACCTTACCGCCGGCGACATCGTGGCCCAGGAAGGCGAGTTCGAGGTCCTGAACAAGGATCTGCATATCGCGACGATCAATGCGGGTGCCACATTGAACATCGATCTCTACATCGGCAGGGGCCGAGGCTACGTACCGGCTGAAGAAAACCGCAGCGAGGGTATGCCGATCGGCTTCATCGCAGTCGACTCGATCTTTACGCCGATCAAGAACGTGAAGTTCACCGTCGAGAACACCCGCGTCGGCCAGCGTACCGACTACGAGAAGATGGTGCTGGACGTCGAGACCGACGGGTCGATCACCCCTGACGACTCCATCAGCCTTGCCGGCAGGATCATCAACGAGCACTTTACCTTTTTCGCCGAATTCTCCCCGACCGAGGAAGAGTTCTCCGAAGAGGAGTACAAGCAGCTTGACGACGAGTTCGAGAGCATGCGCAAGCTTTTCCAGACCAAGATCGAAGACCTCGACCTCTCGGTGCGTTCGCACAACTGCCTGAGGCTTGCTGAAATCGACACACTTGGCGACCTGGTCTCCAGACGGGAGGATGAGTTGCTGAACTACAAGAACTTTGGCAAGAAATCGCTGACGGAACTGAAGGAACAGCTTGAGAAGTTCAACCTCAAGTTCGGTATGGATATCACCAGGTACCAGATGAAAGGTTGAGATCAGCCAATTTGTTTTATTGAAATCGATAAGAGCAGAAACAAGACATGCGTAAAGTTAAGCCAGCAAGAAAACTTGGGAGGACGGCCGCCCACAGGAAAGCAACCTTGTCGAATCTTTCGACCCAGTTGCTGATGTACAAGCGTATCGAGACCACCGAGGCAAAGGCAAAAGAGACCCGTAAGGTTGTTGAGAAGATCATCACCAAGGCACGGAAAGGCACGCTCCATGCGCAGCGAGAGATCTTCAGCGCCCTGCGCGACAAAGAGGCCGTGCGCACCCTTTTCGAAGAGATCGTGGGACGCATCGGCAACCGTAACGGCGGTTACACCCGCATCATCAAGCTTGCTCCGCGTTTCGGCGATGCCGCCAAGATGGCCGTGATCGAGCTGGTCGATTATGCCGAGGCCCCGTCCGCAAAGCAGAAGAGCGCAAAGCAGGATCGTTCAAAGCGCGTCAAGGGTTCCAGGAAGGCCGAAGAGATTGCTGCGGCACCTGAGGCTCCGGCTTCGGCCGCACAGCCTGAAGCGTCTGCGGAGACCGCAGAGTAACCACTCTCCGGAGCCCGACGTGGCTCATAAGAAACCGATAGTCATCGTATGCAGGGTGAGCTTTTCACCAGCGTGCGATGACTATCTGCTTTTCGGTGAAGAGTGGGCTGATGTCGCCAATAGGCAGGAGATCCACCGAAGCAGGAAAGCCCTGGTGCTTCTCCCTTGACGTCACCGCATCGCCGACCTCCTTGTCGAGGTCTCCACCTTTCAGGCAGATCAGTACCCCATCCCTTTTCAGCAGTTTCGACACGTAGCCGCCCAGTTCCTCGAGCGGGGCGACCTGTCGGCTGAGGACCGTGTCGAAGGTCAGCCCCTTCAGCTCTTCAACGCGCGTGTGAAGCGACATGACGTTCTTCAGTCCCAGCTCCTTCGCCATCGCCTTGCATGCGGCGATCTTCTTGCCGGTCGAATCGACGAGCAGGAACGATGTTCCAGGGAAGAGTATGGCCAGGGGGATTCCCGGAAGCCCGCCCCCGGTTCCAAGGTCGAGTACCTTTTCCCCGGTCCGGAAGTCGTGCGCCTTGCAGACCAGCAGCGAGTGGAATACATGCCTCACGATGACCGGGGCATCCTCTTTACGGCTGATCAGGTTCACTTTCGTGTTCCATTCCTCGAGCAGCCTGGTATAGCAGACGAGCTTCTCAAACATCTCGCCGGCCGCCGGAATTACATGGTCGCGGCAAAGGTCCTTTATCAGCTTCAGCTCGTTCTGCATGTCAGGTAGGTTGGGGTTCGGTCACGGAATAAAGACGACAACAGGAAAAAACGATATTTTGCCGCCATTGGCAAATGTTCCTCCTGTCGGCCTCACGGCCTGGTTCATTGAACAGAAAATGTTGTAAATTATAGCTGATCTTCGAACCCCCGACACGAAAGAGCACAGGATAGCGTAGCATATGACCAGGATTCCCGACCATCACGTTTATGCAGTCATCATGGCCGGAGGGATCGGCAGCAACCTCTGGCCACTTTCACGCAAGAGGATGCCGAAGCAGTTCCTCAAGCTCCTGGACGGTGCCACCATGCTCAGGGACACGTTCGACAGGATAGCCGGGGAGGTCATTCCTCAGAACATTTTCATCGTTACCGCCCACCAGCACGCCCGCCTGATCCTCGAGTACCTTCCTGATTTCGACCAAAGCAACATCATCGTCGAACCGGCGGTGCGCGACACTGCGCCCTGCATTGCGCTGGCTACGACCGTCATCAGGAAGCGGGACCCCGAAGCGGTGACCGTAGTGATTCCATCCGACCATCTCGTGTTTGACGTCCTCCAGTTCCGTAAGACCATAAGGAAAGGGGTGGCCCTTGCCCGTGAGAAGCGTGGGCTGGTGACCATCGGCATCCAGCCTGACCGACCGGAAACCAGGTACGGCTATATCCAGGCCGAAGCTTCGGTCATGGTCGAGGACGAGGAGTCGCTTTATCCTGAGATCCAGCAGTTCCGGGTCAAGACCTTCGCCGAAAAGCCGGACCTTGCCACCGCCCACCAATTCCTCGATAGTCGCGATTTCTGGTGGAACAGCGGCGTGTTCATCTGGCATGTGGATACCATAGACCACGAGTTCGCCCGCTCCATGCCAGACCTGCACAAGGACATGGCGACGCTTCATGCCTTCCTCGGTACCGACAGGGAATCGTCGGTTATCGAGGATGTCTACAGCTGGATTCACCCCATCTCGGTGGATTACGGGATCATGGAAAAGGCTGAAAAGGTCTTCATGCTGGTCGGGGAGTTCGGATGGACCGACCTGGGGTGTTGGGACGAAGTCGTCAAGGTGGCAGGCGACGAGGGCAATGATGACGGCAGCCCGGAGGTGGTCCGGATCGATTCGGAGAACGTCTACATCAGGAAGCCGGAGGAGAAGGCTGTGGTGGCCATCGGCGTCAGGGACCTAATCGTGGTCGACACCCCCGACGCCCTCCTCATCTGCGGTGCCGGCTCATCGCTCGACATCCGCAAAGCCGTGGATATCCTCAGGCGTGAAGGCCTCGACGAGTATCTGTAAAGCACTACCCCTTCTTCTTTGACCAGGTCGAGCCCTCCCGGGTATCCTTCAGCTCGATGCCTTTGGCGAGCAGCAGGTCCCGGATGGTGTCGCTCATGGCGAAATCCTTGCGGGTCCGGGCCTCCTTCCGCAGTTCAAGCAACACGGACATCACCTCCGCAAGGGTCTCCCCGCCGTCGCCGGCCTCGCTTGCCGCCAGTTCCTCACGGCTTTTCATGATCCCGAGCACCTTGCCGGCGAATTCCTCGAGATAGGCGATCGCCTCGCCTGCAGCTTCGGTCGAGATACCCTCTTGCCGGTCCATCGCACCGTTCAACGACTTCGAGAACTCGAAGATCACCGAGATCGCTACGGGCGTGTTGAAGTCGTCGTTCAACGCTTCTTCGGTCTTGCGCACGAAGGAGGAAACATTGAGCGTCCCGCTTCCCGGTTTCGCATCAAGCAACCTCCGCATGGTGTCGTGGAGTTTTTCCAGCCCGGACTGCGATGCGCTGATGGCGCTGTGCGAAAAATCGAGCGGAGAGCGGTAGTGCGACTGCAGGATGAAAAACCTGATCACCATCGGGTCGAAACTCCTGAACAGCTCCTTCAGGGTGACGAAGTTCCCGAGCGATTTGCCCATCTTGACGCCGTCTACCGTCACCATGTTGTTGTGCATCCAAAACCGCACGAACGGTTTGCCGGTGGCCGCCTCTGCCTGCGCAATCTCACACTCGTGGTGCGGAAACTTGTTCTCCATGCCGCCGCCATGGATGTCGATAGTCTCGCCGAGGTACTTCATCGCCATGGCTGAGCACTCCACATGCCAGCCGGGGTAGCCGACACCCCAGGGAGACGGCCACTTCATGATGTGGCCGGGCTCGGCTCGTTTCCATAAAGCGAAATCCGACGGGCTCCGCTTCTCGGAACGCTGTTCGACGCGACCACCGGCCTGCAGCGATGCCTGGTCGGTCCTGCCCGAGAGGCGTCCGTAGCTGGGGAATGACCCGACGGAGAAATAGACATTGCCGTTCGACTCGTAGGCGTGGCCCTTGCCGACCAGTCTTTCGATGATCTCTATCTGCTCAGGAATGTGGCCGGTCGCGGTCGGTGCGATATTCGGGCGCAGTACTCCAAGGCGGTCCATATCCTCGAAGTAGCTCCGGGTGTAGGACTGCGCAATCTCCATGGGGTCGACCATTTCGACCCGTGCCTGCTTCTGGATCTTGTCCTCCCCCTCATCGGCGTCGTCGGTCAGGTGCCCCACGTCCGTGATGTTCTGCACATACCGGACCTTGTAGCCCAGATGCCGCAGCCAGCGCACCACAACGTCAAACGAAACGTAGCTCTTGGCATGGCCGAGGTGGGCATGGCCGTAGACCGTCGGACCGCAGACGTACATGCTGACGACCCCGGGCACGATCGGTTCGAACAGTTCCTTGTTTCGGCTCAGTGAGTTATATATATGCAGGGATGACATCAGGTAAGGAAATAGGGTTCTTTCAAGCATTACAGCACTGCTCTGCAGAGCACGCCGTCGGGCTCTATGTACTAAAATTTAAACATTTGGGTTGTTAGGGCAAGGTAATTCAGCTGCATCTTGGCCGCATGATACCGACCTGGCCGTTTTGCCCCCTGCTGAACAGCAGTTCCGTGGCGCTCGAATATAGGGGGACGTTCCTGACTGGTTGCACAAACTTATTCAGGGCTTCATGAAAATGTTAGCTTTTGCCTGAATCCATAACGCATCCACTCGGTCGGCCTCGGGATGTCGGGCGGCACGAGGCACGAGGCATGATTGTCGTACTGCTTGGCCAGATGATGCCGACGTAACGCATGCCATGCGGAGGTTTCCCGGAAGATTCGGACCCTGCTGGCGTTATTGACTCTCGGCACGTCGAGCCTTTTAAGGCGTTAGGCCCGTTGGTTTCTGCATGAATGCGGGGATGTTTCCTCTTTTTGCTGACCGAAGTTAATGATTTCAGGAACGTCCCCGAAGTTTGTGAGGAATTTCCTGACAGGATACTCTGTTCATGAGTATCTCAGGCATGGCTGGCACGGTAAATCATGGAGGGAGATATGGAAAAGCAAGCCAAGATGACGATTTGCCTTTGGTACGAAGGTGATGCCGAGGAAGCGGCGCGATTTTATGCGAAGACCTTTCCTGATTCATCCGTTGGCGCGGTGCACCTCGCACCGGGAGATTATCCGGCCGGGAAGAAGGGGGATGTGCTGACGGTCGAGTTTCTGGTGATGGGAATTCCCTGCCTCGGGCTCAACGGAGGCGCGGAGTTCAAGCACAATGAGTCTTTCTCGTTTCAGGTCGCAACCACCGACCAGGCTGAAACCGATCGATACTGGAACGCGATCGTCGGCAATGGCGGCCAGGAGCGTGTGTGCGGGTGGTGCAAGGATAAGTGGGGATTGTCATGGCAGATTACGCCGGTTGCGCTGACCAAAGCGGTGATCGACCCCGACCCTGAAGCTGCCAAGCGTTCGTTCGATGCGATGATGGGGATGAAAAAGATCGACATTGCGGCAATCGAGGCGGCACGCCGCGGTTGAGCCCGCCCGTTCGATGCGTGCAGCCTGTGCGATGGGAAGCTGTGGTACCTGAGAGCATGAGGATGATTAGCTCGTGAAATGGGTATATTCAGCAAACGCAAACAGGGAGGGAAATGGCAAGGACGTATGTGGTGGGCGATGATTATTTCAGGGAAAAAATAATGGCCGCTGTTTTTTTGGGATGTCGTACCGTCGACAATCCTTCATCGGTGACGGTTCATCCTGAGCTCATGATGAAGATCAGGGATAATTTCAGGAACAAAGCGGTTGGGCCGAAACGTGTGGGCGACCTGGAGGTGTTTTGTGGACTGAGGGTGATTGAAGATGCGACGAAAGAGACGGATCATCTGTCTGTCAGTTAAGCCATCTCTCCGACGTAGACGGGGAGACGCTGTTTCGTAAGCGAAGTAATCCGGAGTGATTCCCGCCAGGCAAAGTCAGCAGGATTTCGACCCGAACCCAAATCTTTGGGTTTTTCGGGCAAGGTTGCTTAGCTTCGTTTTTCAGGACGCCGCGATTGTCGCGGCGTGATTATTTTATGAGGATCCCCCTGCATGAACATCACCAGTGCCGAATTTTTCCGGAGTGCTTCAGCAATCAAGGGCCTTCCTGATGAGGACCTGCCTGAAATCGTGTTTGTCGGACGATCGAATGTCGGCAAGTCGTCGCTGCTGAACTCGCTCTGCGCCAGGCGGGGGCTGGCAAAGACCAGTTCGACGCCGGGCAAGACCCGCCTGATCAACTTTTTCCTGATCAACAAGCTCTTCTTTTTCGTTGACCTGCCAGGCTACGGATATGCCAACGTCGGCCACGCGGAACGTGAGAGCTGGGGACAGCTCCTGTCGGATTATGTCCGGTATCGCAAGGGGATCTCGCTGGTCGTGCTGCTGGTCGATTCCCGCCACCCGGGTATGGGCCTGGACCTTGAGATGATGGAGTTCCTCGAATTCTGCCAGCGGCCCTACGGCATCGTGATGACCAAATTCGACAAGCTGAGCCAATCTGAAAAATCGAAGGCCCGCAGGACGATGGAAAGTTGCGCAGCGAAAGCCGAATTTATTGTAAATTATTCATCTTTTTCGGGCGCAGGCAGGAGCGAACTTCTGGCCGCACTCGACAACTTCTCTCAGTAAAAGCAATCGACGTGGAAGCAAGAACATTCAGCAGGCCGGTGGCTTCAGCAACCGTGCTTGTCGGTACGCAGTTCGGTGACGAGGGCAAGGGCAAGCTTGTCGACTACCTGTCGGACAAGTATGACATCGTCGTCAGGTACCAGGGCGGCGCGAACGCCGGCCATACCATCTGTTTCGACAACAAGACCGTGGTGCTGCACCTCATCCCCTCAGGTATCTTCAACAAAGATTGCGTCTGCGTCATCGGCAACGGCGTGGTGATCGATCCCAATGCCCTGCTCGACGAGATCAAGAAGGTAGAGGATCTCGGCTACGACGTACGCGGCCGCCTGTTCATCAGCCACAACGCCCATCTGATCATGCCGTACCACAAGCAGCTCGATTCGCTCAGCGAGTCCTGCCTGAGCGGTGAGCAGAAGATCGGCACGACCGGCCGCGGAATCGGTCCGAGCTACGAGGACAAGTTCGCCCGCTGCGGCGTCCGCGTGGTCGACTTGCTGAACGCGAAAGTGCTCGAAGAAAAACTCCGCGACAACATCGCCGCAAAGAACAAACTCTTCAAGAACATCTACGAGAAGGACGAGATCGACGTGGATGCCATGGTCAGGGAGTACGCCGAGTTCGACAAGATCATCGATCCCTTCGTCACCAATACCCAGCTCTACCTGAACCGCAAGATCAGGGAGGGCAAGACCGTGCTGCTCGAAGGCGCCCAGGGGTGCCTGCTCGACGTGGACCACGGCACCTATCCCTATGTGACCTCCTCGAACCCGACCTCCGGCGGCGCCTGCACCGGTTCCGGCGTGGCTCCGAACCATATCGGCAAGGTGATCGGCGTCTGCAAGGCCTACACCACCAGGGTGGGCAATGGCGCGTTCCCGACCGAGCTCGACGACGAGGTGGGCGAGTCGCTCGGCAGGATCGGACACGAGTTCGGCGCGACCACCGGTCGCAAGCGCCGTTGCGGCTGGATCGACCTGGTCGCCCTGCGCTACTCGCTGACCATCAGCGGCGTGACGGAGCTGGCGCTGACCAAGCTCGACGTGCTCGACACCTTCGGTGAGATCAAGGTCTGCACCTCCTACATGCTCGACGGCAAGGAGATCCACGATTTCCCGACCGAGCACCAGACCCTCTCCCGGGTTACCCCCGTCTACAAGAGCCTTCCCGGCTGGAACGGCTCGAACGCCCATGCGAAGAGCTTCGACGACATGCACGAGAACGCCAGGGACTATGTGACCTTCCTCGAGGATGCGCTCGGCGTTCCGGTGACCTTCATATCGGTAGGGCCGGGCCGTGACGAGACCGTTTTCAAATGATACCTGACTCGCCCGGCCATGGCCCGGCTTGAGATCACGGTGGTGCGTCGCTCTGGGACAAGGTGGCGTCAGTACGTGCCGGCATTGCCGCGCCGGATAAATGAAAATTATTTTTATCTTCGGGTTCTCAATATAGGGGCGACCTGAGCACCACACTTAAGGAATTAACGACATGATGCCGGTTTCAAGCGATTGCCAGATTCTCAAGGAGGACAACGTAACCCACAGCTTCTGCGGCCTTGCCTGCGTCGGCTGGCTCTACCAGAAGATCCAGGACAGCTTTTTCCTCATCCTCGGAACCCACACCTGCGCCCATTTCCTCCAGAACGCCCTTGGTATGATGATCTTCGCCAAGCCGCGTTTCGGTATCGCGCTCATCGAGGAGGGTGACCTTTCCAGGGCGGAACCCAGGCTCGAAGAGGTGATTGCGGAGATCAAGCGCGACCACAACCCGTCGGTGATCTTCCTGCTCTCATCCTGCACTCCCGAGGTCATGAAGGTAGACTTCAAGGGCCTGGCTCATCACCTCAGCAGCGACCAGACTCCGGTGCTCTTCGTGCCGGCCAGCGGCCTCGTGTTCAACTTCACCCAGGCGGAGGATTCGGTCCTCCAGGCGCTCATTCCCTTCTGCCCGGAAGCCCCGGCAGGCGAGAAGTCGGTGGTGTTCGTGGGTTCAGTCAACGACGTCACGGCCGACGACCTGAGGGCGGAAGCCGAAGAGCTCGGCATCCCCGTCGGCGGGTTCCTGCCCGAGAGCCGTTTTGACAAGCTTCCCGCGATCGGTCCCGACACGGTGCTCGCGCCGATCCAGCCCTACCTGTCCCGCGTCTGCTCGCGCCTGAACCGCGAACGTGGCTCGCAGGTGCTCACCTCGCTCTTCCCGTTCGGCCCCGACGGCACCCGTGCCTTCTGGCAGGACCTTGCCTCCATGTTCGGCATCACTATCGACCTTGCCGATCGCGAACAGGCCGCCTGGGAGAAGATCAAAAAGCAGACCGACCTGTTGAAGGGCAAGAAGATCTTCCTGACGGCGGACACCATGATGGAACTGCCGCTCGCCCGTTTCCTCAAGCACGCGGGCGCCGAAGTCGTCGAGTGCAGCAGCGCCTACATCAACAAGAAGTTCCACGCCCGCGAGCTCGAAGCGCTCGACGGGATCAGGGTGGTCGAGCAGCCGAACTTCCACCGGCAGCTCGAAGAGATCAAGGCGACGAGGCCCGACATGATCGTCACCTCGCTCATGACGGCCAACCCGTTCGTGGGCAACGGATTCATCGTGAAGTGGAGCATGGAGTTCACGCTCATGTCGATCCACGGCTGGTCCGGCGTGTTCACCCTGGCCAACATGTTCGTCTCGCCGCTCCTGCGCCGCCAAAGCCTGCCGGAGTTCGACGATTCAGTATGGCTTGAAGGCGTGATGCCGGCAGCGAAATAAATCAATAGACGAAAACCAACGAAGAACCATGCGTTTAGCTTTCTGGCTGTATGAAGGGACGGCGCTCCACGGCGTGAGCAGGGTGGCCAACAGCATGAGGGGGGTCCACACGGTCTACCACGCGCCGCAGGGCGACGACTACATCACGGCCACTTATACCATGCTCGAGCGCACGCCCGAGTTCCCGAAGCTCTCCATCAGCGTGGTCCGGGGCCAGGACCTCGCCCGTGGCACCTCGCGCCTTCCCGGCACCGTCAGGCAGGTCGAGGAGCACTACAAGCCGGAACTGATCGTGGTCGCCCCGAGCTGCAGTACAGCGTTGCTCCAGGAGGATCTCGGCCAGATGGCCCGCTCCTCGGGAGTGTCGGAAGAAAAAATCATGGTCTACGCGGTCAACCCATTCAGGGTGAGTGAGAACGAAGCCGCCGAAGGACTCTTTACCGAGCTGGTGAAGCGTTACGCCGCCGAGTGCCCGAAGACTGAAAAGCCGTCGGTCAACCTGCTCGGCTTCACCTCGCTGGGCTTCCACCTCAAGGCGAACCTTACCAGCCTCCGTCGCATGCTGAAGACGCTCGGCGTCGAGGTCAACGTCGTGGCTCCCTGGGGCGCGGGCATCGACGACCTGAAGAAGCTGCCGGCTGCATGGCTCAACATTGCCCCCTATCGTGAGATCGGCCTCCAGGCATCGGATTACCTCAAGGAGAAGTTCGGCATGCCGGCCGTGACGGATGCGCCGATCGGCGTTCAGGCCACGATGCGCTGGCTGAAGGCGATCATCGATGAGGTCAACCGCATCGCCGCCGAACGCGGCGCGGCTCCGATGTCGATGCCCGATCTCCGCGACTTCTCGCTCGACGGCCAGAGCGCCCCGAGCGGGGTGCCATGGTTCGCAAGGACGGCCGACATGGAGAGTTTCAGCAATAAGCGAGCCTTCGTCTTCGGCGACGCCACCCAGGTGGTCGGCGTGACGAAGTTCCTCAAGGACGAGCTCGGCATGCAGATCATCGGCGCCGGCACCTACCTGCCGAGGCAGGCCGACTGGGTCCGCAGGCAACTCGAAGGCTACCTGCCGGGCGAGCTCATGGTGACCGACAAGTTTCAGGAGATCTCGAAGTTCATCGAAGACGAAATGCCGGAACTGGTCTGCGGCACCCAGATGGAGCGCCACAGCTGCCGCAAGCTCGACGTGCCCTGCATGGTCATCTCCCCCCCGACGCACATCGAGAACCACCTGCTCGGCTACTACCCCTTCTTCGGCTTCGACGGAGCCGACGTCATGGCCGACAGGGTCTACACCTCGGCCAAGCTGGGCCTCGAGAAGCACCTGATCGACTTCTTTGGCGGCGCAGGCCTTGAATACGAGGATGATGCTTCCGCAGCTTCTTCGAACGGCACGGGCATGTCCCACGACGCCGAGGCCGCATCGCCTCCGGAAGATGGCGAGCCTACGTTCGAACCTTCGCCCGACGGAGAGATGGGCTGGACCGCAGACGCCGAGAAGATGCTGGGCAAGGTGCCCTTCTTCGTGCGCAAAAAGGTGCGCAAGAACACCGAAAACTTCGCCCGTGGCATCGGCGAGCCGGTTATTTCGGCCGACGTGTTCCGCAAGGCGAAAGAACACCTTGGCGGATAAGGTGCCTGAGTGCCAGAAAGTACAACAACAACCTATTTGAACCGGATTTCATCATGAGCTTAGTATTGGCCGTATACGGAAAGGGTGGCATCGGCAAGAGCACGACCAGCGCCAACATCTCGGCGGCGCTCGCCCTCAAGGGGGCGAAAGTGCTCCAGATCGGCTGCGATCCGAAGCACGACAGCACCTTCCCGATCACCGGCAAGCTCCAGAAGACCGTCATTGAGGCCCTTGAAGAGGTCGATTTTCACCATGAGGAGCTAACCCCCGAAGATATCGTCGAGACCGGGTTCGCGGGCATCGACGGCCTTGAGGCGGGCGGCCCCCCGGCCGGCAGCGGCTGCGGTGGCTACGTGGTTGGCGAGTCGGTCACGCTGCTCCAGGAGATGGGCCTGTACGACAAGTACGACGTGATCCTGTTCGACGTGCTCGGCGATGTGGTCTGCGGTGGATTCAGCGCCCCGCTCAACTACGCCGACTACTCGATCATCATCGCCACCAACGACTTCGACAGCATCTTCGCGGCCAACCGCCTCTGCATGGCCATCCAGCAGAAGAGCGTGCGCTACAAGGTGCAGCTCATGGGCATCGTGGCCAACCGCGTGGATTATACTACGGGTGGCGGCACCAACATGCTCGACCAGTTCGCCGAACAGGTCGGCACGCGCCTGCTTGCCAAGGTGCCTTACCACGAGCTTATCAGGAGGAGCCGTTTCGCCGGCAAGACCCTGTTTGCCATGGACAAGGGCGAGCCCGGCCTCGCCGATTGCCTGGTGCCATACAACGAGATTGCAGACCAGATACTCTACAAGACGCCCCTCGCCTCGGTGCCGAAGCCGATCGGCGACCGCGAGATCTTCGATATGGTCGGCGGCTGGCAGTAATCCGATCCTGCTCATCGTGAACTTGAGGCGGAGCATCGACTCCGCCTTTTTTTGTAGTATCTTCTTCATACGGGACACGGTTCCCGCCCCCTCTTCTTCCCGTGGATATCCTTATCTGCGTGGAATCGACGGCAAGCATGACAAACAGGACAACAGGAGATTATATGGCAATGATGACCAGGTCTGGGAATCCCGCGCTGAAGGAGAACCTCTTTAAAGGGCTCGGAATGGCCGTGGAGCAGGGCGGGAGGATGACCATCCAGGGGACGGTCAACAAGGTGGCGCTGATGTTGCTCACGGTGGTTGCTTCTGGTGCATTCATCTGGTACCGCAGCCTCTCGACGGGTTTTTCCGGGGTCGCACCCCTTTTCTACACCGGCATGATCGGCGGCTTCGTGCTCTCCCTCGTCATCGTCTTCAAGCGGCAGCTCGCACCGAAGCTTGCCCTGCCCTATGCCGTCTTCGAGGGGCTGGCGCTTGGAGGCATCTCGGCCTTCATGGAGCGGAGCTACCCCGGCATCGTCAGCACCGCGACCATGCTCACCTTCGGGACCTTCGCGGCGCTGCTGGCTACCTACCAGTCGGGGCTCATCAGGGTGACCGGCAACTTCCGTCGCATGGTCATCTCGGCCACCGGAGCCATCGGAATCTACTACCTGCTCAGCTTCGGGCTCTCGTTCTTCGGCATCAACCTGCCCCTGATCCACGACAGCGGCATGGCAGGCATCATCTTCAGCCTCATCGTGGTCGGCGTCGCCGCCATGAACCTCGTGCTCGATTTCGATTTCATCGAGCAGGGGGCCCTGCAGGGCGCACCCAAATACATGGAGTGGTACGGAGCCTTCGGTCTGATGGTGACGCTCGTCTGGCTCTACATCGAAATACTCAGGCTCCTGTCGAAGACCCGGAATCGATAACTGAGCGTGCGGCACTAGCCCCATGCACATGGTCGACCTGCATAAAGAGCCGTAGAACCCTACGGCCAGGGCGGTCCGAAAAGGCCGGAAGCCGGTCAGTCATTACCACGGCACATGGCTTTCGTCAATCAGTTCGTGCAATGTGATAACAATTGTTTATTTTTTTCAAAATGGACCGGGATGCCCTTGTCGTTGCGTACTATCTGAACCTTATAAAGGAGTTGCCATGAAGAAGTTTTTCGTTGTCCTGGTTGGATTTATGGTTTTCGGAACTGCTGCTCAGGCGAAGCAAAAGGCTACGCCCAAAGAACAACTTCCGAAGCAGCAGATGATGATCTGTGACGGAACGATGGGTTCGATGTGCCCGATGATGGATGCGATGCCGGTCATGCTACAGGTGATGAAATTGCAGCAGCAGCTCGATGAAGGCGTTACGGGCAGCGAAAAGAAGGTCATCCTTGCCGACAAGGCCAAACTGATTGAGGCGCTTGATTCAGCTATGGTCAAGATGACGAGTGTACCGATGCCCTGCATGTCACAGCCGATGCCATGTGCACCGCCGAAGAAGTGACCGGTTCCATTCCTGAGGCATAAAACACAAATCGGGCCGTTGGCCCGATTTGTGTTTTATGGACGATCATATGGGAGGGGTCAGAAGGCGCAGGCGTACTTGCAGACGATGGCGCTGCCCTCCTTGCGGATATCCGGCCTGATGGTGGTCTCCTTGTCGACCAGTTCACGGAGCAGTGCGGTGAACGTGCCGAGGTAGAAGTTCCCGACCACCGGATGCGACGGGTAGGTGACCCTGACCGTGATGTTGGGGTAGGGCTTGGAGGCGTAGCCGAATTCGCCGCTGCCTGCGAAGGTCCAGGCGTTCTTGCTGATCGCGAACAGGAAGGCCTTGAATGCCAGGCCGGAAGGAAGGAGTTTGACGATCTTCTGGAACGCGCCGGGAATGCGCACCCTGAGCAGGTATTTTGCCGTCCGTTCTCCCGACTCCTTCAGGATTCCGGCCGTGGCCGATTCACCGATCTCCTTTTCGAGCGCGGTGACGAGGGCGTGGAACTTCGATTCCTCGACCATCTCCGAAGGGAGGTTGCCGATCCAGTGGCCCTGGCCGATGGAGGTGAGCAGCTCTTCGGTGCGTTGCCTGCCGTAGGCCGTTTCAAGGGCGCCGACGGTCTGTATGATGGAGTTGGGGCCTATTCGGGATGGTGTGCTCATGATCTGGTTTGGTGTGTTCAATGTCTGTTTTTTTTCTTTACCGGTTTTGCGTTTATCGCGGGCCTGGCCGGGGCAGCTCCGGGTTCCTGTTGCCTGGCGGTGATGTCGGGCAGTGTCGATGCCGTCGTCCATGCCGGCCTCACGTTGGCCGCAACCGCAGCGAAAGGGACGCTGGTGCGGAACGGGTCGATCGAGCCGGGTTCCCAACGGGTTTCGGGGTTCAGCGGCTGACCGGGCTTGGCCACAAACGCGAACACGGTGTAGTTGCCGGGGGGCAGGTTGCGGAACGTGTGGCTGAAGCCGCCGGTGGCAGCCGGACGGGCGATGGCCCGGTACGCGGCCGAGGTCCCTTCGCGGCGGGCCTCGATGAGCAGTTCCGGCGCTTCGGTCGAACCGGTGACGGTGATTTCGCCATACTGGTCGGTTCCTGCGGTGGTGAACCTCGACACGACGAGCGAATCCATTGACTTCGCCCCGGTCGGTGAAACGACCAGGGATGGGCGGACCCTGAGCACGTAGTCGGCGCCGGGTTCGAACCCGGGGACGTCCCTGACGGTCCAGGTCCGGCTGTCATATCTCGAAACCGTTACCGGTACTTGCCGCTCCCCGGTATTCTGGCTTGCCGACAGGGATACGGCCTTCAGGACCGAGGCCTCCTCGACCGGCAGGTTGAACTGCAGCTCGACGCAGGGGCCGGTTCCGGGGCGCACCAGCTCGGGGATGGTGTTGATGGCCTTGTCCGGCGGGACGATGGCGACACTCAGGCCCGGCCAGGTCACGTCATGCATCCCGCCCATGAACGTCAGTGCCGGGACCTTGGACCGGGGAAGGCCCAGTGGTCCGGCCAGGGAGATGGAGTAGGATGATTTATCGTTCATGGGTCCGGTCAGGACCCTGAAAGATGAGGACCATTCGGCGCGGTCCGTGGTGAAGCATCCGAGTACCGGGAGCGGGGTGCCTTTCGATTTTTCGGAGATGGTGAAGGATTCCGGCCCGATCAGCCGCGAAGGGAGGCTCCTGTTGAAGGCGACCTCGATTTCACGGGCATTGGCCGGCCGTACCGCCTTGATTGCAACGGCAGAGGTGTCCCCTTCGGCCAGCCTGAATGCGATGCCCTTCGTTCCGGTGGCGAGGTGCGGGACGCTGGGGGCCCCGAACTCATCCTTGCCGCGGTCGAACCGGAGGTTGTTGTTCACGTCCCGCAGGGCGAGGACGCGATAGTTGCCCCGGGCGAGGCTTTCGAACCTGAAATTGCCGGCTGCATCGGTCTGCGTCAGGTAATCGGGCGCGGCTGGCAGGCTGTCCGGCAGTGCGGTTCCCGACGAACCCGGCCCGTAGGCCAGGACCGTGACGTTCGACGCCGGGGCGAGCAGGCGGGTCCAGACCATTCCTTCAAGTGTTCCCGTGTCGATCGACGGGCCGGTCGAAAACGGCAGTGACCAGCTCGTGGCGAGCTCTGATCCGTAATAGCTTTTCAGGGATTTCTTCAGGGTAAGCGTGTAGGTGCGGCCTGGTTTCAGCGGCGAGTAGAGGCGGATTTCAGCCTCTTTGCCGCGCATCGTGACCTGGTAGTTCCTGATGGACGGGGAGAAGAAGATCGCTTTGGTCAACGCTGCAGTAGTGACGAAACGGTTGAACTCAAGGCGGATCGTCGTTGGCGAGATGTTGACGGTGCCGGGTTCCGGGCTTGATGCGGTTACGGCGAGTGGTGAATTGTCAGGTAGTCCGCCGGTTGGTGGCCGGTCGACGGCGCAGGCACTGAAGAACAACGGGATGCAGAGGACTGCCAGTGCTTTCAGGCCGGGAAATCGTTTCACGAATTGTCTCCCTCCGATATGTTGCAGGATAGGGGGGCCGCTAAATTGTTTCTCAGCGTGAAAATTCTTAAATTAAAAACTGATGTTATTCTATGAAAGCCTTTTGTTGAAAAAAAAACATAGATCCACCGCGCGATAGATGGCCAGACGAAATTTCAAGGTTCTTTATGTCTCTGGCGAAGTTTCTCCTTTTATAAGGGTCAGTTCGCTGGCCGACTACATGGCTTCGTTTCCGCAGGCTCTCGAGGAAGAGGGCTTCGAAGCCCGGATCATGATGCCCAAGTACGGCATCATCAACGACAGGAAGTTCCGCCTGCACGATGTCCTCCGCCTATCCGACATCGAGGTCCCGCTGAAGGAGAAGAGCGATATGCTGCATGTGAAGGTCACCGCCCTTCCGTCAAGCAAGATCCAGACCTATTTTCTCTATAACGAGAAATACTTCAAGCGAAACGGACTTTTCTCCGATATCCAGCTCGGGGGAGACCACAAGGGGAGTGCCGAAAAGCTGATCTTCTTCAGCGTCGGCGTGCTCGAAACCCTTGTGCGCCTTGGTTGGCAACCGGATATCATCCACTGCCACGACTGGCATGCAGGCCTGGTGCCGTTGCTTGCCAAGACCCGCTACGCCCACCACGATTTCTTCAAGAAGGTCAAGGTGGTCCAGACCATCCACAATATCTACCGCCAGGGCATGTTCCAGACGAAGGTCTTCCAGAAGTACCTGCCGGACGATGTGGTCGAAGGTCTCGTGACGCAGGGCGACGAGGTCAACCTGCTGGCTACCGGCATCAGGCATGCCGACCTGGTCACCACCACGTCCAAAACCTATGCGCGGCAGATTGCCGGCGACAGCCAGGCCTCCTTCGGGCTCGATGCGCTGCTCCGGGAGCGGGGCGACCGGTTCCACGGCATCCGTAACGGGATCGACACCCGCCATTGGAACCCGACGGTCGACAAGCTCATCAAGAAGCGGTACGGCGCCGAACAGCCCGAGATCAAGGTTGAGGACAAGAAGGTGCTCATGGACGAGCTCGACCTGCCGTTCGACGAGGAGAAGCCGCTCGTCGGCGTCATGGCGAACCTCGATGCCTTCCAGGGGGCGGAGCTCCTCAGCGGGAGCCTTGGCAAACTGCTCGAACTCGACATCAACCTCGTGGTCTTTGCTTCCGGCGACAAGGCGGTCGAGCAGGCGCTGCTCGACGCAGCCTCGGAAAACCCCGAAAAGATGGCTGTCAGGACCGAGTTCACGGACGGCTTCTTCCACCAGATGATCGCCGGCGTCGATATCCTCGTCCTTCCCTCCCGTATCGAGGCGTGCGGGATGGCCCAGATGTTCGCCATGGCTTACGGCACCGTGCCGGTGGCCTATGCCGGTGGCGGCATCGTCGATACCATCGAGGAGGTTGACGGGGAAAACGGGACCGGGTTCCTCTTCCACGAGTACACCCCCGATGCCCTGCTTGCGAAGCTGACCGAGGCCCTGGTCCTTCATGCCGACCACGAACGGTGGAGCCGGCTGCTGCTTGAAGGAATGGGGCGCGACTTCTCATGGAAGGCATCCGCCGAGGAGTACGGCGAGCTGTACCGTGAAATCCTCGGGTGATCTTTATGCGTGACCGTATCAGGGTGCTGTTCCTCGACAGGGACGGAACGATCAACAAGGACCTCGGTACCTACGTCGCCACGCGTGAGGATTTCGTGCTGATCGAGAGGGCCGACGAGGCGATCGCTACCGCCCGGGCGGCAGGTTTCAGGATCGTGATCATCACGAACCAGGCCGGTATCGCCCGCGGCATCGTCACCCCCGGCCAGGTCGAAGACGTCAACCTGTACCTCAACGAACTGCTCTCGCTGAAGGAGACCTATTTCGACCGCTGCTACTACTGTCCTTCGCATCCAAAATACCCCCATCCCGAATACGACCACTTTATCGACTGCCGGAAACCCTCGCCCCGCATGGTCGAACAGGCCATCGAGGATTTCAGGGCCGAAGGGTTCGAGGTCGACCTCGGGAGCTCATTCTTCATCGGCGACAAGGTCATCGACGTCGAATGCGGCCTTCGAGCCGGTCTGCGGCCGATCCTGGTACGCACCGGCCACAACGAGGAGGAGCTTTGCCTCCGGCAGGGCGTCATGCCGGAACATGTCGCCGACGACCTTTACCAGGCCGTCACCGGCTACATCCTTCCGTCGGTAAACCGCTGAAGGCGGCCATGCTCTCGCTCTACATCCATATCCCCTTTTGCCGAACCCGCTGCCGCTACTGCGATTTTTTCCTGGTTACCCGGAAGGAGCACCTCGGCGCCTTTTTCGACGCCCTTGCCGAAGAGACCCGGGCAAAGGCGGATATGCTCAGGGGCCGGCAGATCAAGGCGATCCATTTCGGGGGCGGCACTCCCTCGATCGCTCCCGTCGCCAGCATCTCCGGCTGGCTTTCACAGCTGGCCGGCCTCGCATCCATCGATCCCGATGCCGAGATCACCCTCGAAGCCAACCCGGAGGACCTCGATCCTGTGGCGCTCGCGGAATTGCGCGATGCGGGGGTGAACCGCCTGAGCATTGGGGTGCAGTCCTTCAGCGACAGGAAGCTGCGGGCGCTCGGCCGGGCGCATACCGCGGCCGATTCGACAAGGACGGTCTCGGAGGCCCTCGAACGCTTCGACTCCGTTGCCATCGACCTGATGTGCGGCGCCGAAGGTGAGGGGCTCGACGACTGGGAAGGGGACCTTGCCGTCGCCATGGGGCTCGGGGTGCCGCACGTTTCGGCCTATATGCTGACCCTTGAGGAGAAGACGCGCCTCTGGCGGGATGTCCGTCAGGGCAGGGTCGAGCTGCCGGGCGAAGAGGTCCAGGCGGCCATGTACGGCCTGGCGCGGCGCATGCTCACTGGCGCCGGCTACCGGCATTATGAGGTTTCGAACTATGCGCTGGAGGGGTTCCACTCCCGCTACAACCTCGCGAGCTGGATGCGGGAGCCCTACCTCGGTTTCGGGCCTTCGGCGCACAGCTTCATGGTGGATGGCGGCGTGGAGGCCAGGTTCTCCAACGCAGGCAGCCTGACCCGCTACCTGGCAGATCCCGGACACGCCGTGGATTTTCGGGAGGTGCTTACCCCGAGGCAGCGATTCGACGAGGAGGTGTTCCTCTCCCTGCGGATCAACCGAGCCCTGCTGCTGGATTTCCTGCGCCAGGGACATGCGTCGGAGCCGCAGCGCTTCGACGCCCTCCTCGCCGGGTTCCTCGAAAAAGGCTGGATCAGCCTCACTGGCGAACAGGTCACCCTGACGGAAGAAGGGTTCCTGTTTGCCGACGAGGTGGCCGGTGAATTCATGCACGGGTAGCGGTAGGGGAGGTCCCTCCGTTGTCGTTTCCCGGGCAGTCTGTCGGACTTGCCGGCAATCGTATGGGTTTTTCTGCCAGGTTAGGAGGGCGATGGAGGTGGGCCGCTGTGTTGTATATTAATCATGCCGTTTCCTGATCATACCTTGTCGCAGCGTATCATCCAATCATCAACATCGCTCACATGACGAAAGCAACGCCCGTCCGTCGATCGAAAAAAGAGCTTGAAGAAAAGGCTTCCCGGCCGGCACAGGGGCAGTTTGTTCCTGTTATTGGCATTGGTTCTTCAGCCGGAGGGCTTGAGGCGCTGGAACTGTTCCTGAAAAATGTCCCCCCTTACTGCGGGATGGCCATTGTGATCGTCCAGCATATGGATCCGACCCATAAGGGGATCATGGTTGAACTGCTGCAGCGCATTACCACGATGCCGGTCTCCCAGGTTATTGATCGACAGAAGGTGGAGGCGGATCATGTCTACCTTATTCCGCCAAATCAGGACATGACCATTCTTCATGGCGTTTTGCATCTGCTTGATATGGTCAAGCCAAGGGGCCTGCGCTTGCCCATCGACTTCTTTTTCAGGTCCATGGCCGATGACCTCCAGCAAGATTCCATCGGCGTGATACTCTCGGGCATGGGTTCCGATGGAACGCTTGGTTTACGTGCCATCAAGGAGAAAGGCGGCGGTGTGTTTGTCCAGGACCCGGCATCCGCAAAATTTGACGGCATGCCCCGTAGCGCCATTGATGAAGGGCTGGCTGATGTCGTCGCTCCGGTAGAGGAACTCCCAGCAAAGATTTTCGCTTACCTGAAACATTTCCCGGTCAGTTCGAAACGGCCCAAGACACTTGAGGAAAGGGCGCTCACCGGACTTGAAAAGGTCGTCATCCTGTTGCGGGCCCAGACCGGACATGATTTCTCACTCTACAAGAAAAACACGATTTATCGTCGCATCGAGCGGCGCATGGGCATTCATCAGATTGATAAAATCACCGACTATGTCCGGTACCTCCAGGGCAATCCACAAGAAATCGAGCTGCTTTTCAAAGAATTACTGATCGGGGTTACCGGCTTCTTTCGGGACCCTGACGCATGGGATGCCCTGAAAACCCAGATCATCCCCCAGATTCTCGCTGCTCGGTCGGGCGGCGGTGTCTTGCGGGCCTGGGTTGTCGGATGTTCCACAGGAGAGGAGGCCTATTCGCTCGCCATGGTCTTCAGGGATGTCATCGCAAGCCTCAAGCCGGCCGGAAATTTCAAACTCCAGATATTTGCCACCGACCTTGACAAGGATGCCATCGAGAAGGCTCGCTTAGGTACCTATCCTTTAAACATCACGGCCGACGTTTCCCCCGAGCGCCTGAAAAAGTATTTTGAGAAAGATGATCGGAGTTACCGGATAAGCCGGGAGATCAGGGAGACCATAGTTTTCGCCCCCCATAATGTGATCATGGATCCGCCGTTCACCAAGCTTGATATCCTGGTGTGCCGCAATCTGTTGATCTATATGGAGCAGGAACTGCAGAAAAAGCTGTTTCCCCTGTTTCATTACAGCCTTAATTCCGGCGGTGCACTCTTTCTCGGAAGTGCCGAGACGGTTGGTCCAAACGGGCATCTGTTTGAGACGATTGACAACAAGCAGCGCCTCTTCCGGAAGATTTATCAGGGAATCAGGCAGGAGCCTATCGATTTTCCCGCAGCGTTTATCCATCCCTTGAAGGCGGGGCTCACCGAGGGTTCGGACAGGCCGGTCAAAATGACGATATCAGAGCAAAACCTCCAGGGGATTATCGATCAAATCCTGCTCAAGAGGTTTGCTCCGGCCGCGGTGGTTACGAATGAGAAGGGAGATATCATCTATATCAGCGGTCGAACCGGCAAGTACCTCGAGCCTGCAGCCGGAAAAGCCAGCCTGAATATTTTTGCCATGGCGCGTGAAGGCCTTCGCTACGACCTGAATATCCTGTTCAACAGTGCGATCCGCCAGAAGACCGAGATGACCAAAACGGGGTTGACCATCGGGACCAACGGCGGAACACAGCTGGTCGACGTGACGGTTAACCTTTTTGATGAGCCTGACTTCATGAAAGGCCTGGTCATGATTGTTTTTTCTGACCTTGCCAAGAAATCTTCCGCTCCACCGCACGCTCAAGCGACCCCTGCAGGCAAAGATGATAGCCGGCTTGCATCGCTACAGGATGAGCTCAAGCAGGCCAAGGATGAGCTTCTCACCATTCGTGAAGAGATGCAAACCTCCCAGGAGGAACTCAAGTCCACGAATGAAGAGATGCAGTCGGCAAATGAGGAACTGCAGAGTACCAACGAGGAACTTACCACCTCCAAGGAGGAGATGCAGTCGCTGAATGAAGAGTTGCAGACGGTGAATCAGGAGCTGCAGTCAAAGGTGAGTGACCTTTCGCAGGTCAACAATGACATGAAAAACCTGTTGAACAGTACCGATATCGCAACACTGTTTCTCGACGATGAACTCAACGTGCGCCGCTTCACGACGCGTACGGCGACCCTCATCAAACTCATTGCCAGTGACATCGGGCGGCCTATTACCGATATCGTGACTGACCTTAATTACCCTGCACTGGCGGATGATGCCCGCGAGGTGCTTCACTCCCTCGTGTATAGTGAAAAGCAGGCGGCAACAAGTGACGGGCGCTGGTATAACGTGAAGATCATGCCCTATCGTACCCAGGAAAACCGCATTGACGGTGTGGTCATCACCTTTACGGACGTCAGCATTGCCAAGAAATACGAGCAGAGCCTCCGTGGAAGTGAGGAGAATTTTCGTTGTTTGTTTGAAGCCATGCCTGTCGGCGTGATGCTGCATGATGCGGAAGGGAAAACCGTCATGGTTAATCGTGAGGCGGAGCGGATTACCAAGATGTCCATGGAAGAACTCCAGGGCAAGGCTTTGGCAGAACTTCGATGGAAGCTGGTCAGGGGAGACGGCTCGGATTTCCCTGTCGAAGAGCATCCCCTGCTGCTCGCCTTGCGAACGAATCAACCGGTCAGCGGGGTTGTCATGGGTGTCGAGCAGCCCGCCGGCCAGCAGCGGCAATGGTTCAAAGTCGCCGCCATGCCCCAGAAAGATGAGGAGGGGAAGCTGAAGCAGGTCTATACGACATATATTGAGATCATCGAACCAGGGTAGCGGGTTTGGCAACAGATGAATTCAACAGGAGCTTTCATGATTGAAAAACGCCACCGGCCTGATCATCATGCCGAGGCAGGGGACGTCCCCTATGCATCGTAGGGCATGCTTCATGCGGGAAATGCTTATATTCCCGCGCGTTTCCACAGGCCCAAGAACCGTTGCTACCGCATGAAACACCGAAAGCTCAACAGGGTCGTCGCCCTCATCATGTTCCTGGCCGCCGAGGCCGTCTACCTGGCGACCATGGCGCCGACGCTGTCGTTCTGGGATTGCGGCGAAGTGATCGCCACCTCCCGGACGCTCGGCATCCCGCACCCCCCGGGGGCTCCTTTTTTCCTGCTGATCGGCCACATTTTCTCCATGTTGCCCTTTTTCCACGACATCGGTGCGCGCATCAACTTCGTCAGCACCCTGGAGAGTTCGGCGACGGTCATGCTCACCTACCTGATCACGGTCCGCCTTATCATCTCCAGCCGGGGGACGAACCCCGACCTCTGGAACCTTCCTGAAAAGATCTCCGCATATGGCGGCGCGGCGGTGGGCGCCCTGGCCCTCGCATTCTCCGAAAGCTTCTGGTTCAACGCGGTCGAAACCGGCCTCTGGGCCGCATCTTCGTTTTTCACCGCCACGGTCATCTGGATGATCCTCTGCTGGTACGAGGAGGACCCGGCACCGGGCAGCGAACGCTGGCTGCTGGCCGTGATGTACATGATAGGCCTGTCGATCGGCGTGCACCTGCTCTGCCTGCTGGCGCTCTTTTCGGTGGTGCTGGTCTACTACTTCAAGAAATACGAGGTCACGCCGCGCTCCTTCGGCCTGATGCTGCTGGCCAGCCTCGCCCTCTTCTTCCTGATCTACAGGGTGATCATCAAGGAGCTTCCCGTCCTGATGGTCATGACCTCATGGTGGGGGCTGCTCGCCCTGGTGGTGCTGCTGTCGCTCGGTATTTATTATTCGCACCGGAACCGGATGGCCCTGCTGAACACCGGTCTCCTGTCGGTGTTGCTCCTGGTGCTCGGCTACACCACCTACATGCTGATCTTCGTGCGCGCCCACGCCGGGCCGCCGATCAACGAGAACGATCCTTCGACGATCGCCTCGTTCTTCTCCTACGTCAACCGCGAACAGTACGGCGAATGGCCGCTCTGGCCGAGGATGTGGTCCCCGGAACCGCTCCACCGCTATTTCTACGACCGCTATTCGGGCGATATCGACTACTTCCTGAACTACCAGCTCGATCACATGTACCTCCGCTACCTCGGCTGGCAGTTCATCGGCCGCCAGCACGACATGGAGGGTGCCCTGGTTGACTGGGGCGTGCTCTGGGGCCTGCCGTTCCTGGCGGGCATCGGCGGGATGGCGTCCCATTTCCGGCGGAACTGGAAGATGGCCTCGGTGGTCGCGGCCCTGTTCGCCATGACCGGCGTGGTGCTGGTGATCTACCTCAACCAGACTGAGCCGCAGCCCCGCGAGCGAGACTACAGCTACGTCGGTAGCTTCTTCGCGTTCGCCATATGGATCGGTATCGGCATGGAGTGGCTGCTGGCGTGGGCGGCAGGGCTCGCGAAATCCGGCGATGAGAAAAAACGGGCGCTCTTCGCTGCCGCGGCGCTTGTTGCCGGCCTGCTGCTGGTGGATGGCCGGATGGTGCAGGCCAACTACCGGACCCACGACCGTTCAGGTAACTACGTGCCCTGGGACTGGGCCTGGAACATCCTGCAGAGCTGTGAGAAGGATGCCATCCTCTTTACCAACGGCGACAACGACACCTTCCCGCTCTGGTACCTCCAGGAGGTCGAGCGTATCCGCACCGACGTCAGGGTGGTCAACCTCAGCCTCGCCAACACCGGCTGGTACCTGCTGCAGCTGAAGCACGAGAGCCCGAGGGGCGCCCGGCCGATCGATTTCAGCTTCAACGACGAGGAGCTCGCCTCCATCACCTACGAGCCGATCGACTCCCTCGACGTCGCCCTGCCGGCCGGCATCGAACAGCGGCGGCTCGTCGAGGATGCCAGGCGCTCCGGATCGTCGCTGCCGTCAGCGCCCGACGACTCCCTGCGGTGGCGGCTCGTGCCCGGGCTCAACTACAAGGGGCAGGGCTACCTGCGTCCGCAGGACATCGCCGTGTTCGAGATCGTCGCCGGCAACTACGGTCGCCGACCGATCTGTTTTGCGCTTACCGTGGATCCGGAAGGGATGATCGGCCTCGACAAGAACCTCCGGCTCGACGGCATGGTTTACAAGGTGGTGCCGCTCCGCAGCGCGTCGCCCATGAGCTTCGTTGACGCCGGCAGGCTCTACGGAAACCTCTTCGGGGTTTACCGCTACCGGAACCTCGGCAACCGGAAGGTCTACATCGAACAGACCGGGCGCGACCTGGCCGGCAACTACCCGCCCCTTTTCGTGCGCCTGGCCCTGGATCTCGCCTCTGCACCCGAGAGGTCGCTGACGGTATCCGGCCCCGGTGGGCAACCGGTGACGAGGCAGCGGGGCCCGCTTGCCGTGGAGGTGCTCGACCGCGCAGCCAGCCTCTTTCCGCTGGACCGTTACCCGGCCACCCCATCGCTCGCGGCTTCAGCCGTGTCGATCTACGCCGGGCAGGGTGCAAAGCAGAAAGCTTATCCGTATATTAAATATCTGGAGCTTCTGGCGAGCCAGGGCGACGAACGGCGCGATCCGGCTATCTTCTTCAACCTTGCCCGGGCCTACAGGGCCGTAGGTAGGGACAGGGATGCGGAAGCGATTGCCGATCGCCTCAGGCGGGCGCTTCCCGAAGCGGGAGGGAAGCTCGATTCCTTAAAGCAAGAGTGAGAAGTTTATGAGCAGCAGTATTCATGCGACGGCCGTCATCGGCTCGGGAGCAAAGCTCGGTCAAGGTGTGGTGGTCGGTCCCTATACGGTGATCGAGGATGATGTCGTCATCGGCGACGGTACGGTCGTCGGGCCCCACGTCCATCTCGCCGACGGTGCGCGCATCGGCAACGAATGCCGGATTTCCACCGGCGCGGTGCTGTCGACCGCCCCGCAGGACCTGAAATATGCCGGCGAGAAGACCTACCTCCATGTCGGCGACCGTACCGTGATCCGCGAGTGCGTGACCCTGAACCGCGGTACCAAGGCCAGCGGGCAGACCGTCGTCGGTTCCGACTGCCTCATCATGGCTTATGTCCATGCGGGCCACGACTGCATCATCGGCAACAACGTCGTCATCGCCAACTCGGTGCAGTTCGGCGGACACTGCGAGGTCGGCGATTTCGTCGTGGTCGGCGGCCTTGCCGGCGTGCACCAGTTCGTCCGTATCGGGCGTTACTCCATGGTCGGCGGCATCTCTCGGGCAGCCCTCGACGTGCCTCCCTTCGTCATGGCCGGCGGGCACTCCTCGTTCCGTTACGAAGGCCTCAACCTTATCGGCCTGAAGCGCAGGGGCTTCAACCCGGAACAGCTCGGCAATATCCGCGATGTCTACCGCCTGCTGTTCCAGTCCGGGCTGCTGCTGAACAATGCGCTCGACACGGTCAGGCGCGACCTTCCCCAAACCCCGGAGGTGCAGGAGATCCTCGAGTTCTTCGAATCCGGTAAGTATAACAGGAAGTTCATCAAGCCCTTCAAATCGTAAATACCTGAACACATGCCTTCCTGGGCCATCGGCATCGATCTCGGCGGAACGAACATCAAGGCGGCGGTTGTCGACGAGGCCGAGGGGGTCCTGTTCGAGGAGTCCCAACCCACCGACGTCGAGGGAGGACCGGAAGGCGTCGTCGGGCAGCTGGCGCTCCTGGCTGCCGAGCTTTTCCAGCAAGGGTCGGAAAAACTCGAATCCAGCACTTTCGCCGGCATCGGCGTTGGCGCACCTGGCGCGGTCGACTCGTCGAAGGGCCTGCTCAGCTACCCGCCAAACCTGCCCGGCTGGGGCCGGTACCCACTCAGGGACGCCCTCCAGGCGAGGCTCGAACAGTCCCACGGCATGTCCGTCCCCATCCTGATCGAAAACGACGCCAACGCAGCCGCATACGGAGAGGCTGTGTTTGGTGGCGGCAACTCGTTCCGGGACTTCATGATGGTGACGCTCGGCACGGGGGTCGGCGGCGGCATCATCCTCGACCGGAAGCTCTACCGCGGTCCGAACGGCACGGCGGGGGAGATCGGGTTCATGATCATCGATTTCGAAGGCGACAGCGTGCACGCCGGCATTCGCGGCACCCTTGAGAGCCTGATCGGCAAGCAGCGGATTGTGGAACTCGCGTGCAGCATGCTGCAGGGCCAGGACTCCTCGCCGCGCCTCATGGAGCTTTGCAGCCTCGACCTCTCGAAGGTCTCTCCCCGGCACATGGAACGGGCCGCCAAGGAGGGGGATCCCGTCGCCCTTCGCCTGTGGCAGCGGGTCGGTTCAATCCTCGGTGTCGGCCTGGCCAACATCGTCGCGCTCATGGACATCCGCAAGTTCGTTATCGGCGGCGGTATCGCGGCGGCCGGCCAGCTCATTTTCGAGCCGGCCCTGATGCAGCTGCACCGCTCGACCCTGCCGTCGATGCACGAAGGTCTTGAAATCGTGCCGGCGAAGCTCGGCAACACGGCCGGGGTGTGCGGCGTCGCCGCGCTCTGCTTCGCCTCGGGGCACCCCCTCCGCAGCGATGATTGAAGGGCTTCGGCATATCCTCTATCCTGAAGTCTGCGTGGCATGCCGCGCTCTGCTCCGTACCGGAGAGCAGCTTGTCTGCGGCTCCTGCCTGGACGGGTTCTCCCCCTATCCCGGCACTGCGGCCGGTGGTGATGCGCTCAAGCGGGTCGTTCGGGATCACTTCGGGCAGGAGGACGTTCCCGCCGGGGCATGGTGCCTCTACCCGTACCGTGGATCCGGTCGGCTGCATGACGCGATGCACTCCCTGAAGTACGAAGGGATCTTTCCGCTCGGGCGACTTTTCGGGCGGAAGCTCGGGGAGCTGGTCGCCTCCTCGGGCCCGACAGGCTTCGACGGCATCGTTCCGGTGCCCCTCCATCGGCTCAAGCTGGTCGAGCGTACCTACAACCAGGCAGGGAAGATTGCGGAGGGCGTCGCCGAAGTGCTCGGCATACCCCTCCTGCCGAAGGTGATCGTCCGCAGGAGGTACACCGACACCCAGACCGGCCTCACCTCGTCGGCCCGAAGGCTGAACCTCCATGGGGCGTTCGGGCCGGGCAGCCAGCCCTGCCCGCCGCGTGTGCTGGTCGTGGACGACGTCGTGACCACCGGTGCGACCATGACGGCTGCCGCCGGCGTGCTCCGGGGATGCGGAGCTTCGTTGGTTTCGTTCGCCGCCGTCGCCCTCACTGAAAAAATATAGCGCCCATGGACCTTTTCTATGTTTCCCCGGTTCAGCTTGACCTTGAGCGTGGACGCGCCGTCATCGACGGCGACGAGTTCCACCACCTCTCCAGGGTGCTCAGGAGCAGGGTCGGCGACAGCATCGCCATTACGGATGGGGCAGGGCTGGCGGCACAGCTGAAGGTGGACGCCATCGGCAAGCGTTCGCTCGAAGGGACGGTCTCACAGGTCAGTCGCGTCCCCCGGCCTGAAACGAGCGTAACGGTCGCCATCTCACTGCTCAAGTCGCCCCACCGGTTCGACCTCTTCCTGGAGAAGGCGACCGAGCTCGGCGTCGACCGGATCATCCCGATGACCACCCGCCGGACGGTATCGACCCCGGCGGAGGAGAAGTTCAATCGCAAAGCGGAGCGTTGGCGGAGCGTGGTGCATGCGGCCGCCCGCCAGTGCCGGAGGCACTACCTTCCCGAAGTGTCGGAGCCGATGCCGCTCGGCGAAGTGCAGCATCTTGCCGGCTATGACCTGCGGCTGATGCCCTGGGAATCGGAGCGGCGGATGCCGGGGTTCGATCCTGCCGGCAAACGCATCCTGTTCCTTGTCGGCGGCGAGGGAGGCTTCACGCCGGAGGAGGTCGCCGGAGCTGAGGCTGCCGGGTTCCAGCCGGTCACCTTCGGCGCTACGATCCTCAGGGCCGAGACGGCGGGCATCTTCGCCGTGGCGCTGGTTCGCTCCCGGCTCCTCATGGAGGCCGACGCAGCTCAGTGGCTTTAGGGCCGCAGTTGTTTTGCTGAAGGACGGCTGCTGTGTACATTGGAAGAGGATTTGATAATGGATAATGGATAATGGATAATGGATAGTTGATAATGGATGGGGGGGAGTTTTATTATGAGAGGCGGAGTGAACGAACCTGTGAATCGATGAACGAGAAGAATACCCTGAACATCAACCGGATCGTGGTGCTTGTCGCCGCGCTGCTTATCTCAGCCCTGTTCCTTGCCATGATCCGCCGGTTTTTGCTGACCATCCTCTTGGCGGGGATCTTCGCCGGGCTCATGGTGCCGATTTTCAACCGTTTCCAGCGCCTGTGGGGTGAGCGGCGCGGCCTGAGCGCAGGGTTGACCCTGGTGGTATTCCTCCTCATCGTGATCCTGCCCCTCGCGGGGTTGGTTGCCGTTGTCGCCATGCAGGCCGTCTCGCTCAGCAGCACCGCCATTCCAATCATCCGCGAACAGCTCAAGGAACCTGCGCAGCTCAACGGACTGCTGTCGCGCCTGCCCTTCTACCAGGACATTGAGTTTTCCAGCGACCTCATCCTCCAGAAAGCAGCAGAATACCTTGGCCGGATCGGAGCGGCGCTTTTCGACAGCGTGTCTGCCTTTACCTACACGGCCGTCTACGACCTGCTCCTCTTCTTCATCTTCTGCTACTCCATGTTCTTCTTCATGAAGGATGGCCATCTCCTCATGGAGAAGATCCTCGCCTCGGTGCCGCTGAACGAACCCGACCAGAATCGGCTCCTCGACAAGTTCCTGTCGGTGACCAGGGCCACGCTCAAGGGGACGCTGGTCATCGCCCTGCTGCAGGGCACGCTCGCCGGCCTGGCGTTCCAGGTCGTCGGCATCGACCGGGCCGTTTTCTGGGGCACGGTCATGGCCGTCCTGTCGATCATGCCGCTCATCGGCTCCCCGATCATCTGGGTCCCCGCCGTCATCGGGCTTGCCATGTCGGGCATGTACCTCCAGGCTGCCGGGCTGGCGCTTTTCTGCAGCCTCGTCGTCGGCCAGGTGGACAACATCCTGAGGCCGATCCTGGTCGGGCGCGACACGCAGATGCACGAGCTCTTCATCTTTTTTGGCACGCTCGGCGGCATCGGGATGTTCGGGGTGTTCGGCTTCATCATCGGCCCCGTCATCGCGGCACTGTTCGTCACCGTGTGGGAGATCTACGGGGAGACCTTCAGGGAGAACCTTATCGATATCAGGCAGGGTAAGCCCGGGAACACCGGGCCATAGCGTTGTCACGGTTTCGCCCCCAACGAAAAAAGCTGCCTCCGTTCGACACGGAGGCAGCTTTTTTTACGATCGGACCGGTTCGGTCAGTTGGCCCTGACGACCTCTTCTGCGGCGAAGAAAAATCCGCCTTCGATAGCGGCGTTTTCAGCCGAGTCTGAGCCGTGGATGATGTTTTCACCCTTGCTGTCGGCATAGAGCTGGCGGATGGTGCCGGCGTCTGCCTGTGCCGGGTCGGTGGCACCGATGAGTGTCCGGAAGTCTGCGACGGCATTCTCCTTCTCGAGGATCATGGGGACGCACGGGCCGGAAGACATGAAGTCGACCAATTCGCCGTAGAACGGGCGATCCTGGTGCACGGCGTAGAATGCGCCGGCGGTCTCTTTGGTGAGGCGGGTCTTTTTCATCGCCACGATGCGGAAGCCGGCGCGCTCGATCTTGTCAGTGACGGCGCCGATGAGCTGCTTGCGCACGCAGTCGGGCTTGAGGATAGTAAGGGTTCTTTCCATGGAGAGAGTCGTTTGCGTTGTTAAAACGTGCGAATTTACGAAAAAAGATCCGGATTCCCCGTGCCCGGCTTTGTCCGGCATTCTGGTTCCCCGCCTGTCAGGAGGCGTCGATGCGGGCAAGCAGGTCCTTCATGGGCTGGTAGGTGATCGGCAGGAAGTCGCTGTAGGCGAGCAGCACGGTTCCTTCTTCGTCGATCAGCACGTAGGCGCGTTGGGACATGCCCAGGAAGCCAAGGGTATCGTAGGCCTTTGCGGTCGATTTGGCCTCGTCGCTCAGGAGTTGGAACGGGAGCGAGTGCTTTTCGGCGAATCGGCGGTGGGAGTCGGGGCGGTCGGCGCTGATCCCGAGGACCGTGATGCCCCGCCTGGTGAACTCCGTCACGTTGTTGCGGTAGTCGCAAAGCTGTGCCGTGCAGACCGGTGTATCGTCGCCGGGATAGAAGATCAGCAGTACTTTCCTGCCGGCGAAATCCGACAGGGATACCAAGTTCCCTTCGCTGTCGGGAAGGGTGAATTCCGGGGCCTTATGTCCTTCCTGTATCATCGTTCCTCCTGTTTTGCCGTTATCCTTGCTGCAGACGCTTCGGTAAGCTCAATCAGTAGCCGTGCCACCCTCTGGCCATCCATCTTGATCACCTTGAACTGGATGCCGTTCCATTCGATGCTGTCCGACACCGACGGCACCTCGCCGAGCCGGTGCATCATGAATCCTCCCATCGTGTCGTACCGCGGTTCGTCTTCGCCTCGAAAGGTTTCGATGTCGAGGCCGAACGCTGAGGCGAATTCGTCGACCGGGAGCATGCCGTCCACGATCCATGTCCGGCGGCTCCTTTGCACGATTTTCCGGCCTACTTCGGGGTCGTCGGCAGGCACGTCCCCGACGATGCTCTCCAGCACGTCGGTCAGGGTGATCGCCCCCTGCACCGATCCATGCTCGTCGATGACGAGCGCCAGGTGCGTCCGGTTCTTCCTGAAGACTTCGAGCACATGGAACGCAGGAACCGATTCCGGAACGAAGAGCGGGGTTTTCATCGCCGCCCTGATGGACTCTTTCACGCTTCCGGGCCTGGCGAGCAGCAGGCTGACGAGGTCCAGCGCCCGCACGACGCCGCAGACCTGATCGAGCCTGCCGTCGGCTACGGGGAATTGCGACCGGCCGCTGGCCTTGATCCTGGCGATGAGCTTCTCCTCCGGCTCTTCGAGGTCGAGCCACTCGATCTCGTTGCGTGGCGTCATGATTGAGCTGGCGCGCTTGTCGCTCATGCGGAAGATGCGCGAGATCATGTCGTACTCGACCGACTCGAAAACGCCCTTCTTGGCTCCCTGCCTGATCATCAGCATTACATCCTCGTCGCTGACCATCGGGGCCTCGGACGGGTCGACCCCGAGCATTTTCAGCATCACGGCGGTCGAACTGTTGACGAGGCCGAGCATCGGGGAGGCGAGGCGCGCAAGCAGGTCCATGAACGGGGCGATCCTCACGGCAATCGCTTCGGGATGCTGCAGGGCGATCTTTTTGGGGACGAGCTTGCCGGCCACCAGGGAGACGAAGGTGGCAAGGAGGGCGACGAGGGTGAAGGCGATTCCCGGGCTGTAACGCGTGAGTTCGGGAACGGTTTCAAGCAGTCGAGCAAGGGGTGGCGAGAAGGCCAGGCCGCAGTAAGCCCCGGTCAGGATCATGACGAGGGTGATCATTGACTGGATTGCTGAAAGGAATCGGCCAGGATTGTCGAGCAGGCCGAGCACCAGGCCCGCGGCCTGGTAGCCTGCTGCTTTCAGCTCATGAAGTCGGGTAGGCCTTGAGGAGATGATGGCGAATTCCGCCATGGAGAGGAGGCCGCCGGCAAGGATGAGGAGCGCGATGACCAGTACCGGGCTACTGTCGGGATTCATGTTTTGGTTGAGGCTGCCCTGTTGGAAAAGGTCACGTTGATCTTCAATGGCTTGATTTCACCCAAGATAATGCAAAAAAAGGATTAATCGTGCCTGGCCGAGAACGTTCAGGCAGCCGGTGAAGTTGGTGGAAAAGATGCCCTAAATAATCCGTTTGCTTGCCGTTAGCCGATTTTATACCTAAAATCACGGGAACGACCCGTCAACCCAGCAAAGGTTATCGATGAGACCTCACCGCCCTTTCGTCCCCCTTTTCCTGCTTTTCGCCGTCCTGGCAGCCTTGCTCTCCTCATGCAGCCCCTCGCAGGGCCGCGTCGACCCCGGGGCGCTCTACGAGGAGGCCGCCCGGCTTTCACGCCAGAACAAATATCCTGCGGCCCTTGATGCGTACAACAGGGCACTTGCCGCCGATACCCTCAAGGGCTTTTCCCGGCAGGCCGTCGAAGCCCTGCTCCAGAAGAGCCGCATCGAGTTCCTTGCCGGCGAGTACGATGCCGCCTTCCATACCTTCGGAACGCTTGAAAACCATGCCGGAAGCATGCTTCCCGATTCGGTACGGACCGGTTTGCGCATCCGGCACGCCAGGATGCATGCAGAGCTCGGTGAATTTGGCCAGGCAGCCTCTGCGATCGGCCGGATATCACGCCCCGACGCATGGCAGCGGTTGTGGCAGTCGGAGTTCTCGTTCAAGGCAGGGGATTTCGCCGGTGCAGCGCGCACCTGCGCTGAACTTGCCGCTTCGGACGATCCCGCCGTCCGCATCGCCGCCCTCTCCGGCCTTCTGGACTGTTCCGTCGCCCGCGGAGACCTGGGGCTCGACAAGCCCGACGCCTATGCCGGCAAGATTGCGGCGGTTTCTGGAAAGGTGATGACGATGCTTGCCCCTCCCGAGCTCCGGATCAAGGCCCTGCGAATTGCCGCAAAGAGCCTCCTTCAGCTTGAAAAGCAGCGCCCCAACGCCAGCTTCCTGCTGTTCCGCGCCCTCGCCATCGCCCAGGAGGCCCGCTTTTCGAGACTCGACCAGATCCTTCAGTACGAATCCAACGAGGTCATCGTCCAAAAGCCGGACACTTACCGGAGCACGATGGAGTATTTCTCGCAGCGGAACATGCCCTACGCCCGCATGGCGGCGGTCTACCGGCTCGGCATGAGCCCCGGGCTCCAGGACAACGAGCGTATCGAAGCGTTGAAGATCGGCCTGCAGATCGGCCAGAATTACGGTATTCCCGCCACGGCGCGCGATCTTGCCCGCCTCGAGCGGGAGGCAGTCGGCAACCTCGAAGAGCTTCTGATCGTCAACGGCCGGTACTTCGAGCTTTTCGAGGCGAGCGAGCAGGCGAAGTTGCTCGAGTTGCAGCGCGACCTTCACGCGGGTATCGGGAACTTTACCTTGCCGGCTGGCCACGAAGCCCTGCGCAATGAGATCGTCAGGACCACCCGGGATATCTCGGGCCTGCTCCAGCGGAAGATCAATATGACCGAAGAGGGCGCCGGATTCGAATATTCCGTCCCTGCCGACAAGGCGATCGCCCGGAAGCGGGGCCGCCTCTTCGAGCTGTCGAACGAGGCGGTAGCCATCGACAAGGGGGCGGCCTCGACGTTACGGCTCACCCCGGTGACCATGATGACGCTCCAGAAGAGCCTTCGTCCCGACCAGGCACTGGTAAGGCTTTTCGTCAGGGACAGCCTGGCCACCGGCATGCTCGTCAGCTCCCGGGAGATGCAGATCTTTTCCACTCCGGTCTACCGGGAGCAGGTCCGCTCGCAGCTGCAGCTGCTCAGCCATACCCTCGCCTCCGGCACAAACGCTGCCAGGTATAGTTTGCGCACGGATCCGCAACGCATCTGGTTGACCGAGACCCTGCTCAAACCCATGAACGACCGCTTGTCGGGCTACAGCCACCTGATTTTCGAGTCGGATGCACCCGCGCCGTTCCACCTTCTCGGCCTCGATGGGATGCTCGGGGTGCGGCACCGCGTTTCCCTCATAGGATCCGCCAGGGAGGCGGTCGTCTATGCCGGCCAGTTGCCGGTTGCGGGCAAGGCGCCCGGGATCGCATTTTTCGATGCGGCGCGGCCGGAACTTGCGAGGGTGTACAAGATGTACCACCCCTCCGGGCGGGTGTTCCTCTTCTGGAGGCCGCTCTCCAAAGAGGAGGCGGCAGGAATGACGTCGAGGCTCGCGGACCGGTTGAAAATCGATGCTTCAGGCTCGGGAAGCATCAAGGCACTTGCCGGGGAGCAGGATGGCGCATGGATGTACCTGAGCTCTTACGGCATCGATTGATTGTTCGCCGTGTGCTGACGCCTGAATGCTTGTTGCCTGAGCTTGTTGATGTGATTTATTTTTTTTCTAAATTGTGATATAGTTACTTGTTGTTGTCGCCACGTTAATCTGGTCATGCTCCATGGCAGATGAAACCCCCTCAGGAGGACCGCTGGTACAACTGACCCTTGCCCTGAAGAACGAGAGGGTCGGGCGGGGCCTTTCGGTCGAAGATATCGCCCGGATGGTAAATATCGGCGCATTCCATATCGAACGGCTTGAAACCGGCGACTTCTCCTACCTGCCGCCGATCTATGTGTTCTCCTACCTGCGGAAATATGCCACCGAACTCGGCGTGGGTGACGAGTCGCTACTGGCAAGTTGCCGCAAGGAGCTCCTGCTGCCCGAATCCAGGCATTCCGGTTCCACCTCCACGCAGGATGCTGCCCCTCGGGCTGGCGGCAGTGGTGGGCGCCGCAAGCTGCTGATCTTCTCCTCGCTCATCATCCTCCTCCTGGCCATCATGCTGTTCTCTCGTATTTTCTGATCGAGTGTCATCATGGTTATCCAAACCGCCATCGAAATCGATACCGATGTAGATTTCGATAAAAGATGAGACATGCCTCTTGTCTTTTTTGATAAATAAGACTAAATTAGTCACAATTAAGGCGTGAGATGGGCCCATCATTTGGGATGGTTGTTCAGGTGGAATAACCTTATATTCCCCTGCTTGCAGAAAGAACCACCGAAATTCACCAACCAGTTATGGCAGCGAGACAGATATATTTCGATAACAACGCCACGACTCCGCTTCATCCGGAGGTGAAGAAGGAGATGGCGGCGGCGATGGAGATGTACGGCAATCCGTCGAGCATGCACGCTTTCGGTCGTGAGGCTCGCGCGAATGTCGAGGATGCCCGCAATCGGGTCGCCCGGTGCATGGGCGCCGACGAAAGCGAGATCGTTTTCACGGGAAGCGGATCTGAAGCCAACAATACGGTGCTCTCCCTTTTCGTCTGCCATACCACACAGTGCATCCCGGGCATGCGCCAGACGATCGTCACCAGCAGCATCGAACACCCTTGCGTGCTGGAGACGTCACAGTGTCTGACCCACCGCGGCGTCGATGTGCGATACCTCGATGTGGACGCCTATGGCAAGGTCGACCTGCAGCAACTCGAGGAGATCCTGAAATCAACCAGCGTGGGGCTCGTTTCGGTGATGATGGCCAACAACGAGATCGGCACACTCCAGGACATCCCGGCGATTTCGGGGCTGGCCCATCGATACGGCGCGCTCATGCATACCGATGCCGTCCAGGCGTTCGGTAAGGTCCCGGTGGACGTCGATGAGCTCGGCGTCGATTTCCTGACCGTCTCAGGCCACAAGATCTACGGACCGAAAGGCATCGGCGCCCTCTATGTCCGCAAGGGCATTCCCTACTGCCCCTTCATCCGGGGGGGGCACCAGGAACGCGGCCGCCGGGCGGGTACCGAGAATACGCTCGGCATCATGGGCCTCGGCATGGCGGTCGACATGCGTGCCGCCGAAATGGCAGCGGAAGAGGCGCGCCTGCAGGGACTCAAGGATATCCTGAGGAGGGGCATCGGGGAGAGGATCGACGAGGCGCTGTTCAACGGCCACCCGACCGACTCGCTCGCCAACACGCTCAACGTCTCTTTCCCGGGCGCGGAAGGCGAAGCGATCCTGCTCTACCTCGACCTTGCAGGTCTCGCCGTGTCGACCGGTTCGGCCTGCGCCTCCGGTTCGCTCGACCCTTCGCACGTGCTGCTCGCCACAGGTGTCGACGCCGAGCGCGCACACGGTTCGATCAGGATCAGCCTTGGCCGCCAGAACACCCTCGAGGAGGTAGAATACCTGCTCGACGTGCTCCCCGGGGTCATCGAACGTATCAGGAACATGTCAACAGCTTATATCAAAGGAGGAGTCCATGCTTCAGCCAGGTGAATGGGCATATACGGAGAAGCTCAAGGAGCATTTCGAGAAACCGAAGAACATTATGCAGGGCGACAACCCCGACAGCTTCGACGGCGTCGGTATGGAGGGCAACCTGCAGTGCGGCGACCAGATGCTGGTAGCCATCATGGTCGACAGGGAGACGGAGGTCATCACCGATTGCCAGTGGAAGACCTACGGCTGCGCCAGCGCCATTGCCAGCACCTCGATCCTGTCGGAGATGGTCAAGGGGATGACCCTCGACCAGGCCTTCAACGTCTCCCCGAAGGATGTGGCCAGGGAGCTCGGCGGACTGCCGGACCACAAGATCCACTGCTCGGTGCTCGGTGACAAGGCGCTTCGTGCCGCGATCAACAACTATTTCGTCCGCAACGGAAAGGAGGACCGCGTCAAGAAGGAGCAGGTCAAGATCGTCTGCCAGTGCATGAACGTCACGGACCACGACATCGAGGATGCCGTGCTCGAAGGGGCGAGGAGCTACTACGAGCTCCAGGAACGCACCAAGCTCGGTACGGTCTGCGGCCAGTGCAAGGATGAGGCCGAGGCGCTGCTGGTGAAATTCAAGCACCTGCATTTCGGTATCTGACCGCGAGGCTTCCACGGAGATGACCATCAACTCCTGCGCAAGGCTCCGCACCCGAAGGATGGACTGCTTATGACCGGCGGCCGGCGCCTGCATATTCTCTACCCGGTGCTCCTGGCATCGGCCTTCCTGCTCAATTTCTGCTGGGAGTCCTGGCACGGCCTGCTCTACCGGGCGCACCAGGATATTCCTGCATCCCTCTATGTCCCCATGATGACGCAGATGGCGCTTCTCGATGCGCTGGCGGTCGCCGGCATGCAGCTGTGCACCGCCCTGTTCGCCCGGGACCTCCGATGGGGTTTTTCGACGCGGAACGTCGCACTCTTCTGCGTTGCCGGAGCCTTGCCGGCATGGGCCGTCGAGTATGTTGCGGTCGTCCGGTTGCATCTCTGGGCATACACCCTGGACATGCCGACGCTGTTCGGCGTCGGACTGGCGCCGCTGCTGCAAATGCCGTTGACCGGCCTGCTCTCCCTCCTTTTGGCTCATGCGGCCGTAGGCCCAGAACGCCGATGAGTACTGCAACCGTGAATCGATCCTCCCTTATGGCCGACCGCAATCCAACATTGTTTTTCATCCATACCTTCGGCTGCCAGATGAACCAGGCCGATACCGAAATCGTCTCCTCAGTGCTCGGGGCCTCGGGCTACGAGCCTGCGCCGGACGAGGATTCCGCAGGGATCATCCTGCTCAACTCCTGTGCTGTCCGCGAAAACGCCGTCGACCGTATCGGGAATTTCCTGCAGCAGCTCAAGGGGCGAAAGCGGAAGCACCGGTCACTGGTCGTCGGGGTGATCGGTTGCGTCCCCCAGTTCGAGAAGCAGCCCTTCTTCGACGCCCATCCCTGGGTTGACTTCGTCGCCGGACCCGACAACTACCGCTCGCTGCCCTCCATGATCGCCAACGCCCGCCAGGGCGCCCGGCAGTCGAGGCTCGAGTACGACCACCAGGAGACTTATGCCGGCATCGATCCCGTTCGGACAGGAAAGATCAGTGCGTTCCTGCCGGTCATGCGAGGCTGCAACAACAGCTGTGCTTTTTGCGTGGTGCCCGTAACCAGGGGGCGCGAAAGGAGCGTGCCGTTGCAGCGGGTCGTAGACGAGACCCGGGAGCTTGCGGATTCGGGGTTCCGCGAGGTGACCCTGCTTGGCCAGAACGTCAATTCGTACCTCGACGCAGTCCGGGGGCTGGACTTCGCCGGGCTCCTCGAAGCTGTCAGCCGCGCCGTTCCCGGCATGCGCATCCGTTTCACCACCTCGCATCCGAAGGATATCTCCGAGGAGCTCGTTCGGGTGATCGCCGGAATGCCGAACATCTGCAGGCATATCCACCTCCCCGTGCAGTCGGGCTCGACGAGGATCCTCCAGCTGATGCGTCGCGGCCATTCACGCGAAGCGTACCTGCGCAAGATCGACATGATCCGCACCATCATGCCCGACGCCGCCCTTACCACCGACCTCATCTCCGGCTTCTGCACCGAAACCGACGAGGAGCACCGCGAGACCCTGTCGCTCATGGATGAGGTCCGTTTCGATTCATCGTTCATGTTTTACTACTCCGTCCGGCCCGGCACCTGGGCGGACAGGAACCTGCCCGACGACGTGCCGGAGGGGCTCAAGAAAGCCCGCCTGCAGGAGGTGATCGAACGGCAGCAAGCGATTTCGTTGGAGCGTTACCTCGAGGATGTCGGCCGGACGGTCGAAGTGCTCGCGGAATCCGAAAGCCGTCGGGCCAGCTCCCGGCTCATGGGCCGGACCGGCACGAACCGGGCGGTGGTGTTCGAGCGTGGAGGCTTTAATCCGGGCGACCTTGTCCGGGTCAGGATCACCGATGCGACGTCGGCCACCCTTGCCGGCGAGGCGGTCGGCTAAATGATCGATGCCTGATGTTTCATATCTTGGCGGGGATTCGTAAATTGCCTTAACATACAGAGCATTACCATCAATCGGCAGGAAGCCTTTCCCAAAAGCAGTTGTTATGTCAGGAGCCTCACGAACAGGATTTGCAGACAAAGTCAAAGCCCATCTCGAACTGCTCGACCCGGTCACCTGGATCAGCGTATTTCCCTGCCTTGCCGGCGGGGTGATGGCCTCCGGGGCCATGCAGCCGACCCTGCACGACTACCTGCTGCTGTTCGCCCTGTTCCTGCTCTACGGCCCTCTCGGCACCGGGTTCAGCCAGTCGGTGAACGACTACTACGACCTCGATCTCGATCGGATCAACGAACCTACCCGTCCGATTCCCTCGGGACGCCTGACCGAAACCGAGGCGGCCTGGAACTGGAGCATCGTGCTCGTCACCGCCGTGGTGCTGAGCTCCTTCCTCGGACTGCATATCGGCGGGCAACGAGGCATCGTCTTCGTCGGATCCCTGATTGCCGGCCTCGTCGTGGGATTCATCTACTCGGCCCCGCCGCTCAAGCTGAAGAAGAATATCCTGTTCTCGGCACCGGCAGTCGGCTTATCCTACGGCTTCATCACCTATGTTTCCGCAAATGCCCTGTTCAGCGAGATCCGGCCTGAAGTGATCTGGCTCGGGACGCTCAATTTCTTCATGGCCGTCGCCCTGATCATCATGAACGACTTCAAGTCGAAGGAGGGGGATGCCAAGGGTGGCATGAAGTCACTTGCCGTCATGATCGGATCGAAGGGTACCTTCCTGGTTGCGTTCATGATCATCGACATTGTCTTTGCGGTCTTCGCATGGCTTGCCTGGACCTGGGGATTCACGGTGCTGTTCTGGGGCGTCCTTGCCGGCCTCTCTCTCAACGTGTTCATCCAGGTGCCGCTGTACCGCGACCCGAAATCCGGCGTCTCCTTCATGCAACATGCCGTTGATGACGGCTTCGGCAACGCCATCGGTAAGAGCGACGTGCACGAGCACAACGCATTCCTGCGGTTCCAGGTAGCCAACAACTTCCTGTTCCTGACCAACCAGATGTTCGCAGCCGCGCTCATCGGGATCAAGTATATGTGACCCGCCGCGCCGACCCGGAACACAAACGGACCTCTTCTTTCCAACCCTCATAACCTGGAGGAGCCATGATGCCGAGCGAACCGACATTTTTTTCACTTCCCATTGTCTGGCACAACGCCCTGGTGACCCTGCTCACCTTCGTCTACGTCTTCAGCATCCCTCCGCTGATGGACTACCTGGTGACCAACCACGGCCTGCCACGCGACATCAGCCGCAAGATCACCCACATCTGCGCGGGATCGACCATCATCTTCCTGCCCCTGTTCCACGAGGGTGACTGGTCGCACTACCTGAACATCACCGTGTTCGCCGTATGGACCCTGCTGCTCATCCAGAAGGGGCTGTTCGCGGCTGAGGACGACCAGGCGGTCAAGACCATGACCAGGACCGGCGACAAGCGCGAGCTGCTCAAGGGGACCCTCTATTTCGTCGTCGTGGCCATGATCTGCGGAACGCTCTACTACAAGCAGTTCGCCGGAGTGCTCGCCATGGCTGTGCTCGGCTGGGGCGACGGCCTCGCGCCGATCGTCGGCACCAGGATGGGCCGCATCAAGTACAAGATTCTCAGCGAAAAGAGTGTCGAGGGCAGCCTCGCATTCTTCTTCGGCAGCTTCCTTGCCGGCCTCATCTTCGTCAAGCTGATCGTGCCCGAAGCCTACGATCCCGTCAAGATCGGCATCATCGCCCTGGTGTGTACCCTCATCGAGGGCGCCAGCCCGAAAGAGGTCGACAACCTGCTCATTCCGGCGGCCGTGATCGGCCTTGCCTCAGTGCTGTGAAACCCGCCCCGTGATGCCGGCACTCTATTTCGTCAGCGACATCCATCTCGGCCTGCAGGACACGCAGGCCGAGCGCATCAAGCTCGATCGCCTCGAAACCCTGTTCTCGATGATCCGGAATGATGGAGGGGCGCTCTACCTGGTGGGCGATATCCTCGACTACTGGATGGAATACCGGCACGTCATCCCCAAAGGATTCACCCGGTTCCTCTGCATGCTCTCCGGGCTTGCCCGCAGCGGCGTGGAGGTCTCTTACCTAGCGGGCAACCACGATTTCGAGCTGGGCCGCTATTTCGACGAAGAGCTCGGCGTGAAGACACGCTACGGCATGCAGGAGGTCCGGCACGACGGGCGGCTCTTCCTTGTGGCGCATGGCGACGGGCTCGGGGAGGGTGACCTTGGCTACAAGCTCTTCGCCCGTTTCGTCAGGAACCGCTTCAACCTCGGGCTGCTCACCGGGTTCCACCCCGACCTCGCCACCGCCCTGATGATGAAGTTTTCGCGCCTCAGCCGTTACCACAAGCCGGCGGACACGAAGTACGAACCGAAGCGCCTGATCGAATTCGCGGCAGCACTCGCTCGGGAACGTGTTTTTGATTATTTTGTCTGCGGCCATAACCATGCCGGTCGGATGGAGCCTGTCGACGAAACGGGCGCCACCTACGTCAACCTCGGGACATGGATCGAAGGCCGCTTTCCCTACGGCGTCTACGACGAGGGACAATTCCGGATCAGGGAACTCTAAGTCAACCATCACCTATTACCTACCCAATGACCAATAGCAGCAAGGTATTGAAGCTGGGCCTTCCGAAAGGCAGCCTGCAGGATTCGACCCTCGAACTTTTCGCCAACGCCGGATTCAAGTTTTCCGTCCAGAGCCGTTCCTACTTCCCGTCGATCGACGACGACGAACTGGAAGCCATCCTCATCCGTGCGCAGGAGATGGCCCGCTACGTCTCCCAGGGTGCGTTCGACGCCGGCCTGACCGGCAAGGACTGGATCATCGAGACCGACGCCGATGTGGTCGAAGTGGCCGACCTGGTCTACTCCAAGGCCTCCATGCGTCCTGTCCGCTGGGTGCTGGCCGTGCCGGAGAGTTCGTCCATCAAGTCGGTCAAGGACCTCGAAGGCAAGCACATCGCCACCGAAGTGGTGAACATCACGAAGAAGTACCTCGCCGCCAACGGTGTCAACGCATCGGTCGAGTTCAGCTGGGGCGCTACCGAGGTCAAGCCGCCGGAGCTCGCCGACGCCATCGTCGAGGTGACCGAGACCGGTTCGTCGCTCCGTGCCAACAAGCTCAGGATCGTCGAAACCGTCCTCGAATCCAACACCAAGCTCATCGCCAACCGGGCAGCATGGGAAGATCCGTGGAAGCGCGAGAAGATCGAAAGCATGGCACTGCTCCTGCAGGGCGCCATCAACGCACAGGGTAAGGTCGGCCTGAAGATGAACGCCCCGAAGTCGTCGATCGACACCATCATGTCGGTCATTCCCGCGCTTCGCCAGCCGACCGTGTCGGACCTTGCCGATGGCAAGTGGGTGGCGCTGGAAGTCATCGTCGCCGAGAAGATCGTGCGCAAACTGATCCCCGAGCTGAAGCGCGCCGGCGCCGAGGGGATTTTCGAGTATAACATCAACAAGCTGATTGACTGAGAAATAAGAATAAAGGACTGAAATGACAGCAGGGACAGCAAGGACAAAAAGGATATGATGCTGGCTCCTGACTGAAATGCATCTTTACGCAAGGCCGCTTCGTGCGGCCTTTTTTTTACCATGGTGATTTATCAGATTTTCATTCTCGGATGCCTGCTGGTGTTCCTCGGTATCATCCTCAGGAACCTCGTCGACCTGCCTGACCTTCCTCCAGGGGCTGGTTGCGTCACTTCCGGGCCGAGGGTTTCGCTACTCGTGCCGGCGCGTGACGAGGAGTCGAACATCGGTGGCTGCGTCGCCTCGCTCCTCGCCCAGGATTACCAGGATTTCGAAGTCATCGTGCTCGATGACCACTCTACGGACGAAACCTGGCGCGAGCTCGAACGGCTTGCCGCCGGACCGGGAGGGCAGAAGCTCTGTTTCATCAAGGGGGCGCCCCTGCCCGACGGCTGGCACGGCAAGGCATGGGCCTGCCAGCAGCTTTCCGCTAACTGTACCGGGGAACTGCTGCTTTTCACCGACGCCGACACCCGGCACCGCCCCGACGCCCTCCGCCGCGCCGTGGCCGCCATGTCCGCGAGCCGTGCAGACATGCTCTCCCTGACGCCCTTCCAGGAGCTCGGCTCCTTCTGGGAGGGGCTTGTCGTGCCGCTCGTCTACCATATTCTCTTCAGCTACCTGCCCATCGGGCTGGTGAGCGGATGCGGTTCGCCTGCCTTCTGTTACGCTATCGGCCAGTTCATACTGTTCCGGCGCGAGGCATACCTGACGATCGGGGGGCACCGTTCGGTCTGCAGCAACATCGTCGAGGATGTCTGGCTCTGCAAGAAAATGAAGGGCGCCGGAGGGAGGGTCGTTGCCTACAACGGCACCGACGCCGTGAACTGCCGGATGTACCGGGGGCTCGGTGATATATGGTCAGGCTTTTCCAAGAACCTCTTTGCCGGGTTGGGGGAAAACGTCCCGGGCCTGTTCGCCCTCATGGCCATGGTGGCGATGCTCTACCTTGCCCCGTGGGGTTTCGCCGCAGCCGCCCTGCTCCGTGGCGAAATCACGGTAGCCGGGCTCTGGCTGCCGGCCGCCCAGATCCTTGTCGCCGTGTGCAGCCGCATCATCGTTTCCCTGAAATTCCGGCAACCTTTATGGCCGGGCTTGCTGCATGCCGCATCACAGGTCGTGCTGATCCTGATCGCCTTCAACTCGTTTCGGCAAGGCGTTTTCGGCAGCGGACCGGTCTGGAAGGGGAGGAGTTACCGATTCCGGAAGGAGTGAGGCTTGACGGCAGTCGGGCCGCCAGCAAACGTTCTGCCCGATCCTGTGGGTTGCCGGGAAAATTTCTTAAATTCCGAGTCAGGATATGCAGGCATGCCGGTAGCGGCGGCGCCGTTTGGAATCAACCATCAAAATGATCATACATCCATGGGTTTCTTGTCAAGGATTTTCGGGAAGAAGGAAGAGGAACTGAAGCGTCCGACGGTCAAAGAGGACGTCAACCTCATCAAGACCATGGAGGGGCACCTCGACCGCGTGCTCGGGGTCAAGTTCAGCCCCGACGGCAAAAAGCTTGTGAGCGGCGGCTTCGATGAACTGGTCATGCTTTGGGACGTCGAGTCCGGCAAACCGATCCATACCATGAAGGGTCACGACACCTGGGTCGAGTGCATCGACTACAGCCCGGACGGCAACCGGCTCGCCAGCGGCAGTACCGACAGCACGGCCCGCATCTGGGACGCCGCGACCGGGGCCTGCCTGCATGTCTGCAAAGGGCATGACACGGCGGTGCGCATGGTCGCCTTCAGCCCGGATGGCAAAGTGCTGGCCACCTGCTCCCGCGATACCACCATCCGCCTGTGGGACGTCGAGACCGGCAAAGAGACCTCACGGTTCCTCGGCCACAAATCCTACATCGAGTGCCTGGCCTGGAGCCATGACGGCAAGCGGCTCGTGAGCTGCGGCGAAGAGCCGGTCGTGAGGATCTGGGATGTCGAAAGCGGGAAGAACGTCGCCAGCTACCAGACCGGCGACACCCTTTCGCACTCCGTCAGCTTCAGTCCCGACGACACCCTCATCGTGCTGTGCGGCCGTGACTCGAAGGTCAAGATCCTCGACGCCGCATCCGGCCAGACCCTGAAAGTGCTCGAAGGTCACGAGGATGCCGTGCGCAGCGTCTGCTTCAGCCCCGACGGTTCGGTGCTCGCCAGTGCCGCAAACGACGAGAGGGTCTGCCTCTGGGACGTCAAGGCCGGCACCCTGCTGCACACCTACCGCGGGCACACCCTCGAAGTCCAGTCGGTCGACATCTCCCCCGACGGCCGCATCATCGCCAGCGGCAGCGACGACCGCAAGATCAAGCTCTGGGGGATCAGGTAAGGGGTTGGGGAAGGAAATAGAGATGCTCCGGGCTTCAGCCCCCGCAGTTCACCTCTTGAACTGGCGAGCGGAGTGTCCGGAGCAAAGATGGCGAAGCAGGGACCCCTCTTGCTCTGTTCTTTGAAAAGCTAAGTTAATGATTTCAGGAACGTCCCCGAAGTTTCTTCCTCACCCGTCGTTGCCGATCGCCGTTGGCGGGCAGGCTTCGAGCTGCTCCCTGCATAAATCGACCTCTGCCTGGGTTTCCGGCTGGCGCGAGACGTAGGCGTATCCCTCACTGTCCTCCGAGAAGAATTCGGGCGCTGCCGTGTAGCAGATGGTGCAGGCGGTGCAGCCCTGGCCTTCGGGGTCATCCGGGCTCGTGACGTAGAACGGTCCGGGAGTGTTTGCCGGGTGCTTCTGTTCGCTGTTTGCCATGGTGTTCCTCCTGTTGCGTTGTGTTCTCTGTCCAGACTGCCGGAAAAGGGGGCGATGCATATGAAAACCGACATCGGAAGCCGGTAAAGAGTTCCATCCGACCGGCCACTTCACGGTTTGCCTTCCTTCATTTGGTCCGTATCTTTCCTTCAGAAAACAAGAAGGAGCCGATCATGATCATTACCCGCACCATCTCCGTCCCTGACGATGAAATAGAGATCACGACCATGCGTTCGCAGGGGGCTGGCGGCCAGAACGTCAACAAGGTCGAAACGGCCGTACACCTCCGATTCGACATCGCATCGTCATCGCTTCCCCAGATACTCAGGGAACGCCTGCTGCAACTCGCCGACCGTCGGATATCGAAGGACGGGGTGCTCGTCATCAGGGCGCAACGGTTCCGCTCACAGGAAAAAAACAGGGCGGATGCCCTGTTGCGGCTGAAGGAGCTGCTGCTTGAGGGGCTCAGGAAGCCGAAGCCACGCCGACCGACGGCACCGACCGGTAGCTCGAGGCGTCAACGACTCGAATCCAAGACACGCCGGAGCGAGGTAAAATCGATGCGGGGCAGGGTAAGGGATGGGGATGGGTGAATTTCCGGCCCCGGAACGCCCGGAGCCGGAACCTGATCAAAGCGATACGGTCGGATGTCCGGAGATGCCGGCTACCCGGAAGAGGCTGTTGTCCACCTCGGCCTTGTACAGGTCGATCTTTGCCAGGAGCCCGGCAAGTTCGGGCATGGTAAGGGAGCGTTTCGGGGCAGGCGTCCTTAGCGCTACCAGGGGATCCTTGAGTATGCCGTCCACAATGACCCGGAAGTCGAGGTGGGGGCCGGTCGATGATCCGGTGGAGCCGACGTAACCGATGATGTCGCCCTGCCGGACCCTGCTGCCGTAAGCGAAGGCCGGGGCGAAGCGGCTGAGGTGCAGGTACTGGGTATGCATTCTCCCGCCATGGGCGAGCGTGACCATGTTTCCCGCTCCTCCGTTCCTTCCGCTAAAGGTGACGTTGCCGTCTGCCACCGCCCTGACCGGCGTGCCGGTCGGTGCGGCAAAGTCGACGCCGCCGTGGAAGTGCATCATCCGGCTGATCGGGTGCCTCCGGTAGCCGAATTCGCTTGAGACGCGCCGGTAGATGCAGGGCTGCTGGAGAAGTGGCCGGTTCGTGACGGCAAGTCCACGTTCGTCATAATAGCTGATGCCGCCCTCCGCATCCCTGAATCGGTAAGCGTTGAAGCGCTGCTTTCCTGTGCCGACCTCAACGGAGAGGATGTCGCCCGTGCTGACCGCTTCATGACCGTTGAGCTGCTCTTCATAGAGGATACGGTACGACGCTCCCTTGGTCGAAGCACCGTCGAGATTCACCTTTGATGCAAGTAACCTCTTGACCTTTTCGGCAAGCTCCCCCCTGTTTTTCATCGACATCTCCCCGGAAAAGGTTGTCGATATGGTGCCGGCAAGCGTCGCGACCCGCCTTACCGATTCATGCTCCCCCCCGATGATGCGGGCAGGGACGGCAGGGCCCGCCAGTCCGAATTCGTCTTTATCGGTGATGCCAAGGGCGGCGAGTGCGGCCAGCAGGGCGACGATCAGCAAAGCCGTTGCCGGCAAATGACGCGTCGGACGCTGAAACCGTTGCAGGATATTGAAATACGGGGGCTTGAAAAAAAGCATGGGGACATCGTTCGTTCAGGAATACCTCTCTGCTCCCTGGAGCGCTTTGTAAAGAAAAGAGCCTCAATCTACCATGAAAACTTTTAAAATAAAAGCACTCCTTTCCGAGGCGCTACCGTATCCGGTTTTGGCAAAAGCTGCCATTGTGCTATATACCGGGCATATGGCATCGAACTTTTTCCAGAACGCAACCCAAACAGGAACGCAATGCTTGCAACCAACGAAGACCGACTGGTCGAACTCCTGCTCCAGTGCCAGCCCGGCCATCCCCGTACCCGGGGCACCTGGGAGGTCGACCACCAGGGTACCCCGTTCATTCTTCCATCCATCGGAGGGATTACCCTCAACATCCAGGTCGGCGACCCGGCGTTCGGCTGGCAGGGTGACCACATCGAGCCGGGCGTGAGTTGCACGGCCGACACCCACAAACCTTACGAGCACCCCAACGTCACCGTCCAGCTGCTGACCTGCGTCGGCAACACCGCCACGGTGGTCTCCGGCGAGGCCAAGGGGGCGACTGGCACCGTCATCGGCCACCACGGCGGCTCAGAGCATATCATCGTCGATTTTCCGCGCGAGGCCAAGGAGAAGATGACCTACGGCGACACCATCATGATCCGTTCGAAAGGCCAGGGGCTGAAACTGGACGCCTTCCCTGACGTGGCCCTCTTCAACCTCGACCCCTCGCTCCTGAAGCGCATGGGCATCAGGATTGCCGCCGACGGCGTACTTGAAGTCCCGGTCACGACCATGGTTCCGGCCTACTGCATGGGCTCCGGCATCGGTTCGGCGCATGTCGCGAAGGGCGACTATGATATCGTTACCAGCGACGCCGAAGCCGTCAGGGAGTTCGGCATCGACAAGATCCGCTTCGGCGATTTCGTGGCACTCATGGATCAGGACAACCGCTTCGGGCGAGCCTACCGCAGGGGTGCAGTCTCCATCGGCATCGTGGTGCACAGCGACTGCCGTGAAGCCGGCCACGGCCCGGGAGTCACCACACTCATGACCTGCGCGACCCCCGGTATCCGACCGGTACTCGATCCGAACGCCAACATTGCAGACCTGCTCGGTATCGGCACCCTTCGCAAACCCTCCTCCAGATCCTGAAAACAGCGGGAGGGGCGTTCCGTCATGGAATTTTGAGTGGGTCGGCAATGTTGCTAAAAAGCAGTTCCGTGTTGTTGCAGATTACCAGAACATGAAAAAACAGAAGAGGCAGCCATGAATCTCAAGCTTTACGGAAGGGATCCCCTGAAGATGTTCGAAGATGTGTTCAACGAAAGGCTGACGCCGTTCTTCAGTTCGATGGGCTCGATGATGGCCCCCACCTTCAAGGTCGACATCAGCGAGGATGACCAGGCGTTCTACCTCTCAGCCGACATTCCCGGGGTGAAGAAGGAGGACGTCAAGGTGATGATGGAAGAGGACGTGCTCTGCATCACCGCCGAAAGAATGCAGGAGGAGGAGGAGAAGAAGAAGAACTACCACCGGGTCGAACGCTCCTGGGGCAGCCTGTCGAGAAGCTTCACCATCGGCGACAACGTCGACAGCGAGCACATCAAAGCCTCCTATGACAACGGCGTGCTCAAGATCGTCGTGCCAAAGAAGGAGGCCGAGGAGAAGAAGAGCAAGGAGATCGCCGTCAGCTGAAAGAAAGGAAAAGGAGGGCATGGACTTCAGGGACAACCATTCGTATTTCTCTTTACCCTGAGGTCCCTGCTCTCCTTTCAGTTCTTGCCTGAAAAAAGCAAAAGGCTGCCACTCGGCAGCCTTTTTGCTTTTCTGGTAAATCCGGGTATCAGCAGTTGCGGACGGTCGTGGAGGTACGGTCCTTGATGGTCGTCTCGTCGAACTCGTCCCAGTTATGCTCGTCGTGCTCGCGCTGGTAGCCTGCTTCCTTGAGGCCGAAGCTCATGTCGGCGACCATTTCGGGTCTCAGTTCCTTGAGGTTCTTCACCTCGGCCTGCGTCAGGATCCTCGACTGGTCGAACCCGAGGTCGATCTCGATCTTGCGGTTCTTGGTCTTGACGCGGTCGATGTCGTAGAATCGCTTGGTGATGGTGGTCTGCGCGAAAGCCTTGAGGCAACCGAGCATGTACTTGCGCACATACGGGTCCTTGATCCACGGGTAGCTGAAGAAGGTCTTGCGGGCGTAGAACCTCGCGTAGGACTTCAGCACGCCTTTCAGCACGTCCTCGCGCTCCATGTTGTCCGGTTTGATGATCGGCGACACGAAGTTGTATCGTGAGTAGTCGCGGACCTCGACGCGGTCGCCGAGCTCCTTGAAGAGGTCGGAGAAGGGCCACGGGGTGTAGATGGTCCAGTTGGCCATGTCCGGGTCCCAGTCCTTGCAGAGCTGGTAGGTCTCTTCGATGCTCTCCGGGGTTTCGTGCTCGAGGCCCATCACGAACTGCGCTTCGGCCACGATGCCGTTCTTCTGGAGCAGCTTGATGGCGTACTTGTTCTCTTCGATCGTGGTCTCTTTGCGGAAGCGGTTCAGGTTCATCTGGCTGGCAGCTTCGGTGCCGAGCGAAACGTGGACCAGGCCTGCCTTGCGGAAGAACGGGAGGAGGTCCTCGTCACGCATGATGTCGGTCACGCGGGTGTTGATGCCCCAGGTGACGTCGAGCTTGCGGTCGATGAGCTCCTGGCAGAGGGAGACGAACTTCTGCTTGTTGATGGTCGGCTCTTCGTCGGCGAGGATGAAGAATCCGACGTTGTATTTCTTGACGAGGATTTCGATCTCGTCGACGAAATTCTTCGGGCTGCGGGCGCGGTACCGGCGCCAGAACTGCCATTGCGAGCAGAAGGTGCAGGTGAAGGGGCAGCCTCGTGCGAAGTTCGGCACGGCGAGGCGGCAGTTCAGCGGCGTATAGATGTATTTGTCCCAGTCGTAAAGGCTCCAGTCGGGCGACAGCGTGTCGAGGTCTTCAATGACGGGGTGGGCAGGAGTCGCGAACACCTCGCCTTTTTCATCGATATAGGCGATGCCGGTGATCTCTGCGCGGTCCTGCAGGTCGGTGCCGGCGGCGATCGATTTGATGAGGTTGACCGTGACCTCTTCGCCTTCGCCGCGGACCACGTAATCGGTTTCCGGTGCTTCGGTCAGCACCTGCGGGTACATGAAGGTGGAGTGGATGCCGCCCATGATGGTCCTGATCTTCGGATCGACCCTTTTTGCGGCCTTCATGATATCCTGGGCCTTGAAGATCGAGGGGGTGATATTGGTGGCCATGACCACATCCGGCTTGTTCTTGCGGATAATCTCCTCGATTGTTTCGTCGGGCAGGTTGTCGGCCATCGCATCCACGAACTTCACCTGGGTGAAGCCGGCCTGCTTCAGGGCACCTCCGATATAGGCAACCCAGCTGGGCGTCCAGTTGCCTGCAATCTCAGCACCGCCTGAATGATAATTCGGCTGAATCATCAGAATCTTCATCTTTCTCCACCCTCCGGATAGGTTTTTGGTACGAATTCGGTTTTTTTTGCACGCGGCTACGTTTGCGCGTGTTTCTCATGAAAAATATATAGAAGGCCTAATCTACAACATATTCAAGGAAATTCAAGAGCCAGAATCCCGCGTCATCAGCGCCGGGCCACCTGCATCAGCATGGTGTGGTAGAAGCCGAAGCTGATCTTCTGCCGGTTGACCACCGTCAGCCCGAGTTTCTTCAGCACCCGCTGCATCTCCTCGTCCCTGATCATCTGGATGGTCGTGCGGCGCTCCTTCTTCGGGAAGAAGCCGCCGAGCCAGTGCTGGAAGGCGAGGATCTTGTTGTACGGGGCATAGGTGAAGATCACCGGTCCCTGCGTCAGGCCGCTGAGGTTGGCGAAGGCGTTGGCGAACCCTTCGGCAGGGTAGTGGATCAGGACGTCGAAGCAGACCACGGCGTCGAAGCTGCCCGAGACCGACTCGATCGAGTTGACCTCGAACTCGATGTTGCCGTCGACCCCCTCCTTCACGGCGTCCTCACGGGTTTTGTTCACCATCTGGGAGGCGATGTCCGCCGCCTTGACGAGGTAGCCGTTCCGGGCGAGGCGGATGGAGAAGAGGCCGGTGCCGCACCCTGCGTCGAGCACCTTCGCGCCTTTTTTCAGCCCGGTGCCCTGCAGCCACTCGAACGCCTTGTCCATCATGACCGCGTGGCCCTGCCTGACGGTGGACCTGACGGTCGAGAGTTTGTCGCTGCCGTAGATCGACGCCCAGCGCTGGAAGCCCTGGCCATTGAAGTACGACTGGAGCATCTTCTTGTGTTCTTCGACGTTGAATGATGAGCTGTTCATGGTCTGTTCAGGCGTTGTTTATACTGTTTCGTGGTCATTACTTTTTCAGGCCTGCCCGCTGTGGGCGCCTTCGATCCTCGTTTCAAGCTCTTCGTACAGTTCCTGCAGTTCCTCGATGGTGCCTTCGTCGGCCTCCCAGAAGCCGCGCGAGTGGGCTTCGAGCAGGCGCCTGGTCATGGCCATGGTGGCGTTCGGGTTCATGGCGGCGAGCCGTTCGAGCATCTCCCTGTCCTGCAGGTAGGTCTGCGAGAACTGCTGGTAGGTCCAGTTCTTGACCGCCGAAGCCGTAGCGCTCCACCCGTAGGTGTTGGTCAGGTGTGCCTCGATCTCCCTGACCCCTTCGTAGCCGTGCTCGAGCATCGCCTCGTACCACTTCGGGTTCAGGAGCTTGGTGCGCGCTTCGAGCGCCACCATGCTTTCGAGCGACCGGATCTTCTGGCCGTTGCCGAACCCGCCCATGTCACCCACCATCACCTTCGGTTTCGAGCCGCTGAGTACCTCAACCGATTTAGAGACGCCGCCAAGATACTCATAATAGTGGTCGATATCGGACACGCCGATTTCGAAACTGTCTATATTCTGGAACGTCAATGTAACATTTTTCAGTGCCGAACGTAACACTTCCGGGCTCTCCTGCCACTCCCCGGCGGGGGTGTAGGCGAAGCTCTTGCGGTTCACGAATGCGTCGGCGAGCTGCGTCTCCTCTTCCCAGGTGCTGCTCTCGACGAGGTGGTTCACGTTCGATCCGTAGCTGCCGGGGGCATTGGAGTAGATCCTGCCGGCGGCCTCTTCGGTCGTAACCTGCATCTCTGCCGCCTGGAGCCGGACGTGCTTCCTGACGAAGTTCATCGACTCCGGTTCGTCCGCAGCGGCGGCAAGCCGCACGGCGCGGTCAAGCAGCCGGACCTGGTGCGAGAGCAGGTCCCTGAAAATGCCGCTGACCGTCACGACGATGTCGATGCGCGGCCTTCCCAGTTCCGATAGCGGGATCAGCTCGACGTCGCCGATCTTGCCGAGCTCGTCGGTCTTGACCTTCGCGCCAAGCAGCGCCAGGGCTTGCGACACCCCTTCGCCATCGCTCTTCAGGTTGTCGGTGCCCCACAGGATCAGCGCAATCGATTCGGGGATGGCGCCGGTCTCCCTGCGGTGCTGCTCGAGCAGGGCTTCGGCTGATCGCTTGCCCTCCTTCTGGGCGAACGGGGTCGGGATGCTGAACGGGTCGAGGCTGTGGATGTTCCTGCCGGTCGGGACGATCGACGGGTTCCTGACCAGGTCGTTGCCGGGGGAGGGCGGGATGTATCCGCCGGAAAGGGCGCTCGCGACCGCCTCGATCTCGTGGTTGGTGGCCATGCCGATCAGGATGCCGTTCAGGAAGTGCCAGAGGCGGTGCATCTGGACGGGTTTCACGCCGGCGGATTTCTGCAGCCAGGTGTCGGCGTCGTCCATGCGTACCGCGAGCGTTCCTTCGAGCAGGGCCGTCGTGGTGAGGCCGGGCGGTAGCTTGTCGGGGATGGTGCCCACGAAAAGGCGGACCGCTTCGCGGCAGATTGAGATCACCTGCTGCCAGGAGTCCCGGAGCGCCATGTCCTCCTCGTGCATTTCAGCCATCATGCGGCAGTCGAGGCCGAGCCCCGCGCTGACCAGTTCGGGAAGCGAGCGGTCGTCCAGTTCGGGGCGTGCGTGGCTGACCAGCAGGGTCAGGTTGTCCGTCAGGCTCTCGACCGTGGCGGCCTGGCCGAGAACGTGCAGGCCGAGCGGGATCATGCGCTCCTCGATGAGGTAGATCTCGTTGTTCAGCCAGGTGATCCAGGCTTCGTCCTCCATCTCGCCCGGAGGATGCAGGTCGATGCCGGCGGCCAGTTCGCGGATTTGCTGGAGCACTTCGTCCGAAGGGCGGTTCCTCCATGCGCCGACCAGGTCCCTGATTTGCCGCATGCCCTTGTACAGGCCTGCATGTTCGAGCGGCGGCGCCATATAGCTGACCAGTGTTGCCAGGCCGCGGCGTTTGGCGATGGCTGCTTCGCTCGGGTTGTTGACGCAGTAGCAGTAAAAGTGGGGCAAGGAGCCGATGAGGCGCTTCGGCCAGCAGTCGAGCGAGAGGCCGACCTGTTTGCCCGGCATGAACTCGAGGGCGCCGTGGGTGCCGAAGTGCAGTACCGCGTCGGCAGCAAACTCGTTGTCGAGCCAGGAGTAGAACGCCGCGAAAGCGTGGTTCGGCGCGGCGTCCTTCGCCATAAGCAGCCGCATCGGGTCGCGCTCGTAGCCGAAGGATGGCTGCTGGCCGATGAACAGGTTGCCGAAATGGGTGCCGAGGATGTGGAACCGGGTCCGGTCGTTCAGGATCTCGCCGGGAGCATCGCCCCAGAACGGCTCGATCTTTTCATAGGCGGGGAACTGCTTCCGGTAGAGTTCGACGGGGTAATGTGCCGCGACGTTGCCGTCCGTTCCGTAGATGAGGCGGTTGCCTTCAAGCAGTCGGTCGCGGAGCTCCTCCGACGACTTCGGCAGGTCGACCAGGTAACCGTCGTCACTGAGCTTCTTCATCAGGCGCCAGAGGCTTTCGAACACCTCGAGGAACGCGGCCGTGCCGGCATTGCCGAGGTTCGGCGGGAAGTTGAAAAGCACGATGGCGATCTTTTTCCCTGCCGGGGCCTTCTTCCTGAGGCTGAGCAGCCTGGCGACACGCCTCGACAGCCACGCGCTCTCCTCCGGCAGCGGCAGGGTTCGTTCACTGCCCTCTTCGAGTCCGGCGAACACGTGTGGTTCAATGGTGCCGTCGAGCTCCGGGACGGCGACGCTCAGGGCGGTCTGCAGCGGGGTGAGGCCGAGGTGGCTCTCCCTCCACTGGGCGATCGGCTGAAAGGCGAGCGGGATGATGTTGTAGCAGGGGACACCGATCTTCTTCAGGATCTCCACGGCTTCGGCCGACTTGGTTTCCGCCGGCCCTCCGACCAGGGAAAAGCCGGTGGCGTTGATGAGCAGGTCGACCGGGATCGATTCGGGCATGGCCGGATCGAAGAACCCTTCGAGCGCCGGCCGGAAATCGAGGCCGCCGCTATAGGCGACGCAGCAGCGGATGCCGTGCGACTCGATGTCGCGAACCAGCTGGCCGATGTGCAGCATGTTCTCGGAGAGCAGGGTTGCGCGCATCACGAGGATGGCCACCGTGCCCTTGGTGGTTTCGGGGCGGTTCGACTGGTGCCATTCCCGGTACTGGGCGGTCGTGGCGAACGGCGCTCCGGCGTCCGGGTGGAAGAGCGCGGTGTCGGGATAGAAGATCGGGTCCTTCTGCGGGAGCACCCCTTTGTAGCCGGGGATGTAGCGTTCGACCAGCAGGCAGAGGAAGCGGCGCATGTTTTCCTTCGAGCCGTTGAGCCAGAACTGGTGTGCCGAGATGAACGTATGGATGTCCCTGGCTTTGCCGGGGATATGCTTCATGAGCTTGCCGACGTTGCGCACCATCGCGAGCTGGCGCCCACCCTCACTGCTGCTGTGGGTCGGCCTGAGCTTGGCGGCCCACTGCTTGAAGATGCCCTGCGGCTTCTCCGCCTCATCTTCCTTCGACTTCAGCAGCGAAAAGCGGCCGACCCGCGTCTGGTTGATCAGCGCCGGGTTGCTGGTAATCATGCAGACCGGGCACTCCGCGGTTTCGAGGATCTGTTCGAGCGGCCTGACGATCTCCTCGCTGAAAAGCATCGACCCGAAGATGAAATCGGCTTGCGGCACCTCTTTTTCCAGCCTTTCCCAGGCTTGCGCACCGTGGTTCAACCCGAGGTTGAACATCGACACCTCGAGGTCGAGCTGGAACTCACGATTCAGTTCAGCCGCCGCCGATTTGAGGGCGCTGTTGTTCGTGGGCTCCATCGTGATGAAGAGAAATCGCATGGATCAGATCCTGTTTTGGACTCGTTTCGGTAGTTCAGGGTGGCTCCGACACCGGGTCGGCGGCTTGGTCCAGGACAATACACCGTCATGCGCCTGCCTGAATAAAAAGCAGTGGCCGGGGTTGAGCCGGTTTCGATGGGGCGGTTGTCGCTGGGCGGGTTGCCGGGCCCTGGCCTATACCAGAAGCACAGGATTCTGCTGGAGGAGGTTGTAAGGAATGGATGGCGGGGAGGAAGCAAAGCCGTAAGCCGGCCCCCTGTCGAGGTCGGCCGGCAGGAGGTGGAGCTTGCGATGCTCGATGTGGACGGGTGCTTCGAGGGCGGAGAGGAAGCAGTCCTGCTGCGGATTTTCGCTGTCCAGACGGGTTTTTGCCGGTGCCGCATCGAGGACACGGAGGTCTCGCAGGGCTCGTTCGAAGCTGTCAGGTATGAGGGTGTTCCTGGTATCGGAAAGCTGGGTGCGGCTCTTGGTTTTTGAGCCGGAGGTGGACGTTTTCGCCAACATGCCGTATCCGAGCACCGAGATGGCGAAAAAGAGCGCAATCTCAAAGATGCGAAGGAGGTCCCGCGTAACTGATTTCTTTCGGGCTTTCATTGATGAATGGTGCATGATGAATTAATAAATATATCGAAACTGAATAGAATATCTATGATATGGTTTTGCTCCAGCGCTGGCTTATACGGCAAGTGCGTCGGGGATACACCGGATTTGCAGGGAAGCGCAGGGGACAGGAGCCGTTCGGCTCCAATGCCGAGCTGGAGCTCGGCGCTCCCGGGGCTTAATCTTACGAAATATCGATTCCTGGGCCCCGGCGGGGCCCGATGTTGGTAGCGCAGGGTGAAGTGAAACGAACCCCGGGTGGGATGGGGTGGAAAAGAAAAAGGCGGCACCGGTGTCGGTGCCGCCTTTTGAGCGCGTGTCCTGGATCGCAGGCTCAGGCCTCGATGCCTTCGAGGCGATCCTCCAGGTCGGAGTAGATCTCCTGGAGCTTCTCGATAGTGTCGGGGTCGGCGGACCACATACCTCGGCCGCTGGCTTCGAGCATACGTCCGACGATGTTCTTGAATGCCTTCGGATTCAGCTTCATCAGCTTGTCGCGCATGGCCGGGTCGAACGCGTAGGTCTGGGCTGCCTCTTTGTAGACCCAGTCGTCGACGCCCTTGGTGACGGCGTCCCATCCGATCATGTAGGTGAATCGGTTGCTGATCTCGGTGGCGCCGCTGTGACCCTGCGCCAGCATGCCCTCGAACCATTTCGGGTTGAGCAGCTTGGTGCGGAACTCGACCTTGAGCGCCTTTTCGGCGTCATCGACCTTGATGTCGGCCGTGTAGGTCTCGACGTAGTTCAGCTTCACGTTGTCTCCCTTCGGGTTGCGGCGACGTGCGGAGAGCTGCAGCGCGCCCGACGAGGAGAAGTAGCGGTCGATGTCCGAGATGCCGTACTCGGCCGAGTCGACCTGCTGCACGACGCGGTCCACCGTGCCGAGCAGGTCTTTCAGGATGTCAGTCTGCTCGTCGCCGTAGCGGTTGCCGCCGTAGGCGAAGCCGGTGCGCTTGACGAACATGTTGTCGAGGTCCTCCTCGTTCTCCCATGCCGAATCCTCGACCAGCTCGTCGATCTGTGATCCGTAGGTGCCGGGGGCCTGGGTGAAGAGGCGCGAGGTAGCGCTCTCGAAGTCCTTGCCCTGCTTCATGGACTCTTCGACATGCTTGCGGATATGGTTCATCTCAACCGGCTCGATGGCCCTGGCGGCATCTTTCACCAGCTTGTCGAGGTGGTCGACCAGCACGCCGAAGGTGTCGCGGAAGATCGAGCTGATCTGGATGAGTACGTCGATCCTCGGGCGGCCGAGCTTTTCGAGCGGCACGAGCTTGTAGTGGCTGATCTTGTTCTGCGCATCGTAGGCCGGTTCGGCACCCATGAGGGCGATGATGACCGCGACGGCCTCACCCTTGCTCTTGATGGTGTCGAGGCCCCAGAGCACCTGGGCGATGGTTTCGGGATACTGCCCGTTGTTCTCCTCCTGGTGGCGGCGGATGATGGTGTCGGCGATCTGCTTGCCGCGCTTGAACGCGAGCTCCGAAGGGATCCGCCACGGGTCGATGGCGTGGATGTTGCGGCCGGTCGGCAGGATGCCGGCGCCGTCGCGCACGAGGTCCCCTCCGGGTCCCGATGGGAGGTACTCGCCGTTCAGGGCGCGCACGAAGCTCTGCATCTCATGGCCGTTGTCCTTCAGCCCCTGCTTGAGGGCAAGTCCTTCCTGCAGGGCGGTGTTGATGGCCGTCGCCATCTCCTCGTTGACCTTGCCGTTACCGGTCAGCACGCCGAAGACGGTGCCGGGGTTGACCTTGCCGAAGATGGTCTGCTCGATGAACTCCCTGGTGATGTCGTCCACCTTCTCCCTGAGCTTCAGCGCCTTGGCGTCGCCTTTGCGGGCCTTGGTGGCCAGCGTCGCATAATCGCCCCAGTTGCGGCGCTCGCCGATCGCCTCGAGGATTACCGATGGTAGCGAGCGGTCGTTGCCGCGCACCTTGAGGTATTCCGAGATCGTGGTGACCTGCGTGGCGAGCTCCGGGGTTTCGCCGAAGACGTGCAGGGCGTTCGAGATGAGCTTGCTCTCGAGTTCGAGCATGTAGGTGTAGAGGCGGCTGATGTAGTCGCTGAACGCCTCGCCCTCCATCCTCGGGCAATCGTCAGTCAGGTTGAGGTTCTCGGCCTTCTCGACGATGGCCATCTCGGTCTCCACGTCGACGATCTTCTCGAGGCCGCGCTCACGGTAGTCGAGCAGCATCTCCTTGAATGCCGGGAGCTCCTTGTAGAGCCCAGCGCGGGAGAGCGGCGGGATGTTGTGCGAAATCATGGTCGCGTAGCCGCGGCGCTTGGCGATGTTCGCCTCGCTCGGGTTGTTGACCGGGTAGATGTAGAAGTGCGGCACCTCGCCGAGCAGCGCGTCCGGCCAGCACTCGCCGGTGACGCCGAGCTGGAGGCCGGGCATCCACTCGACCGTGCCGTGCATGCCGACGTGCACCATCGCGTGCGCGCCGAACTCGCGGCTGATCCAGCGGTAGAAGGAGATATACTGGTGGTGCGGCGTGTTCTCCTTGTCGAACAGCAGGCGCATCGGGTCACCCTGGATGCCGAGCCTCGGCTGCACACCGATGAAGACGTTGCCGAGCGTGACGCCGCCGATGAAGAGCCTCTCGACGCCGACCGGGGCGATGTCACCCGGGAATCCGCTCCAGCGGGCCTCGATGCGCTCGCGCTCGCGGTCCGTGGTGATGGCGTTGTAGGTCTGGCGGTCGATGGTGAAGCAGTCCGGCTCGTGCGCCTGGATCTCGTAATCGGTCGCGCGGTCGAGCATCGCGAGCAGGGCCTCCGGGGAGTCCGGCAGCTCGCCCACGTTGTACCCCTCGGCCTTAAGCCTCACGAGCATTTTATGGATGCTCTTCGGCACGTCGAGCAGTGCGGCGCTGGCCTTGCGGCCCATGCCCGGCGGGTAGTCATAGACCACGAAGGCGACCTTCTTGTCGCGGTTCGGGGTGTGGCGCAGCTCCGAGAACTTCTTCGCGAGGGTGGAGAGCCGGTCGAGGCGGTCGGGCAGCGTGTGCAGGCGGCCGTCCTTGATCGCGCCGAGCACGACCGGGCAGACCGCGCCGTCCATCTCCGGAAGGGCGAAAGTCATGGCGGACTGCAGCGGCACGACGCCCTGGCTCTTCCACGACTCCACGTCCTGGATGAAGAGCGGCTGGGAGACGACGTACGGCGCGTTGATCTTGCCGAGGATCTCCTCGCGGGCAGCGGCAGAGGCGCCCGGGGTGGTCGCGCCTGCGGGACCGCCGACGAAGCCGAAGCCCATCATGTTGATGAGCATGTCGAGCTTGGTGTGGCAGAACCACTCGCGCGCGGCGACGTGGCCCTCGACGCCCATCACGAACACCGGCAGCGGGTTCAGCCCCTTGGCCTCGATGGCGCGGATGGTGTTGTCGATGTACTCCTTCTCCTGCAGCAGGTGCTTGCGGAAGAAGAGCAGGCCGATGTTGTTCTGCTTCGCCGAATTCTTGTTATGCTTGTGCAGCCACTTCTCGTAGTGGTGCAGGTCCTTCTGGTATTCGGGAGCGTCGGGGTGGTAGAAGCCCATCGTCGGGACCTCCTGCACCTTCTCGGCCTTGACGTTCACGTCGAAGTACTCGGCCATGATATAGTTGAACATGGAGGCCAGGTTCTCGGCCGTCGGGTGCATCCAGTAGGTGTACACCTGCATCCAGTTCTTGAAATCCTTCGCCTTCTTCGGGATCAGCGGCAGCATCGTCCGCATGATCTTAAGCAGCTTCATGTAGCCGTAGAGCGCATCCTCGTCGCGCCCCTTCACGAGCATCTTGGCGACCTTCTTGACGATCTCGGGCATACCGCTGCCGTTTTCGGAGACCACGTAGTTGCCGACCTTCGTCAGGTGCATCACCTCGGGCATCGACTCGTAGGCGAAGATGGTCTTCACCTTCGACCGGTCGATCTGCTCCTGCAGCCAGTCCGCCTGGCCCTTGAACTGGATCAGGGTGGTGAAGATGCAGTCCGCTTCATGGATGGCCTTGGCCGCCTCGGGGTTCTGATGCTCGAGGTCCTGGTCGGTCCACTGCGTCAGCTCGGCATTCCGGCCGATCAACTCCTTGACTTCCCTCCATACCCGCTGGTTGCATTGCTCCATGCCGACAACGGCGGCAATCCGGATTTTCTCTCCCATAGATGACGTAAGATGTGCTTTGATTGACAGGTACCCCGCGGCTATTTACGAATTGTGACTATAAACACCCGCACCCTGAGGTTTTTCAGGACTACGCAATGTAATAAATCCTGTTTTGATAAACCGCATGAAAATAAAAAGGCCCCTCCGGTCGGGAGGGGCCTTGACGGACAAGCCGCTCGATTTGCAGGAGGTGAGCCTCAGTAGCTCAGGTCGACACCAGCCATGAACATGCGGCCGGCTGCCGGGAAGCCTTCCGCCTCCGAATACATCACGTTGAACACGTTCTTGCAGTTGAATGTTGCCGTCACGTTTTCGGTGAGCTTGGCTTTCGATCCGAAATCGACTACCACGAAATCGCCAGGGTATGCACCGTAATCACCGGCGTTCACCGATTTGGTAGCCCTCACCCTGCTCATGAAACGGCCGTTGGCGTTGCATGAAATGGCTTTGGTTGCCTGCAGGTTGACTCCGGCGAAGACGGTGTGCTCCGGCCTTCCGGGCAACCATGAGTTGTCCGACAGATCCTTGGCATTCAGGTAGCTGTAGCCGAAGTTCGTAGAGATTTCCTTGGTAGGCTTGACGTTCAGGTTGGCTTCGATACCCCAGATTCTTGCATTCTGGATGTTCATGTACTTGTAATACTGCTGAAACACATCTGTCACAGAATAGCCTGTTGACACTGCGACCGGAAAGTACCTTGACTCGATCAGGTTGTTGTAGTTGTTGACAAAACCTGCAACATCCAGCGAAACCCGATCGCCGAACTGCTTGAACATTCCGAGTTCATAGGCGGTCATGGTCTCCTTGTCGAGTCCGGGGTTCGGGTTGCCGGGCCACAATCCTGCATCGCGGACAAACCGCTCCGCCAGGGTAGGTGCGCGGAAGCTCTTGCCTACGGAGGCACGGAACGACATGTCCTCAGCAGCCTTTAAGTTTGCAGCCAAACGCGGGCTGATGGCATCGACGGACTTGTTCGTGATTGCTGCGGTTGTCGCGGTCGGGTTAATGAAGCTTGCGCTGAACGGCGCCGAAGAGTAATCTCTATAGGTCACGGTATCAGCATTGATGCCGCTCCAGTCATACCTGATCGACCCGAGCAGGGTCAGCTTGTCCGTCGGCTTGAACTCGTCTTGCAGGAACACGGCAAAGTTTTTTTCTCCGGCATTCTGCAGGCAATCGTCGGTAAGCGCTGCTGCCATGGGAACCGAGAATGGCCCATACGCATTCAAACTCTTACTGGATATCGGAAGGTTGGCCGTATACTGTGTTGACCTGACGTCGACTACGTTAGCGTCGATGCCGAACAGCACGCGGTTCTGGTCGTTAACCTTCCAGTCCAGCTTGACGCCCACTCCACCACGATCGGCGATATCCTTGTTGAACTCTCCGGGGAAGCGGAACCTGATTCCGGGGTAGTAGAAGAACGGAAGGGATGCCTGTGCCGCCGCCGAGTAGTTGTAGTTGATTGTCGACTCGTTTCTGGTGTAGTACACCTTGGTGTCGATACTGAGGTTGTCGCTCAGAAGGTTGACGTAGTTCAAGCCGGCCAGAATGTTCTTGCGGGCGACGGTGTCGTCCAGCCTTGAAGGGCCCGTGGCGTCAAAACGATGTGCAAGGTCCGCATAGATGTTGGCGGGTGCAATGAACGGCCACTGTGTGGTATAGCCGCCATCGGTCTGATTGAAGAAGGTCGTGAGCTGGATGTACTGTCTCGAGTCGATGGTGTATTTTGCCTTGAACTTGAGGTCGTTCACATTGGTCGAGGTGTTCGCCTTGTACCCATCATCCTCGGAGTGAGAATAAAGAAGGCTGTAGTTCCACTGGCCATCCTTGTTGCCGAAGCCGGCATACGTGTTCCATATCCATGGCGTGTAACTTTTGCGGTACGTGCTCTGGTCCGATGGCGGGGTTTTGTCATAGAAACCGGTGCTCATTCCTGCCTTGACCTCCATTTTCTCAGGGAGGCTGCCGTAGACGTTCAGCACGCCGCCCATGGCTCCTGAGCCATAGAGGGTCGCCGCAGCCCCTTTCAGTACTTCGACGCGATCGGCCGAATTCATGTTGATGTTCGTCCAGGCGATTTCCCCGGTTGTCGGGTTGTTGATGGGGAAGCCGTCGTAAGTGCCCTGGACACGAGTGCCGATAGCTCCGCCCTGAAAGGCGCTCGATCCACGGATCTGGAGTGTTGATGTTGCGTTGCCGCCTGCCCTGCTGACATTGACACCGGGAACATTTTCGACGGCGTCGGCGAGGGTCGGGTTCGGGGCTTTTTTGATCTCATCTTTGGAAACAACATTGACGGTCACCGGGACTTCGAGGCGGTCCTGCTTGTAAAGGGTGGCGCCTACGACGACCTCGGAGGCCATGATGGTGGTCTGGCCGAGGGAGAAGTTCATCGTGGCGCTCTGGCCTTCAGCGACCTTGACCTGCTGCGACACTGGGGCGTAGCCGATGATGGAGACGGTTACCTTGCTGGCAGAAGCCGGGACGTTCCTGAGCACGTAGTTGCCGTTGATGTCGGTCGAGGTGCCGACGTTGGTGCCGGGGATGGAGACCGATGCACCGACGACGCCTTCGCCGTCAGTCTTGTCGACGACGCGGCCGCGCAGGACGCCCGGCTCCGCGCCGAACATGGTTGCCGGGGCGAGCGACGCCGTCAGGAACGATGCCGACAGTACGAGACGCTTCAGGAGTGAACCCATAGCCTGTTGCTGTTTCATGATTGAAGTGTTGTGTTGTTGGAGGTCTGTGTGTGGTTACAGAAAAAGCGGTGCGGCAGCCGACCTGCGGGCGTCATTGCCGAAGTGGTTGTGCGCGAGGGCACTGGATGAAAGGCGTCGATATGAATAAATCCTCATCGTGTACGTTTGGTCACGTAAAGTGCATATCATTTTTATAGTAGTGCAAAAATGCCGAAAGTGCAAATTTTACGCACAACACCGTAGAATACGGGCTTAGCCTTGGGTGCCGTCCGTCCGAGATGTTTATCGCGGTGCTATATGAAGAGGCTAACGGCGCGGGCATGTATCCCCTGGATGGGGGACGTTCGTGAAAACGTTAACATAGCAAAATAAAGTATCGGGCGCCGGTAATGCTAAGTCTATGTAGAGCAATAAGATGCATTTATCGTGAGGCGTATGACCCGGCTTCCCGGTTTTGGCCGGAAACAGGAAAGCTCCCTTGTTTGGGAGCTTTCGAATGCCAGATGCGTGGTTGGGTTCAGATGACGCCGAGTTCGCGGCCGATCGTGGAGAACTCGGTGATGACTTTGTCGAGGTGCTCCTTTTCGTGGGTGGCCATGAAGCTTGTCCTGAGCGCTTCGTGGCCAGGCATGACGCCGGGGCGGATGAATGCGTTGACGTAGACTCCTGCTTCAAAAAGTTTTTTCCAGAAGATGAGGGTCTTCATCTGGTCGGCGATCAGTACGGTGACGATAGCCGTGCGTGATGGCATGAGGGTGAACCCTGCCTTGAGCAGGCCCTGGCGGACGTAGTCGGTGTTGGCGACGAGGCGCGTCATCAGCTCCGGGTGGTTCCTGATGATTTCGAGGGACGCCAGTACTGCGGCGACGCTTGCCGGGGTCGGCGAGGCGCTGAAGATCAGCGATGCTGCGTTGTGCTTGATGTAGTTGATGGCTGCACGTTCACCGACGACGTAGCCACCGAGCGAGCCGAAGGTCTTGGAGAAGGTGCCCATGATGAGGTCGACTTCGTCGACGAGGCCGAACTCCGACGGGGTGCCGCGGCCACCTTTCCCGATGACGCCGACGGCGTGGGCATCGTCGATGACGACGCGGGCGTTGTATTTCTTGGCAAGCGAGACCAGGCCGGGGAGGTCGACGATTTCGCCCGAGACCGAAAAGACGCCGTCCGAGACGATCATTCTGCCTGCCGATGTGGGGATTTTCTGGAGGACGCGCTCCAGGTCGGCCATATTATTGTGGTTGTAGCGGACGAGGTTGGCGCCTGCGCCCTGGGCCATGATCGAAGCGGCCACGAGGCTCGCGTGGTTGTCGCGGTCGGAAACGACGTATTCGCCGCGCTGTGCGAGGGTCGGAATGATGCCCTGCCCGGTCTGGTAGCCGGTGCTGAAGAGCAGGCAACGCTCTTTTTCGAAGAAGTCGGCGAGCTGTTCCTCCAGTTCGACGTGGAGGTTGACCGTGCCGGTCATGTAGCGCGAGCCGGAGCAGCTGGTGCCGTAGCGTCTGATGGCGTCGATCGAGGCCTGCTTGACCCGTTCGTCTGAGGTAAGGCCGAGGTAGTTGTTCGATCCTGCCATGACCAGCTTCCTGCCTCCGAACGAGACGATGGGGCCGTCGGTGTCGTCGATGGGGCGGAAGAACGGGTAGACACCCTGCGCTTTCACTTCATCGGCGAGCGTGAAGTCGTAACACTTCTTAAAAAGGTCTTTGGGTTGTTCCACGATCTGGGGATTAACTTCTGTATTCTCGCTGTGCGCTTGAGTGGGCAATGGTCTCTCCTGTAATTCTTGACTGCCAGCGATGCGGCTATTGATGGTACGGATTGCACGGTGAAACAGAAATGTATGAAATTTTTCTTTTTTTGGTAAACGGGAGTCCGTTTTTTCTCGGCCAATGGGGCGGGCGAGGGCGGCAGGAGCAACAAAACCAATCGTCTGGAGCATGTCGGAAAAAGTGCTGGTTACCGGTTCGACCGGGTTCATAGGATCACGGGTGGTTGGTGCACTCGTAAGGCAGGGGGTACCGGTTCGTGTTCTTCTGCGGCCCGAGAGCGCCGCATCCGGTATGGCCGGAGTCGAGGTGTGCAGGGCCGCCTATGGCGATCAGGCGGCGCTCGGCAGGGCGGTAGAAGGGGTGGGACGGATCATCCACCTCGCCGGCGTCGTCCGGGCCATCGACGAGGCTGGCTTCATGGCGGGGAACGTCGCGCCCGTCGAGAACCTCCTTCGTGCGGTCAGGGAGCGCAACCCGGGTCTGGAGCGGTTCCTGCTCGTTTCGTCACTTGCCGCCATGGGCCCGGCACCCTCGCCTTCCCCGGGAGTCCGTGAAGGCGACCGGCCCGGACCGGTCAGCGCCTACGGGCGTAGCAAGCTGCTCGGCGAGGAGGTGGCCATGCGCTTCGCCCTCGAGGTGCCGGTGACCATCGTCCGCCCGCCTGCCGTCTATGGTCCGGGGGATCGGGACATCCTCGAGGTGTTCCGGATGATGCGGAAAGGGGTGCTCGTTTCGGCAGGTTCAGCCGGGCGTCAGCGCTTCAGCATGATCCACGTCGACGACCTGGTCGAAGGGATGCTCGTGGCGCTCCGCTCGGATGCCGCCGCAGGCCAGGCCTATTTTGTAACCTCGCCCTCCCCCTATGGTTGGGACGAGGTCATCGAAGCCGCGCGACCGGTGCTCGGATTTGGCCGCCTCCTGCGCATCGGCCTTCCGTCGCCCCTTGTGTTCGGCCTTGGGGCCCTCTTCGGCGCCGCCGCCGGACTGACAGGCAAGCCGGCCCTGATCAACCGCGACAAGGCGAACGAACTGACTCAGGACTTCTGGACCTGCTCCCCCGAGAAGGCCGCCAGTGAGCTCGGTTTTACCGCGAAGACCCCGCTCGGAGAGGGGGTTGCGGGCACGCTGAGGTGGTATAAGGAGAAAGGGTGGCTGTAGGAACCCGTCGACGCTTGTCGACGGGCTCCGGCCTTGAGGCTTGCCGCGGATTATGAGTTTCCCAAAATCCCCTGCATCAGCCTGAGCAGGACGAGTTTTTCGTCTCCGGCAGGGGAGATGCCTTTCAGGGCGGCGTCGGCGTTGCGAAGGGCAAGGATGGCCCGTTCGGTTTCGGTCGTTTTGAACTTCCTGGCGTAACCCGTGTAGTTCTTGACGAAGTACTCCTGACGTCCGTACATGCCGAGCAGGACGGCGGTCTCCTGCGGGGTTTTCTGCTGCATTCCGGGAGCCTGCAGCTTCCAGATGCGCAGGAAGAATGTGGTCAGGTACCTGACGATGTTCATCAGCCCCTCTTTCTGCCCCTCCTGCTCCATGATCATCAGGGCGATGCCACTGCAGAGTCGGAGGTTCTTTTCGGCCAGCGCCTTTTCAAGCTCGAAGACGTTGTACTTTTTTGAAATTCCGACGCATTCGCAGACGTCGTCGAGAGTGATGCGTTTTTCAGGGCGTTTGTCCGCTGCAAAGAGGGTCAGCTTTTCAAGCTCCTGGGAGATCAGGCGCGAGTTGGGCTCGATGTAGGCGGAAAAGGCCTTGAGGGCGTCGGGCTCGAATTCCCATCCGGACGCCTTCGCCTGTTCGGTCGCGAAGAGGTCGACGTGTTTTATGGCCGGGAAGTCGTGCCGGAAGGGCTTGAGGAGCTTGTAGTGCGTTTTTTCGAGATCCTTCTTGTCCAGCTCCTCGGCGTCGAGCACCAGCACGGCGAACGATGCCGGGTCGGCGAGGTATCGCGAGAGCGACTCCTCCTGTATCCGGGCCTGCTCTTTCGTGCCGCCTTTCCTGAGCTTGTCGAACTGGCGGACCACCACCAGCTTTTTTTCGGTGAACATCGGGTACTCCGATGCGGCCGCGACGATTTCGCCGATGCTGACGTCCGGGCCGTACAGGACAAGTGTGTTCAGCGCGGCCTCGTTTTCCGATGGGAAGAGGGTCGACCTGATCCGAGCCGTAAGCTCCTCCTTCAGCCAGCTTTCCGGGCCGTGCAAAAAATAGACCGGCCCGATACGGCCGGCCGCAATCTGCTTTTTCAGGTCCGACATGCATGTACTACTCCGGGGACGCGTCATGGTTTAGAAGGGCAGGTCGTCCTTCTCGATCTCGGGCATGGCGCCGGCCGAAGGGCGGGGGCTGAAGTCGCCGCCGGAGGGTTCCGTCCTGGGCGCAGGCTTGGAAAATGCCTGGCGATCCTGGCTGCCGGAGAATCCCTGGTCGCCCGCGCCGCCGCCGGAGTCGCGTCCGGAGCCGAGCATCTGCATTTCGCTGCAGACGATCTCGGTGGCGTACTTCTTTTCGCCGGTCTTGCTGTCGTCCCACGAGCGGGTCTGGATGCGGCCTTCGATGTACACCTGGCGGCCCTTCTTGAGGTACTGGCTGCAGATGTCGGCAAGGCGGCCCCAGACGACGATGCGGTGCCATTCGGTCCGCTCCTGGGGGTTGCCAGCGCTATCCTTGAAGTTTTCGCTGGTGGCGAGGGTGAAGTTGACGACGGTCTGGCCCGATGCGGTTTCGCGGCGTTCCGGATCATTGCCGAGATGTCCGATGAGCATCACTTTGTTCAAGCCTTTAGCCATAATAATATACGGGGGTTTGTTTGGTGCGCTTTTGACATGCATCCCGGGGGCGGGGTGCATGTCGGGTCAAAAACCTAAGCTACATGAATAATCGGTATTCTTCAAGGCTCAAAGCTCCGGCCGTTTTACGCGGTGAAGCGGAAGCCGTCGATAACCGGCCCCTCCTTGCAGAGCAGGACCGTCTCCAACTGGCCGTCGGCGTTGTTGAGCTCGACCATGCAGCCGTAGCAGATGCCGATGCCGCAACCCATGACCGATTCGAGCGACAGTTCGCACGGGATGGCGCGCTTGGCGCAGAACTTCGCCAGCGCCTTCAGCATCGGGTTCGGTCCGCAGGCGAACACCTTCGGCCGCCGGCCTGCCGCCGTGGTTTCGAGGATGCGGCTGAGCAGTTCGACGACGTTGCCCTGAAAGCCTTCAGAGCCGTCGTCCGTCGCTGTGTTGCAGTTCGACAGGCCCCGGGTCAGGAGGTCGGTGCGGCTTCTCCCGCCGACCAGGTTCATGAAGGGGATGCCCTGTCCTGCGAGCTTTTTTTCGAGGAAAAGCATGGGGGCGGTGCCGATGCCGCCCGAGACGAGCAGGGCGGTGTCGAAATCGCCGGTGCCGGTCCCGAAGGAGTTGCCGAGGGGGCCGAGCACCATGACGCTCGAGCCACAGGCGGCGTCGCAGAGCAGGGTGGTGCCCTTGCCGACGTTCTTGACCATCACATCGATCGTGCCACCGCTGACATTGTGGATGCAGAACGGGCGCCGGAGCAGCGGATGGCTTGCGTCGCTGACCTTTATGTTGACGAAGTTGCCAGGCCTTGCCGCCGCGGCAATCTCCGGGCACTCCAGCGTAAGGATGGTGACGTCCGCTCCGATGGGGCGGGTTTCGGTGATCTTCGCCTTGACGTCGGCGATCTTGCTGGATGGGATCATGACGGTAAATGAGATGGATTTCCCCGATTCCACGAACGGTATGCGGAGGGGTTAAACCATTAATTAAGAGCAAGGCTGATGATTTTGCAAGCGCCTTGCCCTGCCTTGTCGTTTTCGCTTATGGATGCGGCAGGTCGGAGGATTGATCAGTTGCAGAATCTCGGGAGATGTATATCTTAGTAAACTTGGCCGTATAAACATTTACAATGCCCGGTTCATGCGTATTTTGACATTTACAGGGAAAGGCGGTGTAGGAAAGACCAGCGTTTCGGCGGCCACGGCTGTCAGGCTTTCCGAATTGGGGCACAGGACGCTCGTGCTCTCTACCGACCCCGCCCACAGCCTTTCGGACTCTTTCAACCTTCCTCTGGGCGCTGAACCCACCAAGATCAAGGAGAACCTGCACGCCATCGAAGTCAACCCTTACGTTGACCTCAAGCAGAACTGGCATTCGGTGCAGAAATATTATACCCGCATCTTCATGGCCCAGGGCGTTTCCGGGATCATGGCCGATGAGATGACCATCCTGCCGGGCATGGAGGAGCTTTTCTCCCTGCTCAGGATCAAGCGTTACAAGAATTCCGGCCTCTACGACGCACTCGTGCTCGATACCGCGCCGACCGGCGAGACTTTACGGCTGCTCTCCCTGCCCGACACCCTTTCGTGGGGCATGAAGGCCGTCAAGAACGTCAACAAATATATTGTCCGCCCGCTCAGCAAGCCGCTGTCGAGGATGTCGGACAAGATCGCCTACTATATTCCGCCGGAAGATGCCATCGAGTCGGTCGACCAGGTGTTCGACGAACTCGAGGACATCCGCGAGATACTGACCGACACGACCAACTCGACCGTAAGGCTGGTCATGAATGCCGAGAAGATGTCGATCAAGGAGACCATGCGCGCGCTTACCTACCTGAACCTTTACGGTTTCAAGGTGGATATGGTGCTGGTCAACAAGTTGCTCGATACGCAGGAGAACAGCGGCTACCTCGAGAAGTGGAAAGGTATCCAGCAGAAGTACCTCGGCGAGATCGAGGAGGGCTTTGCTCCGCTTCCAGTGAAGAAACTGAAGATGTACGACCAGGAGGTGGTGGGCGTCAAGGCGCTCGAGATGTTCTCGCACGACATCTATGGCGATACCGACCCGTCCCGGATGATGCACGACGAGCCGCCGATCAAATTCGTCCGCAATGGGGATATCTACGAGGTCCAGCTCAAGCTCATGTTCGCCAACCCGGTGGATATCGATGTCTGGGTGACGGGCGACGAGCTGTTCGTGTCGATCGGCAACCAGAGGAAGATCATCACCCTTCCCGTCAGCCTCACCGGCCTCGAACCTGGCGATGCCGTCTTCAAGGACAAATGGCTCCATATTCCGTTCGACCTTGAGCGGCAGGGCCAGCACCAGAGGACCAGGGAGATGCATAAGGCCTGACCAGATTTTTTTTGATTGCAGTAAAACTACTAACCGACGGCTGCGCAAGCAGCCTCAACAAAGGAGGACCATATGTCAGAATCCTACCAGAAGCTCCGTAAGGATTTCAAGGATCTCGATTTCACCGACAGGCTCACCTTTCTTGCCGAAAGCGTCATGCTGACCGGTCAGAGCGCCATCGTTGGTGGCCTTGAGCTGGCTGGTGGCCTCGTCGAGACCGTAACCGGCACGCTCGGTTCGCTCGTCGACGCATCCGGCATCGGAAAAGTGCTTGGCAGCACCGGCGGCGTGGTCGGCGAGACCATCGATCGTGTGGCGATTACCGTCAAGGACGTCTCCCGTTCCGCCGGCGATCTTTACGAGGATGCCGTCAAGAGCGTCGAGAACGTGACAGGCAACGCGGCCAAGGCCGTGGGCGACGTCGGCTCTTCTGCCTCGGATGCCGTAAAGAACATTGCGGGTTCGTTCCAGAAGACGACCGTCAAGAAGTAAGGTTTCGCGGGATTCCGCGCACTTTTGCCTGGTGCAGGGATGCATGACAAAATCTTTTATTTGTGATTTGTGGTTAATTGGATTATTTTTATTCCAAAGTCTCGATTTTATCGAATGTTGTTCAGTTCTGTCAATTCAATCCAAAAGGAGGAGTTATGAGTGGAGGAGGCGTCTTTACCGACATTTTAGCAGCCGCAGGCCGTATTTTTGAGGTTATGGTCGAAGGTCACTGGGAGACCGTCGGTATGCTTTTCGATTCCCTTGGCAAAGGTACCATGAGGATCAACCGCAATGCTTATGGCAGCATGGGTGGTTCCAGCCTTCGCGGTTCTTCGCCTGAGGTCTCCGGCTATGCCGTGCCGACCAAGGAAGTCGAATCCAAGTTTGCGAAATAAGCAGACTGGTTCCATCGAAATCATAAAGGCAGTGACGGCTTCAAGCAGTCACTGCCTTTTTTTTGTCCCCTTTTCCATCTTCGGGAAGCCTTGCGAAACGTCGTGAAACCGATTTTCCAGGGCAACGCGGCCAACGTGTACCGGAACAGGATCTTCAGGGTGCCCTCTATCGCCAGGGAATTCACCGCATGAGGCAAGGGCTGGAGTCCGTACGCCTGGGCCGCTCGCCACTTGACGGTTCTTTGTTACGTAATTTATTTTTGTTTTCATATTTTAATGCCTTGAGTGCTCCGTAAATGAACGAAAGGCAACACAGGTAACGTGACTGGACGCAGTAATGGCTAATATTTCTCTCTATGTCTCAGGGCAGACCGAACTGAACGATGTCACCGAGTTTCTCCAGAAACGGCTCATCGGCGAAGGCGAAACCCCGATAGCTTTTTTCGACGGAGTCTTCTACGAGTCGCATCAGGAGCGGGTCGGGAACATCGTGTTTCAGGATTACCTGGTCTATACCGACAAGGCCATCTACCTCTGGGCAAGGGGCACCTCTAAAGATTTCCTTGATCGTTTCAGCCTCGGCGCTGTTTCGGTTAACAGCAGGAACAAGGATAGCGCGTTCGCTACCATGAACCTGAAGATCAAGCGTGAAGGCAAGGAGCCGGTCTATGTGATTTTCGACATGGTCGAGATTCGCGAAGCCGCAACGATTGTCAAGCTCCACACGGTCATCGAGTCGACCGTCGAGGATTACCTCGGCCTCGATTTCAGGCAGGAGATTCCCCAGGAGATCGCCAACATGATTGTGCGGAGCGCGCACAGCATCTGTCCACCGAGAACGGTCTCCATAGCCCTGGAGGCGCCCCGGATGCCGATGCCGGATGACGGGATCGGTTACGGGCAGGACCTGCTCGAACAGTACAAAGCTTCCATCGGCTACAGCCATGAGCAGGAGCAGCAGCAGCCGGGAGCTCCGCCCCGCCAGCGCACCTCCGCGCCGACGCCCGAGATGCCCCGCGGCCTCGAGGGGATTCTTCCGACCGACCCCGCCGCCATCAAGCGCATCGCCGGGCAGCTCAAGGGTATGGTGGGCGATGCCCCGTTGAAGTTCCGCGACCAGCTGATGAAGGACTTGCAGCATGTGCCGAACGATGTTGCCACCGTGTTGACCGCTGTCAACGAGCTGCTGACCAACATCGCAGGAAATCCGCAGGCCGAGAGGTTCGTGATGAACGCCATAAAGACGGCGGTCGAAAACGACGGACTCATCGGTTCCGTCGGGAAGATCATCAAGCTGACCGGAATCGGCTCTCCGAAAAAGCCGTCCCGCCCTGCGCAGGCACCTGCCAGGGAAGATCGCCCCTCCCGCCCGCAGCGGAGTTCCTCCCGGATGGAGGATGCCGGGGACGACTCGACCATCCGCCGCCGCAAGATCAGCGTCAGGGACGATGACGACCATCCTGGCGCCTTCGATCCTTTCCGGGACGAAGAGCCCCCGACCGCTCGCGATGAGCGGCCGGCATCGGCCGCCCGCCGCCCGGTGACGGAGGATGAGGATTACGATGCGGCGCCGCGCAAGAAAAAACTTTCGATCAGGGTTGACGGCGATGCCGACAACGAGATCGCCCGCAAGATGATGGGCTACGATGACGCTGATGCCGAACCTGCCCAGCCGAGGGGTGAGGCGGAGGACGATCCGTCGCCGCGCAGGAAGAAGCTCTCGATCAGGACCGAGGGCGATGATGCGGACGATATTACGCACAAGCTGATGAGCTACGACGAGTCGGAGCGTGAACAGGCACCGCCGGCTGCCGCCGTCGCCCAGCCGAGGGGTGAGGCGGAGGACGAACCTGCACCACGCAGGAAGAAGCTTTCGGTCAGGGCCGATGGCGACGGGGGCAACGAGATCGCCCGCAAGCTGATGAGCTTCGACGAGGTGGCCGGCGAAGAGCTCCAGGCCGATATCCGGCCAGAGCCTGTTGCGATCACCGAACCTGAAGCTGCAGCCCCGATCCGGAAGGAAATCCAGGTCAAGGCCGACGAAGCGCGTGATTCATTCAAGATTTCCGAAGACGACGAGCTTGCAGCCAGAGGCGGCGGCGAATCGGGGGGGAGCTATCTGACCCTCGAATCCAACCTTCCGCTACAGGCGCCAGCAGGTATACAACCCGTAAGTGGCGAGAAGGACGATAATGCCGGACGGGCCTCCGATACGAATTCAGTTTCAGTAAAGCCTACACCATAGTCTCCTATCATCATGAGAATCATTCTGTACCTGGGCAAAGGCGGGGTGGGAAAAACCACCGTTTCCGCGTCAACCGCCACAGCTATCGCCCGTAGCGGCAAGCGCGTGCTGATCATGAGCACCGACGTCGCCCACAGCCTTGCCGACGCACTGGGTGTCGAGCTCAGCTCAAGTCCGGTCGAGGTCGAGAAAAATCTCTTCGCCATGGAGGTGAACGTCCTTGCCGAGATCAGGGAGAACTGGACTGAGCTCTATTCGTACTTTTCGTCGATCCTCATGCACGACGGCGCAAATGAGATCGTGGCCGAGGAACTGGCCATCGTGCCCGGTATGGAGGAGATGATCAGCCTCCGCTATATCTGGAAGGCTGCCAAATCCGGCCTTTATGACTGCGTTGTGGTCGATGCCGCACCGACCGGTGAAACCATGCGCCTGCTCGGCATGCCCGAATCCTACGGCTGGTACTCCGAGAAGATCGGCGGCTGGCATTCGAAGGCGATCGGCTTTGCCGCCCCGCTCCTCAGCAGGTTCATGCCGAAGAAGAATATCTTCAAGCTCATGCCCGAGATCAACGAGCACATGAAGGAGCTGCACGGGATGCTGCAGGACAAGAGCATCACCACTTTCAGGGTCGTGCTCAATCCCGAGAACATGGTGATCAAGGAGGCCCTGCGCGTCCAGACCTACCTGAACCTGTTCGGTTACAAGCTCGATGCGGCCATCGTCAACAAGGTGCTTCCGCCGAGCTCTACAGACCAGTACCTGCAGGCACTCATCGACCAGCAGGCCAAGTACCTCAGGGTGATCGACAACTGCTTCTACCCGGTGCCGATCTTCAAGGCCAGGCAGTCCCCGAAAGAGGTGATCAAGCCGGATAACCTGCATGAACTCAGCAAGGAGATGTTCGACGGCAGGAACCCTATTGATGTCCTTTACTCGGATGGCAGGACCCAGACCCTCGAGAAGATCAATGGCAAGTACGTGCTCAGCCTCTACCTGCCAAACGTCGAAGTCGACAAGCTCGCGGTGAACATCAAGGGCGACGAGCTCCTGGTGGACATCAACAACTTCCGCAAGAGCATCATCCTGCCGAACGTGCTGGTCGGCCGCAAGACCGAAGGCGCCGATTTCGATCATGGAATGCTGAACATCACCTTCACGAACTGATTGTTTCCAGCAGAGATAATTTTCAATGCGGGTCGCCCAACAGGCGGCCCGCTTTTTTTATGCCCGGGATCCGGTAGGAATGGACGTCCGCTCAGTCCATCATCGAATGACGAGCTTTTGGGTCAGGAGCAGCGGGGTCGAGTGGTCGCCGCTGGATTTCAGGAGGTCGGCGGTCGTGAGGTGCAGAAGGGGGTGGACGGGGTTGTCGATGTCGAGGAGCGGTACCAGTACGAATTTCCGGCGATGCAGCTCGGCGTGCGGGATGACCAGCAGCTCGTCCTTCATGCAGAGGTCGCCGTAAAGCAGGATGTCGAGGTCGATGGTCCTGGGGCTCCAGCGGAGATAGCTCTGGGGACGCCCGAGTTTTTGCTCGATCTCCTTGCAGCGCGAACGAAGCGAAGCCGGGTCGAGGTCGGTTTCGATCTTGACGACAGCGTTGAAGAAGTCCGCCTGTTCGATGTTTCCGACCGGTTCGGTGATGTAGGCCCGTGAGACGGCGGATACCGAGGTGAGGGGCGTTCCGGCAAGCAGGTCGACCGCTGCCTGCAGGTTCGAGAACCTGTCGCCGACGTTCGATCCGATGCCGATGTACGCGCTGACGGGGTTCATGCGATCAGGACCTGTCGATCAGGTATTCCGCTTCGGCGAAATCGCAGAGCCCGCCGAGCGGCAGGTTCCTTTTGCGGACCTTCACCGTGACTCCGTCGAGTGACGGGAACCGCTCCATGAGGGCTTTGGCGATCCTGAACGCCAGCGACTCGATCAGCGAGGCCTTCTGGCCGGTGACGATTTCCCTGATCGTGTCGTATGCTCGGCTGTAGTCGACGGTGTCCGTGACCTTGTCGGTTGCTGCCGCAGGCCCGAAGTCGAAGCGGAGCTCGGCATCGACCTCGTACTTCCCCCCGAGTTGCTGTTCCTCCTGGTGTACGCCGTGCCAGGCATAGAATTGGGCATTGACCAGCCTGATGCAGGAGCTGTGGTTGGCGCTCATGGTCGTCGGTTCCGGAAATGGTTGCAGTCGCACTGAGGAGTGAATGTACTCCTTTCGGCTGTGCATTGCAAAATGGCCGCGACCGCAATCGTGAAAGGTATGGCGGATGCGGTGGCAAATGCCGAAAAAATGGTACTTTTCATGAGTCTCGGCATTTCGTGTTTCGCTTTATCCAACTTCTCACTTATTGCAGTCATGGGAGATAACAGGTCAAACTACGCGTTCCGTGAATTTTTTGAAACTTGCAGGACCAGGGCCCTCCAGCTTGCCCTCGAGGAAGACCGATACGAGGGGGACGTCACGACGCTTTCCACGATCGATCCTGGCCAGATGGGTACGGGGTTCATTACATCGAAGGTCGAGGGCGTTATCGCCGGTGTTGCCGTGGCCAGCCAGGTATTCCAGGCCTGCGATCCCGACCTGGAGTTCACGGTGCTTGCCAACGATGGTCAGCGGGTCTACCCGGGGGAGCGCATCCTGGAGGTGAAGGGGCGTATCGCACCGATCCTGATCGGCGAGCGCACGGCGCTGAACTTCATGCAGCGGATGTCGGGCATCGCCACCAGGACCAACATGTACGTCGAGCGGGTGAGCCACACGAACGCGGCCATCCTCGACACCAGGAAGACCGCCCCCGGCCTGCGATTCTACGACAAGGACGCCGTGCGCATCGGCGGAGGGGTGAACCACCGATTCGGCCTGTTCGACATGATCCTCATCAAGGATAACCATATCGATGCTGCCGGAGGCGTCGAGAAGGCCGTCACCCGGGCCAGGGCCTACTGCCAGGAGCACGGGATCAAGGTCAAGCTCGAGACCGAGGTGCGGAGCGTGTCTGAACTCAAGGAGGCATGCCCAAGCAACCCGGACATCATCCTTCTCGACAACTTCATGGTCGACGGGCTTGCCGAGGCGGTCAGGTGGGTGAAAGGGAACGGGTACGGCAACATCCTGCTTGAAGCTTCCGGAAACATCAACCTGAACAACGTGGCCGAGGTCGCCATGACCGGGGTCGACTATATCTCCGTCGGTGAACTGACCCACAGCGTCAAGGCGCTAGACCTCTCCATGAACATCGAACTCTGTTGATGGAGATCGGCGTCGACATCGTCGAAATCGAAAGGATACGGGGGTTGTACGGGAAGTACGGTGAGGGCTTCATGCGGAGGATCCTTACCGGCGAGGAGATTGCCCTGTGCCTCGCCAAGCCCGACCCTGTGGCCAGCCTCGCCGGCCGTTTCGCCGCGAAGGAGGCGGTCTCCAAGGCCCTTGGCACCGGGATATCACACGGCCTTTCGTGGCACTCCATCGTGGTGCTCAACGACGAGGCCGGCAAACCTCAGGCGACCATCCGTATGGCCGGCAAGGAGTTCACCGCAAAGATCTCCATCTCCCACGACCGGCATTCCGCAGTTGCCATGGCAGTGATAGACTAGCCGGGAATTACTAATCAAAAAGGGCCCCCGTTGGGAGCCCCTTTTTGATGTGTCCTTCGCGTCCTTGCGCTCAATCCTCTTCTTCTTCTTCGTGCGACGGTACCGGCTTGGCCGCTTTGGTGATGGCGACCTTCGACTTGATGACGTCGTAGATCTTCTCCTTGATGATGGTGTCGGCGATGTAGTCCCTGAACTCGGTCGACATGTAGGTGTTGACCAGCTCCTCGACCTTCAGCGAGGGGTTCTTTGCAGCTTCCTTCTCGGCATAAGCCTTGACGTCTTCGTCGTTCACGGCGATGTCGTTGACCTGGGCGATCTTCTGGCTGACCAGGAGCCAGCGGGCATGCTTTTCGGCGTTCGGCTTCATGGCTGCGCGGAACTCGCGTTCGTCGATGCCTTTCGGGAACTTGCCGCCGATCTGGCGCTTGGCATTCTCGATGAGCATGTTCTGGAACGATTCGACCATGGCTTTCGGGGTTGGTACTTCGTGCTCCTCGATGAGCTTCGCCGAAATGGCTTCGAGCAGGTCCTGCTCAGCCTTGCCGGTGAAGTGCTGCTCGAGCTGCTGGCGAACGTCCGCCCTGAAGTCGGCAACGTTCTCGAAGCGCGAATGGGTAATCTCCTTGACCAGTTCGTCGTTCATCTCGGGCAGTTCGAGGCGCTTGACCTCCTTGATGTCGACGCGGAAGCGGGTCGTCTCGTCGCCCTCCTCCTTCGGTTCGATGACCACGTCGACCGACTCTCCGGCCTGCTTGCCGGTCAGGGCAAGGCGGAACGGGTTGTCCTTCGGCAGGTAGTCGAGGTTGAAGTGGTGGTTTTCGTTATGCGGGCCTTCAGTCGGCTGGCCTTCGGTATCGAGCTTTGCGACATCGCCGATGACGGTGTCGTTCTCGTTGGCCGGTTCTTCGCTGGTGACCAGCGTGCCGTGGCCTTTCAGGATCATGTTGATCTCACGGTCGACAACCTCGTCGTCGATCGTGTACTCATCCTGGGTGAAGCTGTATGCGGACAGATCCTTCAGTTCGAATTCCGGGTGGACTTCGTAGGACATGGTGATTGTCAGCGTGTCGCCCTCGAGCTTGTAGCTGTCGATCTGCGCCCTGCCGGCGGGCTTGATGTTCTCGGCGTCGGCGATTGCGCCAAAGTGCTTCGAAGCCATCTTTTCCGCAACGGACGCCTCGATGGAGGGGCCGACGAGACGCTTGAGCATGCCTGCGGGAACATGTCCCTGCCTGAACCCCTTGATCCTGACGGACCTGCGGGCCTCTTCGAATTCCTGTTCGAGTTCCGTTTTGAACTCATCGCCAGTCAGAACGATTTCAAGTACCTGCTCGATGTCGCTGACATTCCTGATGTTCTTTTGCAAAGCTGTCGTGACCGTTAATGGTTGAAAAAAACAAGATTCGGATTATACGATATTTTCGCCGGTTTTTAAAACAAAGGCCGGTGCCGTGCCTATCTCGAAGGCTTGTAGACGAGCGTCGAGAGGAGCGTGGGGACGCCGAGCGATTCGGTGGCGGCGGCGACGGCGGCAGCGTCCACCGATTCGATCAGCTCCGCCTTTTCGGCGGGAGTGATGAGCGTGCCGAAGTAGAGCAGGTCCTGCGCCAGGTTGGACATGCGCCGGGTCATCTTCTCCATGCCCATGATCAGCGAGCCGAGCATCTTCGACTTCGCTGCAGCGATTTCAGCCGGGTCGGGCTCCCTGAGGGTACTTGCCGAGAACAGCTCCGCGATCGTCTCGAGGGTGGTCGCGGTCTTGCCCTTGTCCGTGCCGGCATAGATGTTGAAGGTCGTGATGTCGTCGAGGAACGTCATGGAAGAGTATGCCTGGTAGACCAGCCCGCGCTTTTCGCGCAGTTCGAGGTTGAGGATCGAACTCATGCCGCCGCTCAGCATGGTGTTCAGTACCATGAGGCCCCAATAGTGGCGGTCGGTGCGGGGGATGACCGTGCCGAGCAGGATCTGGGCCTGGCAGACGCTTTTCTTCAGCGTCGCCCTGAATGGTTTGTAGGACCCGGCGTCGAACAGCGCCCTTGCCGGCACATCGGCCGTCGCCGGGGCCATGTCGCCGAAACAGGCGTCCGCGAGCTTCTCCAGCTCCCCGTGGTTGATGTTGCCTACCGCAGCGACGATCATCTTCCCCGGCACATAATGCCGAGCCATGAAGCCGCGCAGGTCGGCTTCGGCCAGACGGCCGACGCTCTCCCCGGTACCGAGGATGGGGGTGGCGAGGGGGTGGCCGGGAAAGGAACGGCGGTCGAAGTCCTCGAAGATGAGCTCTTCGGGGGTGTCGTCGACCCCGGCGATCTCCTCGAGCACAACATCCTTCTCCTTGTCGAGCTCGCCAGCCGGGAATACCGGATTGCGGACAAGGTCGGCCAGAAGGTCGAAGGCGAGCGCCAGGTGCTCCTGAAGGCAGCGGACGTAGATGCAGGTCTGCTCCTTGGTCGTCCAGGCGTCGATGTAGCCTCCGGTCTGTTCGATGCAGCGCGCAATCTCGACATAGTCCCGCTTGCGGGTCCCCTTGAAGACGGCGTGCTCGATGAAGTGGGCGAGCCCTTCAAGCCCCTGCGGGTCCTCGCGAGATCCGGCATCGATCCAGACGCCGAGCGTCACGCTGTGCACGTAGGGGACATGGTTGCTGAGGATGCGAAGGCCGTTCGGAAGGGTTGCGGACCGGATGATGCCCGCCGACAGGGGCTCACCGGGCGGGCTGGCGCCGGCGGATGTCGATACGATATTTTTTCTCACGCTCAGGGATGGATTTGAGTGCAATGTAAGTTTTATTCTTTTATTATTATACAGGGCAAATCGACGCAACAGCCAGTATTGAGGGCGCCATTTTCATGTCAGCTATTCCGATCCTTATCACCGGTGCCACAGGCTACCTTGGTGCGCAGCTCGTTTTCGGCCTTCTGCGGAAGTTCGGCGACGGGGTTGCCTGCCGCGTTACGGCCAGGTCCGGATCGGATGCCGGGTTCCTGAAGGGCCTGCCGGTCGAGGTCGTTGCGGCGGACATGCACGATCCGCATGCCGTCGCCGAAGCGGTGCTTGGCGCGGAGGTGGTGTTCCACTGCGCGGGGCTGATCGCCTACACCTCGAACTATCGGGACCGCCTCTACGAGACCAACGTGCTCGGCACGCGGAACGTGGTCAACGCCTGCCTTGCCGGCGGTGTCCGCAGGCTGGTCGCCACCAGTTCCATCGCTGCGGTCGGCATGCCCGAACAGCTGGATGAAGGCCTTGAATCGAACGAAAGCTCGTCGTTCAGCGAGTGGCAGCGCCGGAACCCCTATATGGAGTCCAAGCACCTTGCCGAGCTCGAGTGCCGCCGCGGCGTGGCCGAAGGGCTCGACGTGGTGATGGTCAACCCGGGGGTGGTAATCGGCAAAGGCGAAGGGAAGGGTGCCCCGGGAAGTTCGTCCAACGAGGTGCTCCGGATGATTTACCGCGGTTCGCTCCCGTTCTGCCCGGACGGCGGCACCGGTTTCGTCGACGTGCTCGACGTGGCCGACGCCCATATCGCCGCATGGCAGCACGGCTGCGCCGGTGAGCGCTACATCGTCGTGGGGGAGAACCTCTCCTTCAGGGAGCTGTTCGACCGCATCGCGGCGCTTCCCGGCAGCAGCGTGAAGAAGCCCGTGAGGGTCGCCGGGGTCCTGGCTTCGGCCGCCGGGTTTGGCGGCGAGCTCTGGTCGTGGATGACCGGCCGGCCGTCGTTCATCAGTATCGAAAGCCTCAGGCAGGCCTCGCGGCAAGCCACTTACAGCAACCAGCGCTCGGTGCAGGAGCTCGGCATGGGCTACCGGTCGTTCGAGGAAACTTTGAAAAACGTGATTTCGTGATCCCCCAACACCATATCAACAACCACGCCCCATGGAGAAAGAGATGACCAAGCAGCAGCCGCCGGCAGTCGACCCCGCCAGGCTCAAACAGCTCAACCTTGCGATAGAGTCGCTCGAAAAACAGTTCGGCAAGGGATCGATCATGCGTCTCGGGGACGACTCCCCGATCATGCACGTGCAGGCGATCTCCACCGGGTCAATGGCCCTCGATTACGCCCTCGGCGTCGGAGGCCTGCCTCGCGGCAGGGTCACCGAAATCTACGGCCCGGAGTCCTCGGGCAAGACCACCCTCGCCTTGCACGCCATCGCTGAAGCCCAGAAGGAGGGTGGCATCGCCGCCATCGTCGATGCGGAGCACGCGTTCGATCCGGCATATGCCCGCAAGCTCGGTGTCGACATCAACGCCCTGCTCGTCAGCCAGCCAGAGTCGGGTGAACAGGCGTTGTCGATCGTCGAAACGCTCGTGCGCAGCGGCGCGGTGGATATCGTCGTCGTCGACTCGGTGGCGGCGCTGGTGCCGCAGGCCGAGCTCGAAGGTGAGATGGGCGACAGCGTCGTCGGCCTGCAGGCCAGGCTCATGAGCCAGGCGCTTCGCAAGCTGACCGGCGCCATCTCGAAGTCCAGCGGCGTCTGCATCTTCATCAACCAGCTCCGCGACAAGATCGGCGTGATGTACGGCAGCCCCGAGACCACCACCGGTGGCAAGGCCTTGAAGTTCTACTCTTCGGTCCGCCTCGATATCCGGAGGATCGCCCAGATCAAGGACGGTGAGGAGATCATCGGCAATCGTACCAAGGTCAAGGTGGTCAAGAACAAGGTCGCCCCTCCGTTCAAGGTGGCTGAATTCGACATCCTCTACGGCGAAGGCATCTCGACGCTCGGCGAGCTGATCGACCTGGCCGTCGAGTTCGGCGTGGTCAAGAAGGCCGGCGCCTGGTTCAGCTACGGTACCGAAAAGCTCGGACAGGGTCGCGAAGCCGTCAAAAAGCTCCTCCGCGAAGACACCGTGCTGCGCGACAAGATCCGCCAGCAGGTACGCGAAATGCTCACCACACCTGCCGCGGGGTGAGGACAGCTCGAAGCGTATGCGCATAGGCAAGATCGATATCGACCGCCCGGTCATCCTCGCACCCATGGAGGACGTGACGGACCGGGCATTCAGGCAGCTGTGCAAGCGCCATGGGGCTGATATCGTCTATACGGAATTCGTCAGCGCCGAAGCGATCCGCCGCGGCGCCGAGAAGTCGATCCGGAAGCTCACCATCGCCGACCACGAACGGCCGGTGGCGGTGCAGATCTTCGGCAACACGGTCGAATCGATGGTCGAGGCGGCCGCCATCGCTGAATCATACGAACCCGACTACCTCGACATCAACTTCGGATGCCCGGTCAAGAAGGTCGCCGGCCGCGGTGCCGGGGCGGCCCTGCTGAGGGAGCCTGAGAAGCTTTCGGCCATCGCGTCGGCCGTCGCCCGGGCTGTCAGCATCCCGGTGACCGCCAAGACCCGCATCGGCTGGGACCACGACTCCATCAACATCACCGAAACCGTCCGGCGGCTCGAAGACGCCGGCATGCAGGCCGTCGCCGTGCACGGCAGGACCCGCAGCGACATGTACAAGGGCAAGGCGGACTGGGGACGCATCGCCGAGGCCAAGGCCGCATGCTCCATTCCGGTCATCGCCAACGGGGATGTCTGGAACGAGGACGATGCGGTGGCCATGTTCGCCGAAACCGGAGCCGACGGCATCATGATCGGCCGTGGCTCGATCGGCAACCCCTTCATCTTCGCCCGCGCCATCAGCCTCGTCAGGCACGGCGTCCGGCTTGCAGCGCCAACCTACCGAGAGCGGATCGGGGCGGCGCTCGACCATTTGCGCCTCTCCGTCGAGTACAAGGGCGAAAAGTACGGCATCCTCGAGATGCGGCGCCACTACTCGACCTACCTCAAAGGCCTGCCCGGGGTGTCGAAGGTGCGCAACGAACTGGTGCGCGAACTTGACCCGAAAGCCATCGAAGGGCAGCTCAGGGCCTTCGAAGCCCAGTGCGAATCGCTCGAACGGGATGGCCGGCTCACCGGGTCCGGCGAGTTCCTGAACGATCATTCGCCCAAACTGATCCTGAATTACCAATCCAATACCAAACCATCGATTATCGTATGAGCAGTGCAGAAACCGGTTATCGTGTAGCCGTCCTCGGTGCGACCGGCCTTGTCGGAAGGACCATGATCCAGGTGCTCGAAGAGCGCAATTTCCCGGTCAGCGAGCTGGTTCCGCTGGCCTCGCCCCGTAGCAAGGGCCAGCCGGTCACCTTCAACGGGCGCGAGTTCCTTACCGAGGTGCCTTCGGCTGAAATTTTCAAGGGTGTCGACATCGCCCTCTTCTCCGCCGGCGCGTCGGCCAGCAGGGAGTGGGCTCCCGTCGCCGCTGCGGCAGGGGCCGTCGTGATTGACAACTCCTCTGCCTTCCGCATGGAAGAAGGTATCCCGCTGGTGGTGCCTGAAGTCAACCCGGAGGCCATCTTCGACGACGAGGGCAAGGCGCACAAGGTCATTGCCAACCCGAACTGCTCCACAATCCAGATGGTGGTGGTGCTCAAGCCATTGCAGGATTGCTACGGCGTCAGGCGCGTGGTGGTGTCGACCTACCAGTCGGTGACCGGCAAGGGCAAGGCCGGGCGCGATGCGCTCGAGAGCGAGTTGGCCGGCAACGTCCCGGAGGAGTTCACCCACTTCCACCAGATCGCCTTCAACGCCGTACCGCAGATCGACGCCTTTACGGACAACGGCTACACGAAGGAGGAGATGAAGATGGTCAACGAGACCAGGAAGATCATGGGCGATGATTCGATCCAGGTCTCTCCGACGACCGTCCGCATCCCGGTCTATGGCGGGCACGGCGAATCACTCAACGTCGAACTCGGGAGCGACTTCGATATCAACGAGGTTCGCGCGCTGCTCGCAGGATCTCCCGGAATCGTGATGCAGGACGATCCCTCCGCCAGGCTCTATCCGATGCCGCTGACCTCCTACGAGAAGGATGAGGTGTTCGTCGGCAGGCTGCGCCCGGACTACTGGCAGCCGCGCACGCTGAACCTGTGGGTCGTGGCCGACAACCTCCGCAAAGGCGCCGCGACCAACGCCGTGCAGATCGCCGAAGAGCTCGTCGGTAAGCTGTAACCCGGGAGCTCGGCGCTTCCGGCAAGAGGTTCCCTTTATTTATATCCGTCGGCGAGTGCCATCATGGCCATGCCGACGGCCCTGACCATGCCGGTCGAGGCCTGGCAGCCCCGGGCTTCGACGGTGGAGGTTTGTTGCGGCACACCCAGTGGCTGCAGGGTGCGCGAGGTCGCGGCGGCGATGCGTTTCAGCGTGGCCGCGTCGGCAGCCAGGCCGGTGACCGATACCCGGTCGACCGGGGATGCGCCGAGCTCCGTGATGGCGAAGTACTCTCGTTCGCTGGCATGCTTCACCGGCCAGTAGCGGAAGTATTCGGCCCGCCCGTTCCGCGAGACGAAGAACACCGCGTAGCCCTCCTCGAGTTCGAGCACGGCTGTCGGTTCGACGGAACCCGCCGTCAGCCGGACCAGCGGCTCGAAGTGCAGGCCGGCCATGCCGATGCCGAACTGCTGCCCCAACTCACTGATAACGCTCCTTGCGGGCTCTGCCGCCGAGAACATGATCACCTGGTGTTCGAGCCCTTCCGGGCGACTGCTCGCGTGGTCGACCGGCATCGACTGCCAGTTCCACTTTTCGACGTTCGTGACGAAATGTGCAGCCTCGACCTTCCCGAGGGCCACGCGCTGCTCCTTCGATGCGTCTGCAGGGAACCATGCGGGGAGGGTCAGGATGGACGAGGGGGAGATCGAGATGGCAAGCGGCTCGCCAGGCCACGCTCCGATCACCTTTGCGATTTTCGCCATCGACTTCTTCCTTTTCGTTCCTTGCATCTCTTCAAGGCCGTAACCGACCGTCCGGCATGCGGTCACCGTGCAGGAAGGTCCTCCGGACGACTTGACTCTGACGATGGTTGTGGTGTGGGCTTCAAGCGCACAGGCGATAAGGCTCCTGCTCATTATTCGAGGGTAAGGTGCTTTTTCAGGACTTCGAGCTTTTTCTTCCCGATTCCCTTGACTTCCAGAAAATCGTCAAATTGTCGAACTTTTCCACCCTTTTCCTCCCGGAACCCGATCAGCTGTTTCGCGATGGCCGGCCCGATGCCTGGGAGCTGCTGCAGCTGTGCCGCGGTCGCGCGGTTGAAGGCGACGGTGCCCGTAAACTGCGACTTGGGGGGCCTTGCCTGGTGCCTTGGCGCTGAGTCCCCCTGATGGCCTGCCGAAGCTTCCGTTCCGGGAGCATTCGCTTCCTCGGCAACCGTTGCAAGGTCGACGCCGGGGGCCAGCCGAAGGAGGCTGTCGACCTCGGCTTCCGAAAATTTCGTACGCTCGGCTTCCCGGATGAGCCGGTCGGCCTCCTGGACGGAGCTGCCGTAGCGGATGATGCCGCCGAGGACGAGGAAAAAGAGGAGGGCGGTGACCGCCGTCATTTCGGCCCTGGTGATGCCGAGCCGGACCGAGAGGTTCTGGAGGAAGTCTTTCATCGGTTGGGGGGGCCGTGAAGGTTTCCGGTGTATCAGGTCTGCACGGATAATATAGGACAAAACGGCGATATACCGACCGTTCGTCAACTTCGTGGCGAGCCATTCCGGAAGAGCCTCGGGACCCTGCGTGAGACCGAGCAGAGGAGCTCGTAGCTGATCGTGCCGGCGGCCAGGGCCTGCTGGCCGGCAGACGGCCCGTCCCAGCCGAAGAGCACGGCCGTGTCGCCAGGCTGGACGGTACGGTCCTCGCCGAGATCGACCATGATCTGGTCCATGGTGACCGTGCCAATCTGGTCGAAGGTCCGGCCGCCGATGGAGACCTTCGCACGGTTCGTCAGCGCGCGGTGGAACCCGTCGGCATATCCGGCGGCGACGGTCGCGATCCTCCTTGGTCCGGGCGCAGCCCAGGTGCGATTGTAGCTGACGGTCGCGCCTTCGGGAACCTCCTTCACGAAGATCACGGTGGATTGGAACTGCATCACCGGCTTCACCGGCAGGGGCGTGGGATTCGAGTCCACCGGATGGCAGCCGTAGAGCAGGATGCCCGGCCTCACCATGTCGAGGTGCGCCGACGGCTTCGAAACGATCGCCCCGCTGCTGGCGGCATGCTTCAGGACGCGCCGTCCCGTTTTCCGTTCATACTCGCCCGTTACCGCCAGGAACCGTTCCAGCTGGATCGCCGTGAAGCCGTTCGCGTCGTGCCCTTCGGCGAAATGGGTGTAGATGCCGGCCAGTTCGAGGTTTGGCGCACGGTCGACGGCATCGAGGAGCGCCGCCGCATCTGCGGGACTGACCCCGAGCCTGCCCATGCCCGTGTCGACCTTCACCTGCACCCGCAGCATCCCACCGCCGGCCGCAGCGATTGCCGAGGCGGACTCGATGCTTGCCAGGTCGCAGAGGGTCATCTCCACCCCATGTTCAAGATAGAGCCCGATATGCTGTGGTAGCGGGGCCGCAAAGGCGAGGAGCCTCGAATCGCCCTGTAACCGGTGGGCCTGTCGGAGCTCGATCGCCTCATGGACGTTCGCTACGCCGAAATCCCTCACCCCTGCCGATTCGAGCGCAGCCGTGACCTCAGGAGCCCCATGGCCGTAGGCGTTCGCCTTCACGATGCCCATGATCCTGTGAGTACTGCCCGTAATCTCCCGGATGCAGGCGAGGTTGTGCAGGAGGTTGTCGATCGAGATGACCGCTTCGGAAAGGTGGTGGAGGTCGGCAGTCACGGTTTCAGGGATTATTGGACCTGCAGCAAGGCCGCTACGGGCAGCCATCGGCAAAGATCCGTTGTTGAAGTAAGGAACAGATTTTACCACTCATTTTCAAAACGCGGTTGTATTTCACGATGCCCACTTCTTTGAACAGGCGTCCGGATTGGATGCGGAAAAGCATGCAATCGCGTTGCCGGGGCATTCCTTGCTTCAGCAAAGGCCGTGATTCAAAATCTGGGGGGGCAGGAATGCTACCGGCTGAAGCACGAATACGGCCTCTCCATGGATGGATGGCTGATACGGCCTTAACCATGCCTCTCCGAATCTGCAGCAGCGGGATTACAGGGGCGCGATATGGGTTCTTCAGAAACTGGTTGAGCATGCAATCATCGATGGGAAGCTTGCGCTTGGTTCACTTGAAAAAATGAAGCCGGCAGGATGGCGTATCCCCTGGGAATACGCTGAACGCGACCGTATAAGATTGCGATAATTGCAGTATTTGCCCATTTTTCCCCTATTTTGATGAAGTAGTATCACCGGGATAATTGTCCGTGTGTTCGGCATGACAAAGTTGCCACGTCGGACGGTTTTTGTCCCGGGTCCCGTAGTAAGTTGCAGCAGTTAACCCTCGGAACTCAGACAACCCGCGGAATGATATCGCCAAATCCCCTTACCCGCTGCCGTTCCTTTTCGAACATGAGCGCCAGGACATACCTGGACCGGCGCGCTCCCGACTCAGCACTGCCCATCAGGGCACCCAGGACTCTGAACATTTTGGGATTGTCGCTGTATCCATTTACAGAAGCATGGACACAACCTATGGGATGATTGATCCCTTTGCTCAATCATGTCCAGTCCCGCTTTATGTGCGCTCCGGAGCCCAGGTCGGGCTTCTCGAAGCAACCGGGCCGCGTGAGATGGACAGACAGGATTCGACGGTGATGGGGGAGAGGGGAATGTTAAATTGAAACGCAATCAGGCATGCGATATCCCACGGTAAAAAAACCGGTTGCTCCAGCTGAAAATCCGACACTATCATTAAATCTTTGCCTTGCGAAATCGAGGATAAATGATTTTGGGCGCTCTGTTGCTGGCAGAACAGTATTCGATCATTGCCTCATTGTCGGAGAGGTCGCAAAAGAAATGATATCCCGATATCCCGACTACCTCCAGCATTCATTTTTTCCGGAAGGCTCCGCATTGGTTGCTGCCTGCCATGATCTCGGCAAGGTAAGTCCGACGTTCCAGAAGAAAATCCATTCAGCAATTGATAATGCCGCTCCTTCGATCCTTGAAAATCTTCACAATGTCGATCCATCACTCGATGAAAATAAATGTTGGGGTGGTCATGCCGGAGTTAGCCAATGCGCCTTGGAGGCACTGAACCCCGGTAAATTCATCCCGTCCATAGCCGGTTGTCACCACGGCTATTCTCCAAACACAAATGCCCGTTCCGCTGATGCCGAGCAATTCGGTGGCCCTGCTTGGCAAAATCAGAGGAACGCGTTGATGGAAATGCTCGGGAAGTCCTTCGACGAGCGTTTCCCCCTAATCCGGAATTTTCTTCAGGCCCGAGTGCTTGCCGGTCTCACCTCCGTTGCGGACTGGATTGGTTCAGGCTCGGCATTCGATAATCCCGAAGCATCCTGGAAAGACAGGATCGTCTCCGCTGTTGATGCGGCAGGTTTCATCTCCCCAAAATTAATCCAGGGCCTTTCGTTCAGGGATATTTTCGATTTCGAAGCGAGGAGGACCCAGCAGAGCCTTATCGAACAGGCATCGCTTTCCGGCACCTATATCCTTGAAGCCCCAATGGGTATCGGCAAAACCGAAGCAGCCCTTTACGCGGCCTACTCCATTGTTTCGTCCGGACAGGCAACCGGTATTTACTTCGCGCTGCCGACACAACTGACCTCAAACCGCATTCATTTGCGGGTGAATCAATTTCTTGAAAGAGTGCTTGAGCCACATTCCCTCCACCGGGAAGCGTTCCTGCTACACGGTAATGCGAGGTTGAAAGAATTTGAACTCGGTCAGGATGGCGCCCCCGGAGGTGCTTGGTTCAACACCGCCAAAAGAGGCTTGCTTGCGCCATTTGCCGTCGGCACGATCGATCAGGCGCTGATGGCTGCCATGAATGTGAAACACGGCTTCGTCCGTACTTTTGGACTTGCCGGAAAGGTCGTCATCCTCGACGAAGTCCATGCCTACGACGCCTATACAGGCACCATCCTCGATCGATTGGTTGATGAACTGCGGCAACTGCATTGCACCATTATTATTCTGAGCGCAACGCTCACCCATGAGCGCCGATGCAGGCTTCTTGGAATAAATAAAAATACAGCGGCGCCATACCCCGTCATCTCCGCACTGCCATCCGGTAAGCTTGAACCGATTGAAATCGTTCCGGAATCCCTTGATGAGAAAACGGTAAGTATCCGCTCAATTCTGGACGTCGAAGTAGCTTACGAAGCAGCACTCGATCGGGCGGATGCCGGCCAACAGGTTCTCTGGATCGAAAATACCGTCGCCGAGGCACAACAGGCCTATAAAATTCTTGCCGCCAGATCCGATGGAACGGAAATCGAGTGCGGCCTCCTCCATTCGCGCTTCATTCATGCCGACCGTGAGGCGCTTGAAGAGTATTGGGTTACACGATACGGAGCAAAAGACTCGGCGTTCCGGGGCGAAAGAGGACGTATCCTTGTCGGAACACAAGTGCTTGAACAATCCCTCGACATCGACGCTGATTTCCTCGTTACGCGCCTCTGTCCGACCGACATGCTCCTGCAACGCATCGGACGCTTGTGGCGGCACGATTTCCACCAACGCCCGGCAGGCGCGACTTGCGAAACATGGCTTATCAGTGCGGTGTTCGATAAAGCGGAGCAAGACCCCGACAACGCATTCGGCAAAACCGCAAAAGTCTATAGTCCTTACGTGCTTCTGCGCACCCTTCAGGTCTGGAGTTGTTTGGAAAAACTGTCTCTGCCGGGCGATATTCGCGGGCTTCTCGAACGCACCTACGAACCGAGGGCGGAGAGCGAGGCGATGTCAAAACTCAAAGCCGACCTCCAGAATCGAAAGGATACGCTCGAACGCTTTGCGCTTCAGGGCGTATCGATGAACCTTGGCGCCAAACCCGATACCACGGTCAGCACTCGTTACAGCGACATCGACTCCATCGAGTTGCTTTTGCTGAAAACGGTAAGCCACGATCACGTAGCGGGCGCAACCACAGTGGTGCTCCTCGATGGACGCTCACTCCACCTCCCGTGGCAATTCACGGCGGATTCGAAAACAGAGCAACGGAAGTTGGCCGCCATCCTCGCCACGCAAACCATTCAGATCGCCGAGTACGCCGCGCCCGACGTGCTTGGACGCAACATGCTCTCTTGGCTCAAGCCATACTTCTACCTCGGCGACCCCTCGCGGAGCGAAAGCATTCTGCGCGTCGCCATCGTGGGTGACGATGGCAGGCTGAAATTACCGGGCATGGGCAGAGCGTCGGAGTCATACGAACTGAGCTACAATTCCCGCTTGGGATACCAATACGTTAAACCATAGCCGCCATGGAAAAAACAGCCATGCAAAATCGTTTCAACCTGATCGATGAACCGTGGATTCCGGTCATTGGCAAAGGGCGTGCAAGCCTCGGCGAGATTTTCAGCGATCCGACCCTTCCTGCCCTCGGCGGTAACCCCGTGCAGAAAATCGCCCTCACCAAGCTTCTGCTGGCCATCGGCCAGGCGGCCTGCACGCCGGAGAGCACGGAGGAGCTTGAAAAGCTCGACGTAGAGACATTCCACGTAGAGTGTCTCCGTTATCTCGAAAAGTGGTACGACCGCTTTTGGCTATACGGAGAAAAGCCATTTCTGCAGATGCCGTCCGTCAAGAAGCTGATTGAGGAGAGAAAGCAACGAGAACTAAAATCCGCACCTTCCGCTCCGGTCAGGAAAAAGGAGGCTGCCGAGAAACAGGCAGAGCTAAACGCTTTTCCCCGGCCCATCGGCATGGGCTTCTACCCCGACATGCCAGCTGAAAACAATACAATCCTCAGCCAGTTCCAGATTGCTGAAACCAGCGATCCTGCCGGAATGGCGCTCTTTGTCGTTACGCTCATGAACTTCGCCTTAGGTGGAAAGAGAATCGAAAAAAACCTAACCCCACTCAGTCCCGGATTTATGGGAAAATCGGTTTCTGCCAAAGCGGGGCCGAGCATCGGCAACTACATTGGCTACCTTCACTCGTTCCTTACCGGTCCAGCCTTGCTCGACACCCTTCTACTGAACCTGCTTTCACGGGAACAGATCAGCGCTAACCCTTACTGGAAATTTGGCCTCGGTACGCCCCCTTGGGAACTGATGCCGGAAGGTGAAACGTGCCCTGTAGCCACCAATCTGAATGGGTCCTACATGGCGACGCTGGTTGCTCTATCGCGTTTCGTCCTCCTGGAAGGAGAGGGCATTTACTACGTCGAAGGGCTTCAATATCCTAGCCACAAGGAGGGCTGGAGAGAGCCAGGCATGATGGTCCAGTTTCAGGATAATCAGCCCAAGGTGGTCTGGGTCGATCCAGACAAACGCCCATGGCGTGAACTTCCCTCAATGCTGGCCTTCCTTGGAAACAATGCCAACAGTGGATATGAATGCCAGTTCATTAAATACGGACTTGCGCGGGCCAAACAGCGCCATCAGCAGATCGGCATTTGGTCAGGAGGGCTTCGTGTTAGTGCAAACGCAGGAGACCAATCGGTCAAACAGGACAACGATTTTGTCGAGTCCCTCATCCTCTTCGATTCCACCGCCATCGATGAACTCTGGTACTCCCGGTTCCAGCAAGAGATGGCGCGACTCGACCGATTCTCTAAAATGGTCTATTCGGCGACAAAAAAGTATTTCGCCAGCCAAAATATGGATGGCGGCGCGCTAGCCTCCAACGCGACGGCTCTCTTCTGGCAACTCAGCGAACGGCGATTCCAGGAGCTGGTTGATGCCTGCTATGAGCCAGCAAGGCTTCCTGCCATTGGGAAAACCATTGCCGCACTTGCCTTGCAGTCATTCGACGCATTCTGCCCGAAGGAGACAGCGCGTCAGATTGATGCGTGGGCGGCATGCCGGCCGGACCTGTCGAGATCTTTCATTAACAACTGAACATTCAATGGTCATGAACAGTGAGAACGACAAGAAAACCGGCAGGCCGGAAGCCTTCGTGCAGTATGTGATAGGGCTTTGCCAGAAGGACAAAGGGGCGGCTGCCGCGCTGCGCCGCGCCGACAATCCTGCCACTGAATACCAGAGCTGGGAATATCTTGCACGCTTTTCCATCAATCTTGAGAACCGGTTCGAGCGGATTCCTTATGCCACCATCGCCGCAGCCATTGCCAGAGCAAAAATCGACAGCAACGGCACATCGGGCATCGGCAAGGCTATCGCCTTTTGCTATGATGAAAAATGCAAGAGCGAGCAGGCAAAAGCCAGGATCCGGAGGCTGCTTGCCTGCAATTCTGTGCCGGAAGCGTGCCGTATCCTTCGCCCGATTTTAAGCCTAATCGAAACAAAAACCCAGATATCGATTGACTACGCCAGACTGCTCAGGCAACTTGTGAGCTTTGGCTACGACAGTAATCGGGTCAAATCAGCGTGGGCACTCGATTTCTACCGACAATCCTCCGAAAACGTGAAAGAAGGGGAGGCTGCATGATCGCAAGCATTCTTACCCTCACCAGAAAAGACATCATGGCATTGCGCCTGACAGACGACTATTCGCTTCACCGTGTTGTCTATAGCCTCTTCGAAGATATCCGGTCTGACGAAGAGAAGCAGGCGAGCATTCCCAGCGGCTTTCTTTTCGCCGACAAAGGCGGTGATGCCATGAGCCGGAAAATCCTCATCCTTTCGGACAGGCACCCGTTGCCGCCGGCGCATGGAGAGCTGAACTCCTCGCCTGTCCCCGAGGAGTTCCTCAAGCACCAGTCCTACAAGTTCGAGGTTACGCTCAACCCTACGAAAAAAGATCGTCAAGGTAAAAGAGTCCCCATCAAGAGCCGTGAAGAGGTGACGACATGGTTCAGTGGCAAGTCGCTAACGTCGTGGGGATTCAGTGTTGACCCTGAACGGCTTGATGTCCGGATGCTGCCTGTCAGGCAATTCTCCAAGCAGAGCCACCAACTCACCCATGGAGCCTCCAGGATTTCGGGAGTGCTCCATGTCAACAACCGCGACCTCTTTATGGAGAGCTTCAGGAGAGGCATCGGCCGCGGTCGGGCATTCGGCTTCGGGCTCTTGCAGATCGAACCGATCAAAGATATTTCAAACCACTAACCCCTACTATCCATGAACAACAATCCATTCAAGGGCCATCGTATCGAGTTCCACATCATCCAGTCATTTCCCGTCACCTGCCTGAACAGGGACGATGTCGGCGCTCCGAAAACCGCCATGATCGGGGGCAATACCCGTGCGCGGGTCAGCTCTCAGTGCTGGAAACGGCAGGTGCGTCTTGCCATGCACGAGCTCGGCGTCAGGATTGGCATCCGGAGTAAAAAAATCGCCGGTTACACGGCTAACGCCTGTGTCGCACTTGGAGCTGACAATGAGCTTGCCAGAGCGTGCGGAGAAAAGATTGCCGAAACATTTAGTAACGATACTCTTTTTTTCTTCAGTGAAACGGAAGCAAACGCTCTGGCGCAATACGCTGCGGAAAAAGAGTTTGACGCAGGAAAGCTCAGCGACAAGGAATTGGTGAAAATTTCGAAAAAAGTGCTCAATCCCGCCAAAGATGGTCTGGATATCGCCCTTTTCGGCCGGATGGTCGCCCAGGCTGCCGAATTGAACATCGAAGCCGCCTCGTCGTTCTCCCATGCTCTCTCTACCCACAAGGTGAGCAACGAGGTCGAGTTCTTTACTGCCCTCGACGATTGGGCCGAAGAGCCGGGTTCGGCACACATGGGCAGCCTCGAGTTCAATTCCGCAACTTACTATCGCTACATCAGCCTCGACCTTGGACAGCTATGGGAGAACCTTGGCGGTCAGGATCTTGCTGAAGCTGTTGATGCTTTTACGATGGCGCTCTTCGTCGCCGTCCCGAGTGCACGCCAGGCTACGCAGTCGGGCGCATCGCCATGGGAGTTTGCGAAAATTTACATCCGCAAAGGCCAACGACTCCAGGTTCCTTTCGAGACTGCCGTCAAAGCCGAAAATGGCGGATTCCTCCAGCCGAGTATCGTCGCACTCGGCGAATATCTCCGCAAAAAAGAGAGGCTTGCTGGATCGCTGTTCGGAAAGGAGCGGGAGTTCACCTTCGGCGAAGATGAGGCGTTCAGCATCGACCGGCTGGTCGAGGAAATCAGGAACTTTATCGAAGCGAAATCATGAGCAATCCAGTCATTCTGTTATGGCTTGAAGCCCCGTTGCAATCGTGGGGAAACGACTCCCGGTTCGGGCGGAGGGACACGCTTGACTTTCCGACCAAATCAGGCCTGCTCGGGCTTCTCTGCTGCGCCCTCGGTGCAGGCGGCGAGCAGCGGGAACTCCTCGCGGCCTTGGCACCTCTCCGCCAGACCGTGCGGGCCTTCAGGAAGAACGATGACCGTCCGCCGCTGCTCCGGGATTTTCAGATGGTCGGCAGTAGCTTTGATGATAGCGACCCATGGGAAACGATGTTGATTCCGAAAAAACGCGATGGAGATAAAGCGGTAGGCGGCGGAACCAAAATGACCTACCGCTACTATTTACAGGACGCTACCTTTGCTGTCGCTATGGAAGTCCCGGAATCAATGGGTCGCGAATGCTCCGAAGCGCTTCAGGCTCCTGTTTGGGATGTCTATCTCGGCAGGAAATGCTGTGTGCCGACTGACTTGATTTTCCGGGGCTGTTTCGCATCGGAGGCGGCAGCCTTAGAAGAAGCAGCACATATTGCCGCCGGAAAATCGCTTGTCGAAGCATTCTGTGTGCTTGATGGCGTGCATGACGGAGAGATTGTCATACTGAACGATGTTCCGGTGCAGTTCGGTACAAGAAAAAAGTATCGCGAACGAAGGGTAACCATCATTTACAACAACAATGGGTAGGAATGAGCAGATTGCCAACGAAGGAAATCCGGCAAGACTTCTTATCAAAGTAACACGAGATACCCTGCCACAGGTTAAGGAGAAGTACCCGTTTATCTATTTGGAGCGGGGCCGGATGGAAATCGACGATAGCAGTATAAAATGGATTGATTGTGACTGTAATGTGGTTCGGATTCCCGTTGCTATGCTGAATTGCATACTGTTAGGCCCGGGAACCACAGTCACACATGAAGCGGTAAAGGTAATGGCGGCAGCCAATTGCGGTATTTGCTGGGTCGGCGATGACAGCATGATGTTTTATGCCAGTGGTCAAACCCCGACAAGCAATACGAGGAACATGCACCATCAGATGATGCTTGCCGCCAACCCGGCAAAATCCATTGAGGTTGCTCGGAGGCTCTTTGCTTATCGCTTCCCCGATGCCGACCTGCAGAAAAAATCGCTCCAGCAGATGATGGGCATGGAAGGGTTACGCGTACGGAAATTCTACGAACAGATGGCTGAAAAGTACAACGTCGGATGGACAGGCAGGCGGTTCGTACCAGGACAATTTGAAATGAGCGACACCACGAACAGGATTCTGACGGCCGCCAACGCTGCATTGTATAGCATCATTTCATCTGCGGTACACAGCATGGGCTACTCGCCACACATAGGCTTCATTCACTCAGGAAGTCCGCTACCATTCATTTATGACCTTGCCGATCTTTACAAACAACAGCTCTCTATTGAACTCGCATTTTCCCTGACTGCCGAGATGGCCGGCTATTACGACCGGCACAAAATCGCCACGGCATTCAGGAAGAACGTCATCGAAATCGACCTTCTCGGCAGAATCGGCCCTGACATCGAAACCATACTCGGCAAAAAGCAATGCTCGTCGTGATAGCCAATGACCTTCCTCCCGCTGTTCGCGGAAGAATGAAGCTCTGGTTCATCGAGCCGAGGGCAAACATCTTTGTCTCTGGCGCAAAAGACAGTCTTGCAAAAAAGGTTGTGGACTATCTTCACAAGCACTGTCCGCCGAAGAGCGGCGTCATGATTTTCAATAGCTCCAATACGGCCCCAGGCTATGAAGTTTACGGAATGGGGGATACGCGAAAAGGCCTCATCGAACTCTCCGGCTTGCAGCTGGTGATTGAAAAGTCTGCAGAAATTCCTGTCAACAATTTGCCCGACGCCGGCAAACCCTTGTAAATTCCAGTGTCTTCCCCACACGCGTGGGGGTGTTTCCGACTTCGCCGCCGATCTCCATCAGGGCCGCAAGTCTTCCCCACACGCGTGGGGGTGTTTCTAGGCCTTTTCCCCAGTAGTCGTTTCTCAGCAAGTCTTCCCCACACGCGTGGGGGTGTTTCCACCCGGCTGAGGCTCTGTTTTTTCGGAGCCAGGTCTTCCCCACACGCGTGGGGGTGTTTCTCGTAAATGGGATACGCGTTATACACTGTCGTCGTCTTCCCCACACGCGTGGGGGTGTTTCCGTGTGCCAGACGTTGACGGCAAAGGCCGAGAGGTCTTCCCCACACGCGTGGGGGTGTTTCTGAGACAGAGGAGGCGCTTGATGGAGCGGGGGAGTCTTCCCCACACGCGTGGGGGTGTTTCCGTCAGGTGGCCGGCGGCGATCTCCGTCACCGGGTCTTCCCCACACGCGTGGGGGTGTTTCTGGATGGACGTCGTCATCCTTGCGCTTGATGGCGTCTTCCCCACACGCGTGGGGGTGTTTCCATCCTCGTCCCGCTTCGAGACGGGACCGAGCTGTCTTCCCCACACGCGTGGGGGTGTTTCTAATTTCCCGATATGTAGAAAAAGAAAAAGAAAGTCTTCCCCACACGCGTGGGGGTGTTTCTTAGAACGTTCCGCCATCAATCGTTGAAGAGGAGTCTTCCCCACACGCGTGGGGGTGTTTCCTTTTTGCACGGCGTTGAGACCATCGTCATCGAGTCTTCCCCACACGCGTGGGGGTGTTTCTTGTTCCCTGTCGTTCCTTTTGTTCCTCATCCGGTCTTCCCCACACGCGTGGGGGTGTTTCCTCCCCGCAGTGAGGGCAAGGGACGAAGTACCGGTCTTCCCCACACGCGTGGGGGTGTTTCTTGTCCCCCTCGTCGAACTTCTCCGAGATCGCCGTCTTCCCCACACGCGTGGGGGTGTTTCCCGAGTGCTCGCACCACTCGGGAGTACGTGCGGGTCTTCCCCACACGCGTGGGGGTGTTTCTCAATCGATGCCTGCGCTATGGGCAACGCGACCGTCTTCCCCACACGCGTGGGGGTGTTTCCACGTCGCGCCCGGCGCGCGCCATAGCGAACTCGTCTTCCCCACACGCGTGGGGGTGTTTCCATAACCGAGTCGACGCCGAAGCCGGCGCCGGCGTCTTCCCCACACGCGTGGGGGTGTTTCTGCCGTACTTAGCGAAGAAAGCGGCTTTTACGGTCTTCCCCACACGCGTGGGGGTGTTTCTGGATTCCGGTCGGGTTGTCCCGGCTACCGGTGGTCTTCCCCACACGCGTGGGGGTGTTTCCTACGGAAACGATGCCGACGGCCAAGGATTGAAGTCTTCCCCACACGCGTGGGGGTGTTTCTACGGTTATCAGAATAAGCTCACCAGAGGGAGAGTCTTCCCCACACGCGTGGGGGTGTTTCTTACATGCTGCTGGCCGACGGCGAGGGCGCACCGTCTTCCCCACACGCGTGGGGGTGTTTCTAAGTATGCCGAGAATCGGAAGCCCAATCAAGAGTCTTCCCCACACGCGTGGGGGTGTTTCCGCCCTCCGCTGTTTTTGAGCCATTACGCGGTCGTCTTCCCCACACGCGTGGGGGTGTTTCCAAAGACTGATGGAACCCTGTGGTCTTGGGGAAGTCTTCCCCACACGCGTGGGGGTGTTTCTTCGTGGACCTCTGGTCTTTATGCTGATTTAACGTCTTCCCCACACGCGTGGGGGTGTTTCTTCATCTCTTGTTGATTTGGGCGATGGTCCTGAGTCTTCCCCACACGCGTGGGGGTGTTTCCGACAGGCTATGGTCCGTCATCTACACGATAGAGTCTTCCCCACACGCGTGGGGGTGTTTCCGACCTTGACGGCGACGCCGAGGAACTCAGCGAGTCTTCCCCACACGCGTGGGGGTGTTTCCGTACACCACCAATCTGGTATACACACATAGTGGTCTTCCCCACACGCGTGGGGGTGTTTCTTCTACTTTTATTCAGGAAGCTCCACCGGTCTCGTCTTCCCCACACGCGTGGGGGTGTTTCCAGCCGCGACCTTCTGCACATTCGTCCACAGGTGTCTTCCCCACACGCGTGGGGGTGTTTCTCTTTCTGCTATTGGTACTTTATCTTTGCATGGTGTCTTCCCCACACGCGTGGGGGTGTTTCCAGCGGGCAGGCGTGGATCAACATGGAGAAGTTGTCTTCCCCACACGCGTGGGGGTGTTTCCATCGAGCTCCTGAAAGCTCTCAAATAAGGAGGGTCTTCCCCACACGCGTGGGGGTGTTTCTACTGCTCATCAGCGCGAAGTCGCTGATCTTAAGTCTTCCCCACACGCGTGGGGGTGTTTCCCTCCTTGCCGAGCACCGGGACCACCGGGATCGGTCTTCCCCACACGCGTGGGGGTGTTTCTCCCATGAGGCAGGATCGCACAAGCTCCACTCTGTCTTCCCCACACGCGTGGGGGTGTTTCCGATTTACAGGCTGTCGAGATCATGCGTGCGGCGTCTTCCCCACACGCGTGGGGGTGTTTCTACCAGAGGGCACCCATGGACGCGATCAGCGACGTCTTCCCCACACGCGTGGGGGTGTTTCTGTATCCTTGTCGTATGCGCTATGAAACTCTTCGTCTTCCCCACACGCGTGGGGGTGTTTCTGACTACCCAAGCGTTACCCCAGAATGAGGAACGTCTTCCCCACACGCGTGGGGGTGTTTCCTACGGCTTCCGTGCTTTCCCAACCGACGCACGGTCTTCCCCACACGCGTGGGGGTGTTTCCGGAGACTGAGATGACACACGCGACCTTTACAGGTCTTCCCCACACGCGTGGGGGTGTTTCCAGGATAATGGACCGGTGCGGCTCGCGGTACTCGTCTTCCCCACACGCGTGGGGGTGTTTCCTAGAATGAAGGCTCGAACTCCGGTAGCGGGTGGTCTTCCCCACACGCGTGGGGGTGTTTCCCAGGGCAAACTCAAGGAGGCTGCCGGCGAGTTGTCTTCCCCACACGCGTGGGGGTGTTTCCTCTACATCTTCGACAAGCCCGCCACCGCATCAGTCTTCCCCACACGCGTGGGGGTGTTTCCCCGTTCAAAGCGGTCGAGGTGCAGGTCCGCGGGTCTTCCCCACACGCGTGGGGGTGTTTCTGGGCCATTCGGTGCATGCATGAAGCCTCTCTTGTCTTCCCCACACGCGTGGGGGTGTTTCTCATGGAATGGTTTCTCGACAGGGCCAAAGAGCGTCTTCCCCACACGCGTGGGGGTGTTTCCGAGGACCTCGACATGATCCCGGCACGTATCGAGTCTTCCCCACACGCGTGGGGGTGTTTCCGGTTCCCGACCCTCGAGCAGGCAGAGCGGTTCGTCTTCCCCACACGCGTGGGGGTGTTTCCAGTGCGTTCGGCGACGCCGAGGCGCTGGGCTAGTCTTCCCCACACGCGTGGGGGTGTTTCTGACTGTGACGCTGAAGAAAAGCAGTACAGCGAGTCTTCCCCACACGCGTGGGGGTGTTTCCGTCCAGAGGACGGCCGACATCCTGCACGAGTCGTCTTCCCCACACGCGTGGGGGTGTTTCAACATCCCGCCGACGTTCGCCGTCAAGGTCTCGGGTCTTCCCCACACGCGTGGGGGTGTTTCCGCTTGATTTTTTTCCTGACTTCGCCACTTTTGGGAAAGTGACCAGTAGGGAAAAAATAAGTTATTGTATTTATGTTAGTTAATATTTTCTGATTCCCGAGTTTTCGCACTAATGGGTATTTTGCACCCATGCGTGGA